>NZ_JIBJ01000004.1:0-530871 GCF_000620385.1 Arthrobacter sp. 9MFCol3.1
CTCGAGGGCCTGAGCCCGCTGCAATACCGGACCCAGGCCCTCGCAGCCTAGGCTCTTACCAACCAGTCCAACTTTCGGGGACCAGTTCACAGCCGGGAATGGACACTCCTGCCATATGTCCATTGCTCGCGGCCGGGGGAGGGCATGTCCGCACGCAAGGGAGGCGGGCCTCGGCCCGTCGCGGAGGGCATGTCCAGCAGCCGGGGCGTCGCCGCGCGCTGAAGCGACTAGGCTGAAGCGACGTCGAAAACAGCGGTCCGTGGACCGCCGAACCCTAAGGACCAGCTGCATGGGATTCACCGAACTCTTTGTGTCCACCCACGAAGAAGCCCTCAAGCGCGCCGGCGCACTGGAAGGCGGCGCCCCGGCCGCGCAGGGGGCCGTCCGCATCCCGGAGATCAGTGACTTCGAGGTGGAGCGGCTGGGCGACCTCGCCGGCGTCGCCGTGCACGCCCCGGGCGCGGACTATGAACTGGCCATGGTTGACGTGGCCAGCGACTCGTTGCTCGGCGTCCCGGCGGCAATGGTCCGCACGCTGGCGGAACTGCTCAGCTATGAAACGGAAGGGGAGGGCGACGTCCTGGAGGATGTCGCCGCCAACTGGGCCGCCGAAGAGGACATGCCCTTCGGCCCGGACGAGGCCCGGGGCTACGTCCGCCGGATCGCCGAGCTCGCCGCCGCCGTCGACCCCGCCACCAGGTCCGGCCTCTACGTCTGGACGTCCTGACCGGCCCCCAAGGCCGCTGCCAGGACGCGCGCCGGTGCGCCGGGCCCGTGTCAAGTCGAAATCCTGCCGGTGATCTGGCACAATGAACAGGTACTCGATCTGCGTGGCCCCTCTCTCCGCGTCTGGATCTTGTCCCTTAGAACCCCCAAGTACGGCCCGCCCCACGGGTGCAGAACGCCGGGCTCGACCCCGTTTCAGAAACAGGAGTGACCACAAAAGTGGCCGTAAAGATTCGCCTTAAGCGCTTCGGCAAGATGCGCGCACCGTACTACCGCATCGTCGTCATGGACTCACGCTCCAAGCGTGATGGCCGTGCTATCGAAGAGATCGGCAAGTACCACCCGACCGAAGAGCCCTCGTACATCGAGGTCGACACGGACCGTGCCCAGTACTGGCTCGGCGTCGGCGCACAGCCGTCCGAGCAGGTCGCCGCGATCCTGAAGATCACCGGTGACTGGCAGAAGTTCAAGGGTCTCCCCGGCCAGGAGGGAACCTTGAAGACCAAGGCTCCCAAGGCTGCCTTCGTTACCCCGGAAAAGGGTTCCGTGATCATCCCGGAAGCCATCACCAAGAAGGCTAAGAAGGACGAAGCTGCCGAGGCTCCCGCCGACGCCGCCGAAGCAGAGACCACCGAGGCTGAGTAAATTGCTGGCAGAAGCGCTCGAACACCTGGTCCGCGGGATTGTTGACAGCCCCGAGGACGTCAAGGTCAGTGCGAAGAACAACCGCCGCGGGGAAACCCTCGAGGTGCGCGTTCATCAGGACGACCTCGGACGGGTGATCGGCCGGCAGGGCCGGACCGCACGCGCTTTGCGCACTGTGGTTGCGGCGCTGGCGGACGGCGAGCCGGTCAGGGTCGACGTCGTCGACACCGACCGCCGCCGGTAACGCTTTCAGCACTACTTGTCTTGAGTCCGGCCCCTTCACCAGATAATGGTGGAGGGGCCGGACTGTTTTCCCGCATTTCCGCACCAGAGAACACAGAATCACCAACCCCGAACAGAGGAACAGATGCAGCTCCAGGTGGCACGAATCGGCAAGCCCCACGGCATCCGCGGCGAAGTGACCGTCCAGGTGCTCACCGACGCGCCCGGCGACCGTTTTGTCCCCGGCACGCAGTTCATCGTGGAACCCGCCTCGGCCGGGCCGCTGACGGTGTTCAGCGCCCGCTGGAACAAGGACATACTGCTGCTGGCCTTCGATGAGATCGAAACCCGCAACGAGGCCGAGACCCTGCGCGGCGCGAAGCTGTTCATCGAAACCGACGACATCGGCGCCGAGGACGACGACGAGGGCTGGTACGAGCACGAGCTCGTGGGCCTGGAAGTCCGGGTGGGCGGCAACGTGGTCGGCAAGGTCTCGGCGCTGCACACGCTGCCGGTCCAGGACCTGCTGGTGGTCACCACGGACGACGGCAAGGAAGTCCTGATCCCGTTCGTCGAGCAGATTGTGCCCGAGGTCAACGTGGCTGAAAAGTACGTCCTCGTCACCCCGCCGCCCGGACTGTTCGAGGTCAACACGGACGAGGCGCCCGATACCCAGGCGCCCGAAACCCGGGTCCCCGAAGCCCAGGAAACCCAGGACCCCGAAGCGCAGGGCACCGCCGCCGGGGGCAACGCGTAGATGCGAATCGACGTCGTCAGCATCTTTCCGGAATACCTGGCCCCGCTGGAGCTGTCACTAATCGGCAAGGCCCGCCAGGACGGCCTGCTGGACCTCAAGGTCCATGACCTGCGGGACTTCACCACCGACCGGCACCGGACGGTTGATGACACCCCCTACGGCGGCGGCGCCGGCATGGTCATGAAGCCCGAACCCTGGGCGCAGGCCCTCACCGCCGTGGCCGCCGGGCGGTCCGAGGACGCCGGGGACGCAAGGGCCGCAAGCGACGCCGGCGCAGCGGGCCCTCCCGGGTCGGCCGGCAAACCCGTGCTGATCGTCCCGTCGCCGGCGGGGGAGCGCTTCACCCAGGCCACCGCGCACGAACTGGCGGAGGAAGACCAGCTGGTGTTCGCCTGCGGGCGCTATGAAGGCATCGACGAACGGGTCCTGGAATGGGCGTCGGAGCACTTCACGGTGCGCCCGATGAGCCTGGGGGACTACGTCCTCAACGGCGGCGAAGTCGCCGTGCTGGCCATGGTCGAGGCCATCGGGCGGCTGCTGCCCGGCGTCGTGGGCAACCCCGAGTCCCTCGTGGAGGAGTCCCACTCGGACGGGCTGCTCGAGTACCCCGTCTACACCAAGCCCTCCAGCTGGCGGGACCGGGACGTCCCGGCCGTGCTGCTGAGCGGCAACCACGGCAAGATCGCCCAGTGGCGCCGCCATGAGCAGTACCGGCGCACCGCCGAACGCCGCCCCGACCTCCTCGTGGAGTTCGACGCCGGCAAGCTGCCGCGCGCGGACCGCACGGCCTTCTCCGACCTGGGGTACGACGTCGTCGATGGCCGCCTGCTGCGCCGTCCCGACGCCTAACCGCCGGGATTGGGCTAACCCGCACAAAATGTGGCAAAATTAGTCCTTGTGCCTGCTGGGTTGCGAACCTGCCACAGGGGGAGCGCTACCAACAGCCCGGCACCCCGGCCCCGTCTACTCCTGACAGGGCCGGATTGACAAACTTTCGGCGGAAATTTCCGGGCGGCGCATGCCGCCGGGCTTGGCCGCCGTAACCCAACGTGAGTGACCTGTGGCGTTCACCAGGAGTGGATCAATGCATATCCTCGATTCCGTAGATGCAGCCTCGCTGCGCACCGATGTTCCCGAGTTCCGCGCGGGTGACACCATCAAGGTTCACGTGAACATCATCGAAGGCAAGAACTCCCGCGTCCAGGTCTTCCAGGGTTTCGTCCTTGGCCGCCAGGGCGATGGCGTCCGCGAAACCTTCACCGTCCGCAAGGTCTCCTTCGGTGTCGGCGTGGAGCGTACCTTCCCGGTGCACTCCCCGATCATCGACAAGGTCGAGCTCGTCTCCAAGGGTGACGTGCGCCGCGCCAAGCTTTACTACATGCGTAACCTGCGTGGTAAGGCCGCGAAGATCAAGGAAAAGCGCGACTTCCAGACCGCCAAGTAAGTCTTCCCAGACTTCCAACGCAGTCTTTCACCGCGGATCCACGGACCGTACCCGGTGCGTCAGCTAGTGCGGCGCCCGAGCTATCCGCAACAGCGCACATTAGTTCACGACAGCGCCAGGGGATACGGAACATGGAACAGCCAAAACGCCAGCCCAGGAAACCGGGCTGGCGTTTTGCGTTGCTGGCCCTGGTGCTCGCCGTGGCCATCAGCGCCGTGGTCCGCTCGCTGTGGGTGGACATTTTCTTCATCCCGTCCGCCTCCATGGAGCCGCTCCTGCACACGGGGGACCGGATCGTGGTGGCGCGGGCCGGCTTCCAGGCTGAGCCCCTGGGCCGGGGCGACGTCGTCGTCTTTGACGGGCGCGGCTCCTTCGCCCCGCTCAACAGCGGCAACGGCCCCGTGGTGGATGCCCTCGCCGAAGCCGGACGCTGGCTCGGCCTGGCGGGCAGCGACACCACGTATGTCAAGCGCGTCATCGGACTGCCCGGCGACCGTGTGGTCTGCTGCGATGCGGGCGGCCGGCTCACAGTCAACGGCCAGCAAGTTGCGGAACCGTATGTGTATCCGGGGGACACTCCGAGCGACGTGAAGTTCGCCGTCCAGGTGCCCGCCGGGCGGCTCTGGCTCATGGGCGACCACCGCTCCATGTCGGCCGATTCCCGGAGCCTGCTGGGCGCCCCCGGCGGCGGCATGGTGCCGCTGGAACGCGTCATTGGCCGGCCGGTACATATCATCTGGCCGCTTGATAGATTTGCAGCAGTAGCGCGGCCCGAACCGGCTGCGACAACGACGACGACGAACGGACAGTAGATGCCCGAGACCGAACCGCGCACTCCTGATCCGCAGGGCCAGGACCGACCCCGGGTTACCGCCTCGGCGATCCCGGCGGACGAGCCGGCGGATCCACCGGCTGGTGCGCCGGCTCCGGCGTCGGCTTCTGCGTCGGCGTCGCAGGACGACAGCGCCGGAGCGCAGCGCGCTGATCGGACCGAGACTGACCGCATCCAGGCTGCCCGGACGGAGGCTGCCCGGACGGAGGCTGCCAGGCCGGACCGGGCCGGGGCCGAGGGGGCGGAGCGGGACCGGGCCGCCGGCCCCGCCCACGCCGGCCCCGCCCACGCCGGCCCGACGTCCCGCCGGGCCAGGAAGGCCAAGGCCCGTGAAGGGCGCAGCCCCCTCTTCCTGTGGCTGAAGGAGGTCGCCACGGTGGTCATCGTGGCGATCGTGCTCTCCTTCCTCATCAAGACCTTCCTGTTCCGGGCCTTCTACATCCCGTCCGAATCCATGGTCAATACCCTCGATGTGAACGACCGCATCTTCGTGAACCTCCTCGTGCCCGAGCCCATGGCGCTCCAGCGCGGGGACGTAGTGGTGTTCCGGGACAGCCAGGGCTGGCTCGCCCCCGCGGCCGAGAAGACGAAGGGCCCGTTCACCTGGGTGCAGGACGGGCTGACGTTCGTCGGTTTGCTGCCGGACAACTCCGAACAGCACCTGGTCAAGCGCGTCATCGGGCTCCCGGGCGACCACGTGGTCTGCTGCGACGCCGGCGGACAGCTCACCGTCAACGGCGTGCCGCTGGACGAGAAATACATCAATTCCGCGGAGATTCCCCAGGTCCGCGACTTCGACGTCGTCGTGCCCGCGGGGAAGGTCTGGGTCATGGGCGACAACCGCAACCACTCCGCGGATTCCCGCGCCCATATGGACACCAACGGCGGCTTCGTCAACGAATCCGACATTGAAGGCAAGGCCGCCGTCATCGCGTGGCCGCTGAACAGGATGTCGGCCCTGGACAACTACCCGGACGTCTTCCGCAGCGTGCCCGCCCCGGCCGGAAAGTAAGCCGCCCGTCATGTCAGCAGCCCCCACCCTCGACTACGAACGCCGTTTCCGCAGCTCCGGCGCACGGCTCCTCGCGGGCATCGACGAGGTCGGCCGCGGCGCCCTCGCCGGTCCCGTCAGCGTGGGGATCGCCGTCGTGGACCTGCAGCAGCAGAAGCTCCTGGCCGATGTCCGGGACAGCAAGCTCCTCAAGGTCGCGGACCGGGAACGGCTGGTGCCGCTGGTCCGGGACTGGAGCGTCGCCTCCGCCGTAGGGCATGCGTCCGCGACCGAGATCGACGAACTCGGGATCATCGCAGCGCTCCGGCTTGCCGGGAACCGGGCCTGGTTTGCCGTGCTCGCCGCCGGCGTCAGGCCCGAGGTTGTCCTGCTGGACGGCAGCCACAACTGGCTCTCGCCGGATCTGCAGCCCTCCTTGTTTGACGATGCCCCCGCCGAACCCGGCTGCGACGCCCCGGTGCACACACTGGTCAAAGCCGACATGCAGTGCCTCAGCGTCGCCGCGGCCAGCATCATCGCGAAGGTCGAGCGCGATGCGATGATGTGCGAGCTGCACACCCAATACCCGGCCTACGGCTGGGACGTGAACAAGGGCTACGGCACCGCATCGCACAAGGAAGCGCTCCGGACCGGCGGTCCCACGCCGTACCACCGGGTCAGCTGGCAGCTGCTCTAGCCGCTCCGGCGTGGGGGTGCGGCCCGCCGGTGGCGCGCGGCCGGCCCGTCGTGTGGCGCGCGGCCGGCGCCGGATGGTGCAAGATGGAACCATGAGTGCCGAGGACCTTGAAAACTATGAGACCGACATGGAGCTACAGCTCTACCGCGAATACCGCGACGTCGTCGGGCTGTTCAGCTATGTGGTCGAGACCGAACGGCGTTTCTACCTTGCCAACCACGTTGACCTGCAGGCGCGCAGCGCCGACGGCGAGGTCTACTTCGACCTGACCCTGCAGGACGCCTGGGTATGGGACGTCTACCGCTCCGCCCGGTTCGTCAAGAGCGTCCGCGTCATCACGTTCAAGGACGTCAACGTCGAGGAACTGCCCCGCAGCGAGGAACTCGCCCTGCCCAAGGTCGAGGACCTGGGCAACTGATCCACGATTCCTAACCCTTGGGTTGCGCGGGGTTCCCGTTGCGGTCCAGGGCAATGCCCTGCTGCCGCAGCAGGTCCAGCACGCTCTCCGGATACGAAACGCAGCCATCCGGGGTTGCGGCTCCCCGCTCGGCGGCGTGGTCGGCCGCTGTGTCGCCTATTCCGATGGTTGCGACGGCCGCCTTCCATCCGCCGAGCCCTTCGATCTGCAGGGGGACCCACACGTTGGCCGCACCGTTGACGTAGTCCCACACTTTGGGGTGGACACCCGGGCCCAGATAGATGCCACCTTCCGCCGCCCGGGTGACGAGGGTGGGCAGTGGCAGAACCCCCATCAATTGCGCGGCCTGGTACTCGGACATGTTCCACGGCGGTTCGTCGAAGTAGTACCAGCTCGCCGCACAGATTCCGTACAGGTTTGGACCGAACTGCGCGTAATTCAGATAAAGCTCCATGATCCGCTGCGGGGTCAGCGTGAGGCTGAACTCGGTCGCGAGGCCCGCCTCCAGACCCTTCCTCAGGGCATTCGGGTCAGGCCACAGGAAGATGTTCTTCACGAGCTGTTGCGGGACCGTGGAACCGCTCGGGTCATCCCTCCCCTGCAGGTAGGCGACGGCCCTGTCCCGGAAATCATCAACGGAGAACGCGCCCACACGCGTTCCCAGCTGTTGGTCCTCGTGGGCGACGGCCGCGGCAATGACATAGCGGCTGACGTGGTTCAGGGATACGTACTGGTAGGCGATCGGGCCGCCGGTCTGCAGCATGAAGGCAGTACGCGGGGGAGCGAACCAGATGAAGGAGACGGCGGCGAGCTCCGTGATGACCAGCATGGCGAGGACGAGCTTGAAGACCCTGGCGAGGAGCCGACGCAGCCGGTGCGTGCGTTTTGCCGCCGGCTGCTCAGGCTCCGGTCCGGGCTCAGGCCGTGCTGGCGCCGGCCCGTACCCAGGCTCAAGCCGCACTGGTGGCGGCACGGGCTCAGCCCGCGCTGGTGGGGGCCAGCTGGGGCCAGCCTGCCCGCCGGGCGGACCCGGTTCCGTAAGCCGCTGCGTCTCCAGCGGTTGGGCCGCTCGATATTCCATAGCCGATCCTTCGGCCGATCCTCAGGAGAGAATACGGGCGCCCCGCGGAATTCGCGGGGGTTGGGAAAGAGCCTAGGTGGGCCGTGCGGGCATTGGCTACGTTTCGTTGCCTGACAATCGCCTCAACACGTCCTGTCAATACCGCCACGGATTTGATCGCCGGTAGGATCCGCCCGGGATCCCGGGCCTTCGGCAGGCGCTTCGGCGAAGTTTCCCAACGTGGGTAGGTGTTCACTCATGGGTTATCTCCGCTGTTTAGAAATTCGGTTACCTGCTGCGCAACCTCGTCGGTGATTCCCGTTTGCCAGCTCGTTTTGAACAAGGGCTGATCGGCATAGAAGTCAGTGTCATCGTCGACGATGGCATACCGCGTAACTTCCGGATGCCGGTCCAGCCACATCTTCACCTCCTCGCCACGAAAACCTGTGTCTGCAGTCGGAGTAACGTCAAAGGTCTTGTATACGTACCGGTCGACTTCTTCACGGCCGCCTTGGAAATGCCGCCATGTGGACGTAAGAACAACGGCTGCATCAGTGTCGAGGATGATCCGGCCGACCTTGGACGCCAGGAAAGGATCGATGCCCGTGAAGCCGCGATAGCGCTGTCTCGTACCCACGCGGTTGACGACCCCATCAATATCGAGGAAAAGTACTTTCATTCCTGTTCCTCCTGCAGCTCTTTTCGTCCTGGCTTGATTATGCGATCGGCAGCGCTGAACGCGCTGCGGATATTCGTCTCATCAGGCTTGTGCGCTTGCAGCCCGGCGACGTTTTCCACATAGCCGAAGTCTGCCCTGTGTTCGTCCGCGGCGGCGCTTCACGCTGGAGGCATGAGAGCTAAGGATGTGCTCGGCCGGCGCGGTGAAGAGCTCGCCGCCGATTTCCTTCAGGCCCACGGCATGCGGATCGTGGAGCGGAACTGGCGCTGCCCCGAGGGCGAGATCGACATTGTCGCGCTCGACGGCGACGCGCTGGTCATCGCCGAGGTGAAAACCCGCAAATCCCTCGCGTACGGCCATCCCTTCGAGGCTGTCGGCGCGGACAAGCTCGCCCGGCTTCACCGGCTGGCAGCGGCGTGGTGCCATGCCCAGGGGCTGCGGATGCCGTTGTGCCGGGTGGACGTGATCGCCGTGGTCGACGACGGCATCGGCGAGCCCGCCCTTGAGCACCTCAAGGGGGTGGGGTAGATGGCCCTGGGCCGGACCTACTCCGTCGCCCTCGTGGGCCTCAACGGCTACATCGTGGAGGTCGAAGCCGACATCGGCCAGACCCTGCCGGCGTTCGTGATCCTGGGCCTGCCGGACGCCTCACTGAACGAGGCCAAGGAACGGATCCGCTCCGCGGCCCAGAACTCGGGAATCCCGCTGAGCCGCCGGAAGATCACGGCCAACCTCATCCCGGCATCCCTGCCCAAACGCGGTTCGGGATTCGACCTCGCCATCGCCATGGCCGTGCTGCTGGCGGCGAACGACGTCCGGCCCACCGGCCGCTCGGTCTTCATCGCCGAACTCGGCCTGGACGGCCGGCTGCGGCCCGTGCGCGGCATCCTCCCGGCCGTGATGGCCGCGGTCAGGGCCGGCTACCCCGAGGTCGTCGTGGCCCGGGCAAACGTGGCCGAGGCCGAGCTGGTCCCCGGCGCGCAAGTCCGGGGCTACGCCACACTGGCCCGGCTCGCGTTCGACTGCGGCGCGGACCCGCAGGAGCTCGCCCTCGACTTCGAACCCGAGACCGAGGACTCCGGCCACCCCGACCCCGGCACCGGTCCCGCCCTGGTGCCGGACATGTGCGATGTCTCCGGCCAGGCCGCGGCCCGGCGTGCCCTGGAAGTGGCCGCAGCCGGTGCCCACCACCTGCTGCTGACCGGACCGCCAGGCGCCGGGAAAACGATGCTCGCCGAGCGCCTGCCCGGGCTGCTGCCGGACCTCGGCGATACCGAGGCCATGGAGGTGACCGCCATTCACTCGCTGTGTTCGCTGCCGTCGGGCTCCGTGCAGCTGCTGCGCCGCCCGCCCTACGAGAACCCGCACCACACCGCGACGTCGGTGGCCATCATCGGTGGCGGGTCCGGGCTGCCGCGGCCCGGGGCAGCGTCCCGTGCGCACCGCGGCGTGCTCTTCCTGGACGAGGCCCCGGAGTACGACCGCGGCGTCCTGGACGCCCTGCGGCAGCCGCTGGAAAGCGGAGAGCTTGTCATCCACCGCTCGGCCGGGTCCGCGGCCTATCCCGCCCGGTTCCAGCTGGTCCTTGCCGCCAACCCCTGTCCCTGCGGCAAGGCGACGGGCAAAGGAGTGGACTGCATTTGCACGCCCACCATGCGCCGCCGGTACCAGGCCCGGATGTCCGGGCCGCTGCTGGATCGGGTCGACATCCAGCTCGAAGTCGAGCGGGTCTCGCTCGCCGGCTTCGGCCAGCCTGCGGCCGAGGAAGGTACCGCCAGCATCGCGGAAAGGGTCCGTGCGGCCCGGACCCGCCAGCTGGACCGGCTGCTGCCATTCGGGATGGAAACCAACGCCCAGGTGCCGGGGCGGCTGCTGCGCGGGGCCCTCCGGCTCGATGCCCCCACCACCCGCATCCTGGACTACGCGCTGGAGCGCGGAGTGCTGACAGCCCGCGGCTACGACCGCGTGCTGCGCCTGGCCTGGACTCTTGCGGACCTGTCCCGGCACGACGTCCCGGACGCAGACGACGTCGGGCAGGCGCTGGGCCTCCGCCAGGCCGCCGCGGTCTCACCCTGAGCCGGCCATACGAAGCCCACCCCAGCCCCGTGAAAGGCAGCACCATGATCGATGACGAACGAACAGCCCGGGCCGCCCTGTCCCGCCTGTTCGAGCCGCAGGACGCGGCGGCGCTGGCGCTGGTCCAGGCAGCGGGAGCGCAGGACGCCCTGCGGATTGCCAGCGGCGCTCTGGCCGCCGGTCCCGGGCTCGAACAGGAGGTCACCGGAATCCTGGCGGACAGCGGCTCCGGCAGCGGCTGGTCCGGCCTCAGCGAGGCGCTGAAGCGTTGGGCCCCGCGCGTGCCCGACCTCGCACCGGAGCGGGACCTGGCCACCGTGCAGCGGCTCGGCGGACGGCTCATCATTCCCACGGATGACCTGTGGCCGCGGCAGCTGGCGGACCTGGGACTGCAGGAGCCCCTCTGCCTGTGGTGGCGCGGCGTGGAACAGGAGCTACCCCCGGCGGCCCGGTCCATAGCCCTCGTGGGCTCCCGGGACAGCACCAGCTACGGGGCATCGGTGACCGGCGACCTCGCCTACTCGCTGGCCCAGCGTGGCTTCACCATCGTCTCCGGCGGTGCGTACGTTCTGTTAGCTAATTTCTGTTGTTGCTTGCAGGCAGGCTTCCATCTCGGCCGTTCTGGTCGGTTACACCCAAGGCGGGCGTCGCTGAGCATCTTAGGTGAACACGCTTGGGCGGACGACCCAAGACTGGGGGGACAAGTAGTGGGTCTCATCCTGCGTGGAAACCAATGACGACGTCCTCGAAGTGGGGACTCAATGTGAGCCCCTCTGCGGATTGAGCCAGTCATCGTGAACGGCGTGTTGCGTGCTCCAGATGGTTTCCGGACGCCTCGTCCGTGCCCGCTGGCCGGTTCCCAACAGCGCGTCCCGAAACAGGGCATGATCGAACATATGACAACAACAGCAACACTGTTCGCGTGTGCCGCGGCAGACGTGACCCTTGAGAGGATCCGCGAGCTCGTCGCGGGCGGAGCGTTGGAAAGCCTGACTCTTGAGTTCAAAGAGACGTGGTCACCCAACATCACCAAGACGATTGCCGGAATGGCGAACAGCTACGGAGGACTAGTCCTCGTGGGGATCAGGGAACAGAACGAAGGCGAACGCGTCGTCGGTGCCCCGGCCAAGACGTTGGAACAGATCGCCAACGCCTGCCAGAACAGCCTTGAGCCCCCGTGGGGGCCGGAAATCATTGCCGTTCCTCTTCCGGACGAAAACGATCGGTACGTGTTTGTCATACGCATTAACACGGACAGAGCCCCTCGGCCGATCCTTCTCGGAGGCGCTGCCCCCGTCCGTGAGCATGGGCGGACCTCGAAGGCCGCGGACCGCGCCAGGCTTGCCCAATTGTTCCGCGAAGCGGAGCAACACAACATCGGCACACGGATGTCGCTTCCAGCCTTCGAACTGAGCTCGGTTCGGCTCGGAAGCCAAGGCTCTGACTTCGGGCTGAGGAGCGGTCTCATCGTTCCTATCAGTGAGACTGCATCATGGCGCCCTCTGTCCGAGCGAGCAGTCAAGCTTCTGGCCAATGCGCTCAACAACTCGCCGCTGAGTGCCGCGCTGGTGAGGTCCAACGGAGACTTCGGTGGGGATGGATTCGACCCCTTCGATCTCTACGGGCTCAACCGCGCCAGAAGAGCAAATCTCGTCTGGCGGAGCCTTAAAGACCGAGAGAACGTGATCGAGTCGATGGCTTGTTTGACGCTTCCGGAGTCCTACGGCGCCCCCGACTCGGCGCTCACGCTGACCTTGGATGTCCAAATGCGTCCGAACGCCTTCAAGGAGAGTGCCGGAGTTCGTCCGGACTGGCGTCTGAGCATCGAACGACTCCACGGGCTTCTCTCCGCGATCCTCGAAACCCTTGTCTCGGATGCTGTGATCGACGCGGTCGCCAATCTTGCCGGCATCGATTCGATTCTGGTTCCTCAGCCACCGAGTTGCGACTTTAGAACACGCTTCGATGTTCGAGCTCTACTCGATGTTTCGAGTCTACGCAGACTCGACGAGACCGGAGTGTCACGTGGCACGGAACTGGTTGTGAATCCGACGTTCGACCTCCGTGAGGCAGATCAGCGCAGATTGCAGGTTGATGTCTGGATGCAGCAGATTGCCCTCGATGCCGGAATCGCTGGAATGGAAGAACTGATGCCAGCTCTACCCGGTCAGTGAGCGGGACCTGGGGGATGGGCGGAGGCGGTCGTTGATGATTCGTGGCGTCGAGGTTGCCACTATAAGGAGCTCCCGGACTCGGACCGTCGACTCATGAATTGCTTCGGCGTGTCCGTCCAGCCTCAGCACCTCGTCCGCCCAGGAGCCGATATGGGCGGCCGAAGTCTATGGCGATTCCAATTTCGGAAGCTTCAGCCGGGCCAGCCTCGTCACTGCATCGGGCGTCACCCGGCCCCCGCGCTCGTCCAGAACAACCCTTGATTGCGCAGCCCGAATGCTACGGCGCACGTGGAGAGCCATTTCTCTCCGTGACGCGGGATCCGTCCGGAGCTTCCCGTCGGGCGTTGTCAACGTGTTGAAGGGTGAAGGCAGCTTCGGGGGCGTAAGCCGTGCCAGCCGCGCTACCGCCTCCGGCGTCTGACGTCCCTGGACCTCGTCGAGGGTAATCCGAAGCTGAGCTGCCCGGATTCCCCTTCGTATACGCAGGATGGTTTCCTTCCTGGGTATTCGGGCTTCGTGATCCACATCAGACATTTGCCTCACCCTCTCAGTCCACTGCATTCATCATCTCCCAGAGGTTCATAACCGCCAAGGCACCAACGCTCAACAAAGGCGGGCGCCGCGCCCAACACGTTTCTACGCTGGCCTGCCAAGACAACTCCGCCCGGAGTGTAAGGCGCAAACCGCAGCGCTTTCCGGCCGCCAACGGATGGTCTATCGTCACATAGCAAGGCACCTTTTGGCATGACAGGGAACAGACTATGGCCGAACCTGCAGGACCTTCCGACCAGCAAGGGGCCGGTGACACAGCGCGCGCCCGGTCTGCAGAACCGATGGCAGCATTGTTCCGCGCATTGGAGAGCGTGGACGGCGACGTCTCGCCGCAACTGGCCCGGTCTGTTCAGGCCTCTATCAACGTGGTGAAGCAAATCGGTCGGGAGTTCGGGCTTCTCACCGAGAGTGAAGCCCGGGCCGCCCTCGGACAAGTGAGCGCCACAGATCTGCCAGACTTCGGGGTCCTGTACCGCGGCGAGACCTTGTACCCGGGATTCCTGTTTGAACCTTCACCCGGCCCCGAGGCGCCGAAGAGAGTTCGCCCTCTGTTCAAAGACTTGAAAGAGATCGCCACCGAGTACGGCCGGAGTGGCCAGGGCATCATCTTTTGGATGACCTCCCCAACAACATCGTTCGCGGACCATGGCCGCCCCGTCGACCACCTACATGAACCCGCCGCAGTCATCGCCGCGTTCACCGACGCAGCCGGCAGCCGAATGTGATCAGACCGACCCGACGTTCAACTACCGAACCGGCCACCCCAATTGCTAGCTCGGGGAAGGCCGTCTGCACGGAAGGCAGCGATCGCGGGCAGGGGGCGGCCTGGGTCTCTAAACCAGGTTCTGGCCACAGAGTCTCGCGGCGGTCAACACCGCAGTTCTACCGACTTCTAGGAAGTTCTAGGGGGTTCTAGGATTTTTCCTAGAACCCCCTAGAACTTCCTATATCTTCGTACTATGGCGCGACGAAGGGCTGACCTGCAAACCCAGGGCGCGGAAGAAGCGCCGGACCGGGCCCGGCGCCGGGGACCAGAAACGCCTCACAGCCGAATATCCGATGCACGTGGTCAGCTTCGACTTCCAGTCCGACGTGACCTCCTGCGGCCGGCACATCCGGTTCTTCAACGTCATCGACGAATACACCCGCACCGCGCTGGCGATCATCCCACGCAGATCGTTCAAAGCCGCCGACGTGGTCGCGGCGCTGGAGAACATCATCGCCGAAACCGGCACAGCACCTGCCTGCGTCCGGTGCGACAACGGGCCGGAATTCACCGCCGCAGCACTGATCGACTGGTGCAACACCGCCGGTGTCGACACAGCGTTCATCGACCCGGGATCACCCTGGCAGAACGGCTTCATCGAATCCTTCAACGCCCAATTCAGAAGGGAACAACTCACCGGAGAAATCATGGAAACCATGGCCGAAGCAAAGTATTTGGCCGACGAATGGAAAGCTATCTACAATCATGAACGGCCCCACGGATCCCTGGACGGCATGACGCCCAACCAGTACTGGGAAACCTGGACGCAAGAAAACCAATTAGCTATCGCATAGACGCTGGACTGCTAACGGGGGCCCAACCAGTCGTAGAAGGGGGAAATTTGAGCACCGATAGCCGTTCGCATTTGGTCACAACCATCGACCAGGCCATGGCGGTCGACACCACGGCGGGCGGCCTTGCGGGCTATCGTGATGCCGGCGAAGCCATTGTCAAGGGATGCAAGGCCATCGACGACTATTTCTATTCGACGCCAGCCCCCGACAAGGCGCTTTGGCGCGAGATTTTTCTCAGGGTGATGTCGGAAGGCCCATGGGCTGGTTCGAACAGCAACCCTCTCGCGTCCAAGATGATCGAGGTTGCCGGACAACTCAGGTGGGCAGATGAGTTTGCTCTTGCGAGGCTGGTGCTGTCATCGCCCGACACCGCCCGCGGGGCAGAATCACTGCGGAATATATATAATCCATCGAAGAAGAGTGGCTGCTATATCGCGACCGCTGTGTACGGATCCTACGATGCAGAACCCGTCCTTGTGTTTCGCCGTTTCCGAGATGAGCGCCTAGCCGGACATTCGTTCGGGCGCGCTTTCATACGAAGCTACTACGCCGTGAGTCCACCTCTGGCGAGGTACTTCGCGGGCCGCACTGCATTGAATCGACTGGCTCGACGTCTCCTCGACCGTCTTGCCAAGCTGCTGGACGATGCAGGATCTCATTGACAGAGATCGGGCCGAAAAGGACCGGGAAAGCCGCGGGGAGTGAGCAGATCCCCATGAGCACAGCCTGGTAGAACAACGAAACCCCCGCAGCAGACGTTATCTAGCCCCTGATCTGCGAAAAGCTTGCAATTTAGACAGTTTCGGGCGTCAAATACGTCTCTGGGTGGCGAACGCCGCCAACTGCGAAGCGAGCATCCGCCGACTCCGCTGCGATGCAATATCGTGACCGGCAAGCAGTTGATGGAGGAGGGGCTCGGCCCAAGGGGTTCTCCACGGACCGTCGTTTATGCAGTTTTATATTTTTTACATTCTTTACATAGGCTCATGCCCAAGCCCTCGTGGTTCAGTACAGGCGTCGCCGATCCGACCGGTCAGGCGATACCAACCTCTTTCGTACATACATCTGTCGGGGCAACCTTTTCGGGCCGGCACTGTGGCAGGATGTCTCCCACCATGGACAAGCGATTGCGGCGCGCCCCTGACGCCGAGTGGGTGTTGATGTACCGGCTCGGGCTAAGCCGGAAACGCATCGCTGACCTCGTTGGCGCCGAGCCCGCCACTGTCGGCTACCACCTCGTCATCGCACGCCGCCGGGATCCCGAATTGGAGGCAGCCCACCTGGCCGCGGCTGGTTATGGATCTGCGCCCTCCCCTGCGGCACTCTCCCGCATGGAAGAAACCATTGCCTGGGTTTTATCCGAGCGCCGGTTCCCCTGTGACAGCTCAAAGGACAAGCACGAACGGTCCATGGCCAGGTGGTTCTCTGACCGCCGGCGCGAAGCTGCCCAAGGCACCCTTCAAGCCCTATACAGCGAAGGGCTCGGCCGAGTCCCCGGATGGGACAGGAACCCGAGGGCAGCGGCCGGGGAAGTCAGGTGGTACGGACTGCTCGCTCAGCTCGTGGAGTTTCGCGCCGAGGGCAACGATTGGCCCCGCCACAAGAAATGCGCTTCTGAGCGGGAACACACCCTGGGCGTGTGGTTACATGCCCAGCGACAGAAGCGTCGCCTTGGCGAGCTCGAACCCAGGAAGATTGAGCATTTGGATGATGCCCTTCCAGGCTGGAGGACGGGCCGGACCCGCGGGCGCCCGGCCAGCTAGGCGTGTAATGCGAAAGTCCCCCGGGGTTGGGCGATTTCCCGCTTGTTTCGCGCCTTCAGCGATCCAAGACGGTGTTCTCGACAGTCGGGAGACCTACCCTGCTTATTGTCTCGAGACGCGATACGATGACATCCCACTCGGCCAAGAGCACTGCGGGAAAGTTCACCATGCTCGACCGCCCATGGAGAACGTCCGAAGTTCGCCGATAGACGTGGCGCGCGAGACGCAAAAGACCGAGTAGTTCCGATGGGGTCACTCGGGACTCATAGGCAACGAGTACGAACGCCAGTCGGTTGCCTACATTGGATTGGGCCACGTTGACTGAATGGCTCGGGAATGCGTCAACCACAGCCTGAGCTGCAACTTTCTCTATCCGGAGGCGCAGATTCATGACTGCCAGGCGCGTTCCAGAACCACTCGTCAAACCCTCTCTGGTCATGACGCAGCAGCCAATATCTTGCAGGCATCCCGCGCCGCGCGGATCTCCTCTTTTGTGGCATCGGTTAGTTGAGAATTTCCATGGACGGATTGATTCCAGAATTCCAAAGGTGTCTGGCATTTCTGAACGGCGCGCGAGACAGGATTGACGTCGGGAGCCTCCCCCTGCCAGAAGGTCGCGGCGACCGTGAGGCGTTCCTTTGTCGTGTATTTCTTGTCGAGCATCGTGAGGTCGGTTTCTGTATCCCTTCCGAAGAGGACTGCGTTCCGAAGGACGAAGGTTCTGAGCGCGTTGTCAATACTCATTCTGCACAACCCGCGAATTCCATCCGTAACATCCCTCGTAGATCCGGTCTTTTCGAGAGATAGGTCAAAAATTGTTCGCGCGTCGAGCAGCAATTGGTCCCAGAGATGACGGCTGTCATCGACTTCAACCGCCCCAGTGGCAGCGGAGCGTTCCACTAACCGCGTGTCGCATGTGTGGGCCCTAGCCGCCAAATGCTCTTTGAGCCGATCATCGTGTGTCAGGACGATCACTCGGCGCGTTTCAGCGAGCAAAGCCAGCGAACCAGCGAGCCGATCGATCCTGAGCTCGTCAAATGCGTGGACCGGGTCATCGAGAACGAGGAACTCAAAAGGTCCGGCGTCCACGGACGCGAGCAGGGGGGCCAGAAGGACAGCGTTTCTCTGTCCCGCACTGAGCATACCGAGGTCGACACGATTGCCGTTCTGATCGACAAGTTCCATCGATGCTTTGGTCGCCAGGGCATTGATTTTCTTCAGCTTTAGCTCAGCATCGGACAGGAGTTCGAGTACGCGCGCGCCGGCTTTTCCTTCAAGCGCGTCGGTTCGCCTCTTGCGCAAATGATTTCGGAGGTCGTCAACCCTGCTTGAGGTGGCCGTCCACATGGCCGACTCTGCAGCGGAACTGCCATCCGTTTCCCAAATGGCCGTGAATTTCTCGACTGCCCGCGCTCTAGCAATGCGCCATTGCTTGGTTGCATCGGTACGTATCACGGCCTCATTCACCAAGGCTTTCGCCTCATCGGAGCAAAGCCAAGCCGCGAGTTCTGCCGTTGCAGTCAGGACCGCGTGCTGAGCGGCAATCCGGCTCTCGCGTGCCAAGTCGAATTTGGTCAACAGCTCCTGCCCGCTGGAGCTCAACTTTCTTATAGGGTCAGCTTCGTCCGCCTGAGAACCGACCTTGAGGACTGCTGTAAGCAACTCATGGACAACGGCTGCCAGAGCCTTCGTGTCCGCGGCGACCTTGGTCCTCAGGGATGCCAGATTGTGATTCCTCTTGACGGTCTCATTCAGAGTTGTCAGCCACCCCGTGTTGGCCGTCGCACAAACAGGACAAGTGCCGTCTTCCAGATGACGGTTCTTGGCCTCTTCATGCAATTGCTCCAATGTTCCCGCGAGAACTTGCTCCACAGAACTGCCGGCATTTTCAAAATCCTGAATCGTGGCTTGTATTGTCCTGGCCACCCGCGAAAGTTGTTCCCAGCTGTCAGTCGGCAACGAATCGGAGTCAAGACCGGGCTCCAGCAGTCCAGCGTTATTCAGCCACTCCTCTTTGGAATCGTTTATGGTTGGCTCAGGCACCGGATCGAGGGGCGTCACATTCCCTGAAGAACGCCGATCGCGGTCGATCTGCGCGAGAGCACGCATGGCCTCAACTTTTGCGCCGCGCCACCTACTTAGTGCTTCTGTGGACGCATTCCCACGGAGGGTGATCGTTTCTTGGAGGGCACTGAAACTCCCTCCCAGTGCCAACAGGCCTTCGAAGTAGCTCGCAAGGTCTTTACTCAACTGAACGCGCCGCTCAAGCGATGCATAAGCAAATACGGGTTGATGGCTGGCCAATGCTTGGTACCAGTTCGAACCGAGATCGACCTGTTCCGAACCGTCCACGCTTTCAAGGCGAGCCACATGGGACTCGACTTCTCCTGTTTCACCTAGGACTGCCTCAAGAACTAGTCGATCACTTTGCGAAGAGAGAGCCACCTCGACACGTGCCGACGATGCTCCTCTCGCGAGATGTACAGGATCCCACAGGGCAGCGTTTCCAGCCGTGCCGCCCGTACCAGCGGGTGTTGTCCCGCTGAGCGCCAAGTCAAGTGCGTCGCTGATGCTGGATTTACCCGCACCGTTTAGGCCATGTATAACCGTGATCCCCGGTGTGGGGTCAAAGACAAGCACAAGAGGTTTCTCGTTAGAGATCCCGCGATAGTTGGCTATGGAGATCCTCTCTAGGCGCCAGCTCCGCCGGGGATCCAGCCAATTTGTGTCGTCGTCTGATGAGCCGGCAAGTTCGACGGCAACAGCATGAAGCCGGTCCCAGCTTTCGGTCCCTTGGCGGGCCGACTCTCGCTTGAGTTCGATCTCGTGCAGAAGCTCCTCAAACGAAAACATCGTTAGAGCCTCGGTTCGCTCTTCGTCTACTATCTGCGTCACGCAGTTCCCCCAAATTTTATTCGTTTGTCCAGATGCAGATTCCTCATGGCATATGTCGTCTGCGTCACTTGGTTGGCACTAGTTGGTCTTATTCAGTCAATATCTCCAAATTGGCTAGTACGCCCCGCCCAGCTCGCGGAACAACTGCTCTATGGCTTCCTTTGATGACGCCGCGGCCAACTTTTTCTCTAGGCTGTCGTCGGTTTGGCCGGACAGCTGGATCGCCGACAGCACTCCCGCAGAGTCCTTGATGACAATCGCCGCTCGGCGGAAATCCCCGTCGTGTTCCCGGACGTACCGCGCCAAGGCAGCCCACTTTGGTGCGGTGTCCGCCAGAGAGTGGTTGTGCGGATCCACCAGGTCGATGGCCACGCCATCATCACCGTCATCATGGAAGAACAGGAAGTCGGGGTAGAGGTTTTTGGACACCTCGGAGTCCAGATAATGCACCGACAGCGCGTGGCTACCGCCGACAGGATTCCGGTACCAGCCCAACAGCGTGCCAGCAGATTGCTCGGCTTCGAGGACGCTTTCTTCCCATCCGGTAAATGTGTCGGGGAACAGCTTGGTTTCAGGCAAAGCGTATAGGTGGCCCGCATACAGCGGTAGCTCCTCGACCCGCCCGGTCTCCTTGTTCAGGAGTTCCGTCTTCTGGGAGATCGTCTCAGGCATACCGAGGTAGCTCGTCAGTGCCGAACCGATGGGAGCGAAGATAGTCTCAAATTCCTGGCGTTGCGTCGACTTCAGGCGTGCGACCGAGCCGGCGGTGTTGCGCCGCCAGGATTCCACGCGTGCACCGCACTGGGCCTCCAGCGCGTCCCGGGCCTCGGCGGACCGGGCCAGGGCGACAGTCCGGACGACGACCTCATCCCACTCCAGGTCCCCGGCAATGACCAAGGACGTGCTGTACCAGGCTGCGGCAGCGTCCGGGAGCCGTCGTTTGGCCTCCTCCAGGAGCTGACGCAGGTTCTTTTGACTGGTAGCAGCCGTGCGGGCGATGGTCCCAGTATTGGCACCGCTGTACTGGTCGAAGGTCGACATTTCAAAGCTGACTTCAAGCAGTGAAGCAGCAACCTTGTCGATGGCCACCTTGTTCTGGCCGTACACGGAGGCGAGTGTCTCCACGACCACATTGCGTGACTCCTCGGTGTAAGAAGATCCGCCGGGGTGCTTGAAGTCTGCGTTGTCCAGCAGGGCGCCAAGACGCACCAGACGGTTCACGTTGGAGCTGAACCGGCGGACCGGCTTCTGCTCCCGGGTCAGCCCCCCGATGGCATCCCAGACGGCGGCCGGCACATCCGGGTTCCGTGTCATCCGCTTGGGATTCAGTTGCACCGGGACCTCGATATCAGCCGAATCCATGAAGGATTTCACGACCTGCGCCACTTCGGCCTTGTTGAAGTGTGGCAGGTACAGATCCACGGAGTTCAGATCATCGAATTCAGGCTCCTCGATGTTCTTGGCCAGGGGGTTGCGGACCATCCGGCCGATGAGCTGGGCGATCTGTGTGTGTTCCTGCGCGGTGCGCAGGGACACCATGACCTCGGCGCGGGGGCAGTCCCATCCGGTGGTCAAGGCCTGCTTGAAGATCACGGCACGGAGGTTCCCGGACTGCGAGATCGAGGTCGGAGCAATGTACTGGACCACCCGCGGCATCTCGACACCACTCAACCAGGTGGTCGTCGTGATGGGTGCGTGCTCGCCAAATGCGTGGGCTACGGAGTCAGCGTCATCGAAGGCGTCAGAGGCTTCAGTGAGTGTCTGGACGATCTCGCCGATCTTGGCCGCCGACGTAAGGTCGGGAACCTGTATGGCCAGAAGCGGCACCGGATAGGACGAAGCCCCCGTGGCACGGGCCCATTCCTGCCATTGCCGGTCGGAACGGTCCAGGTCAGCCACAGCCTGACGGATCAGGGTGTCATCGCTGGGCTGGTCGTCCACAGCGTAGCTGACGTTGATGCGCTCTTTGATGAGGCCGGAAGCCCGCACCTTTTGGACGTCGGCCGCCACTTGCACAAGGGACCGGCCGGAGGCATCGTGCATGGCGTCCTGGAATTTCTTCGGCGTTGCCGACAGCCCGATCACGATAGGCGCCGGCGGGTTCACGATCGTGCGGGAAGTGTCGTTGCCGCCTGGCACTTGGATGGTGGCGCCGTCGAGGATTCGGCGCAGAATCGTCGGGCGGGTCCGGTCTGTTGCTCCACGGTGGGCTTCATCGACCAGGACAATAAAGCCACTGCCTCGCTGCTTGATGGTGTTTCCGATGGTTTCCCACAAGGAGTACCGGCGCCCGTCGCCGGTCTGGATGTGGCGCGTGGCGCCGGTTCCGAGCTTTTGGACGTTCAGGAAATAGACGAGCCCTGGGCCGAACTCAGCCTGGTCGAAATCAGCTTCGACGGTCCGGAGCATGTTCATGTTGATTCGGTCCGAAGACGCCAAGATCTTCTTGCGGGACTGCTCGTTGAGTTCACCGTCATCGGTCAGCCACAGAACGGTGGTTTCCGGACGCGGATCGGAGTCCTCCGTTCCGAAGAACAACCCCTCCAGCACAGCCGAGGCAATCACGGTCTTCCCTGCGCCTGTGGGAGCACTGATGCCGATCGCGGTCTTGCGTTCACCGTTGGTGCGGAGCCGTTGGGTGGCGGTGCTGATTTCGTTGAGTGTTTCCTCAACGACGTCGGACTGGTAGTCGGCAAGGGTGAATTTCACGAGTCGCTCCGGTTGATCTGGAAGGCGTCAAGATATGAGCCGTAGATAGGCTCGACGGTGAGCTCGTCGCCGAACGCCTCCCCGGCGAGGTCACCCTGTTCGGGAGAGTCAGTAATGATGAAGACGTGCCTGACCCGGTTCTGTTTGGTGGCAAGGACCTCAGCCAGCTCGGCTGCCTTGCCGGCATCGAACAGCACAGCCATCGATGATTCCTCGTTCCACTCATAAGCATCAGAACCCGCGGCGCGTTGCACCACGGCGCCCACTGCACCGGACTTCAGCCAGAACACAGGCGCTAAGTGTTCGTACTCCAGAGCGGCGTGAACCCGACTCTCCTCGAGATAGGCGAGCTCAAGGAACTCTACGTTGGCTGGCAGGCCCTCAGAATAGGCAGAGCCGTCTTGGCGCGTCCCCGTCACGACGGTCTCGACGCGCGGCTTGGTGACGTGGTTGAACACTCCCTTTGCTTCATATTCTTCGGAGCCAGGACCGTAGCCGGCCTTGCGCAGGGCGGCGTCGTCTTTGGCTGACAGCTCGTTGTTGGTGACCAGGATGCACTGACGTGTGCCTTGGTCCTCAGCGTTGAGTCGGATGACGGCCTCTGCCGTGGTGCCGGAACCTCCGAAGAAGTCCAGAACCACAGCGTCCTTTGGCGCAGCAAGCCGTATCCAACGCATAAGCACGTTGTGGTCTTTAGGGAACGGAAAGCGCTTGTCGCCGAGCATGGTCTGCAAGTACTTGGAAGCAGACCTCCGGTCCGACTGGAACATAGCCTCAGGCACCTGTTCACCTGACTCGTCTAGGAATTTCTTGAGGCTGGGCAGGCGATCATGATCTGGACCGAAATAGATCCTATCCTCAGCTACGAGACGGAATAGCGTCGCCTCTTCGCACATCCAGCCATTTGGCGGAACTTTGCATTCCTGGCCCGTCACCGGGTGAATCAGCGGGGTTCGACACCTGTTATCACGTGCTTCAGGGGCACGCATGTCACTGGCATAGAAGACACGACCATCAGAGTCGATGTTGTTGTAGTTGTAGTTACCGTGGCTTCTCGAGTCATGATCTTTGGGCTGCGTCCTGAACCATGCCCTCAGAAGCTTGGTTGCCTCCTCGGGGTTGTAGCCTGAGGCCTCCCATGCCTCAGCCCCCGCGAGGAGCACGTCATCGGCGCCTGGCTTCAGGTCTCTCCATCGGATACCTTCTGAGGCGAGGTTGGCTTCGCTCCGGGCATAGACCAACATGTAATCGTTTCCGTTGGAAACGTAACGAGAATCGTTCTTGCGGCCGCCCTGCCAGACCACGTTGGAGATGAAGTTCTGGTCGCCGAAGATTTGGTCCATGAGCATCCGCAGCCGGTGGTGTTCCTCGTCGCCGATGGCGACGATGATGACACCCGTGGGCTTCAGCAGCTTTTTCGCCAGCGTCAGCCGGCGTTCCATGAAGCTCAGCCACTTCGAGTGCTTGAAGCTGTCCTGCTCGGCGACGTAGTGGTCGTTGTACTGCCAGGTTTTATTCCCTGTGTTGTAGGGCGGGTCAATGTAGATCAGATCCACCGATTCAAGGTGGGTGTACCCAAGCATTTCGAGGGCGTGGAAGTTCTCTCCGTTGATCACCACATGGGCGGCGTCTTCCGTGTTGCCGGTGCGAACCGACCCCACGCTCCTGAGACCCGGAAAGACGACTTCGCCGAACTGCCGGGCAGCGGTCACGTTCGTGAGCTTTTCTTCGGTCACGTTCCCGCCTTCGTCCACAAGAGTCACAGCGTCGCCGCTGATGGCGCGAACCTTGTGGAAGGTGCCGTCGGCTTCCCGGATGACCGTGCGACCGCGGCGCACCGGTGTCTGGGGCATCCGGATGCCTTCGGGAGAGTGCCGTTCAAAGACCAGCCCGAACTTCTTCGTGGTGCGCTCGTATTCGGCCTTCAGCCTCGCCCTCAGAGCTTCGTCCGTCACCTCGTTCAAGTAGACCTCGAACATGCTTTTGGACATGAAAACTCCTAGAAAATCACCGCGTGTACGGACAGCCAGCCTTATGTCTATCAGGAAATTAGTAGGGGACCCGTCAATCTCGGTCCTTCAGCTTCGCCCGTGGCGCAGAGTCGGCTCCTACGTCTTCGCCACTCATATCGACTAACCGGAAACCCTGGTGGCATGCGAAGGTATGTGGACCATCTACCCGGGGGAGATCCACAATGATAGCTGTGCCCGATGACCTGCGAAGAAGATTCCAGAAGTGGGACGCGAAGGGCCGTCCGCCGCAGGAGGCCTTCGAGTGGGAGAAGAAGAACTGGCAAAAGTACCTCGGCAACAGCCGCATTTTGGAAGCCCTTCCGAATCCCATCGACCGCCCTGGCGTCCTGGAGACGTTCAAGCTCGTCCAAGACCCTGACTCGGCACTCGACGCATATGTCGCCAGCTACCTCTGGGGCTACGCTAAAGCCAACTTTGGCCCGTACCGTGCCGAACGGGTAATCCGTCTGAACGCGGACCCTGAAACGGGAAAGCACTTCGCGGTCGAACTGCACACCCTCTCTCAGATCTCGATGGCCGATGGTGGGACCGCTGCGTTCGAGCACGTCGTACACAAACGACAAGCCGACAGGAAGTTCTTCGCTCAGTGGGGTCCCGCCTTCGCGACAAAGTTCATCAGCTTCGCTACTAAGGCTTCAGACCAGGTGGCTACCACCCCGATCATGGACAGCATCGTGGCGAGATGGTTCAAGAACCACTGCCAAGAGATCGGCCCGCTGTGGCTCAACTGGAACAGCGCCAGCAGCTACCGCCGTTACACCGAATGCCTGGCCGAATGGGCAGAAGACCTCGGTATTGAGCCCGAGCAGGTCGAACAGCTTATTTTCCAGAAGGCTGAACGCGCTGGGGCCTGAACGCCCCGTGGAACAATCCCTCCTCGCGTGTCTAGCCGAACCAAGAAGCCTGCCGGTACAGGACGGCAGTGTGTGACCCGACATCCATCTCTTGCCAACTCTGGTACACGTAGCCCTTCGGCAGCCAAGAAACCAAGGAATTCAGGCCGTTACTGTGGAAGGTTCCCTCACCCTTCCAAGAGATCGGCCCCTTGTCCTCTACATTGCCCTGGGCATCAGTGATCCGCACCCACCAGGTACCGTCCGTTTTCGGGTAGACGGTCATGCTGATTGGTTCAGCTTCGTTGCCCATGTCCTCAAGCGACCCCGCCCGGGCTCATTTACCGCGCGGAATCGGTACGCACCGATCAAATAGTCGCTTCATCATCGCCGTTCCCGCGTCTTCAGGGGTCCTTCCCTTGGAGATTCTCTCGTAAACGCCATCTGAGTAATGCCGGGAGCCAGGGCTTACGTTTGCTTTCGCCCTGAGCCGGCGCCAAAGACACTCGTACTGGGGGTGCGGTTGTCTGCCACACCAGTCGCAGGAGGTGATTTCGCCTGGTTGCGGCTTTTCCTTCTTGCGCGTTGAGGACCAGGAGCTGGACCTTGATCCCCCGTGGTCCGGATACCGATGCCCCGTCATGATGGCCACTGCGTCTCTCGCTGAGATCTCTGTTCCCACCAGCGCAACGTCGACTGAGTCTGTGCGCGTCAGCTGCCGGCGCTGATGTTGGCCAGGGATGTACCCGTCAAACGTCGGCTGCTGGCTCCCTGACGGGTCCTGGCTGCATAGTCCGAAGCCCTTCTCCGCGCACAGATGGACCTGGGTGAGAATCCCATCAGCCAGTGGAATACGGGCAGTCACGGGTATGGTCACGGATTTCCAGCGGGTCTCCAGCTCCAGAAAAGCATCACCGAAAAAACCGGGTCTGCAATGAGCACACCCGTAGGCTAAGTAGGTTTTGCCTGCCTTCTTCGAATGGTGCATCCGCAACGGAGCCAGCGGCGGAAGGTCGCCTTTGCCCAGAACCGCTGCGACGTCGCCGGCAATCAGAGTCTCGATGCGTTCGGTGGGCCATAAAGGAAAGTGTGTCCGGGCGGCGTCGGTTGTCTCCTGGCAGCGGGACCGGAGGGATGCAGCACTTATCCTCCAGATTGTGGATGGCTGTTTGCAGGCCCAGCAGTTGTCAGTCAGATGCTGAATCGTCACGGTGGTGATCCGCGCCTGTATCCGGTCAAGGTACAGCCCCAGCAGAAGAGCGGTGACGTGTGCGTGAAGACTGGTCGCTGCGGCTTGCTGGAACGCCTTCTCGACAAGGACATCAAACGGGGCATCGTCGCCCTCGAACACGATATGGGGCACGCCGGAGCGCCTGGCCTCGTCCTTGTTTCGCCGGTGGACGTACCAGAAGCATTCAACGCCGTCAGCGGCGTAGCGCTCCTGTCGGCGTCTGAACTCCCCGGCGTCCTGGCGCGACCACTGAACCTCCAATGCCATGCGCCTGCCATCGAGCTCGGCCAGGACATCCGCTGTCCACGCCCGTCCCTCAGCGCTCCACTCGACACTCACCTGCCAGCCCGCGTCTGTGGCGGCCTGTGCGATCAGGGTTTTGATCATGCGATGTTGCGGGGACTCGCTCCAACAGTCGGTGAGGCCGCACTGCACGCCGGCCTTGTGAGCGAAGTGCTTGAGACCGCGCCGGGACGTGCGAGGGATTCCAGGTACGCCGCACCGCATGAGCAAGGACCGGCTCTTGTACTCGCTCTTCACCAGATCCCAGTGCTCATCCGTGGCTAGGTAGGATTCGATTCGTTCCCCGTCGAGAAACGCCACCAGCGGCATTGGCCCCCCTTTTTTAGTGCCCACGGGCATTTGACTCACCCTAGCCACAGGTACTGACAATCCTGCGCGAGGGACTGCTGGTCAGATAGTTTTGCCTGATGGCGCTGAACGATCCTTTGAGCATTCACCAGGTCGACACGGATGCATCCTCGGCTACGCCGGGTGCAGTGGAAGAGGTCCTGAAGGAGCACTACTACAGGGTTGATCCCGCAGAATACTTCGAACGCCGGCTCTGGGGGATAGTTGCACTTGCTGATATGCAATCTGGTTCGGTGACGTGGGACCGTACGGATCAGGCGTCCCTTTTCGGACAGTTCCGGTCAGTGCTTAAGGACAAGAAGTTCGCACTGGACGTCCCGCCGGGCGACACTCTTAGCAGCAGAACGATGGCCTCAATAGAGTCCTACACCTTGATGCAGCACGTAATCGAAACTGCGCTGCGGCTGTTTGTGGCCGGTCAGGAAAGAGCTACGGGCAGCAGTCCTATGACGAAGCTGCTCAACATGCGACTGAGCTCGGACCTCCGCGATCCCATAAAACCTTTGCTTGGAGGGGCAGCCCGGCATGCCGTCTCCAAAGTGATGTTTCCTCAGGAGCTTCGTCATGAAGAATCTGAGGAATCCAAACTGGAAATGCGGCGGCACCTGGAATTCCTAACAGCCTGGCTCACTTTCTTCGCGCAGTTTTATTCGGACGGCGGCTATAACGGCGCCCAGGGAAACAATCAGCTCAAACATGGCGCCACAGTTGCCCCTCGGGATGACCTCAGTGTCGTGCTGCACCTCGCCGAACAGCCTCCGACAAACCTCACGCCGGAGCAATGGAATGATGCAGCGGCCGTGATCAACGCCGAATCTGTGACCTACGTCCTCCACGAGCGCGGAGGCAAGAACACGACCCCTGGTCTGACACTGCGGACAGACAACTCCGATCCCGCTACAAACCTGGCAATCAGCCAAATCGGTATCAGCATTGTGCGTTCACTGTGGCAGATGTCGCGGGTCGTGGCCTACCCCCTCACCGTCAACGACTACGACTACGACTACTCACCTCTGCCGGCTGAGCTCTTCGCGAGCACAGAACGGCCTCCGCGGTCCATGACCCAGACGCTTCTTCAGCCTGCACCGAAACCTGCAAAACAGAGTTCCACTGCTCAACGGAGGGGGAAGCGGTGAACAAAGCCACGTGCTGACGGCTACCACTGTCGATTCGGAACCTGGACAGTCCTGGATAGGACTATATGAGGATGTGGGCTGCCGTCCCGACGACCGGACCCATCTGACCTGGCTGGCTGAGCGTCGGGCAGATCCTAGCTCGAAATTACTTCAGACTCGACTTCCCGATCGCGGGGGCCGGGCAGCTCATCCGGAATCAGATCGGCATCATCGGGATGGTGAAAGAGCCAGTTGCGGGCGTTGGCGATCGTGTGTCCGTTGAAAAGATGAGCCATCTTCGTTGATCCAGGCTGGTTGTGATCATGTCTTCCGGCAACAATGTCCCCGGCCACTTCTTCCGGTGCTTTCTTGCCAGCCATTTCCTCAAAAACTGGCCCAGGATGACTCAGGAGAAGGCCAACTTCTCTGGTGAGAGGAACCGTAATTCCCCAGGCAGTCCCCACCCCCACCCCTCTAAACACGTCTTTCAATTCGGGGTTATGCACGAGTGCCACCGGCGTATCACACGTCAGCAGCTTCTTGCGGTTGAACCTGACAAGAGCCCAAGGGCGCCCGACAAAATAGAGCAACAGCTCGGGAACGAGTTCGAGTATGTGGCGGATATGGCCCAGGGGGGTGGTTTTCATGCTTATCCCACCCGGCTGGGCCGCCTGCTGAAGTAGCCTGGCCACCACGGCATCGTCGACTTCCTTGCCTGCCTTGCTCAGCGTATCCCGGACACCGTCCGCGCCCATCTGTGTGATTACCTTTGACAGCACTGTTCCATGCGTCTGATCCATCGACGTTCTGGTGTCCGGGCCCCTGAGAAACTGAAAGGTTAGGAAGGTGCCGAGAATCTCACGGTCTTCACGAGACAGTGGCCAAGTCCCGTCAACTGCCTTCTTGATGACGTTTGCTGCATCACCTTCCAGCTGGGACAAGTCTTTTTCAAAGACATCGGCTCCGTCAGGATGCCCCGACAGAGCGTAGAAGTTCGTCCGGACAGTCGCATGGGTGGTGGGTATGACCAGCCGCTTTCCATCGCGACCAGCCGCGCCTATTTGTGGCGTGCTGTCTGCGCTGTCCTTGGATCCGAAGCCATTCAAATAAAACTTCGGAACCGTGTGATGCCGCTTGCTGACCCCCATACTGACCGTACCTTCCGTTGAGCATCGCCGTCGCAATAGTGTGCCTATTGTCCCGCCTCTATCCGGATGTGAAAAATCAGAGCCGCTGCGATGTGCAGGTCGGCCCGGAGGGCCCCGGGTGCATCTGAAGCGGCTGGCATGACTTTCCCCATGAAGATTTACGCCCTGGATGACTACCAACTCTGCCCAGCCGCTGCTCTCGATTTCATCGACGGCGGGAAGCTCTGACTATGACAGGTTTGGATGGCCCCGGTAGGACGGTTATTTCTGGCCCCACTTCGTGACTCGCCGGGCACTTGTGACGGTTATATGTGGCCCCGCCTTCAACGTTGGATTCATCAGTGGATGGATGCGGCGGAAGGCTGGTCTGGATGGAGTCGAGAGTGGAGTTGTTCGCACTGATCCGAAGGGACGCACGGGTCGAGGGCCTCTCGGTCCGTGCGCTGGCGTCCAAGCACAAAGTTCATCGAAGGACGGTGCGGCAGGCGCTGGAATCGGCATCTCCTCCGGAGCGGAAGCCCAGGCAGGGGGTGGCCTGGCGGCTGGAGCCGTTCAAGCCGGCAATCGATGCCATGCTGACCGAGGACACGACGGCGCCGCGCAAGCAGCGCCATACCTCGCGCAGGATTCTGGCCAGGCTCGTTGAAGAGCACGGCGCGGAGGAGTTGTCGTATTCGACGGTGCGTGACTATGTGCGGGTCCGGAGGGCGCAGATCGATGTCGAGGCCGGCCGTCGGGTTGAGGTGTTTATCCCGCAGGAGCATGCCCCGGGCGCTGAGGCTGAGGTGGATTTCGGTGAAGTCTGGGTCGTGCTGAACGGGGTGAAAACGAAGTGCCATATGTTCGTTTTCCGGTTGTCGAGCTCGGGTAGGGCCATCCACCGGATCTATCCGACGCAGGCGCAGGAAGCTTTCCTCGAAGGCCACATCGAAGCCTTCAATGTCTTGGGCGGAATCCCGACGAAACACATCCGCTATGACAATCTCACCAGCGCTGTTACCGCGGTGGTGTTCGGGCAGGGGCGGCAGCGGCTGGAAAATGACCGGTGGGTGCTGTTCCGTTCTCACTACGGCTTCGACCCCTTCTACTGCCAGCCCGGCATCGCCGGGGCGCATGAGAAGGGCGGAGTCGAGGGGGAGGTGGGCTGGTTCCGCCGCAACCGGCTCTCCCCAATGCCTGTTGCTGGGTCTTTGGATGAGCTCAACGACCGGATTCGGGCTTGGGAAGTCCTGGACGCTGGCCGGCGGATTGATGACAGGATCCGCACCATTGGCCAGGACTTCGCCCTCGAACAGCCGTTCCTGGCGCCAATGCCGGCAGAGCTCTTCGACCCGGGCCTGGTGCTGACACCGCGGGTGGACCGGTCTTCGATGATCACGGTGCGGATGGTGAAGTATTCCGTCCCGGCCCGGTTCATCGGCAGGAGGGTCCGGGTGTCGCTACGAGCGTCCGAGGTCGTGGTGTTCGACGGGCGTGCCGTGGTCGCCAGGCATCCGCGGATCGTTGCCAAGAACGGGCAATCCGTGCAGCTGGACCACTATCTGGAGGTCCTCAAGACCAAACCAGGCGCGCTGCCCGGTTCCACCGCGCTGGCCCGGGCGCGGGAGTCCGGCGCGTTCACCAGCGCCCACGAGGCGTTCTGGGCTGCCTCCCGGCGGGTCAATGGCGATGCGGACGGGACCCGTGAACTGATCGATGTCCTGTTGCTCCACCGCTCCATGGACGCAGATGATGTCCAGGCCGGGATCACCGCGGCGCTGGGGGTGGGTGCTGTCAGTGCCGACGTCGTTGCGGTCGAAGCCCGCAGACACATCTCAAGCCTCTCCGGTGCTGGGTCCGGTTCGGACCGTCATCTCGGTGCTCACGATGAAGTGAATGTGCAACGGGTTGTCAGCCTTACCCAGCGCCGGCTCATGGATCCGGCGGCGGTCATCGCCGGGCTCCCGCCGGACACCCGACCCCTGCCCTCGGTCAGCGCCTATGACGAGCTGCTGGCCAAACGCCCACAACCCACACAAGCATCCGCGTCGAAGGAGAACATCTCATGAGCCCTGCCGCACCCTCTACGACCATCACTCCGACCCTGCGCCGGCGGCGCGGCCTGACCGAACAGGCCGCGGTCGCAGCCGTGGACCAGGCCTGCCGCCGGCTGCGCCTGCCCACCGTCCGGGCGGTCCTGGATGAGGCCCTTACCGTCGCCGGGAAGGAACAACTCTCCTACCAGGGGTTCCTGGCGGAGCTGTTGCTGGCCGAGTGTGATGACCGGGACCGGCGCTCCTCGATCCGCCGCGTGAAGGCCGCGAATTTTCCCCGGGACAAATGGCTCGGGGATTTCGATTTCGACGCGAACCCGAATATCAACCCCGCCACCATCCACACCCTCGCCACCGGGGACTGGATCCGCAAAGGATCGCCGCTGTGCCTGATCGGGGACTCCGGGACCGGAAAATCCCACCTGCTCATCGGCCTCGGCACCGCGGCGGCGGAGAAGGGCTACCGGGTGAAATACATCCTGGCGACCCGGCTTGTGAACGAACTCGTCGAGGCCGCGGATGAGAAAGTCCTGGCCAAGACCATCGCACGCTACGGCCGCGTCGACCTGCTCTGCATCGACGAACTGGGCTATATGGAACTGGACCGCCGCGGCGCCGAACTTCTGTTCCAGGTCCTCACCGAACGGGAGGAGAAGAATTCCATCGCCATAGCCTCCAACGAATCCTTCTCCGGCTGGACCAAAACCTTCACCGACCCACGCCTCTGCGCCGCGATCGTGGACAGGCTGACCTTCAACGGCGCCATCATCGAAACAGGCACCGATTCATATCGTCTCGCCCACACCACCCGAACCCAGAAATCAGCCTAATCACAGACTCCTGGCCGAAGGATCGCGTCAGATGCCGCAGGAGCTTCAGGAACAACCTTCCCGGTCCAGAGCCATCCCGAGCGGAAGTAGGTGGAGTTTTCCGGGGACAGGGAGAACAACAGGAGTTGTCGCAATGACAAGGTTCCGGCGGCCCTCCGGCCCGCCAGCATTGAGACCTAAGGGAGGACGAGACACCTCAAAGGATTGTCTGTGACAATCGAGTTATGGCTGAGGATTATAAAATGGCGTCGTGGAGCCTTCGTCCGGGGGCTCCGGCCTACGCCCGGATCACTCTGTGGGCGCTAGGTCTCTTCCGCCGCCCGGGGTCAGCGACCTATGGAGCATTCTCTTCGGACGACGTGTTTCGGATGAATCCTGTTGAACGAGTTCTAAAGCAGCGCGGTCACTCACGAGGATGGTGTGGCCCGATCGAATCTGATGAGGGCCCACTTCGTCCTTCCTGGACCAGCGGCGATTAGATTTGGACCGATATAGGGGTTTCCCTAGGCAATAGAGCGGGAAGGCCGTTACCCCGATCGTGAGGCAACGGCCTTCCCATATTTGTCTCCGCCCTCGCGGCTGGCACCGCACTTCGCTCAAAGGAATTGGAGCAGGTGGGGCCAGCTTTGACCGTCCCGGCGGGGCCACGAATACTTGACACACTCAAAGCTCTGATGGCAACACGGCAGCGTCGTACGTGGAAGGCAGCAGCCAAAGCCAAGCAGGAGTCCACAGAACTGGGGGAGCTAGGCTCTATCGAACCGGCCTCCCGCCGCAGCGATGGATCATCAAGGGTCGGTCCCGGCCAGGTGCATGTGGTCAGCTCGGGAAAGGTCTACCACCCGGCCTGGTGCAACTCCGTGGGCAACGTCTGGGACGAGAACCCCAAGAGGCTGCTGGTCATCGAAGAGAACGCGTGGGGGAGCGCAAGGCCTGCAAAGCCTGCGACGAACCCTTGCAGGCTTAGGACGAAGATTCTACTTTTCCGCTTGGTCGGGATCCCAGCCGTCCTGGGGGCCACGTATGTCCAGGGTCTCAATCATCTGGTCAAAACCAGTATCCCCAGTGACTTCTGCTATCCCGCGCAACTGGTCGGCGACCTTTTTCCAGCCACCCTGTATCCAGACCTCAGGGTCCGGACCGTTCTCGCTAAGGAAGGCGTCCAACGCTGACTTGCGGTAAACGAGCCGGCTGCCGCGCTTTTCTACAACCGGACCAACGTCGAGGTAACGGAGTCCGCTCACAAACTTCGCATTGAGGGTGTAGCCCGCGGGACCGCTCAGGTACGCGGCGGCCTCAATGGAACTCATCTCCATGTCCGGAGTCAGCTCATCCATTGAACCAGGCTCCATTGTCTACCGCAGGACCGGCAAGGATTTCGCCATGAACCAGGCCGGCCTCGTCGAATAATCGCTGCAAGGGTCCATGAACTCATACCCGTGTTTACGGTAGAAGCTAAGAAGCCGCTCTTTCTCCCCGTTTTCGTCGGGCGACACCACAACGAGATCGCGTCCGAAATCTTGGGCGTCTCTTTCGAATACCGCCAGAAGATCGGCGCCGATGTACTGGCGCCGCCTCTCTTTTTGCACGAAAAACTTCACGATAAGTGAGCAGGCCAAGTTGTCGGGCTGGTTCTCGTACGCAGCGAGAAACTGCCACACCTTCGCGTCGTGTTGTCCCGAAATCCAGCCCACTATCCCCTCGGCGTCCTCGGCGACGAACTCACGTTCGCTGACCCGACCACGCCCATCCTGGTACCTGTGACCGTTGTCGCGGTCCCAGGGGAGTATCAGGTTGCCTATTGCCACCTGGTCACCCCGGTTGGCTCGTCTTATTTCCATGTCCCTGCTTCGGTTTGTGCCCGTATCCGGCTGCTGACTTATCGGCATGATCTTCCCACAGATGCCTCGTGGCGGCGGCGGTAATTTGCGAGGCGGGGCACATACCCACCCGTCTCAGGCACGCCGGGGACTACATCAATGTCGGTAGCTTTCTCTGGGCCAGGCGCTTCACGGCCTCGGGCGTCAGTCGGCCGCGCGCCTCGTCGAGGGCGACCCTCAACTGCGCGGCGAGGATATTGCGTCGCACATGGAGGGCCAATTCTCTCCGAGCCTCCGGATCTCTGCGGAGCTTCCCGTCCGGCGTTCTCAACGTATCGAATGGGGACGGCAGCGGCGGGGGCGTCCGCTGTGCCAGCCGCACCACCGCTTCCGGAGTCTCTCGCCCACGGATCTTGTCGAAGGCGACCCGGAGTTGGGCCGCCCGGATTCCAGCCTGTATGCGCAGAATGGTTTCTTCCCTGGACGCTTGGGAGTCCTCATCCACACCAGACATCGGATCGCTCCTCTCAGTCCGTTGCGTTCATGATCCCAGAGTTTAGCTGTCAGTACTGGTCCAAAAACCGAGCCGTTCAGGCGGAGCAGACTCTCGTCGTCTGGTCGTCTCCTGAAGGCAGGGGTAGCGGAATCACGAAGAAGTGAGGTAACCCGTCGGTACCGGACTTCCAACGGAGGTCTGTCGTGTCGTCGAAATTCTCCGGTACATAGCTCAGGAAGAGTTTCAAGAGAGGCACTGACACGTCGTCGCGCAGATCAAGAATGACGGCCACACTCATGGGTATGCCTTCCTGCTGGGCGGTGATATAGATCTCATGTCTCACTAGTGGAGCAGACTTTACGGACTCATTCAAGTGGCATTGGGTGTGCCTACTAGACCCTCCCAGACCGTCCTTGAAGACCAGCAACGATGGGAGACGCGCCGCCAGCAGGTCGGTTCGCGCATCCGGGAGCTCCGGCTCCAGCGTGCGCTGACCCAGGAATCCTTAGCTTTGGAAGCAAAACTTAGCCGGAACATGGTCATTGGCATCGAGTGGGGCCGTAAGAGTGTTGCATACGAACGCTTGTGGGACATTGCTGAGGTTCTCGAAGTGGACATTCTGGATCTGTTCACTCCTCCGTCGCACGCCGCTACGACTAAACAGCCGGAATCCGCCGGGTAAACTTGCTGCCCCCAATGCCGCCATCTAACAAACGGGATTGTCGGAAGTTCCAGTCGAGGACTCGTCTAAGCATGTGTACGCGTCTTGGGCCCTTCGGCATGCGAAATCACGGTCCTCAAGGCCGAATTCGAACACCGGTCACACCACAGTCTGCAGTGCGCATCGACGTCGATGAATTCCGACCGCTGCCGATGACCGGCCGGCCTGGCGCCGTAGCGCTGAACCCGGGGTGTTCGGCATTAGCGAGTAGACTTCGGTTCATTGGGCCCCGCGGCCGTACATTCTTCTTGAGCGTCACCGTCAAACGTTCTCATCTCTCATGGAGGCGCGTGACATTGCCGAGATCCTCCTGTCGGCTCCTCAGCTGATCCCGTTCCTCGCTGACAATGAGGAGGGCAGTTGCGTAGTTTTGTACGCGACGGGCAAGCTCATCCCGTTCACTCGCGATGCGCCTAGAGCGTTCACGCTCTTCGATAAGTTGATTCCGAAGCCGCTCGACCTCGGGCTTGCTCTGATTTATTTCTCGTGCCCGTTGTTGAAATTGTTGGTTTAGGTCTGCGTTATCGTGCGTGAGTCGATGTCTCTTTACGCCGGCGAGTTCGACTACCCGTATGCCTGTGAGGGGGCCAGGCGCCCGGCCTTCGAGCAAGTCGCCCATAGCCTTTTCCAATGCAGCTCTGACATGTTTAGGATCATCGACGATCATGGGGTGCCCTCTTCGTGATCGGCGATGATCCCGTTGATGTTTTGACGGACCGATGCGATCCGCAGGTGGCGAATTCGAGGCGCTAACGTCTCGTCAGGAAGACCTTTTAGAGTCTCTTCCAGCGTCGCGATGTCCCCATCGGTCCTGGCGATGTTCTGGCAGCCACGGCGGCATTCGCCTAGGCTTGGGGCGTCCTGGTTCTCCGCGATGCACAAAGCCTTGGCCCTATCGAAAACACAATGTACTGCGTTTCCTGGGAAGATTTGCAGGACTGGATCCCGGAGTAACTTCTCCGCCTGTCGTCCAGTGTGGATGACTCGTCCGGCGTATTTGGACTGAGTTTCGCGTACCCTTCTTTCAAGTTCACCGGCCGCAGCGCCGCTGACCGTCCCGCCGCTGTCTATGTACTCTTCCAAATCTCTAATCCGGTCCAGACGCTCTAACCACTGCTCGAAGGCAATGTCGTCTGGAAACCCCGAGTCGTAGTTACCCGCGTAACCCTTCGTAATTTGGACGTTGACATGACCGTATTGGATGGCCGCAGCGACCAGGCCTCGGGGCTTACGCACGATGTGCCACGCCAGTGTCCGCCGGAAGCGGCTAGGGCTTAGGAGTCCATTCGGGTCATCAGGTATTCGATCAGATCGATGATGTTTTTCACAGAACGCATTTACCCAGCTGACGAAGCGCTCAATGCCTACGGCCATTTGGCTGGAGGTCTTTGCCTGCCCGGCACGTGGCGCGATGGCTTGATCCTTCTTGTATGAGGACCTAGGACGGATGTCCTTCGGGAACAGGAACGCGTGCTCATGAAGTTCCTCCAGGGCTGCGACTGCCCTGGCCACAACCGGATGTACAACCCACGGGACTTCTCGTCGGGCTCCTTCTGGGGACTTGGAGCCCGTTTCGTCGGTGGCTCCTTTCCACCGTGTGCCGGTGATGGTGAGTCGACCTGTCTCAGGGTCGGAGGAAAGGCATCCAGGGCGAAGCGTGAGAACTTCGCCCGGTCTCATGCCTGAAAGATAGGAAACAACGATAAAACAGGCAGCAAGGAGCAAGTTTGCGTGGCTAGCAGCTTGATCGTATTTCATTGGACCGTCGTGCCAAGGCGTACCGTCGATGAGGATCCGACATCCGGCCATGAGATAGGCATCGTCGTCAATTGGTAGACCAGAACCCTTGACAATCTCTTGGTCGTAGGTCGAGTGAGATTGGCCAGTGCTGTGAGTCAGACGTCCCAGGTACCCCCACCTCACAGTTCGGGTACCGTCGAGCTCGACACGCCCCGGGACGCCCAATCCGGCTTGGGAGAGATCGCCTAGTACGCGCGTCAGCCGTTCCTTTCGGTTGTTCTCACTGCTGGACTGGGCGTGTCGGTTGTTCTCACTGCTGGACTGGGCGATTCCCGATCGCTGGCGCCGAGGTGCGTTCCCCACGATTTCGCGGAATTCACGGTAGTTGGCCAGAATATCCGGAGCGACATCGTCTACGAACCGCACGGCCCAGCCGATCAGCGGCACCAGGGTGGACTCGGCGATGCGAGGGGTCCGGTTGGCCGAATCGATCGGCGCCCTCGGGCCCAAGAGGTCTCGAGCGGGGGCATCGCTCCACGGCGGAGAGTCGGGAAGAGCAATCAGAGGGTCGACAAAACCGCGATATGCCCAGAGCCGGCGCACCTCGGAAATCGTGTCTTGCTTGGAGTCATACGACAAGTCGGTGGATCCCATGTGGGCTAGGAATGCGTCGAGATGGGCGCCACCCAGCTGGCCAAAATGGTGAATGCCTTCTCGTTCGACCCAGCTGAAAAGACGGGCGAGGGGAGCTTTGATAGCGCTAATAGTGCGCAGCGATGGCCTCAGTCCAACCTTGGCGGCGGCAAGTAGTCGGGGCTCGTCCTCGTTTATGAGCGTCCAGAAGTAGCGTTTCACAGCACCTTGCCAGGGGAGTGCAAATGAAGCGAAGTTGACGCTCGTCATGGCAGAGTGATCTTCGAATATCCCAGGAGTGAAGTCCCAACGGTTATCCCCGAAGCGTGAAAGCGCGGCGAGCTCGGTTCCTTCCCTTAGCGGCCGGTTCGCCAAGACCGGAGTCTGTGGCCCTGGAGTGAGATCCTCAACGCAGGGTTCAAGTGCCGTCATAGGTCGAGGTCGCCTGCCACTAGGGCCCTAATCATCCGTAAGTCTTTGTCAGTGGCTCGTGCAGCCTCCACCTCTGGGTCTGCGCGTTGGAGGGCCATCAAGTCCTCTAGTCGTGCAGTTGCCACGGAGAATTTGCGTTGCCACTCGGCCTCCGCCGTGGTCGCCCGTAGATTGCGGAGCTCGACTAGTGTGGAGGCTTGCACCGGTAGGTGGCGCGGTTCTGAACGAGAACACGGGCATCCCAGGCATAACAAGAACGAGGCCTCGCACGGCTGCCCCAGAGGTGAATATGGCGACTGATTGTTGTCAATGCAGGCGCTTGTTACCGTATCCAGTTCCCCGGAAAGAAGCTTGGAGAGTGCTGCTACATCGATATCAAATCGCTTGGCCACTGCTAAAGGATCACGAGTTGCTTCCATCCGGTCAGCAGTGGTTAGAACACGACGAAGGTTTTCATCGCGGATCCGTTGAAATTCTTCTTCGAGCGCTACCTCTACGACACCCTGATACGCCGAAACCGTCGATGAATCCTTCGCGAGATAAATCGATGCCACCGCGTTGACGGTTTGCGCAACCGGTCGTTGATGACGGTCTAAGAACCAACGCCGAATCCGCCTTGTGTCGACAAGTCCAGGCCCATCATGAACGTCGGTGAACCCCCTCAATTTAGTCCCCCAATTCGATGAAAGTCGTTTGTAACCGAAACCGGACGAGGTCTCCATTCGACGCTTGGGACTGAATACCATAAACAGCGCTTCATCCCCAGTATGGCGACGCATATCTTGCCCCAGTTCCAGTGCGATCTGGTAGACCCCATATGGAGTCCCGAGATCATCTGCGAACGAACGCCGAGCTTTCCCCACAAAGGTTAGATCCAACTCGGAATTCCAAGGTCCTCTTCGGGCCTTTATGCCTCGTAAATGGGCCACAGGAATTTCACCAGCCGCTGATGCCCTAACATGTTCGGTCGTGAGGTCAACAACAGTTGAGAGGTTCAATCCAGTTAAGCAGATCAGGAGTATAGCCAAGGCCCAAGTTTCCTCTTGGCTTGGATGCAACTCAGCGATGAGGGATCCGGATCCGCTCACTGCAAGGGCGCCACCACGCAGACGGGGCAAGCCCCCATGCGAGACGATGTGCGCCAGAAGAGAGGCTCGCTGGTTTTCTCCCGCGGCGACCTGACCGTGAGCGGGTATCCCGTTAGAAGCCAAGTAAATCGCCGCAGTCTGCCTGGACGCACGAACACGAGTCAATGCGGCTCGAACGATCTTCCGTGCAGCCCGGCGAATAAGTGCCATTTCGGCATTCGAATATGCGCTTACAGGGGATACAGACTCCCTGGCACGCACAGGAAGGTAGAGGGCATCCCTGAAGCTGTTGTCGAGGTTCGTGGTCCCACGCAGGACCAGTCTGAGGGTGTGCACCATCGTCACATAATGAGAATGGGAGCTACTAGAAAGCTTCGCCCTGTGCAGGTCCGACGCGGTGAGCTCATGCAAGGAGGTTGGGATCGGGCTGGTGTCGCGAACCGCTTTTGCGAAGATCCGGAGCAATGCAAATGCGCTCCTTGCTGAGGAGTAGGTACGTCGAGTGCCAGCAGGACCTGTGGCCTTGGCGAAACCCTCAGAAAGTTCGTTGGTGATCAGAGCGGGAAGGCCAAGTCTTCCGAACCGGAAGTCGTAGTGTTGGTGGCCATGTTCAGGGAAGAATCTGACCACTGGAAGTCCATCTTCGAACCAGATAAGCTCCGGGGTCTCGTATCCCGCTGCTGGAAGGGAAGCCTTTTGTGCCATTAACGAACCTCAGATGGTGAGATAAATCGGACTCGTGGGTCGTCCCGGACGAACTCCCACGCCGTGCCGGCCTCTGGATCTTGGGCGCTGTGGGCGAGAAGGAACTGCACATCCAGGCCAAGGAACGGCTCCAAGTAGATGTTTTTAGTCGTGGCCACGTCCCCATGGCCGAGCATGGTCTGTACCAAGGACCAAGTATCACCGAACTGATTACGGAAGTCCTCTGAGCGGTCGGATGCTCTGGCGCCGCGTTCCCAAATTAGCCTTCCAACCGCGAACCATCGCAACGCAAAGCTGTGACGGAGCATGTGAGGATGGCACACTAAGCGCTGAATGCCGAACTTCTCCACCCGGGCATTCGCCAGAGCAAACGTCTTATACCAGGCCATTTTCTTGCGAGGAAGGCCGCGCTCGTTCAGCCATAACGACAGAGGTTCTAGTCCGGTTGCTGTCTCCCTGAAAAGCTTCGTTCGATCTGACGGGGAAAAGTCCTCCAAACGTAGCCGAGCAGATGATCCTTCTTCTCTGACAACTCTCATCACTCCAGGGGAGCTGGTTCCTTTGACAACCAGTCGTTCTCGGAGCTCTTCGTACAACCCCTCGGCTTGGGCTATGCGTACCGATGCCGCTCTCTCAGTCTCCACATAGTCCCAGATGCCTTCTAAGGCAGATCGCCCCATCCAGAACTTTCGACCTCGGCCGCCTTTGGCGCATCGTCCGGCAAGCCGGGCAGTGACAAACCCTCTTCCGTCTCCTGCCTCCGGCAGTTCGGGTAATACCAAGGAGGAAAGCTCTTGGATGCGGAGCCCGCTGCTGTAGAGCCCCTCCACAAAGCAGGCGTCGCGGCCCTGCATACGAGGACGCCATCGCGTACGCTCCGATCCACCAGGCGTTAGTCCGTGGATACCTACGTCCCGCCAGAGCCGAAACGCTCCGGGGGTGAGCCACTTCACATCGGTAGAGCGTATGCGGGTTGATCCCGCCCTGGGGTCACGAGACCTAGCGCGGCCGTCCCATGAACCCCGTTCAGCCAGCGGAAGCAATCGTGCAGCGCATAAACGCTCTGTTGCCCAATCGTGAAAGGCGAGGACGGCCGCGAGGTCCCCCTGCCATGTCGAGCCAGAGACCCTTCCAGGATTTCGCAAGTCCGTAGTTCGCCAAAAACGGAAGTCGAAAAGGTCCTCTTCGCGCGCCATTCCCCACTCCTTCCCGCGGAGTTGCAGGAAGTTTAGCCAAGTCTTGAGTGAAAATGCGTATTTCCTGTTTGTGCCGGCGGAGAGATTTCGCATCCGCCCACTCGCGAAGAATGCATTCACCGGCGTGTGCAGGGTTCCTCCTTCGCTGAGAAGAAACGGCCTCCCAACGTCCATGCGGAGTGGCGAAAGGCCGAGACGCTCCAAGAGAGGATCCTCAGACCACGCGAATCGGTCCGTCACGAAATGAAGATTCCACCTCGTCTCAGCATTCATGACCACACCATAGGGACAGTGCGGAGTTTGCGCGTGGGCAACACGCGCAAGAGGGTGAGAGAACCTACGGGATTGATGCCCATGCCCACAGGGCGGCCCTGGCCGGAAGCGCGGGCGGTTTGCCCACTATTGCCGTCATGGCCGGGGGAGTGGACCGCTTCTACCCAGCCGGCAATGAGGACCTGCTGCGGACCGTGGCGAACCACGGCGCGGTCCTGGCCGAGGTCCCGCCCGGGTCCGCGCCGACCCGCTACCGGTTCCTGCAGCGGAACCGACTCATTGCGGCGTTGGCCTCCGTCACGGTCGTGGTCGAGGCCCGGTGGCGCTCCGGTGCCCTCAACACGGCCCATCATGCCGAGAGCCTGGGCAGGGCCGTGGGCGCCGTGCCCGGATCCATCCACAGCGCCAACTCCGCCGGCTGCCACCGGCTTCTGCGTGAAGGCGGCGCGGTGTGCGTCACGGATGCCGGGGAGATCGCCGAGCTCGCCTCCCCGAGCGGCGAGGCGATGCCCCCGGACAAGGCAGGCCGGTCCCGGGCCCACGATGGCCTGACCCTGGAGGACCTGATCCTGCTCGATGCCCTGCCGCTGCGGACCACCACCTCGGTTGAGAAGCTGGCCACGGTCGCCGGGCTGAGCCCGGACTCGGTCCGCGCAGGCCTTGGCCGGCTCACGCTGCTGGGGCTGGCCGAATCCCGGCACGGCGGCTGGAAACGCTCAGGGAAGGCGGACTGGGATGGCTGGCTTCACCGGGAAGAAGCGGCTCGCCGACCGGCTCCTTGAATGCCGGGGGAATACTGCCAGAGTAAGAGGGTGTCTACACAGGATCCCCCCGCTGCCCCGCCTGCCGCGACCGACGGCGATATGCAGATCGCCGCCGTACGCTTCGGCCGCTACCTGGAAGCCGAGCGGGGCCGGTCCGCCCATACAGTGCGGGCCTATCTCTCCGACGTCGAAAGCCTGCTGGCGCACGCCGCAACCGAGGGGGTCCGCGACCTTGCCGGGCTGGAGCTCGGGACGCTGCGGCGATGGCTTGGCGCCCAGAGCGAGTCCGGGAAGTCCCGCGCCACCCTGGCCCGCCGCGCCGCTACCGCCAGGGCCTTCACCGCCTGGGCTGTCCGCGAGGAGCTGATCGAAGCCGACCCGGCCCTGCGGCTCAAGGCCCCCAAGCGCGAGAAGTCCCTGCCCGGCGTCCTGCACCAGCAACAGGTCCGGCGGCTCGTCGACGACGCCGAATCCGCCTCGGCCGAGGGGGATCCGCTGGCCCTGCGCAACCGCGCCATGGTGGAGCTGCTCTACGCCACCGGCGTCCGGGTCGGCGAGCTCGCCGGCATGGACGTCGACGACCTTGACCCGGACCGCAGAACCCTCAGGGTGCTTGGCAAGGGCAACAAGGAACGTACGGTGCCTTACGGGCTGCCGGCTGCGCTCGCCGTCGACGACTGGCTCCGTCGCGGCCGGCCGGTCCTCGCAACCGGGACCAGCGGCCCGGCGCTCTTCCTGGGCGCGCGCGGCGGACGGGTGGACCAGCGCCAGGTCCGCAGCGTGGTCAAGGAGATGCTGGAACGGCTCGGAGACACCGCCGCCACCGGGCCGCACGCGCTGCGGCACTCCGCAGCGACCCACTTGCTCGACGGCGGGGCAGACCTGCGCGCCGTGCAGGAAATCCTCGGGCACAGCAGTCTTGCCACCACCCAGATCTACACCCACGTGTCCGTCGAGAGACTGCGGCAGAGCTACCAGCAGGCCCACCCCCGGGCCTGAGGATCGCCGGCGCGGCGCGTCCGGGCGGCCGGAGAGGCCCACAAGCCGGCGCGGATTCCTGCCCGGGATTCCGCCCGCAAACGGGCCCGGCGCCAAGCGGACCAGGGTCCGTCTACAGGTCTGCTGAACCGGGCACGGCGCGCCGCAAAAGACGCGCCGAATCGCACTGGCGTAATTAGGAGGGGTAGGGCAGAATAAAACTCACGCCCGGGAAGTTTCAAGTTGAACTTGAAGCTGGAATGCAACACGTCCCAGCTTTGAACCCGGTTGTATATTAGTAGTCTGGCAGGGACCGCCGGCACAATTTCGGATCCGCGCAACAGACAGACATCCAGGCACAGGTCGTTGGGGAAGACGTACCTACAGCTATGGAGGATGGAATGTCTGTTGCACTGACCCGCGGTGTGTTGTTCGTTCACTCGGCCCCGACTGCCTTGTGCCCCCACGTCGAGTGGGCCATAGGGTCTGTCGTGGACAAGCGGACGGACCTGGAGTGGACCGCTCAGCCTGCCGCGCCCGGAATGTTCCGGGCCGAGCTGTCGTGGACCGGAACGCCGGGCACGGGGGCTCAATTGGCGTCCGCTCTGCGAGGCTGGGCGCACCTGCGCTATGAAGTCACTGAGGAACCCAGCCAGGGGGTCGACGGCGGCCGCTGGTCGCACACCCCGGAGCTGGGGATCTTCCACGCCACCACCGACGTCCACGGCAACATCATGGTGTCCGAGGACCGCATCCGCTACGCCTACGAATCCGGCGCCGGCGACCCCTCGGCCGTCTACCACGAGCTCTCGCTCGCCCTGGGCGAGGCCTGGGATGAGGAACTCGAGCCGTTCCGGCACGCCGCCGAAGGCGCCCCAGTGCGCTGGCTCCACCAGGTCGGCTAGGTCTTCACCGGGCGCACCACTGCAGCAATTCCATAGCTAGGCGCCAAACGAGCAATGGCGGCAATGTTCATGAAGAACATTGCCGCCATCTGCGTTCCGGGCGGGGGAGCGGGAAGGAGCAGCTACACGCTGCGCACCGCGATCACGGCGTTGTGGCCGCCGAAGCCGAACGAGTTGCTCAGCGCGGCGATGCTGCCGGCCGGCAGGTCCCGGGCCGACGTGACGACGTCGAGCGGGATTTCCGGATCCTGGTTCTCGAGGTTGATCGTCACGGGCGCCTTGCGGTCGTAGATGGCCATGACGGTCAGCACGGCTTCCACGGCACCGGAGGCGCCGAGCAGGTGCCCCATCTGGGACTTGGTGGCCGAGACCGCGACGGAGTCCACGTGCTTGCCCAGGGCGGCCTTGAGGGCCGCGTACTCGGGCTTGTCGCCCACCGGGGTGGAGGTGGCGTGCGCGTTGACGTGCACGATGTCTTCGGGCTGGATGCGGCCGTCGAACATGGCAGCCTTCAGCGCGCGGGTGGCGCCCAGGCCCTGGGGGTCCGGGGCGGTGATGTGGTAGGCGTCGGCGGTGACCGACGTGCCGGCCAGTTCGGCGTAGATCCGGGCGCCTCGGGCCAGGGCGTGTTCTTCGGCCTCAAGCACCAGGGCACCGGCGCCTTCGCCCATGACGAAGCCGTCGCGGTCAAGGTCGTAGGGGCGTGAGGCGTGCTCGGGATCGTCGTTGCGGCGCGAGAGGGCCTGCATGGAGGCAAAGGCGGCGATCGGCATCGGGTGGATGGCGGCTTCGGCGCCGCCGCAGACGACGACGTCGGCCTTGCCGGCGCGGATCAGGTCCAGGCCCACGTGCACGGCCTCGGTGCCGGACGCGCAAGCGGAGACGGGGGTGTGGGCGCCGGCGCGGGCGCCCAGGTCCAGGCTGACCGCCGCGGCGGGGCCGTTGGGCATCAGCATGGGCACGGTCATGGGCAGGACGCGGCGGGGACCCTTTTCGCGCAGGGTGTCCCAGGCATCCAGGAGGGTCCAGACGCCGCCGATGCCGGTCGCGAAGGCAACTGCCAGGCGGTCGTGGTCGATTTCGGTGATGCCGGAGTCGGCCCACGCCTCGCGGGATGCGACCACGGCGAACTGGGTGGACGGGTCCATGCGCTTGGCCTCGACCCGGGTCAGGACGTCCAGGGCAGGGGTGGAGGCGCGTGCGGCGAAGTGGACAGGCAGCTCGTACTTGGCCACCCAGTCGTCCTCAAGCGTGTGCGCGCCGGAGACGCCCTTGAGCGCGTTCTTCCACATTGTGGGGACATCGCCGCCGATGGGTGTGGTGGCACCCAGACCGGTAATGACTACTTTGCGTGCCATGGGATCACTCTCTGTCGGTGCGCCTGCCGTATCCGGAACCGCGAAGGGGATGGCCGGGGCCTGCGAGGGGAAAACGTTGGGGTCGTTCTATTGCTGGTGGTCCGGTCCGGGCGCTGCTGCAGCGCCCGGACCGGCACCGGGGTCCGCCGTTGCCGGCGGAAGCCAGACTAGGCCTGGGCGTTAGCGATGAAGCTGACGGCGTCACCGACGGTCTTGAGGTTCTTGACCTCTTCGTCCGGGATGCGGACGCCGAACTTCTCTTCGGCGTTGACCACGATCGTCATCATCGAGATGGAGTCGATGTCCAGGTCCTCGGTGAAGGACTTGTCCATTTCGACAGCCTCCGTGGCCAGGCCGGTCTCTTCGTTGACGATTTCAGCCAGGCCGGCCAGGATTTCTTCGTTGCTAGCCATTGATGGCTCCTTTTCTGGTTATTGCCCTCGGCTGCCGGCGAATTGCCGGCAGCCTAAGGGCGGAAATGATTCAAACCGAGGGTTCGGCTTGGTGCGGGAATGCTTGCGAGCACAGCATGCGGGCGAGCCCTGAAAGAAGGACATGCGGTGCAAGGGTGATACGGGCGAAACGTATTTAGTTCGGAAAAGCGGTGGCTGCCTAGGGAAGCACGACCACCTGGGCGCCGAAGACCAGACCGGCTCCGAAGCCGATCTGCAGCGCCAGCCCGCCGCTGAGCTCGGGGTTTTCCTCAAGCAGGCGGTGGGTGGCCAGGGGGATGGACGCCGCCGACGTATTTCCGGCGTCGGCGATGTCGCGGGCGATCTTGACGGTCTCGGGCAGCTGCAGCTTCTTGGCCATCTCGTCGATGATGCGCATGTTGGCCTGGTGCGGGATGAACGCGGCGAGGTCCTCGGACCGGATGCCGGCGGCATCCAGGGCCTGCTGGGCCACCTTGGCCATCTCCCACACGGCCCAGCGGAAGACAGTCTGGCCGTCCTGGCGCAGGGTCGGCCACAGGGACGCGTCGGTCACGGCCGCTTCCTCATCGCTGACGGCGGCGCCGTGCTTGCCGGTCAGGGCGAGCTCGCGGATGTCCAGCATGGAGTGGGTCATGCCGATGGCATCCCACTTGCTGCCGTCCGAACCCCACACCGAGGGGCCAATGCCCGGGGTGTCGGAGGGGCCGATCACGACGGCGCCCGCGCCGTCGCCAAGCAGGAAGGAAATGGTCCGTTCCGTGTTGTCGATGACGTCGGAGAGCTTTTCGGCACCGACCACCAGGACGTAGGAGGCGGCGCCGGAGCGCACCAGGGCGTCGCCCTGGGCAATGCCGTAGCAGTAGCCGGCGCATGCCGCCGAGATGTCGAAGGCCGGGGCCGGCGTCGCGCCGAGGCGGTCGGCGAGGCTCGCTGCAGCGGACGGGGTTGCATACGGGTGGGTGACCGTGGAGACGATCACTGCGCCGAGCTGGGAGGCCTCGATGCCGGCCTTCTGCAGGGCTTCACGTGCGGCGCCCTCGGCCATGTCAATAACGCTGACATCGGCGGGCGCGCGGTGCCGGGTGATGATGCCCGTGCGCTGGCGGATCCACTCATCCGAGGAGTCGATCCACTGGCACACGTCCTCGTTGGTCACGATCACGCTGGGCCGGTAGGCGCCGATACCCATGATGCGGGTGTTTGCCTGCACGGGTGCCTGCTTCAGAGTGGGAACGCTCATGCCCCTCCCTCCAGTTCTGCAAATAGGGCCAGGGCCGCGGAAAGGTCGTTCGGGGTCTTGACGGTGACTGTCTTGACGCCGGGCATGCCGCGCTTGGCCAGGCCGGCCAGTGTCCCGGCGGGAGCCAGTTCGATCACGCCGGTCACCCCGCGCTGCACCATCGTCTCCATGCACAGGTCCCAGCGGACCGGTCGGGAGACCTGGGCGATCAGGCTGTCGACGGCGGCGGCGCCGTCGGTGACTTCCGCGCCGTCGAAGTTGGACAGCAGCGGTACCTGCGGGTCCTTCGGGTGCAGCGACGGACGCAGGGCCTGCAGGGCCGCGCCGGCGGGGGCCATGTGTGAGGTGTGGAACGCGCCGGCGACCTTCAGCGGAATGACCCGGGCCTTGGCCGGCGGGTTCTCCGCCAGGGCCTTCAGTTGCTCCAAGGTGCCGGCGGCGACGATCTGGCCCGCCCCGTTGACGTTGGCGGCCGTGGCCCCCGCGGCGCCAATGGCTGCCAGGACCTCGGCGGGGTCGCCGCCCACGACGGCACTCATGCCGGTCGGGGTGGCGGCAGCAGCGGCCGCCATGCTGTTGGCGCGTTCGCGGACAAACGTCATGGCTTCAGATTCCGACAGGACGCCGGCGAGGGAAGCCGCGGTGATTTCGCCGACGGAGTGGCCGGCGAGGATGACGGGAAGTGTGCCGAGTTCGACGTCGAACAGCGACTTTGCGGTCACCAGGCCCGCAGCGACGATCAAGGGCTGCGCGACCGCGGTGTCCTTGATGGTCTCCTCATCGGAGGTGGTGCCGTGCGCGGTGAGGTCGATGCCTGCTATTTCGCTGAGGGAGGCCAGGAGGCCTGCGACGGGTGGCAGTTCCAGCCAGGGGGCCAGAAAACCAGGGGTCTGGGAGCCCTGTCCAGGGCAAACGATTGCAAGCACGTAACCAGCTTTCCAAATTACCGCGTGAACATTCGTGTTTTCATGCACCAAGCTCACTGGGTCAGTTTGTAGGAAGTCTACAACGGTTCAGGAGCCGTTGCGGGGAGGTTGCCGCTCCGTGGGGGCCTTAGGCGGGGTAGAAAGCCGGCCCACGACGAGGGCGGTCTGGAGCACGAACGCCTCCCGCGGCAGCAGCGGATCCCAGCCGGTGACGTCGCAGACGCGCTTGAGCCGGTAGCGCACCGTGTTGGCGTGGACGAAGAGTTCCCGGGCCGTGGCCTCAAGCGAATGGCCCAGTTCCAGGTACGTGCCGAGGGTCTCCACCAGCCCGTTGGAGGCGGCGAGCAGGGGGCGGTAGATGTTCTTGACCAGCGAGCGGCGGGCGGCGTCGTCGCCGGAGATCACCCGCTCGGGGAGCAGGTCATCGGCCGCCACCGGGCGCGGCGCGGACGGCCATGCACGGGCCGCGGTGAGGCCGGCAAAGGCCGACTGGGCGGAGCCGCTGGCCTCGAGGAGGGACCCGGCCTCCGGGCCGTAGACCACCGGGCCGGGGGCAAAGAGTTCGCTGAGCTTCAGGTACGCGGTCTCCCGGTCGTGGACCCCGCCGAGGATCAGGATGAGCCGGTCGCCCTGGATTCCCACGAGGGCGTCCTCGGCGAAGCGCCCGGCGGTGCGCCGCAGTTCGCTGACGTAGCTGGCGCTTGGTTCGGACGGGGAATTCCCGACCATGACGGTGAAGCGCTCCTGTGCTTTCCAGCCCAGGGCCGCGATCCTGGACCGCAGCGCGTCGGTGTTTTCGCCGCGGAGGATGGCATCGACAATCAGGGCCTCCAGCCGGGTATCCCAGGAGCCGCGGGATTCCGCGGCGCGGGCGTAAACGTCGGCGGCCGCGAACGCGACCTCCCGCGAGTAGCGCAGCACGGCTTCCCGGAGGGCCCCCTGGTCCGCTTCCGGGGCGATCACCGGGACCTGGTCCTCGACGACTTCGACCACGATCCGGATCAGCTGGAGCGCCTTCTGCAGGCTGATGGAGCGGGTCAGTTCGGTGGGGGCGGTGCCGAAGACGTCGGAGAGGATCCACGACGGCGAACTCGGCCGCTCGTACCAGGTGACGAAAGCCGCGATGCCGTTCTGGGCCACCATGCCCAGGGCGGAACGTTCATCCGAGTTCAGCCGGCCGTACCACGGCAGGGACTTCTCCAACTGGCGCAGCGTCGTCGTCGACAACTGGCCCACGCTGGCCCGGAGCTTCTTGAGGGTTTCGGCTTTCTCCGGAGTCATCGCCCTCGAGCTCGGCTTGCGTTTTTCGGGAGTGGTGATCGGCTCTGCCATGCATTGAGCATACGGGGCGGGCCGCCCAAGCTCCATTTGTGCGAAGGCTACAACTGCCCTTGTCCTGCATCACAGCGTCCCGCAGCAGTCCAAGGCGCGCGAAACAAGGCAGGCGGGGCGGTTAAACGCCCGACGGCGGCCCCCACCTTTCGGTGGGAGCCGCCGTCGGAGATTCGCCCTTGCGCCGGAGCGCGGTTAGGAGTCGCCGCCCGCGTTGCCGGTGGTGCCGGCGTTCACGTTCAGGAGACGGTACTTCTCGATCGCCTGGGCCGGCGCCTGGGCGTCGACCTCGCCGCGGCGGGCCAGCATCTGCAGGGAACGGACCACGATGGAGTGGATGTCGTTCTTGAAGAAGCGGCGTGCCGCGGCACGGGTGTCGGAGAAGCCGAAGCCGTCCGCGCCGAGCGAGGCGAACTCGTTCGGGAGGAACTGCCGGATCTGGTCCGGTACGGCCTTCATGTAGTCGGTGACCGCAACGATCGGCCCGGTGGCACCGGCGAGCTGCTGGGTGACGAACGGGACGCGGGCGGGCTGGCCGGGGTTGAGGAAGGAATCTTCCTCGGCGGCCATGGCGTCGCGGCGCAGTTCGGTCCAGGAGGTAACGGACCAGACGTCCGCTGAGACGCCCCAGTCCTCGGCGAGGACCCGCTGGGCTTCGAGGGCCCAGGGAACAGACACGCCCGAGGCCAGGATCTGCGTGCGCGGGCCGTCAATCTTGGCCGGCGCCAGCAGGTAGATGCCCTTGATGATGCCCTCGACGTCGAGTTCCGCCGGTGCCGGCGGCTGCACGATCGGCTCGTTGTAGACCGTGATGTAGTACATCACGTTCCGCGACGGGTCGTTGTCCTCAATTTCTTTTCCGGCTTCGCCGGGACCGTACATCCGGTTCAGGCCGTCACGCATGATGACGCCCATCTCGTAACCGTATGCCGGGTCGTAGGTGACGACGGCGGGGTTGGTTGCCGCCAGCATGGGGGAGTGCCCGTCGGCGTGCTGCAGGCCTTCACCGGTCAGCGTGGTGCGCCCTGCCGTGGCGCCGATGATGAACCCGCGGGTCATCTGGTCGGCGGCTGCCCAGAAGGAATCGCCCGTGCGCTGGAACCCGAACATCGAGTAGAAGACGTAGACCGGGATGAGCGGCTCGCCGTGCGTGGCGTACGACGTACCGGCGGCGGTGAAGGCTGCCACGGACCCGGCCTCGTTGATGCCGGCGTGCACGATCTGGCCGGAGATGGACTCCTTGTACGCCAGGACGAGCTCGCGGTCCACGGAGAGGTAGTTCTGGCCGTTCGGGTTGTAGATCTTCGCCGTCGGGAAGAACGCGTCCATGCCGAACGTGCGGGCCTCATCGGGGATGATCGGCACAATCCGCTTTCCGAACTCCTTGTCCCGCATGAGGTCCTTGAGCAGCCGGACAAATGCCATGGTGGTGGCGGCGTGCTGCTTGCCGGAGCCGCGGTTGGCGACTTCGTAGACCTTCTCATCCGGGAGGGTGACGTCGGCGTGCTTGGAGCGCCGCTCGGGGACGAAGCCGCCAAGCTGCTTGCGGCGGTCCATCAGGTACTGGATCTCCGGGGAGTCCATGCCGGGGTGGTAGTACGGCGGCCGGTAGAGGTCCGCTTCGAGCTGCTCGTCCGTGATCGGGATGCGCAGGTGGTCGCGGAAGGCCTTGAGGTCCGCGAGGGTGAGCTTCTTCATCTGGTGGGTCGCGTTGCGGCCCTCGAAGTGGGTGCCCAGGCCGTAGCCCTTGACCGTGTGCGCCAGGATGACCGTGGGCTTGCCCTTGAACTCGGTCGCGGCCTTGTACGCGGCGTAGACCTTGTTGTAGTCGTGCCCGCCGCGCTTGAGGTTCCAGATCTGGTCGTCGGTCAGGTCCTGGACCATTTCCTTGGTCTGCGGGGTCTTGCCGAAGAAGTGCTCGCGGACGAACGCGCCGGATTCGGCCTTGTACGTCTGGTAGTCGCCGTCGACGGTCTCGTTCATGATCTTGACGAGCGAGCCGTCCTCGTCCTTGGCCAGCAGGTCATCCCACTCGCGGCCCCAGACGACCTTGATGACGTTCCAGCCGGCACCGCGGAAGAACGCTTCGAGTTCCTGCATGATCTTGCCGTTGCCGCGGACGGGACCGTCGAGGCGCTGGAGGTTGCAGTTGATGACGAAGTTGAGGTTGTCGAGCTTGTCGTTGGCCGCGAGCTGCAGCAGGCCGCGGGACTCGGGCTCGTCCATTTCGCCGTCGCCCAGGAATGCCCAGACCTGCTGGTCCGAGGTGTCCTTGATGCCGCGGTTGTGCAGGTACCGGTTGGACTGGGCCTGGTAGATGGCGTTCATCGGGCCGATGCCCATCGAGACGGTGGGGAATTCCCAGAACTCCGGCATCAGGCGCGGGTGCGGATAGGAGGACAGGGCGTGCCCTTCCTTGGACTTCTCCTGGCGGAACCCGTCCAGGTCCTCCTCGGAGAGCCGGCCCTCCATGAAGGCGCGGGCGTACATGCCGGGGGAGGCGTGGCCCTGGAAGAAGACCTGGTCGCCGCCGCCAGGGTGGTCCTTGCCGCGGAAGAAGTGGTTGAAACCGACCTCGTACAGGGTCGCGGCACCGGCGTAGGTGGAGATGTGGCCGCCGACGCCGATGTCCGCCCGCTGTGCCCGGTGCACCATCACGGCGGCATTCCAGCGCAGCCAGGCACGGTACTTGCGTTCGATCTCTTCATCGCCAGGGAATGCCGCTTCCTGGTCGACCGGGATGGTGTTGACGTAGTCCGTGGTGGTGACCATCGGAACACCCACGCTCTGCGCGCCGGCCCGCTGGAGCAGGCTGCGCATAATGTACTGGGCACGTTCGGTGCCTTGTTCCTGAATCAGGGTATCCAGGGACTCCAGCCATTCGGCGGTCTCTTCCGGATCACGATCAGGCAGCTGGTTTGTCAACCCGCTGAGGATATGGGAGGTATCTTCTCCTGCAGCCACGTCCAACCTCTCTTTGAGCGCATCTATCGGCACCCTCAGCTCCGGGCAGGGTGACTGCCTGGCGTGAACGCGACGTGTGCGACATATCGGTTACAACAGCCCGGTCGTATGCGCCGGGCAAGGTCCAATCACGGTACGCCTGCCTGTATCAGCCGGGCGGTTGCCCGCGCAGGCGTAGTCGTCATCAGCCACTCTAGCCGTGCGGACTGGTGGATGCGTAGCCGCCGTATGGACCCGCCGCCGTATTTCACGGGCATACTGGTTGTGTGACGAAGCGCTGCCCTGCAGCCTCCGGATCGCCTCGTGTGACGCAGAATATGGCGGATCGCGGTGCCAACAGCTTGAAGCGAGAGCTCAAAGGGTGTTGGCTTGGAGTAATGGAAATCACTAGTGCCATTGAAAACATGAAGCAATTCAAAAAGCATAGGAGCAACACGTGAGCGAGGCCGACGCCGCCACTTCGGTAAATGTGGCGGAGAAACTGGGTTTCAAAGACGGGGACCTGATTCAGGAATTCGGTTATGACGACGATGTCGACTTCGACTTGCGGGACGATATCGAAGATCTCACGGGCTCTGAGCTTCTCGATGAGGACGATCACGAGGTGGTCGACGCCGCCATTCTCTGGTGGCGGGCAGGTGACGGAGACCTTGTGGACACGCTGGTCGACTCGCTGACCACTCTCACCGAGGGTGGCGTGGTCTGGGTCCTGACCCCCAAGTCCGGCCGGGACGGCTACGTCTCGCCCGCGGACATCCAGGACGCCGCGCCCACTGCAGGTCTTCACTACACCACCTCCGCCGGCGTCTCGAAGGACTGGAGCGCCACCCGGTTGGTCACGCGGAAGAACAAGTGACCCAGGCGGTCCAGCACGAGGCCTCTGCGGTGTCTGCCGCTGCGCTGCCCGCCGCCGTGCGTCCTGTTCCCGGCGGGGTACCCGGCGTCGGCGATCCCGCACCGGATTTCGAGCTCGCCAATCAATTCGGCGAACCGGTGCGCCTCTCGGACCTCCGCGGCCGCAATGTCGTCATGGTCTTCTACCCGTTCGCGTTCTCCGGCATCTGTACCGGGGAACTGTGCGAAATCCGGGACAACCTGGCACTGTTCGAGGCTGCCGATGCCGTCGTGCTGGCGGTCTCGGTGGACAGCAAGTTCGCCCAGCGGGCCTATGCCGAAAAGGAAGGCTACGGCTTCGACCTGCTCGCCGACTTTTGGCCGCACGGCGCCGTGGCCTCGGCTTATGGCGTGTTCGACCCTGACAGCGGCATGGCGCTGCGCGGCACCTTCATCATCGACGCGGCGGGAATCGTCCGCTACGTCGTGGTGAATCCCCGCGGCCAGGCCCGGGACTTCGCCGAATACCGGGCTGCCCTCGCAGGACTCGGCGGGAACTGACCCGGTGAGGCAGCGGCGGCCAGGAATCGGCATGACCGGGTTTGCCAGTCTCCCGCCGGTCACGGCCGCCGGGACCGCCGCGGAGCTCCAGCGCACCGAACTCGAGGCCCTGCAGGACATCCACGGACTCCTGTCCGGGGGCCAGTTTGCCGTGCTGACCGGCGCCGGCCTGAGTACGGATTCAGGGATCCCGGACTACCGCGGGCCCGGCGCCGCGCCGCGGACCCCTATGACCTACCAGGAATTCATCGGCGAGCCGGGAAACCGGCAGCGCTACTGGGCCCGCAACCACATCGGCTGGTCACACCTGCGCAGGGCGGATCCCAACGCGGGCCACGCCGCGGTAGCCCGGCTGGAGCAGCAGGGGCTGCTCACCGGACTCATCACCCAGAACGTGGACCGGCTCCACGAGGACGCCGGCAGCGTCAACGTGGTGGACCTGCACGGCCGGTTCGACCAGGTGGTGTGCCTGGACTGCCACCGGCGGTTCAGCCGCCGGATGCTGGCGGGTGTCCTGGAGGAACTCAACCCCGGGTTCCTCGAACGGGCGCAGGCCGCCGGGGTGGTTGACATGGCGCCGGACGCCGATGCCGCCGTCGAGGACACCCGACTGATTGAGTCGTTCGTCGTCGCCCGCTGCTTCGCCTGCGGCGGCACCCTGAAACCGGACTTCGTGTACTTCGGGGAAAACGTGCCCAAGGACCGGGTGGAGCGCTCCTACGCCATGGTCGACGCCGCCCGGGCGCTCCTGGTGGCCGGCTCCTCACTCACCGTGATGAGCGGCCTGCGTTTTGTCCGCCACGCGTCGAAGCAGGGCAAAGCCGTCGTCATCATCAACAGGGGACCGACCCGCGGCGACGGCCTTGCCACCATCAAGCTGGAGGCAGGCGTCAGCGGGGCCTTGACTTGGCTCGCCGCCGAGCTGCCGCCCTTGTAGCGACGGCCGGGCCGATTGGCGCTGGGCCGGTGACATCCGGTACAGTAACTGTTCGTTGGTTGAAGCGCTCAAGCGCGGAAACCGCGGTTTGGGTCTTTAGCTCAGCTGGTAGAGCGCCACGTTTACACCGTGGATGTCATCGGTTCGATCCCGGTAGGACCCACCACAGAAAACCCCGTCATTCCGGACCTCATGGTCCGCAAGGGCGGGGTTTTGTGCTTCCAGGTGACCCGTTCGGGCGCTTTTCGGGGCCGCTGATGAGCCCTACGGTCCCTTCGAGGAGGGCATAGGCGTTGGCCAGCCGCTGCACAGCCTGCGACTGATTGGTCGACACGCCCTTTACGATCGAATCCAGCACAACTGGCTTCGCCTTTTCCAGTTTCTGAGCGTTCGATTCAGCCATCTTGGATTCCCCTTGGCCCTTCGCAGGGCGCCGCGTGTGCCGGCACCCGTCGAACGTCACCATCTGCCGCGAAATGTCTGACATTGGTGACCTGGGGCGAAGGGCGCTCACCTCGTCTTGGGGAACCCCGCAGAGTAGGGTTAAGTGATTTGTTCAGTATCGAAGGACCATTGGGGACAACCATGTTTTACGGCGTCACGCGCTACAGCCTTTTCTCTCCCGGATCGCACTCTTGGAAAACGTCTCGGAGCGGCGTCTTCAAGACCCCGGAGGACTACATGCAGTACTTGTTCTCCGAAAAGCGCCTTAGTCTTCGAGCTGAGATGTTCTTCGAGAAGGCCGTGCCTGCCCTTTCCGCGATGGCGGAAAACCATGACTACAAACACTTCGTGATGTATTCCGAGTTGCTCCCGAAGCGGCATCAGGAAATTTTGTTCGCGGCCGCGGCCAGGTATCCGTTTCTGGTTCCGGTGGAATGGAACGACGTCGTGCGGGGAACAGGCATCGAAGAAGTCAAGCCCCTGATTGAGCAGGACCTTGCCAGTAAGTTTGACGCCGACGCCGGCGTGCAGCCGGTCGCGTGGTTCCGCCTCGACGACGACGACCTGCTCGCCGTCGACTACCTGACCCAACTTGAGGTGTACCGGACCCTGAACCATGTGGGGATGGCCATCTCATTCGGACTCGGCCTGACGGCCTACAGGGGCGAACATGAGTTGGTAAACCTCCGGGAGTTCTACCACCCGAAGTCCGCCCAGGGGATGGCCTTCGTGTCAGCGTTCGACCCGCGCCAGCGCAGCCTCTCGATCGTTACGCCCGGTCCGCACCACGGTGTAGACCAGGTGATGCCGACCATCCTTGACTCCCGGGAGCACATGTTCTTCCAAGTCCGTCACGGCGATCAGGACTCGACATTGAACGAGACCCCGCATGAGCGCGTTGCAGCTTCCCTGGCGCGGCTGGACAGGCTTCCGGCGGTGCGGTCGGCCGACATTTCGGCGGAAAAATGGCCGAGTCTCATCGAGGACATCGTCCGCGGCGAACCTGTGCCGCACGAGCATTCCGCGCCGGGCGCGGAACCCCTGCGCCTGACCCAGGAGACGGCGATTACGTTTCCGTTGAATTCGGCGGTCAAGGCGGGGTTGGTCGAGTTCGAGTTCGAGTACGAATCGGCCAGCAGGCTCCAAGGCGGATTTGCTGTCGTCTCCTACCAGCTTCACGGAGTCGAAGACATTGATCCCGAGGAGCTCGGTCTCCGGCATAGCTCCACCTACGGACTAAGCCGGCAGGCGTGGTCGAAGAGTGCGCACGGCGTCGTGCGCCAAAGCTTTCTGCTGCCGGAGGGCGTCAGCATCTCCGGCATTACGCTGAGGGGCAAGAACCGTCAGCCCGCAGACGTTTTCATCCGCCTGCGCCAGCCGCGCGTCGTGGCCGTACACGCCGCCGACTAAAGACCGTTGCGGTGCACGCCGCCGACTAACGACCGGAGGCCGCCCGGGCGGGCCCGACATGTCTTCGATCCGAAAATGTCAGGGCTCCGCCCTACTGTGACGGGCATGGAGCACGTGATGGTGAAAACAGGCCCGGACGGGCGGCCCCTGGCCGTCGTCCGCGGCGGCAGGGAATGGTTGATCGGGGCCGAGCCCGTGCGCTGGTTCGAGCGGGTCAGCTGGTGGGAAGCCGAGCGCCGGATGCCCAAGGGCCTGAGTCGCGTGGACGTCGAGGTGTGGCAGGTCCAGGCAAGGCTCGGCCGCAACCGCGGTTCGGCCCTGACCACCATGGAACTGATCCGGGACGGCCTCGGCGGGGGCTGGCGGCTGCGGGGGGCCGTTGCGGACGCCGCGTAGGTGCCGGCGCGGGCATCGATCGGCGAATCAGGCCCGCTCATAATGGGGCCCCGGACACTGTAATCACCCGGGCATTGGAAAAGCCTTCCACCGCGACTATTGGGGGATGCCGCGGTGGAAGGCTTGTAATGAATATACCGTGAACGATTGGAAATGTGAAACACCGGCGGTGTTTCTGTGCGCCAGAATTACGCCAGTCGATGGCCTAATCGAGGGCCCCGGACCCCCGCCGCCTAGGATGTTTTCATGACCGCCACGAGTGCCCGCCGAATCGCCAGAGTCCGCCCCCTTTCCCCTGCTGCCGGGGACGAAAACTTCTTCGTCGCCAACGACGCAGCGGACTTTGGCAGTGCGGCCGGCAAGGTGTGGACGGTGACCACCTCTCCATTCCCCGGTTCCGCTGCCAATGCCGGCAGCCTGCCCCGCAGCGGTTGGGAAGTGGGCGCGACGGTGGAGGAATCGTCCTTCACGTTCCTCGCGCCGTGTGTCCCGGCCAACGTCCTGGGCATGGCGCACAATACGGGTGCCGCGGGCCGCGGACTTCCGCCGCAGGCCTTCCACAAGGCGGCCACCAGCGTGGTCGGCCCGGGGGACGCCGTTGAGCTCCGGCCGGGTGTGGGCCGCGTCGAGCCGGAGGCCGAACTGACAGTCGTCATCGGACGCAGGGCCCGCGCACTGACGCCCGGGAACGCCATGGGCGCAGTCCTGGGCTACACGATCGGAAACGACGTCTCCGCCAGGAACCTGCAGGATTCCGACGAGCTGTGGATCAGCGCCAAGAGCCAGGACACGTTCACGCCCGTGGGGCCTTGGATCGTCACAGACCTGAGGGCTGAAGACCTGGCGATCGGCATCAGGCACAACGGGCAGGATCTCCAGGCAGCCAGCTCCGCCGACCTTGGCTGGAAGGTGGAGGAAATCCTCACCTACCTCACCTCCTTCATGACCCTTCACCCGGGCGACCTGGTGCTGACGGGTTTCCCCGCTGAGTGCGCGCCGATCGTCCCCGGCGACTCCGTCACGTGCCACATCGCCGGCATCGGCGAGCTGACGAATCCCGTGGTGTCTGCCGCCTGACGGGCCGGCGGTCCCCGGCGAGGACCGCTGACAGGGGAGTATGGAGGCGGGTGTGCGGGCCCCGGCCGGGTCCCGGTTCACGGTGCCAGACATTATGATGGTTACTGTTCAGCTGACTGGACGGCATTCGAACGAGTGGCGCGGCGACTGGCGCGCGATACCTGAAGGAGAATCATGGCCGATTCCCGAGTTTCCCGACCCTCCGACGGATTGGGGAGCGCGTCACCCGCACCGGCTGTCACCCGTGCCGCCGCCGTGCTGGAAGCCTTGGCGGCTTCCGCGACGGGTCGGCTCACGCTCAGTGATCTGGCCAGGGAACTGGGAATCCCGAAGTCCTCCACTTCCAACCTCCTGCTCGCGCTCGAGGAGGCGAGGCTGATCAACCGCCAGGGTGCGGAGTTCACCCTCGGCCGGAAATTGGTTGAGCTCGGCGCTGCCTACCTCAGCCGGCTCGACGAGGTCCAGGAGTTCTACCGATTTTGTGAACAGGCCCCGACGCTCTCGGGGGAAACGGTCCGGATCGCCATGCTGGACGGAACCAATGTCATCTACCTCGCCCGCTACGAAGGGCACCCGGCGGTTCGCCTGACGTCCAACATCGGCGACAAGATGCCCGTGTCCCTCTGTGCCGTGGGCAAGGCCCTGATCGCGCGGCTGCATGACCATGACGTCGACGAGATGTTTCCCGACGACGCTGCCCTTCCGGTCCTGACGCCGAAGTCGCTGCGCACGGGAGCCGAACTGAAGGCGCAGCTCACGCTCATCCGGGAGCAGGGGTACGCGTTCGAGGACGAGGAATCCACCACCGGCGTCGTGTGCCTGGCCGTTGCCGTCCCGACCCGGGGCGCCCACGGGCCCAGCCTCGGCCTTTCGGTCACCGCGCTGAAGGCGACTTACTCGAACGAGCAGGGCGCCATGATGGTCAAGGAACTCCAGGACCTCGCCCGTTCCCTCGGCAATCCCATGGGCTAGGGACCCTGTCGCGGGACGGCCCGGGAGGCCCCCGGAATAAATCTGATTATTCATTGGCTAGGCGATCACTATGCTGTACTCTGTTCAGCATAGTGATCGACTCCTTTAGGGGTTGCTCACACCCACCAGACCAACGGGGGTCTGGAGTGTTCTTGAGGGAGTGCTTGTGACAACTAGTACTAATACACCGCTCGCTGAAGCGGACGGCGCCGTCGTCGATCCGGAACAGCTGCGACGGGCAACGCTTGCCAGCTCCGTGGGCTCCGCGCTGGAGTACTACGACTTCTACATCTACGGCCTGGCCTCGGCCCTGATCTTCGGCCCGCTGTTCTTCAAGCCGCTCGGCGAGGACGGGGCCCTGATCGCATCCTTTGCCACGTACGGCGTGGGCTTCGCGGCCCGGCCGTTCGGAGGGATGGTTTTCGGCTACATCGGCGACCGGTTCGGCCGCAAGATGGTCCTGATCCTCACCATCGGCCTGATGGGGACCGCCAGCTTCGCCATCGGCCTGCTGCCGACATACGAACAGGCTGGCATGCTGGGCGCTGTGCTCCTGGTGACGCTGCGCATCCTGCAGGGACTGGGTGCCGGCGCCGAACAGGCCGGCGCCACCACGCTGATCTCCGAAGTCGCGCCGCGCCGCCGTCGTGGCTTCTTCGCTTCGCTCCCGTTCGTCGGCATCCAGCTGGGCACCCTGCTCGGCGCCGGAACGTTTGCGCTCATTGCCATGGCCGACAAGGCCGTCCTGGAAGGCTGGCTGTGGCGGGTGCCCTTCCTGGCCAGCGTGCTCCTGGTTGTGGTGGCCATCTTCATTCGGCTCCGCCTGAAGGAAACGCCCGTCTTCCAGGAACTGGAAAAGCACAAGAATGTGGTCAAGAACCCCATCGGCCAGCTGTGGAAGCACTCGAAGAAGAACGTGCTGATCGGCATCGGCCTGCGGATGGGCGAAAACGGCAATTCCTCGATCTACTCGGCACTGCTCATCGCGTTCCTGGCGGCCAAGGACGGCGTTTTTCCCGGCGACAAGTTCATCGGTCCGGTCGGCCTGCTCATCGCCGCGGGCTTCGCGGCGGTCATGGTGATCACGTTCGGCGCGCTGTCCGACCGGTTCGGCCGGGTGCCCGTCTACCGCTACGGCGCGCTGTTCCAGGCGCTCATCGCGCTGCCGGCGTTCTACCTGGTGACGCTGGGCAATGTCACGCTGGTCTGGATTGTCATGGTGGTGGGCATCGCCCTCGGCGTCCAGTCCATGCTCGGACCGCAGTGCCCGCTGTTGCCTGAACTCTTCGGCTCGCAGTACCGCTTCACCGGCGTGGCCATGAGCCGGGAGCTCTCCGCCGTCCTGGCCGGCGGGCTCGTCCCGCTGGTCGGCGCCGCACTGCTGGCCGCCACGGACCATTCCTGGCTGGTGCTCGCCATCTACTCGCTGGTCCTGGCGCTGATCTCATTCGTCACCACCTTCTTCACGCCCGAGACGGTGGGACGCGACCTTCTCCTGACGGAGGATGCGCACTAGCCGGCATCCGGCTCAAGACCCGCCGTCCGCGGCACCCCAGGCCGTGGCCCCTTCCACCCAGGAAGGGGCCACGGCCGTTTCTGGGACGGGGGCCGAACCCGCCGATATGCGCGTCGCCGAGCCGAACCCGCGTCGCCCAACGCCAAGGGCGGCCCAGCCGTTTCCGGCGGGGCCGCCCTTGTGTCGCTGCGGCGCTGGCCGCAGGGCTGGGTAAGGGTGGACTCAGTAGAAGTGCACCGTGTCCACCAGGTGGGGGAGTTCGCCGCCGTCGAGGTAGGTCCGCAGGTTGCTGCAGAAGCGTTCGGTGATCAGCCGGTTTTCGGCGGCGCTGAGCGCCGAGGTGTGCGGGGACACCATCACCCTGGGGTGGGACCACAGCGGGCTGTCCTGCGGCAGTGGCTCCACGGCGAAGACGTCCAGGCAGGCATAGGAGACTTGGCCGTTGCCCAGTGCCTCCAGGAGCGCCTCTTCATCCACCACGGTGCCGCGGCCCACGTTGACGAAGACCGTTCCGGGCTTCATGGCGGCGAAGACGTCGCGGCTGAAGAGTTTCTCGGTGTACGGCGTGCCGGGCAGGGTATTGACGACGGCGTCTGCGCTGCCCAGCAGGCCGGCGAGGCCGTCGTTGCCAGTGACGGTCTCGATCCCGTCGATGGCCTCCACGGTGCGCTTGGTCCCGCTGACGCTCATGCCCAGGGCGCGGGCGATCCGTGCGGTCTCGAGCCCGATTTCGCCCAGTCCGGTGACCACCAGGCGGGAGCCGTTGACCAGGCGGGTGGGGGTGCGGAGCTCGGGCCAGAGCTTGGCCGCCTGGTCCTGGGCCAGCTCGGCGCTGCGCTTGAAGCCGTTGAGGATGCCCAGGGCGGCGAACTCGGCGAGCGGCAGGGCGTGCACCCCGGCCGAGGTGGTGACCTTGAACTTCTGCAGCGTCGCGGCATCCAGCCCCGATGCCTTCACGGCACCGCCGGCGCCGGCCGCCATGGCATGGATCCACTCGAGCCGGGGATTGCTGCCGGCGATCCGGGCGAGGCCTGCCGGGCTTTCGTTGGGGAGCCCGTACAGGACCTGGGCCTTGTTGAGCATGTCCCAGTACCGCACTTCCTGCTCCGGCGTCCGGCGGAAATCCGGGTCACCCGAATGGTCGGCGGGAAAACGTTCCGGCGGCAAGAGCTCGGGGTCGTAGAGGACGGTCACGGACGGATCTACGGCGCGGATGCGGTCCACCAGCTCTGCTTCGAGCGGGACGGCGATCGCGACGGTGGTTTTGGTCGTCATAGTGTTCATCATACTGAATGGAGGCTAGGATGCTGAACAGAATTTCAAGATTAACCACGACGAAGTGAGGCAACGCATGGAGCTGGACCGCAGGGAGGCCGGGTTTGTCGGCCTCGGACTGATGGGCGCGCCGATGGCCGCCAACCTCCTCGCGGCAGGATGGACCGTCACCGCCTGGAATCGTTCGCCGGCGGCGCTGGACGCCTTCGAGGCCCTGGGCGGCTCGCGCGTGGCCCGGGTCGAGGCGCTCCGCGACCAGCCCGTCATTGTCTTCATGCTGCCGGATCTGTCCGACATTGAGGAGGCGAGTGCCGCGCTCCTGGCCGGCTGGGGTGCCAGCCCGCCCGCGCCCGGAACCGCCGTCGTGGTTATGAGCAGCGTCTCGCCGTCCGGCGTGCGGGACTTCGGGGCGCGGGTCGCGGAGGCAAGCGGAGGCAACGCCGTCGTCGTCGATGCGCCCGTCAGCGGCGGGACCCAGGGCGCGGGGGACGGGACCCTCGCCATCATGGCGGGCGCCAGCGAAGATGACTTCCGCCGGCTTCAGCCGCTCTTCGGCGCGATGGGCAGCACGGTGCGGCGGCTCGGACCGCTGGGATCGGGGTCGCTCGCCAAGGCGTGCAACCAGCTGATCGTGGGAACGACGACGGCGGCGCTCGCCGAGGCCGCGGAGCTCGCCGAACGCTCCGGCATGGAAGTGCCGGCCCTCTTCGAGGTGCTCGCGGGCGGACTGGCCGGCAGCCGGGTCCTGGACATCGTGGGGCCACGGCTCGCCGCCAAGGACTACGAGCCCACCGGACCCGCCAAGTTCATGCACAAGGACCTCTCCTTCGTGCTCGAAAGCGCCGCAGCGGCCGGTGCCGCGGTACCGATGGCGGCCGCCGGCGTCGAGCTCTACGCGGAACTCAAGCGCCAGGGGCTGGGGGACCGGGACCTCGCCGTGGTGCGGCAGGCCATCGCCAATCTCAGCGGCACCGGCAGCGGGAGCGCCACCACGACAGGCAACACCACAACCAACACGACAGCCATTCCAGCAGCAAAGACCAAATGAGGATCAGTGAACCATGAGTGGACTTTTTGACCTGACCGGGCGTGTGGCCCTGGTGACCGGTTCGAGCCGGGGGATCGGCAACGCCCTGGCCCGGGCGCTGGCCGACGCCGGCGCCACCGTGGTGCTCAACGGCATCAACCCCGAGCGGCTCAAGGCCGCCGAGTCCGCGATGGCCGCGGACTACGCGCCGGGCCGGGTGCACAGCTGCGCCTTCGACGTCACCAGCGACACCGGAGCCGCCCGGGGGATCGCCTGGGTGGAGGAGAACGTGGGCCCGCTGGCCATCCTGGTCAACAACGCCGGCATCCAGCACCGGGTCCCGATGCTTGAGCTCGACGTGGCCGACTGGGAACGGGTCATCGCCACGGACCTGACCAGCGCGTTCCTGGTGGGGCGGGAAGCGGCCCGGCACATGATCCCGCGAGGCCGGGGCAAGATCATCAACATCTGCTCGGTCCAGACCGACCTTGCCCGGCCCACGATCGCCCCCTACATTGCGGCGAAGGGCGGACTGCGGAACCTGACCCGGGCCATGACCGCGGAATGGGCCGCCTCGGGCCTGCAGATCAACGGGATCGCGCCCGGCTACATCCACACCGAGATGACGCAAAACCTCGTCGACGATGAGCAGTTCAACGCCTGGATCCTGGGCCGGACCCCCGCGCACCGCTGGGGGACCGTGCAGGACCTGGCCGGACCCGCCGTGTGGCTGGCCTCCGACGGGTCGGACTTCGTCAACGGCCAGACCATCTTCATCGACGGCGGAATGACAGTGGTGGTCTGATGGGCGCGGTGGCAGAACTTCCGGCCACGGCCGCGGCGGTGGTGGCCCACGCGGCGGGCGACCTGCGGATCGAGGACATCCCCGTGCCCGCACCGGCGCCCGATGAAGCCGTCGTCGACGTGGCCTTCGGCGGCATCTGCGGCTCCGACCTGCACTACTGGCTGCACGGCGCCGCGGGCGAATCCGTCCTCAAGGCTCCCATGGTCCTGGGCCACGAGATCGTGGGGACCGTGATCCGCGCGGCCGCTGACGGCTCGGGGCCCGCGCCCGGCACGGCCGTCGCGGTGCATCCCGCCACGCCGGGCCCGGGCGGCGCCCGGTACCCGGCAGAGCGTCCCAACCTGTCACCGGGCTGCACCTACCTGGGCAGCGCCGCACGGTTTCCCCACACGGACGGGGCGTTCAGCCGCTTCGCCGCGCTGCCGGCCCGGATGCTCCGGCCGCTGCCGGCCGGGCTGGAGCTGCGGACCGCGGCCCTGGCGGAACCGGCCAGCGTCGCCTGGCACGCCGTCTCGCGCGCCGGGGTCGTGGCGGGAAAGACGGCGCTGGTGATCGGCAGCGGCCCCATCGGGGCCCTCGCCGTCGCCGTCCTCAAACGCGCCGGCGCCGGCCGGATCGTGGCCGTGGACATGCACGAGCGGCCGCTGGAGATAGCCCGTGCCGTGGGAGCCGACATGGTCCTCAAGGGGGACGACGCCGGGGCGATCGCCGCGGTTGAAGCGGACGTCGTCATCGAGTCCTCGGGCAGCCACCACGGCCTGGCCTCGGCCATCCAGGGCGCGGTCCGTGGCGGCAGGGTGGTCATGGTGGGCCTGCTGCCTTCAGGCCCGCAGCCGGTCCTGATCTCCCTGGCCATCACGCGCGAGCTGGAGCTGCTGGGCTCCTTCCGCTTCAATGACGAAATGGACGACGTCCTAACAGCGCTCGCCGACGGCTCCCTGCGGGTGGATCCCGTGGTGACCCACACCTTTGGGCTGGACCGCGGACTGGAAGCGTTCGAGGTCGCCAGGAACGCGGCCGTTTCCGGGAAGGTGCTGCTGGACTTCAGGCCGGTCCCGGCGTGAGGGGCGCCGCCGCCGGCGCCCGGACGGCCAGTGGCTTAGTGGCGCTCGACCGGGACAAACACCCGCGGCTGGTTCTTCCAACTCGGCTCCATTTCCGAGATGGTCTCGCGCATGATCCGGTTCGAGGCCTCGCGGGCGGCGGCGGCATCCCCGGCGGCGATGGCCTCGGCGACCTCGACGTGCCACCGCAGCGCGGTCTCGCGCGGGTGGTCCGGCATCAGGCCGTGGATGGTGCGGCCGGTCAGCGTCTCGGTCACCTGGCCCACCATGTTGGCGAACATCTCGTTGCCGGAGCCGGTCAGCAGCAGGGAATGGAACAGGATGTCCAGCTCGAGGAACCGGGGCACGTCCCCGGCCTGTCCGGCGTCGCGCATGGCGTGCGAGATCTCCACGAGTTCGCGGCGGAGCTCCTCGGGGGCGTTGGCCGCGGCCAGCTCGGCGGCCACCGGCTCGACGGCGGTGCGGAGCTCGGCCAGGGAGCGCAGCTGGGCGCCGCGGCCCTCGCCGGCCAGCCGCCAGCGGATCACGAGCGGGTCGAAGGGGTTCCACCGGTTCGAGGGCAGCACGCGGATGCCGACGCGCTTGATGGTCTCCACCAGGCCCAGGGACTGGAGGACCCGGACCGCCTCCCGGACCACCGAGCGGGAGACCTTGAGTTCGTCCTCAAGGTGCTCGGCGAGCATGACGTGCCCGGGCGGAAGCTCGCCGGCCACGATCCGGGTCCCGAGGTGCTCAATGGCACGGTGGTGGAGGCTGGTTGACATAGTCGTAAGCATAATGCGGTGGGCCTGGTCCGGGCTGACCGGAGGGGCGGACGCCGGTGATCATAGACTGTTTATGACGCGCAGTATTCCGCTCCGTGGGCGCGGCTTTCCCGCAGCCCGCGGAAATACATATGGTTTAAGGACAGCCACAATCCTTAAGAGCGGGTTCCGCCCTCCGCGGCGCAACCCGCAGGGTCCTAGATGAACGTCTGAGACGAATCGCCGTACACGTGGTCTACAGAAATCATTGTGTACAGAAATGAATTGGAGTTTTGATGTCAGCACACATCGGTGTTACCGGCCTCGCGGTGATGGGGGCCAACCTCGCACGCAACCTGGCCCGGAACGGCTTCACCGTTGCCCTGCACAACCGGTCCGTGGAAAAGACAGACACCCTGCTCGCCAAGTATGGCGATGAGGGCGACTTCGTCCGCACCGAGACCCTCCAGGAACTCGTTGATTCGCTGGAGAAGCCGCGCCGCGTGCTGATCATGGTCAAGGCCGGCAAGCCGGTCGACTCCGTGATTGAGCAGCTCGAGCCGCTGCTGGAAGCGGGCGACATCATCATCGACGCCGGCAACTCGCACTACGAGGACACCCGCCGCCGCGAGGCTGCGCTCGCCAAGAAGGACCTGCACTTCGTCGGCATCGGCGTCTCCGGTGGCGAGGAAGGCGCCCTCAACGGCCCCTCGATCATGCCGGGCGGTTCCAAGGAGTCCTACGACGCCCTCGGCCCGCTGCTGGAAAAGATCGCCGCCCACGTCGACGGCCAGCCCTGCTGCGCCTGGATCGGCACCGACGGCGCCGGCCACTTCGTCAAGATGGTCCACAACGGCATCGAATACGCCGACATGCAGGTCATCGGCGAGGCCTTCGACCTCCTGCGCTCCGGCGCCGGGATCGAACCGGCCGAGCAGGCCAAGATCTTCGAAGAGTGGAACAAGGGCGACCTCGCTTCCTTCCTGATCGAAATCTCCGCCGAGGTCCTCGGCCACGTCGACGCGAAGACCGGCAAGCCGTTCGTCGACGTCGTGGTGGATGCCGCCGGCCAGAAGGGCACCGGCCGCTGGACGGTCATCTCCGCGCTCGAACTCGGCTCGCCGACGTCGGGCATCGCCGAGTCCGTCTTCGCCCGGGCCCTGTCCTCCCAGGCCGAGCAGCGCGTGCTGGCCCAGGAGCTGCTGGCCGGCGGCGAGGCCGCCGTCGAGGTCCCCGAGAGCTTCGTCGAGGACGTCCGCCAGGCGCTCTACGCCTCCAAGCTGGTCTCCTACGCCCAGGGCCTGGACATGCTCACCTCCGCGGCCAAGGAATACGGCTGGGACCTGAAGCTGGATGAAATCGCTTCGCTGTGGCGCGGCGGCTGCATCATCCGCGCGGAGCTGCTCAAGGAGATCACCAAGGCCTACGCCGCCGCGGAGAAGCCGGCCAACCTGCTCTTCGCCCCGGCGTTCACCAAGGCGATCGCCGAGGTCCTCCCGGCCTGGCGCCGCGTGGTGTCCACCGCGGTGCAGCTCGGCATCCCGGTGCCGGTGTTCTCCTCCTCGCTGGCCTACTACGACGGCCTGCGCCGCAAGCGCCTGCCGGCCGCCGTCATCCAGGGCCAGCGCGACCTCTTTGGGGCGCACACCTACGGCCGCGTCGACGCCGAGGGCACGTTCCACACCCTCTGGGGCGAGGACAAGTCCGAGATCGAGGCAGTCGACACCCACTGACCCACCCCGGTTCCGACGCGACGGCCGGCACTTTCCAGTTACTCTGGGAGGCGCCGGCCGTCCGTGTTTCCGGCTGCTCCTGCCCCAGGAGTTCAGCGCCCAAGGAGTTCAGCCCATGCCCCAGCCCGTAGCGTTTGTCACCGGTGCCTCCACCGGGATCGGTTTCGAAACCGCGAAAAAGCTTGCCTCGGCCGGTTTCACCGTCTATGCCGGGGCCCGCCGGGTGGAGCTAATGGAACCGCTGAAGGCGTCCGGGGTCAAGGTGGTGGCCCTGGACGTGACCGATGAGGCCTCGATGAGCGCCGCCGTCGGGGACGTGCTGGCCGCGCACGGCCGGATCGACGTCCTGGTCAACAACGCCGGCTACGGGACGTACGGATCGCTCGAGGAGGTGGAACTGGCCGAGGGCCGGCGGCAGTTCGACGTGAACGTCTTCGGCCTGGCGCGCATGACGCAGCTCGTGATCCCGGCCATGCGGGCCGCACGCGCGGGCCGGATCATCAACATCTCATCCATCGGCGGCAAAATGTACGAGCCGCTCGGCGCCTGGTACCACGCCACCAAGTTCGCCGTGGAAGGCCTGAGCGATTCGCTGCGGATCGAGCTCAAGCCGCACGGCATCGATGTGGCCATCATCGAGCCGGCCGGGACCCAGTCCGAGTGGGGCGCCATTGCGGCGCAGGGGCTGCTGTCCAGCTCCGGAAACGGCCCTTATTCGGCCCAGGCGAAGGTGGTGGCGGCGGCGCTGGGCACGACGGACAACCCCGCAACGTCGTCGCGGCCGGAGCTCGTGGCCGAGGCGATCCTGCACGCAGCGACCGCCCGGCGGCCCAGGACCCGGTACCCCGTGGGTGCCAGCGCCCGCGGGATCCTGCTGCTGCGCCACCTGCTGCCGGACCGGGCGTTCGACGCCGTCCTGTGGAACATCTACAAGCGGTTCCCGGGCAGGGCTGCCTAGAGATACCCGGTTCCGTCTGGAGCCGCTCTGGAGCCGGACTAGATCCGGTATTCGATCAGGTATTCGGCCGGGTCGACGGCGGGCTTGGTCTCGCGCTGCGCGTCGCGGTGCCGCCAGGTGGCCGGCACGCCGGTGACGATTGATTCGGCCGGGGCGTCCTTGACCACCACGGCGTTGGCGCCGACGGCGCTGTCCCGGCCGATAGTGATGGGGCCCAGGATCTTGGCGCCCGCGCCGATCACCACGCGGTCCTCGATGGTGGGGTGGCGTTTGATCTTGGCGAGCGAGCGGCCGCCGAGGGTCACGCCGTGGTAGATCATGACGTCCTCGCCGATCTCGGCCGTCTCGCCGATGACCACGCCCATGCCGTGGTCGATGAAGAAGCGCCGGCCGATGGTCGCGCCGGGGTGGATCTCGATGCCGGTCAGGAACCGGGCGAGCTGGGAGATGAGCCGCGCCGGGAAGCGCAGGGCGGGGTTTTGCCACAGCCGGTGCGTCAGGCGGTGGAACCAGATCGCGTGCAGGCCGGAATAGGCGAAGAAGTTCTCAAAAGAACCTCGAGCCGCCGGGTCGTGGGACCGGGCGGCGTCGAGGTCTTCCTTCAGTCTTGCGAAGAAGCTCACAAAGACCTTTCTGGGCAATCGTGGGTCAGCGGACTTAGCCGCGGATGTCGTCGTACAGCACGGTGGAGATGTAGCGCTCACCAAAGTCGCACACCACGGCAACAATGAGTTTACCGGCGTTCTCCGGCCGCTTGGCGAGCTCCAGGGCCGCCCAGACGATGGCGCCAGAGGAGATGCCGCCCAGGATGCCTTCCTTGATGCCGAGATCGCGTGCCACCCGGACGGAATCTTCCAGCGTGGCGTCGATGACCTCGTCGTAGACGCTGGTGTCCAGGATGTCGGGAATGAAGTTCGCGCCGAGGCCCTGGATCTTGTGCGGGCCCGGGGCGCCGCCGTTGAGGATGGCGGAGTCCTTAGGCTCGACGGCGACGATCTGGACCTCCGGCTTGCGTTCCTTCAGGACCTGTCCGACGCCGGTGACGGTGCCGCCGGTGCCGACGCCGGCGACGAAGATGTCCACCTTGCCGTTGGTGTCGGCCCAGACTTCCTCGGCCGTGGTGCGGCGGTGGATCTCCGGGTTGGCCTCGTTGGCGAACTGCTGGGCCCAGATGGAGTTCTCCGTGTTGGCCACGATCTCCTGGGCCTTCTCCACGGCGCCGCGCATGCCCTCGGAGCCGGGGGTCAGGACAATCTCGGCGCCGTACGCGCGCAGCATGACCCGGCGCTCGGTGGACATGGTCTCCGGCATGGTCAGGATGACCTTGTAGCCGCGGGCCGCGCCCACCATGGCCAGGGCGATTCCGGTGTTGCCGGACGTGCCTTCGACGATGGTGCCGCCGGGCTTGAGGGCACCGGACTTCTCGGCAGCGTCAACAATCGCGACGCCGATCCGGTCCTTGACGCTGTTGGCCGGGTTGTAGAACTCCAGCTTGACGGCCACGGTGGCGTCAAGGCCTTCGGTCAGCCGGTTCAGCCGGACCAGCGGAGTTCCGCCTACCAGCGCGGTTACATCGTCATAGATCGGTGCCATATATGTATGCCTGTCTTTGAAGAGGGTTGACTGAGGTCAGCCTAACGAGCGCCAACAGGCCCTAGCTAAGCATTAAGCCATGCAGAGTAATATTTCCTCGCCTTGGCCAGCTTCGGGTTAATGATGACCTGGCAGTAGCCCTGCTCCGGGTATTTGGCGAAGTAGTCCTGGTGGATTTCCTCGGCCACATGGAACTGCGGCAGACGGCTGACCTCGGTGACGATCGGGTGCCGCCACAGGGCCTGGTTCCGCTCGATCGCCTCCTCGAACAGGATCTTCTCCTCGGTGGTCTCGTAGAACATTGAGGAACGGTACTGGGTCCCGACGTCGTAGCCCTGCCGGTTCAACGTGGTGGGGTCGTGGAGGGCGAAGAACATGTCCAGGATGACCTCGGCGGGAATGATGTCCTCGTCGAATGTCACCGCCACTACCTCGGCGTGGCCTGTGGTCCCGGAGCAAACAGAGTAGTAGTCGGGGCTGCGGTCATGGCCTCCGGTGTAGCCGGACACGACGGAGCTGACACCCTTGGTTTTCTGGTAGACGGCGTCGAGGCACCAAAAGCAGCCTCCGCCGAGGACAAAAGTTCTCATGATCTCTTCAATGGTTCGAGGGCCCCGATGATTCCCCACCCACCTTACGAGAGTGTTACGAGTGACCGGGCCGCCCGCGGATAGGGTAAAAATGGGGGTATGGAACCTGTGAACACCGATGTTTCAGCGGAATCCGACCGCCCTGCTGCCGCCGTCGACGGCGATAGCGGCACCGGGGAGGCCACGGGCGCCGCGACGCTGGGCCTGATCCAGCTGGCAGTGGAGGAGCTCTGGCCCGAATCCCTCGCCGAGGACTGGGACGAGGTGGGCCTGGTGGCCGGCCACCCGAACGCCGAGGTGCACCGGGTCATGTTCGCGGTCGATCCGACCCTTGACGTGATCGAGGAGGCCATCGACTTCGGTGCCGAGCTGCTCATCACGCACCATCCGCTGCTGCTCAAGGGCGTGACGTCCGTTGCCGCGAACACGGCCAAGGGCAAGGCCGTGCACCGCCTCATCGAGTCCGGGACCGCGCTGCTGACCGTACACACCAACGGTGATTCCGCCGTCGGGGGAGTTTCCGACGTCCTGGCCGACGCGCTGGGCCTGCAGAACGTGGCCCCGCTGACGCCCGCAGCGAACGGGCTCCCCGAGGAAGGCATCGGCCGCGTCGGCGACCTTGAAGAGGTCCTGACGCTGGGTGATTTCGCGGCCCGCGTGTACGGCATCCTGCCCTCGGTGGCCGGCGGCGTCCGGGTCTCGGGGGACCGGGACGGGCTGATCCGGCGGGTGGCTGTCTGCGGCGGCGCCGGCGATTCCCTCTTCGGCGAGGTCCGGGCCAGCAACGCGGACGTCTACGTCACGGCGGACCTGCGGCACCACCCGGCATCGGAAGCCCGGGAGGCGGCGGTCAACGACCGGCCGTACCTGATCGACGTTTCCCACTTCGCCAGTGAATGGCTGTGGTTGCCTGCGGCCGCCGAAGCGCTGGGCAATGTGCTCACCGACCAGGGCCACGACGTCGAGATCCGGGTCAGTGCCACCAACAGCGACCCGTGGGACTTCATTCTGACTCCAGGCTAAGCCTGGCCTGCGAGGGGCCCCGGGTGAGTGTAGCGAGGCCGGGGAGTACGCTAGGCGCTAGAGTCTAAGGAGCGCCGGGACGGTGCCCGGCTTCGGCCGGATTGGATTTAGCGGAGGTAAATAGTGGCCAAGGCAGCACCGGCGGAACAGTTGAAGTTGCTCGAATTGCAGGGACTCGATGCCAAGCTCAAGTCCTTGTCCAACCGCCGGCGAAGCCTTGAAAGCGATTCCCGCATCACGGACCTGGAAGCCGCCCTCAGCGTGGCCAACGGTGAGCTCGGTGCCGCCAAGGTGGCCGTCCACGACGCTGAACTGGAACTCAAGCGCTCAGAGGCCGACGTCGAGCAGGTTGCCTCCCGGATCGAACGCGACGAGGCCAGGCTCAACAGCGGCACGGGGCTGTCCAAGGACCTCGTGGCCCTGCAGCGGGACCTCGTCTCCCTGAACAAGCGCCGCTCGGACCTCGAGGACGTCGAGCTCGAAGTCCTCGAACGGCTCGACTCGCTCCGCGCCCGCCAGGCGGCCCAGCAGCAGATCGTGGACGACATCCAGGGCTCCTTCGGCTCCATCCGTGCCGAGCTGGACGAGCAGCTGGCCGAGATCGCCGCCGAAGCCACGGTGGTGCGAGGGCAGCGTGCCGAGTTCGCCGCCGGACTCGACGCCGGAATGCTCGCCGTCTATGAGAAGACCCTGGCCAAGCGTGGCGTCGGCGCCGCCCGGCTGTTCCACGGCACCTCGGAAGGCTCGGGCATGCACCTGAGCCCGGGCGACCTGGCCGAGATCAAGGCCGCGGCCGAGGACGACATCGTGTTCTGCCCCGACTCCGGCTGCATCCTGGTCCGCTCGGCCGACTGGGCCTGAGCAGTTCCTAGCCCGGCAGGATGATGTTCAGGGTGTGCGGCTTCCGGGCCGTGCCCGCAACGAGTTCGGCAACCCATTTCTCCGCCGCCGCCTTCTGCAGCTGTGCGGGGGTTTGGGGCGCCTTGCCCCGGCGGCTGAGCAAATGGCGTGCCAGCTCGCCCCGGGTGTGCTTGGCAAAGTGGCTGACCACCTTGCGCACCCCGGCGGTCTCGGTGAAGACGTTCACGGCCACCGTCTGTTCCGGCGGGGGAGTCCAGGCCGCGGCATAGGTGCTGGACCGGCAGTCCACCAGCAGCTGGCCCGCGGCGGCCGCGGCCAGCGCGTCGCCCAGTTGCGGCTTCCAGAAGGAGGCAAGCCGTCCGACGTCGGGCAGCGAAGTCCCCATCGACAGCCGGTAGGCCGGCACACGGTCCGCGAAGCGGATGGCGCCCCACAGGGCGGAGACCACCAGCACCGATTCGTCGGCCTTCTTTCGCTGCGCCGGGGTCAGCGAGTTGTAGCCGAGGGCGTCAAAGAGCACCCCGGAATACACCTGGTGGGCCGGGGCGGCAGGTTCTGCGTGCAGCCGTGTGTTGCGTTCGACGTCGGCACTCAGGGAAGCGCCGACGCCCAGCAGCGCCAGGGCGTCCTCGTGGGCGCTGACAGTACCGAGCGCCTCGAGGACCTTGGCGCGGGAGCTGTTGAGGGCTGGAAAGCTCAACGCGGCCCAGTCGGCGGCGTCCCCGCCGGTCGCGGGAGTCTTGCCCTCGGAGGGCGGCAGCAGAATTAGCACCGTACGATCTTACCGGCGGCTGCCTTCCCGGGACGGCCGTCCAGGGCCCGGGGGTCGGCGATTGGCGGCGGTTCAGGCGAGGTTGTAGCCGAGAAAGGACACGACGCCGGGCAGGATGGTGCGCCAGTAGCCGTAGTCGTGGCCGCCTGGCTGGAAGCCGCCCTCGATTTCGCCCGGGAGTCCCGCCCGGTAGTGGCGAACAGTGGCGGCAAGCTCGTCCCCGGTGCCGCAGTCGATCCGTTTGGGCAGAGCTGCGAGCCGGGGCCGGAGTGCGAAGACGTCGTGGGCGGCGAAGTCGTCCGGACCGTCGAACGCGGTATCCTGGCGCGGATCGTAATGGTCCCAGACCGCAGGACTCATGGCCGCGACGGCCCGGACCCCGGGTAGCCGGCCCTGCGAGGCGAGCAGCAGGGCACCGAAACCCCCCATCGAGAGGCCGACGAGGCCGATCCTGCCAAGGTCGAAGCCCTGGCCGCCGAGGAACGGTACAAATTCCCTCACCAGCATCGACTGCGTGTCACTGCCGTCGGCGCGCGGGTGCCACCAGGTGTTTCCGCCGTCCACGGCCGCGATCGCGAAGGACGCGCCGCCGGCGTCGAGGTGCCGTTGCAGGGCCTCGTGGGCCGCCAGGTCCTCCAGCAGAGCCGTGTGGCTGCCGCCCAGTCCGTGAAGAAACACGGCCAGGGGCAGTTCGGGCGGCGCGCCGCCGGGCGGCAGCTCCGGCGTCGCCAGCGACCAGTGGCTCGCGGTCCCCGGGCGGTAAGCCGAGACGAACGAACCCGTGCTGGTCCGGACCGTCAGCGGGCCGGCGGGGGCGGGCGGTGTCGTCGGGCTCGTGGGGCTCGCTGGCGCGGGGCTTGCCGGCCGGGACGTTTCGGTGGGCGCGAGCCCGCCCGTGCACGCCGCGAGGGCGGAGGCGCCCAAACCGATCCCTGCCAGCCCCAGCAGGCGGCGCCGGGTCAGGGCAGACTCGTCCATCCCTCGATAATAGGCGCGCCGGTCCGGGGCGCTACTCCCAGGTTCACGCGCTACGCGGCCTTGATCGGTGACGCCGGTGATTCCGCCGGTGTCGCTGCGGGTGCAGGCGCCGACATCGTTGTCCTGGCCACATGGTCCTCGCGGGCCAGGAAGGCGGCCAGTTCGGCGATGGTGCTCATCAGGGGCGCCGGGAAGACGACGGTTGAGTTCTTGTCCACCCCGATCTCCACGAGGGACTGGAGATTCCGCAGCTGCAGGGCGACCGGGTGGGCCATCATGGTGTCAGATGCCGCGCCGAGCGCCACGGCGGCGATCGCCTCTCCTTCGGCCGCGATGATCTTGGCCCGCTTCTCCCGCTCGGCCTCCGCCTGGCGGGCCATCGCCCGCTTCATGCTCTCCGGAAGCTGGATGTCCTTGAGTTCAACGAGGGTTACTTCGACACCCCACTCCAGGGTCAGGGCGTCCAGGATTTTCCGGATGTCACTGTTGATGTGCTCGGTCTCGGACAGCGTCTGGTCCAAGCTGTGCCGGCCCACGACCTTGCGCAGAGTGGTCTGGGCGATTTGGTTGATGGCCGCCGCTACGTCTTCGATTGCCACAACGGACTTCACAGCGTCGATCACCCGGTAATAGGCCACCGCCGAGATGTCGACGCTGACGTTGTCCTGAGTGATGATGCCCTGCGACTGGATCGGCATCGTCACGATCCGCAGGCTCACCAGCTGAAGCCGGTCCACCACCGGGATGATGAACCGCAACCCGGGGACCCGGACCGCGACCACCCGGCCCAGCCGGAACAGGACGCCTAGTTCGTACTGGCGCACAATCTTGATCGACATCTTGGCGATAATCACCACCAGGATGACCGCGAGCAGCCAAATGATGATGGCGATCCAGTTCATTGGGATCTCTTCCTTGACTAGCAGGAATCCTGCTCCAATTCTCCCACGGGCCGCCCCAAATGGCCGCGGTGCGGACCTGTCACCGGATGCGTTCGCCGTGACCGTAGAATGGACAACGGATGGGTTGACCAGGCGGCCGCGCGTCACGCAAGTGGCTCGAGGAACGTCCGGGCTCCGCAGAGCAGGGTGGTGGGTAACGCCCACTCGGGGTAACCCGCAGGCCAGTGCCACAGAGAACAGACCGCCTGCGTGCGGCGTGTGCTTGCACAGGCTGCAGGGCAGGTAAGGGTGAAACGGTGGTGTAAGAGACCACCAGCTTCCCGGGTGACCGGGAAGGCTAGGTAAACCCCACCCGGAGCAAGGCCAGACAGGACACGTTCGAGGGCTGCTCGCCCGAGTGTCCGGGTAGGCCGCTGGAGGGCGTCGGCAACGGCGTCCGTAGATGGATGGCCGCTACTCCCGCGCCGGCAACAGCGCGGGAACACAGAACCCGGCGTATCGGTCAACCCATCCACTCAAACCGCCGTTTCCCGCATGATTTAGCCATTTTTTGGTTATTTTGAGGGTTATTGGCCGCCCCCTTTCGATCCAATTTGACGGCATTTGATGGGGTCTGGTTGGGCTGTTTGCCCCTCAGTTGCCCCTGACAGCTACCTGCTACCGCGGACGCGCTGAGTTAATGGCCGTGTGAGTGGCGTCAATAGGACTTCTGCCGAGGTCTTCCAAGAAAAACCAAAGGTCGAGCGACTAGCGTTTCGTCATGATGCGGCCTACTACACCCTCTCAGCAGGGCGGGTCAGTTACCCGCCGCTCCGTACTGCTTATGCCGGCCGCCGGGATTATCGCGCTCGGCGCCGCGCACGCATCCAAAGCGGCGGAAGCCACCTTCACCTGGCCGGTTGCGGTAAATTCAACGCTCATGCGGTTCGACCAGTTCCCTATAGCGCTCACCGACATAGTGCCGATCAACAGCAACGTCACCAACCAGGACTCCGTTGTGCGCGTTCCTGGCGATTGGATCTACGCGGTTTTCTGGGGCGCCGACATGAACCCCTACGTAGCGAAGATGAAATACGGTGACTCCACCTGGCAGGTCTTCAACCTCGGCACCCTGCCCGGCAACCCGCTCGTGGCCCCGGCGCCGGCCGATGAGCACAACAACCTCGCGATCATGCTCGACGGGGCCGGGTACATCCACATTTCCGGCAACCACCACCGTGTTCCGTTGAGGTACATCCGTTCCACGGTCCCGAATGAAATCACGGGCTGGGAAAACCCGGGCATGGTGGGGTCCGACGAAACCGAAGTCACATACCCTCGATTTGTGCAAACCCTCGACGGGAACCTCCTATTCTTCTACCGCGCTGGGACAAGCTCGGATGGCGACCTCATGCTGAACCGGTATTCCACGACAACCAAAACATGGACGCGTGAGGGCATGATCCTGAAAGGTCACGACTGGTCCGGGCCCGGTACGAAAGATATGTCGGCCTACCCGTCTCGCATTGTCTATGACGAATCGACGGGGCGCGTACATATGTGGTGGACGTGGCGGGATACCATCGACCCCGAGTCCAGCCGCGACCTCTGCTACCTCTACAGCGAAGACAAGGGCGTGACCTGGCTAGACGGCACGGGTACCGCAGTTACGTTGCCAGTGACGCCCGGCAATGCCGCCGTGAAAGTGCTGACCGGAGGAGCCGGGATCGTCGTCACCGGTGCATGCGTGGACACGGCAGCCAACGCCTACGCCACGGTAAGGTTCCCTGCACCCGATAGTGAGGTCCGGCTCTACAAAAAGACCGGTTCGACGTTCAGCTACACAGTTATCGGCGCGGGATTGATCTGGCACGCGACGGTCTTCGGGACACCCGACGGGAAGGTCTACGCGGTCTACGCCGAAGCAGACATCGCCTATATCAGGCAAGTAGGGCCCACGCTGGAAGCCCGGGTGCAACTCATTCCGTGGGCCATGCCGCACTGGACCCCGAGCACGGCGACAATGCTCAACGGCTCCTACACAATGCGGCTACTCATCGCACCCTGCCGCCAAAAGGCGGTCAGCAACTACGGCGGCGTCCTCACGATGACTGTCAATCCGGGCACGTTGGCCGCGCTCTCATCAGGGAAGCTGGTGCTACCTGAGCCGAAGCCCGTCGCTTGATCGTCCGGACTGCCAGCCGGATTGGCGCCAGTCGGGCCTACGCTGGCAGGAACCCGGGGAGGCGGTGGCTCCAACGGATGCCACAGAGCTTGTCAGGGCATCGGCGGTATTCTTCGATGTCCCATTCTGAGTCTGTGACTCGGCGGATGTTGCCGGCGGGCACCTATGCCCAGTGTTTGTGCCCGGCGCCGTCGGCCCAGGCTACAAGGACATACGACGGGTTCCAGCGCTCGGCGACGGCGTACACGTCCACCGTGGAGCCGCCGGCCAGCGGGATGCCAGCCATGACCTTCGGATAGCTCCCGTGCTCCCACGACCGCGTTTCCTGCGGAGGGTGACCGGGATCCGGGCGGAGGTATTATTTCGTAGGTTGCTCCGTCGAGGGTGAACGATGCCATGGGCAAATCGTATCCGGACGAGCGCGCCGCCCCACCGCCGTCACCAACCCTGAATAGTGCTCTGGCTGTTTAGGGAATTGCCCGGAAACAGCAACAAGGCCCCACCGGCGCCGGAAAGGCGCGTGGGGCCTTGCCGTGTCTAGCCGAAGACCCGGTCGAGGAGTTCTCCCATGGCGACCGGGTCCACCCGGAAATCATTTCGCTGATACAGAGGATGCGTTTGGGTGGTGACCGGGCCGCGGAGTTCGAACCAGGGCTGGCCCTTCAAACATGCGAGGTCGAAGAAGAACAGGTCGTCCCACAGTTCGGGGATCAGGGGCAGAATTTTGGCGGAGTCAGGTGCGAAGACCGTGTTGGTCAGCGCTGATCCCAGAGGCCCGGCAATGGCGTCAGCGGAGGCGAATGCTGAAACCTGGTCCATGAATGAATGATCAGATGGGCGGAACATCTCGAAGCCATGCTGCTGCAGCAGCGAAAAGATCTGGTCTTCGTTTTCCAGGCGTCGATTGCCGGTATCGTTGCGCGTCACATACAGGCGCCTCGGACCACTTGGCTTCGGTGCGCGCTCCAGGATCTCATTGAACGTACGAGTCGCTTCGCGGCGAATGGAGCCCCAGTGCCCCATCGGGCTGATGTAGTGAAGACTCTTCACCCTCATTCCCCCGGCAGGGATTACGGTGGCGTCACTGAGATCAACACCAACGGCGGCGGCCGATGCCTTCATGGTTGGCCACATGCCGTTCGGGACCCCCGGATTTACCGACTTCGGAAGAAGCACATCGGAGCCCAGGATGCTGGCCGAGTACCGCAGCTCACGGAGACGAGGCAGGACCTCTGTCAGCCAGTGACCGTAGTACTCGACGCCGTAGCGGGCAATTGAGTACTTTGGCAGGTCGTCGCATTGAACCGCGCCCGACAGGTCCACGTCCCACTCGCCGTCGCCCGCAGGGGTCAGGTGGTTGTATTTGTTGAGATTCCTTTGGACGGAGGCCGGGAGGGTCTCGGCTACGATCGCTCCGCCATAGATAATGACACCGTCGTCAAGGATGTAGGCGTTGTCCAGCACCGCATGAATCGTTGATGCGTAGTCAACGGCGACTCCCGCATAGTTCTTCTTTACGACGTCCCTGCGGGGGAAATCGACCTCGTCGATGTTGGTGAATTCGACCGTGCTTTCTCGCGCACTTCGCTGTGGCGGAAATATCTCAGACGCTATTAGTCCGTTCTGGGACGCCAGTTCCCGAATCGGCACAATCTTAAGGCGCATAAAAATTCTCGTTCCATGTGGTTTGCTGCAAGTTGCAAAGTAGAAATCTTACCGGTATGCGGCCGGCCCCGTGGTCTAGGGCATGTAGGATTCCAGCATGCCCGCTTCAGCACAAACGCCCGCCCTCAGCCGCGCCTCCGACACGGACGCGACAGAGGAAAGAGCGCAGCAGTTCGCCACAGAGCTCATCGAGGGGATTTGGGACTTCCGGTCCAACGAGCGCCAACTGAGCAGTGCACTCAGGCTCAAGTCGGACGGCAGTCTCGAGGGATACAACCACCGCAACGAAAATCAGTGGGTCATCGAGGGAAACTCCGTGTGCTTCGCCGACGCAACCGGCCGCGTGACCGGACGACTAGAACGCATCTCAGCCGCGGGCGAGGAGCCAGTTTTTCAGGGGCGGTCGCTTATCAACCCGAACGTCATGTTCACCCTCGCTTCCGTGTCCTGGGAGAACCGGGGGCGCCCACCCCGGTTGAGTAGGACCTTGCTAGCGAACGATATCGCCGAACACGGGTGGGATATCGGCGATCACACCTACGGCAATGTGTCTGTCTTCGAACGGACGGCACACCTCAAGATTGGCAAGTTCTGTTCGATCGCATCCGGTGTCGGGATCGCCCTGGGCAACCACAGGATTGACACTGTTTCCTCCTACCCCTTCCCAACGTTGGATAGGTGGTGGCCCTCTGCCACTGGGCTGATTGACCATGACTCTCGCGGCGACGTCGTCATCGGCAGCGATGTTTGGATAGGCACGTCCGCTTTCATCACATCGGGGGTCACGATCGGCCACGGCGCCGTCATCGCGGCCCACGCGGTGGTCACAAAGGACGTCCCTCCGTACGCAATCGTCGGAGGCAACCCCGCCAGAATCATCCGGTACCGATTCCCTCCCGAAACCATCGAGCGGCTCTTGGCCATTGCCTGGTGGGATTGGCCGGACCGGACCGTTGACCGAATGCTTCCCCTCATGTTCAGGGCTGACCTCGAGGAATTCTTCACGGCCGCGGAGAACGTTCACCCCTAAGTTTGAGACGACAAAAACGGCCCCCATCCTCCCTGTAGGAGGATGGGGGCTTATCCGATTAAGGTCATGCCGAGGTCTAAACCCATTTCCACTGGTCGATGTAGTCCTGGGGCAGCCCGCGGTTCGGGATGTTCAGCCAGATTTCCGGGACGGACCCAGTGTCGATGGCGACGCCTCCGCGTGACTTGATGACGTGGCAGTAATACTTTGCCAAGAGCCCCCCGGACACCAGGTAGGGCATACCCGGCTTGATTGGCTCGATAGTGTCAACGACCTTTTGGAACACGTCCGGGTAGTGCTGAGAATTCTTACGCTCCGCGGCCTTCAGGAAAACGGCCTGCATCGGCAGCACGTGCTCGACCACATCGCCGATGCGGAATCGCTGCTTCATTAGTGAGCCCAATGCCTTATGACTGCTGATCACGCCAACAGACTCTCGCCCCGCGAAGATCTCTTCGTAATGCTCTAGGAGCTCGCGGTTCACCCAGCGCCTACACGAGAGTCGACAGGATCCTTGCCGGCACGTACACATCACGTCCGAGCCGCAAGACCCTGGAATGCCAGATGGATCCGGAAGGACAAGTCGCGCACCCCTTTTTATGGGAAGGGTTTGCGGTGGCGGGCAGAGTGGACGCCCCCCGCCGGCACGAAGCAGCGGCAGAGCTTCGCCACGAAGGCCGCGGCCGAGGACTTCCTCGCCGAACAGGTGTCGTCGATAAACCGTGGCACGTACGTGCGTCTGCGGAAGAAGGTACTGCTCTCGGACTACGCGGAGAAGTGGCAGGGCGCTCAGCTGCATCACCGGGCGTCATCGAAGGAGCAGGTGGCGGCCAAGCTGAAGCTCTACATCATCCCCACCCTCGGGCACATGACGCTGGACGCCGTGCACCGGGAGGATGTGCAGGCTGCGGTGGGGGAGTGGGCGGAGACCCTGGCCCCGTCAACAGTCAAGGTCACCTACGGCTACCTCGCCGCCATGTTCAAGGCTGCAGTGTTGGACGGCAACCTGCAGAAGAGCCCTTGCCTTTCGATCCGCTTGCCAACGATCGAGGACGAGGCAGTGATCCCTCTCAAGACGGCGACGGTGCAGCGGCTCGCCAAGGAGATCTGGAAGCCATACCGTCCGATGGTCGTCTTCTGCGCGGCCACCGGTCTACGGTCCTCCGAGCTGCGCGGCCTCACCTGGGACCGGGTCGACTTCGACAACGCCATGATCAGCATCGACAGGCAACTGATCGGGAACAACTCGAGCGATCCCTCCTGGGGGCCGCCCAAGACGAAGGCCAGCCGCCGGCGCATCCACATCGGGGACCACTCCATACAGGTCATCAAGGAACTCCGGGAGGGCCCGCAAGGTGTGGGCGGCTTGGTGTTCCATTCGGACGGTCGTGCCATCACCCGGCACACGGCGGGGGAGGCGTGGCGGCACATCCGTGACATCGTCCCGGGCGCCGGAACGGGGTGGCACGAGCTCAGGCACTATCACGCCTCACAGCTGATCGCCGGGGGCATGTCCCCTGTGGCTGTGGCCCACCGCCTGGGGCACAAGGACGCCACCGAGACTCTCAAAACCTATGCCCACCTGTGGCCTGACGACGACACGAAAGCAGCTGCACTGACCGATGGTCTGGTGCGCTTGGATGCCCCTGATTTGCCCCTGACCTAGCCCACTGCCCAGCATGAGCGCCGATTCCCTCAGAACCCGGCGTATCGGTCAACCCATCCACCCAAACCGCCGGGTTACCCTGCCCTGCCCGGAGCAGGATCCGGCCGTCACCGGTGCCGGCCGCCGGGCTCGTGCGTGCACGGTTGCAAGCTTGGGAAAACCTTGAGGCATGCTTGACATCATCCCGGCGGGCCCCGACACTTCAATGAACGCTTCAGGTAACGGTGCATGCGATGGTTGAGGAGTCATAGTGCCGGATGACGCAGCATACGACTATGTCATCGCCGGTGGTGGCACAGGCGGCAGCGTCCTGGCCGGCAGACTTAGCGAAGACCCTTCGATACGCGTGCTCCTGCTCGAGGCAGGAAGATCCGACCGCCATCCGTTCATTCACATGCCCGCGGGCTTCCCGAGGCTCAAGGGGGGCCCGTATCAGTGGGCTTACAACAGTGTTCCGCAAAAACACAGCAACGGCCGCAGCATCGCGCTTCCTCAGGGCCGGGGACTCGGCGGCGGCGGCTCCATCAACTCCCAGGTCTTCACCCGGGGCGTGGCTGGGGACTACGACGGGTGGGTCGCGGACTACGGATGCGAGGGCTGGTCCGCCGCCGAGGTGTCCAAGTATTTCATCCGCTCGGAATCAAACACCAGACTCTCAGGACCGCACCATGGAACCCAAGGGCCCCTCGGCGTCTCTGACCTCCGTCGTCCGCACACGCTCTCGGCGGCCTTCGTGCAGGCGGGCCAGGAGTTCGGGCTGCCCTACAACAGCGATTTTAACGGGGCGAAGCAGCTCGGCGTTGGCTTCTACCAGACCACCACCAGGAACGGCCGCCGGTGCAGCGCAGCCGTCGCCTATTTGAAACCCGCGCGCAAGCGGCCCAATCTCACGGTGCGCGTCAACGTGACCGTCTCCAAGGTGGTCATCAAGAACGGCCGCGCCGTCGGCATCCAGACGATTGAAGGCGGAGTCGCGCGAACCTACGGTGCCCGGCGCGAGGTGCTGATCGCTAGCGGAGCGTTTGGTTCGCCCAAGTTGTTGCAGCTTTCAGGCATTGGCGACCCGGCAGACCTTGCTGCCGCCGGCATCGACGTGGTCCACGCCCTGCCCGGGGTCGGGAAGAACCTGCAGGACCACCTTGACCTTGACATCATCTACGAACTCACCGATGACCACAGCCTGGACCGGTTCAATCGGGTACGCCCGGCGACCGTCCTGGCGGGCCTCGAGTATCTGGCTTTCCGTTCGGGACCGTTCGCATCCAACCTCGTCGAAGCGGGTGGGTTCAGTTACGCCAACACAGATGAGAAATCCCCGGACCTGCAGTTCCACTTCCTGCCCGCAGCGAGGTCGGAGCCGGGCATAGCGTCGCTGCAGCCCGGCTTCGGCATGACGCTGAACTCCTATTTCCTGCGCCCCCGCAGCCGGGGGACAGTTCGGGTCGCATCCTCAGACCCCACACAGTCGCCGCTCATCGATCCGAATTTCCTCGCGGACGACTATGACCTGGAGATGACGATCGTCGGCGTGCAGCAGAGCCGGCAGATCATGGAGCAGTCATCGATGGCGGCGTTCATCAAGAAGGAGCACATCGGCGACGGCTCCCGCGTGGCAACCCGCGACGAATACGTGAATTTCGTGCGCTCCTACGGACGGACCTCCTACCATCCGGTCGGCACGTGCGCCATGGGGACCACAGACGATTCGGTCGTCTCGCCCCGGCTGAAGGTCTACGGGCTGGAGGGGCTGCGGGTCGTTGACTCCTCGGTCATGCCCCGCCTGGTCAGTGCCAACACGCAGGCGCCGACCATCATGATCGCGGAAAAGGCCGTCGACATGATCCTGGAGGACGCAGCCCGGCTGGCGCCCGGAGTGAGTGGTTTGGCCGGCTCCTCTATGGCCCCGGACGGTGTGTGAGTCAATTCACGCGCACCAGGCACCCCACCCGGCCTGGCCGCCCGTAGAATTGATGGTGAACGTAGAAGTTCTGCCGCCGGGTCTGCGTTCGCAGCCGGCGGTTTTTCTTTGCGCTCGATGAGGCGCCCGGGGTGGACCGAATCCCCGCCGGTGCCCGGTACCGGACACCCTCCGGCGGCCGACTTCCCCCTACGAGGACGTAGGGGGTGGATTCTAGGAAGGTAGTTCTGTGAGCCAGACGTCAGATTCTTGTCTTGATACGTGGATGGGCCGTGAGGCGCTCGCCGAGGCGATGATCCCCGTGATCGGCCGGCTGTACCGCGAGAACAACGTGGTGACCTCCATCCACGGACGCAGCCTGATCAACAAGTCCACCATGAATATCCTCAAGGCCCACCGCTTCGCCCGCCGGATGAGCAAGGAAGAACTGCGCCTCGAGGAGACGGCCCCGCTGCTGGAGGCCCTGACCAAGCTGGACCTCGGCGCCGCGGCGATCGACATTGCCCGCCTCACCGAGAAGTACCGCGCCGAGGGCGACGGCGCCAGCCTGGATGAGTTCCTCCGCGCCGAACTCGCCGAGGTTGTCGGCAAGCGCGGCGGCGACGACCGCACCAGCACCGACGTCGTCCTCTACGGCTTCGGCCGCATCGGCCGGCTCCTGGCCCGGCTCCTGATCGAAAAGGCGGGCGGCGGCCACGGCCTGCGCCTGCGCGCCATCGTGGTCCGCCGCGGTTCTGATAACGACCTCAGCAAGCGCGCGAGCCTGCTGCGCCGCGACTCCGTCCACGGCTCGTTCGAAGGCACCATCAAGGTTGACCTCGAAAACGACACCATCACGGCCAACGGCGTCCAGATCCAGGTCATCTACTCGGACAACCCCTCTACGGTGGACTACACCGCCTACGGCATCCACGACGCGCTCGTCGTGGACAACACGGGCCGCTGGCGCGACGCCGAGGGCCTGTCCCAGCACCTGCTGAGCAAGGGTGTTGCCCGCGTTCTCCTCACCGCACCGGGCAAGGGCGATCTGAAGAACATTGTGCACGGCATCAACCACGGCACCATCGCCGACTCGGACACGATCGTCTCGGCGGCGTCCTGCACCACGAACGCCATCACCCCTGTGCTCAAGGCGATCAACGACCGCTACGGCGTGGTCCACGGCCACGTGGAGACGGTCCACTCCTTCACGAACGACCAGAACCTGATCGACAACTTCCACAAGGGTGACCGCCGTGGACGCTCGGCCGCGCTGAACATGGTGATCACCGAGACAGGTGCCGCCAAGGCCGTCGCCAAGGCTTTGCCGGAACTGCTCGGCAAGCTCACGGGCAGCTCCATCCGCGTCCCCACCCCGGACGTCTCGCTGGCCATCCTGAACCTGAACCTGGAGAACGGCACCACCAAGGACGAGGTCAACGACTACCTGCGGGAAATGTCGCTGCACTCCGAGCTGCGCAAGCAGATCGACTACATCGATTCGCCCGAGGTTGTCTCCACAGACTTCGTCGGCTCACGCCGGGCTGGCATCGTCGACGGACTGGCCACGATCTCCAACGACAAGAACCTCGTCCTGTACGTCTGGTACGACAACGAGTTCGGCTACAGCTGCCAGGTGGTCCGCGTCATGGAGGAAATGGCCGGGGTCAACCCGCCGTCCTTCCCCGCCAAGGACGCCGCGTCCATCCTCGAGGCCGCCGGCCTGCCCGTCGAGGTCTAACCCGGGCCAAGGTCCCTGACCGGGACTGGTTCCTCCTTTCCCGGCCGATGCACTGGAATCGGCCGGGAAAGGGACCCACAATGGAGCCATGGAACCGAACCCGGCTGTTGAACACGAGACCACCCTGGAACACGCGCTGGACGTCGCGCGGAGCAACGCGAAAGAAGCGAAGCGGCTGCTGGACGACGCCCTGGTCAAACGCCAGTCCGGTGAAGTCAACGAGGACCGGGTGACCCAGCTCCAGGGCCTTCTGGATCTGGCCAACGAAGACCTGAAACGGGTCACACGGGAGCAATAGGCCCCGGCGTTCCGCCACCGGTCCCCAACACTGTGGACAACCGCCCCGGTGGCGGTCCGTCCACGTAGGCTCAGGGCGTGCAGCCAGAACGCCGCGAGCGGCCGCCCACATGACCGTCACCTGGATGGAATTCCGCCGCGCCCGCCGCCACTCCCGCCAGGCCTGGATTCTCCTGGCCGCAGCAGGCCTGGCCGTCCTCGGCGGCCTCGCCTGGTTCTTCACGGCCGGCCAGTTTGTTGCCGCGGAGCCGCAGATCGCCGGCCCCAGTGCGGCCCCCGTGGTCGCCGCCGGGTGGATGAACGCAGTGGACGCCGTCCGGGCCGTGCCGGAGGGAAGCGCTGCCGGAGTGCTCGACACCCTCGCGGTCAAGGGACGGGCGGCAAAGAACAACTATGACCGGGGCGCCTTCGGCCAGGCGTGGCTCGACGTCGACCGCAACGGCTGCGATACGCGCAACGACATCCTCCGCCGCGACCTGGCGGCCGCCGAATTCGCCAGCGGCTCCCGGTGCCAGGTGGCCGGCGGCACGTTCCAGGAACCGTACACCGGCCGCATGATCGCGTTCCGGCGCGGCGCCGAAACCAGTGCCGCGGTGCAGATCGACCACGTCGTGGCGCTGGGGGACGCGTGGCAAAAGGGCGCCCAGCAGCTCACAGCGCAGCAGCGCGCACACCTGGCCAACGATCCCCTCAACCTGATCGCCGTCGACGGTCCCGCCAACCAGGACAAGAGCGCCTCAGACGCCGCCACCTGGCTGCCGCCGAACAAGGCTTTCCGCTGCCACTATGTGGCCCGCCAAATCTCGGTCAAGGCGGCCTACCGGCTCTGGGTCACTGCCGCAGAGAAGGAAGCGATGAAACGGATCCTGACCTTGTGCCCCGGGCAGCAGACGATCGTGCCGCGGTGAGGACCCGTCGCGGCTTCCGGGCTGGAGGGCCCTTGCAGCCGTTCTCCTGCCCGGCGAGAATGGGCGCGGCGGGACAAACCGCGCGCGCCGGAATGCTGGAACGGAAACCATGGCACATCGCACGGACGATTCAGGCAAGGGGCACACCGGCCACAAGAAGGGCTCTGCACGGCGGCCGCCGCGGCTCGACGCCGGAATCTACGAGGCCGAGCTCCTGCGGCTCCAGGCAGAACTGGTTGCGCTCCAGGAGTGGGTCCAGAGCACCGGGGCGCGGGTCCTCATTATCTTCGAGGGGCGGGATGCAGCGGGCAAGGGGAGTGCGATCAAAAGGGTCACCGAGTTCCTGAATCCGCGGTTTGCCCGGATAGTCGCATTGCCGGCACCGACGGAGCGCGAACGTGGTGAATGGTACTTCCAGCGCTATGTGGCGCATCTGCCCGCCGCCGGGGAAATCGTCCTGATGGACCGCTCCTGGTACAACCGTGCCGGCGTCGAACACGTGATGGGCTTTTGCACCCCGGCAGAGCACAAACGCTTCATGGCCCAGTGCCCGGTTTTTGAACGGCTCCTCATCCAGGACGGGATCCTGCTCTTCAAGTACTGGTTCTCGATCAGCCATGCGGAACAGGAACGGCGGTTCAAATCCCGACTGGATGATCCCATGCGGCAATGGAAGCTCTCCCCGATGGACCGGGAGGCAATCCTGCGGTGGGAAGACTACTCGCGGGCCAAGGACGACATGTTCGTGCAGACGGACACCGCGGAATCACCCTGGTACGTGGTGGAAGCCGAAGATAAACGCCGGGCAAGGATCAACCTCATCGCCCACCTGCTCTCCAGCATCGACTACCAAGAAGTACGGACAGAGCCGGTGACCCTGCCGGAGCGGCCGAAAGCCGTCAACTACACGCGTCCGCCGCGGGAACTGTTCCGCTATGTCCCGGATTTCGCGGCAAGCCTGGAAAAGCCGCCGGGGGACTGAGCGGGATCGATTGGCTCAGTAGACTGCAGCATGGACATTGTGAAATACATGACGCCGTTCCTTGGCACCTGGCAGGGACAAAACCGCTTGCGGCTCATGCCCACAGACGAGTACAAGGGTTCGGCGGCCACCGCCACGGTGAAGGTGACCGCGGCGCACTTCGCGAGTGTCGCCTACACCTGGTCAGACGGTGAGAACCCGCAGGAAGGCCTGTTGCTCCTGGCCGGCGGGGCGTCCGACGCGGATCCCGCCACCGCGGTGTGGGCGGACTCCTGGCACACGGGCAAGGCGCTGATGCAGTTTTCCGGCACGGTGGGCGCCGACGGTGTCCTCCGGCTCGACGGCTCCTATCCGGCGCCGCCCGGCCCGGACTGGGGCTGGCAGATCCACCTGCACCCGGCGGATGGCCCGGGCGGACGCATCACCATGCACAACCTCGTCCCGGGCGAGGACCCCTATCAGGTGGTGGAGCTGGAACTCCACCGGTAGGGTACCGGCATGGACATTATCCTCGTACCCGGATTCTGGTTGGACGCCTCGTCGTGGGCGGACGTCACCCCGCCGCTGGCCGCGGCCGGGCACAAGGTCTACCCGCTGACCTTGCCGGGACTGGAGTCGGCCGGTGCGCCGCGCGCCGGCATCGGCCTGCGCACGCACATCGACGCCGTCGTGGCGAAGATCGATTCCTTCGACGCACCCGTGGTCCTGGTGGGCCACTCCGGCGGCGGAGCCATCATCCACGGCGCCGTCGATGCCCGCCCGGACCGGGTGGCCCGGGCAATCTACGTGGACAGCGGACCACTGGGGGAGGGCGGGGTCATCAATGACGAACTTCCGGCCGACGGCGACGACGTGCCGCTGCCGCCGTGGGAGCTCTTCGAGGACGAGGACCTCACCGACCTGACCGACGAGCTGCGCGCCATGTTCCGTGCCCGTGCCATCCCGCAGCCCCGCGGCGTGGCCCAGGACCGGCAGCAGCTCACGGATGAACGCCGCTACGAGGTCCCGGTCACCGTCATCGCCTGCGAATTCCCGTCCGCGATGCTGACGGAAATGATCGCCGGCGGCCACCCGTACGTGGCCGAGCTCGGACGGATCCGCGAGGTCGACTATGTGGACCTGCCCACCGGCCACTGGCCGCAGTTCACCAAGCCGGCCGAGCTCGGCGCCGCCATCCTGGCCGCCGTCGACCGGACCCCGGGGAGCTGACCCCGGCCGGGCGCCAGCCCGCCGGTCTTCCACCAGCCCCGCCAGCATCCAGCCGTCAGTGGCCGTCAGTGGCCGAACGGGTCCGGGTCCACTCCCGGCATCCAGGTCAGGCCGGGAACGCCCCAGCCGCTGCGCTTGGCCTGCTTCATGGCCCGGCGCGAATAGCGGTCAATCAACCGGTTGACGTAGAGCTTGCCGTCGAGGTGGTCGTACTCATGCTGGATGACCCGGGCGAACCAGCCGGTCGCCTCGAATTCCACCGGCTTCCCGTCCCCGTCGAAGCCCTGGACCCTCGCCCATTCGGCCCGCTTGAGCGGATACTGGCCGCCGGGGAAGGACAGGCAGCCCTCCTCTTCCTCGTCGGGGTCCGGGAGGGCGCCGGAGACCTTGGAAAGTGTCAGGACAGGGTTGACCACGACCCCGGTGGGCGGGGCGCCGTCGTCGTTGTCGTACTTGTACACGAAGAGCCGCTTGCCGACCCCCACCTGGGGAGCCGCCAGCCCGACGCCGTTGGCGGCGTCGTTGGTCTCGAACATGTCGGCGATCAGGGTGCGGAGCTCGTCGTCGAAGACTTCGACTTCCGCGGCCCGGCGGTGCAGCACGGGCTCGCCCCAGATCGTGATGGGCAGGACGGTCATATCAGAAAAGTTCCTCGGGTGCTGGTGGAGTCGCGGCGTCTCAGCCGGCGATGGTGCGGCCGACGACGTCGCGCATGATTTCGTTGGTGCCGCCGAAGATCGTCAGCAGCCGGGCGGCGAGGTAGGCCTGGGCCACCGGGTATTCCATGATGTAGCCGTAGCCGCCGTGCAGCTGCAGGCAGCGGTCCGTGACGGACTTGGCGCGCTCGGACGCCCACAGTTTGGCACGGGCAGCGCCTGCGGCGTCGAGCTCTCCGGCGTTGAACGCCAGGATGGCCTGGTCCACGTACGCTTCGGTGACCTCGACCTCCGTGAGGATGTCGGCAAGTTCGAAGCGGCTGTTCTGGAAATCGATGATCCGCTCGCCGAACGCGTTGCGGTCCTTCGTATAGCGGACAGTCGCCTCGTAGGTGGCGCGCACGACGGCGGAGCTTGCCACGGCGATGGCCAGCCGGCCCTGGGGGAGCTGTTCGGCCGCGTACTGCAGGCCCTTGCCCTCCTCGCCGACGAGGTCGGCGTGCGGGACACGGACGTTGTCGAAGAACAGCTCGGCCGTGTCGGAGGCTTTGAGGCCCATCTTGTCCAGCTGCTTGCCGGTGTTGTAGCCCTCGCCCTTCTGGACCATGAAAAGCGAGAACGAGTCGCGGTTTCCGCGTCCGGTGCCGCCGTCGGTGCGGGCCAGGACCAGGGAGGCGTCGCCGGAGATGCCGTTGCCGATGAACGTTTTCTGGCCCGTGATCAGCCAGTCGTCGCCGTCGCGGACTGCCTTGGTGCGGATGCCGCGCAGGTCGGAGCCGGCCCCCGGTTCGGTCCAGGCGACCGACGTGACCTTTTCGCCGGAGACCATGCCCGGGAGCCAGCGGGCTTTGAGGTCATCGGAGCCGTAGGCCAGCAGGTGGGGGAGGACCATGTCATCGTGCAGGTGGAAGGCCAGGCCGACCGCGAGGTGGTTGCTCCTGGCGAATTCTTCGTCGAGCACTGTCCGGAAGCGGTAATCGGACATCCCCATGCCGCCGAACTCTTCCGGCACGGCCAGGCCCAGCAGGCCCTGCTCGCCGGCCGCGGACCACAGTTCCCGGGACATCATGTGGTCCTCGTCCCACTGGGTGTAGTGGGGAGCGACCGCGCGCGCATTGAACTCGGCGGCCATCTCACGGAACATCTCGTGGTCTTCTTCAAAGAGCTTGCGCTTCACTGCGATTCCTTCCCATACAGACAACAAAGGCCGCACCGGATAACCGGTGCGGCCTTTGGAAAAGGTCGGACAATCACTGCCGTCCTTCATGAGGGTGAGCGACGGGGGTTGAACCCGCGACCTCCTGGACCACAACCAGGCGCTCTGCCAACTGAGCTACGCCCACCATGTGCCATATCAGGCCCTCCGGCGAACCGGCTGGCTGGAAAGGCAACGACAAATAGCTTACCTGCTGTTTGGGGGTGGTTTTGCCACTTTTGCGATTTTCGCCAAAATTTCCGCGAAACGTGGCGCAGATTACTTTCTGCGCCACGTCCCCGGCGACGTTTCATCGGCCCCGCAGCGAGGGGGGAGGGTGTGTGGCCGCTAGCCGGCCGGGGTGGGCTCGGCTGCTTCGCCGCCCATGACGCGCTTGGCGATCCGCTGCGCCGTGGCACTGTCCGGGCCCGGCGCGGGGACAAACACGGCCTCGCGGTAATACCGGAGTTCGTCGATGGAGTCCTTGATGTCGCCGAGTGCCCGGTGGCCGCCCAGCTTGGCGGGGGACTGGAAGTAGGCCCGGGCAAACCAGCGGCGGGAGAGTTCCTTGATGGTGCTGACGTCGATCACCCGGTAGTGCAGGTGCTCCACCACGTCGGGCATGTCGCGGACAAGGAACACGCGGTCGGTGCCCACCGAGTTGCCGCCGAGCGGGGCCTTCCGCGGGTCCGGCACCCATTTCTTGATGTAGGCGAGCACGGCTGCCTGCGCTTCGGCCATCGTCTTGCCGTGCGGAAGCTCCGCCAGCAGGCCGGAGCGCGTGTGCATGTCGCGGACAAAGTCGTTCATCTGGGCCAGCGCGGCGTCGTCGGGCTTGATCACGACGTCGACCCCGTCCCCCAGGATGTTGAGCTCCGAATCGGTGACCAGGGCGGCCACCTCGATCAGGGCATCATTCTTGGTGTCCAGGCCGGTCATTTCGCAGTCGATCCAGACGATGCGTTCGTTAGTAATAGGCACCCGCCCAGCCTACCGTTCCGACGCCACAGAGCCGTCCGGTGCTAGGATTTCGAATACGCGGCCGCCGAATTATTTCGGCACTTCTTTCTTCAACGCGGCGCCCCGGGCCGGACAATGCGGCCGGCTGTGGGCGGAATTGTGGCCCACAACAGATTGGACGATCCTGACATGACGGCGCCTGTGCCTGCGGCGGGGGAAACGGCTGCCGGTACGTCCAGCCCGTCCACGTCCCGCCCCTCTGCGTCTGCCCGGACTGCGCTCACCCGGACTGCGGCCTCCCCTGAGTCGGAAGGGGCCGTCGGCGACGTCGACAACCCGCGGTCCCCGATCCTTGCCGGGTTCCTGGGCTCCCTGTTCATGACGATCGGTTCGATCGGCGTCGGGTGGCTTGCCCCCGCGTCCGAACTCCGCCGCGTCCCGCTGTTTATCTGGATGCGCACCGAGGCCTGGGGCGTCGCCCTCTGCATTGTCCTGCTGGCCTTCGGCGGCATGCTGCTGGTCCGCGCCTGGCTGCGGCTCGGCCAGCGCGTCCGGGTCTGGGGGGCCGGTGCCCGCAAGGCCACGCTCCAGGCGACGGTGGCGTGGGGGCTGCCGCTGATGTTCTCTGTGCCGCTGTTCAGCCGCGACGTCTACGCGTACATCGGCCAGGGCCGGCTCATGGTGGAGGGCTTCAACCCCTACGAAAATGGCATTTCGGCGCTGTCCAACTACTTCCAGCTGGGCGCCGACAGAATGTGGACCGAGGCCCCCGTCCCGTACGGGCAGCTGTTCCTATGGATCGAACAGTTCGTGGTCTGGGCCACCAACGTGCACCCCGAAGGCAGCATCATGCTGTTCCGGATCGCGGCCCTGGTGGGCGTGGTCCTCTGCGTGATCTACGTGCCCAAACTGGCCGAGCTGCACGGCGTGAACCCGAACCGGGCACTGTGGCTGACGGCGGCCAACCCGCTGTTCCTCACCAACTTCATCGCCAGCGTCCACAACGACGCCCTCATGATCGGCCTGGCGCTGGCCGGCCTCTATTACTGCGCCACGCGCCGGGTCGTCCTCGGAATCGTGCTGGTCACGCTCTCCATCTCCGTCAAACCCATCACGGTGGTCTTCCTGCCGTTCATTGGCCTGCTCTGGGCGGGCAAGGGTGCCAGCTGGCCGCGTAAGTTCGTCTTCTGGGCCCTCACGGCCGGCCTCAGCCTGGCCCTGCTGTATCTCATGAGCCGGGTCAATGGCTTCGGCTTCGGCTGGATCAACGGGCTGTCCGCCCCGGGCAGCATCTGGATCTGGTACGCGCCCGTCGGCCTGGTGGGCCTGATCGTGGCCTCCATCTCCAACGCCTTCGGGCTCGACGGCTGGGGACTGGCCAAGTGGGCGTTCGACGCCGGCAAGCTGCTCGCCGTCGGGATCGTCGCCTGGCAGATCTTCCGCGGCGACTACGACCGCCTGATGCGCCGGCTCACCCTGGCGTTCGCCGCCGTCGTGCTGCTGTCCCCGATGATCCAGTCCTGGTACATCGTCTGGCTCATCCCGCTTTTCGCCGTCACGGGCATCCGCGACGACTGGCAGGTCAAGGCGCTCTACTTCATCGTGTCCTTCTTCATGGTCTACGCGATCTCGGACCAGCTCGATGTCTTCCCGTACCTGCAGACCGCGGACCTGGGCCTGGCCCTGGCGCTGGCCCGCAACGCCGCGGCGATCATCGCGTTGCTGTTCGCGCTGTACCTGATCTTCCTGGACCCGAAGACCAAGCTGCTGTTCACCAAGTCGGACGAGCCGGTCACCACGCGGCCGATCATCTAGCCGGCAGGTTCCTGAGCGCTTCCTTGCGCGAGAGCGCACTGAGCTCGTCGGCATGCCGCCGCACAAACGCCAGCACCCAGGCCGGATCCGTCCTGGCGTATTGGCGCAGCGCCCACCCGATCGCCTTGCGGATGAAGAACTCCTGATCGTCGAGGTTGGCCTCGATCACAGCGGCCAGGAGGGCCGTGTCCGTGGCGGCCTTCGCCCCCAGCTGTGCGGTGATGGCGGCCCGCCGGACCCAGAAGTCCTCATCCCGGCTCCAGCATTCCAGCACCGGCGTCAGTTCCGCCCGGTGGGCCTGCAACAGGGCGCCCAACCGGTGCGCCACCCCGTCCACCAGGTCCCACCAGGCTCCGGTGCGGATGATTTCCTCATAAATGGCCAGCATGCTCAGTTGCCCGGCAGCGGGCTTGAGCCCCGTGAGCTCGATCGCGGCGTAGCGTTCCTCACGGTGGCCGGCGTTGCGCCACAGCGCGAGCACCGTGGACTGCAGTTCCGCCAGGCTGGCCGGCGGGTGGTCCGCGGCCGCGGCCCTGACTATGCCGCGGACTTCGGGAACCCTCACGCCCAGGGACGGCATCTGCGATTTCATGTAAGCCTGTGCCCCCGCGGCGCGGCCGGGATCGGCAGCAGCCTGAAGGCTGCCGCGGATCGCGTCAAGCAGTTCCGTGGTGGTCATGAGGCCACTGTAGACATGCCGCGGCGGGCTTTAGAGTTGAAGCCAGCAAGCCGCGGCTCCGCGTCGGAAGGGAATGCCATGTCCATGATCAAGAGTCCCGAAGAGATCGCACTGATGCGCGAGGCCGGCCGGGTGGTCGCCACCACCCTCTCCCGGGTCCGGGAAGCGGCCGCCGTCGGCGTTTCGCTCAAGGAGCTGGACGATGTCGCCGCAGCGTCAATCGCCGACGCCGGAGCCACCCCGGCGTTCCTGAACTACCGGCCGCGCTGGGCATCAGTGCCGTTTCCCGGGGTCATCTGCACATCCGTCAACGACGCCGTCGTGCACGGGATCCCCAACGAGTACCGGCTCCAGGACGGGGACCTCCTGAGCGTGGACTGCGGCGCCTTCCTGGCCGGATGGTGCGGCGATGCGGCCATCAGCTTCATCGTGGGGACCGCGGACCCGGTGGACCAGGCCCTCATCGACGCCACGGACGCCGCCCTGGCGAGGGGGATCGACGCGGCAAGGATCGGGAACAAGATGGGCGACCTCGCCTACGCGATCGGCGGGGCGGCGCGCCGGGCAGGCTACGGGCTGCTCGCCGACCACGGCGGCCACGGCATCGGCCGGACCATGCACGCCGAGCCGCCCGTGCCCAACGACGGACGTCCCGGCCGCGGCATCAAACTGACCGAGGGCCTGGTCATCGCCATCGAGCCGATGCTGATTCTCGGCCGCAAGGACGACTACTACCATGACGACGACGAATGGACCCTCCGCTCAGCAAACGGCCGACGCGCCGCGCACAGCGAGCACACCGTGGCCATCACCGCCGACGGGCCGGTGATCCTGACCCTGCCCTAGCGCCCGCGGCCCCCGCCGGGCGGGGGCACCGTCAGGCGGACGACGGCGCGTCCCGGCACCGCGCCGCTGACCACCGGATTGCTGACCACTGGATTGCTGGCCACTGTGAAGCCGGCGGCCAAAAAGAGCCCCAGGGTGCCGTGGTAGAGATCCGCCGGGCCGGCCTTGGGCCGTTGCGCGGGGTCGACCGGATATCCCTCCACTACGGTTGCGCCGTGCGCGAGGGCATGTTCGACGGCGGCGGCAAGCAGCGCTCGCGCCACGCCGGTCCGCCGGTGGCCGGGGGAGACCACAAAGCAACTGACGGACCATACCTCGTGCCCGCCGGGATCCTTGGCGGCGTCGGGGGCCGACGCCAGCACCTTCGAGCGCAGGATCCTTAGGTAGCACCCGCGGGGCTCGACGGCGCACCAGCCCACGGGATTCCCGTCGCGGAAGGCCAGGACCCCTGGCTCCGGCTGGCCGCCGCCGAACTTTTCGCGTAACTGGTTCTTCCGCTCATCCGGGGTGGAGGCGGACCACTGGGGGCCGGTCAAGGCGAAGAACCGGCACCAGCAGCGTGAGGGTTCGCCGCGGACGCCGAAGAGACGCTCGACGTCGGGCCAGTCCGCCGCGGCGGTGGTGATGGCTGCCTGGGTCCGGAGTTCTGCTTCGCGCATGGAAAAGAGGGTAGCGCCTGGCGGCGTCGGCGTCGGCGTCGGCGTCAGCGTCAGCGAGTGCGGGTGCCCGGGCTCGCCTGGCGTCGGACACGGTGCGCGGCGAGCCGGAGCTGGATGATGCGGGCGGCTCCGGCGATGGCGACCAGCACTCCGCCGCCGACTGCCGCGATGAACAACGCGATGCCGAGCGGGACCGAGCCTTCGAGGCCAAAGAACTTCACCTGCACGTATTCCTGGTTCTGCAGGATGAACGCGATCAGCAGGATCAGCACCACCAGTGCGCAGGCAACCGCGGCCCAGACCATTCCGGCACGGGTGACCTGGCGCGTTTCCGGTGCGGGTGCGGGAGCCGGTTCCGTGGATGCCTCGGCACGGGAGGGTTCGGCGCGTCCCGCCGTCGTGGCGGCCACATCGGTGCTGCCCGCCAGGCCACCGGCGCCGGAGACCTGCTCGGCGGGCAATGGGCCGGTTGTGGCGTCAGCTGCCTCCGCGTACCGGGTGGCGGGAGCGTCGTCTGGATTGGTGGGGTTGAATCTTTGGGGTGTTTCGGTCATGGCGGCCGTACCTTTCGATTGCGGGCAGGGTGCACAGGCTTTCGCTGCCGGCCTGCCCGTCAAGTCAATACTAAGCGTGCTGAGGGCTGGCGGGGCTCCGGGTAGTGCGGCACGGTCCGGTCGATCCCCCGCACACCGACTTCTTTGCTTTTGTGGTCTTTGGCTGCCACCGGTGGGCGGCAATTTTTCCGGCAATCTTTCCGGCAATCTTCCGGGGTTCTTCCCGGAAGCAGCGGCGGGCGCGGGGCAATGCGGGCTGTTGGCACCGGCCGGGGGACGGTATAACGTCACAGCAAAGCGAATGCCTTGAAGAGGAGGCGCGGCCGTGACGATCATTGACAACGCCGTCTATGTGGACGGCCACCGGACCGCCGACCCGGAAGGACTCGAGGAGACGTACTTTCTGCTGCGGCAGCGCCAGGGCATGGCCTGGATTGGGCTCTACCGGCCCGAAGCCGAGGAGCTGCGCTCAGTGGCCGAGGAATTTGACCTGAGCCACCTGGCCGTGGAGGACGCGCTCGCCGGCCACCAGCGGGCCAAGCTTGAACACTATGGCGAGACGTTGTTCCTGGTGCTGCGGCCCGCGCGGTACCTGGACGATGTGGAGAAGGTCGAGTTCGGCGAGATCCATGTGTTCTCCGGCCCGGACTTCGTGGTGACTGTCCGCCGGGCGGAGTCTCCCGACCTGGCCCGGGTGCGCCGGCGGATGGAGTCCGAGCCGGAGTTCCTGGCGCTCGGACCGGATGCGGTGTTGTACGCGATTCTGGACCAGGTGGTGGACGAGTACGAGCCGGTGGCCGCAGGCCTGGAAAACGACATCGATGAAATCGAAGACGACCTGTTCGCTGCCGATCCCGGCGTATCGCGCAGAATCTATGAACTCTCCCGGCAGGTCATCACGTTCCAGCGTGCCACGGCCCCGCTGGCCGGAATCCTGCAGAGCCTTATGGGCAGCGGACCAGACGGGGTGCCGGACCCCGAACTGCAGGACCATTTCCGCGACGTCCTGGACCACGCCATCCGGCTGGGGGAGCGGGTAACTGCCTTCCGGGCACTGTTGCAGAATGCGCTGGCCGTCAACGCAGCCCTGGTAGCCCAGCGGCAGAACGACGAAATGCGGCTCCTGACGGAGTCGAGCTTCGCCCAAAACGAGCAGGTCAAGCGGATCTCGTCGTGGGCTGCCATCCTGTTCGCGCCGACGCTGATCGCGTCGATTTACGGCATGAACTTCCGCGACATGCCCGAACTCGACTGGATCTTCGGCTACCCGATGGCCCTCGCGCTCATGATCGGCATGGGCGGGATCCTGTTCCTGACGTTCAAGCACAACAAGTGGATCTGATGCTCTGTTTGAAATATGAGTTGAAACAAGAAGCGGCCCTGACCGTGCGTTGTCGCAGGTCAGAGCCGCTCTCTTGTGCCCCAGGAGGGAATCGAACCCCCGACCGGCGGATTAGAAGGCCGCTGCTCTATCCCCTGAGCTACTGGGGCGCGCTGGTGCCCACCGGCTGCTGCCGGTGACGCCTCAAAAAGTTTACAGTGCCGGACGGCCGGTGCGGGTCAACGGCGGCCGGTGGCCGCTCCTGCCGGACCGTACTAGTCCCCAACACGGCCCGCACGCCGTTGCCGGCAGCCGGTTTTCCACATGGCACAGCCGGGCACTCCCCGGCCGTGGCCGGCGGCGGGATGCTGGAACTGCCCGGCTGGGCACGACAATTCGAGACAGGACATGAGAATGAGCGACAACATTACGGTCCGTGGCTTCGTGGCCTCGGAGATCAGAAGCGCGACCACGCCCGGCGGCGTGGCCACGGCGTCCTTCCGGCTCGGCGCCACCGAGCGCCGCTACGACCGCGGCTCCAGCACTTGGGTGGATGGCAACACCAACTGGTTTACCGTCCAGGGATACCGGCAACTGGCCGGCAACATCGGCTGCAGCATCAAGAAGGGCCAGCGGGTCATCGTGGTTGGCAGGCTGAAGATGCGGAGCTGGGAGAAGGACGGCAGGGTCTACCACGACGCCGAAATTAATGCGGAGTCAGTCGGCCACGACCTCATGTGGGGCTCTGCCAACTTCACCCGCTCAGCCGGGGCCGGCAGCCAGACGACTGCCGGAACAGGTTCCCCCGGCGCGCCTGGCATTGGGGACGGGGACGGCGGCGGACCGCAGAGCCAGCCAGGGGATGCCGGCGCGGACGGCGACGGCGGCGCCGACCTGCACGCGACATTCATCGATGACGAGAGCGGTGAGGAAGAGGAGGTGGACCAGGAAACCGGAGAACTGAAAGGCGCCGCAGCCTGAATGCCGCAGGACCGGCTGGCAGCGCCGTGGAGGCCGGGATTGGGCACCGGAACACCGGAACGGGACGCCACCGCGTGGCAGAATTGCCGGATGCAACACGCCAGAATCGCTGCGGGACGGGCGGCGCCCACCTCCAGTGCGGGCGGGGCTGCCCGTCGCGGCGGCTGGGCCGTTGCGGCCGCCGTCACCTTGGTGCTCCTGCTGTCGGCCTCGGCCTGTGCGACGCCGGCCGGTAGCAGCGGGGCCCGGGCCGCTGGAGCCGCGGATTCTGAAGGCACACCTTCCGCAGTGTCCCGGGCGCCGGCAGTGTCCCCCGACCTGGTTGGGCCGACCGCCGGCGGGGCCGGGACAGCCAGCCCCGATATGAAACCCGGCATGAAACCCGACAGGGAATCCGCCACTAAATCCACCACTAAATCCACGGTCGAGACGGCCCTGGACGCCGTGGTCGGCGGCGGGGGCCGGCCCGAAACGGCGGACATCCGCGCGTCGTTGGTTAACGCAGGGATTCCGGCCGACGCCGTGGAAGTCACCGCCGGGCGGACGCCCACCGGCCTGGCTGCCGACGCCGTCGAGGCCGCCGTGCGCGACGGCAGCAACTGCATCGTGGCCCAGATCCGCGCCGGCACCGTCGCCGTCACTGTGCTGCCGGGCCTGGACTCCGGCGGCTGCCTCGTGGGCGTCCGGGACTGAGCAGAACCGTCGGCGGCCGACAGGGCGGCCGTCAAGTGGCCGATCCGGGCTCACGGAATGTGAGTTATCCCGGCCGAACCACTAGATTTGTAGGCATGGCGGAATTTATCTACACAATGACCAAGGCCCGTAAGGCTGTCGGCGAAAAACTCATCCTCGATGACGTGAGCATGTCCTTCTTCCCGGGGGCCAAGATTGGCGTTGTCGGCCCGAATGGTGCCGGTAAGTCCACCATTCTCAAGATCATGGCTGGCCTGGACACTCCCTCCAACGGTGAGGCCCGGCTCAGCCCCGGCTACACGGTAGGCATCCTGTTGCAGGAGCCGCCGCTGAACGAAGACAAGACCGTCCTGGGCAACGTCCAGGAAGGCGTTGGCGAAATCTACGGCAAGATCCAGCGCTTCAACGCGATCTCCGAGGAAATGGCCAGCCCCGACGCTGACTACGATGCCCTCCTCGAGGAAATGGGACAGCTGCAGGAAGCGATCGACGCGGCCGACGCCTGGGACATCGACTCCCAGCTGGAACAGGCCATGGACGCACTGCGCTGCCCGCCCGCCGACGCCGACGTCACCCTGCTCTCCGGTGGTGAGCGGCGCCGCGTCGCGCTGTGCAAGCTCCTGCTGCAGAAGCCGGACCTGCTCCTGCTCGACGAGCCCACCAACCACCTGGACGCCGAGAGCGTGCTGTGGCTGGAACAGCACCTCTCCAGCTACTCCGGTGCCGTCCTTGCCGTCACCCACGACCGGTACTTCCTCGACCACGTGGCCGAGTGGATCGCCGAAGTGGACCGCGGCCACCTGTACCCGTACGAGGGCAACTACTCCACGTACCTGGAAAAGAAGCGCGCCCGCCTTGAAGTCCAGGGCAAGAAGGACGCCAAGCAGGCCAAGCGCCTGACCGAGGAACTCGAATGGGTCCGGTCCAACGCCAAGGGGCGCCAGACCAAGTCGAAGGCCCGCCTGGCCCGCTACGAGGAAATGGCCGCCGAGGCGGACCGCACCCGCAAGCTCGACTTTGAAGAGATCCAGATCCCGCCGGGACCGCGCCTGGGCGGGCTCGTGCTGGAGGCCAAGGGCCTCCAGAAGGGCTTCGATGACCGCACCCTGATCGACGGACTGTCCTTCAGCCTGCCCCGCAACGGCATCGTCGGCGTCATCGGACCCAACGGCGTCGGCAAGTCCACGCTCTTCAAGACCATCGTGGGCCTGGAGCCGCTCGACGGCGGCGAACTGAAGATCGGCGATTCCGTCAAGATCTCCTACGCCGACCAGAGCCGTGGCGGCATCGACCCGAACAAGACCTTGTGGGAAGTCGTGTCCGACGGCCTCGACTACATCCAGGTCGGCCACGTCGAAATGCCGTCCCGCGCCTACGTGGCCGCCTTCGGCTTCAAGGGCCCGGACCAGCAGAAGAAGGCCGGGGTGCTCTCCGGCGGTGAGCGCAACCGCCTCAACCTTGCACTGACCCTCAAACAGGGTGGCAACCTGCTGCTCCTCGACGAACCGACCAACGACCTCGACGTCGAAACCCTCAGCAGCCTCGAGAACGCCCTGCTCGAATTCCCGGGCTGCGCCGTCGTCGTCTCGCACGACCGCTGGTTCCTGGACCGGGTGGCCACCCACATCCTCGCCTACGAAGGCGACGAGGAGAACCCCTCCAAGTGGTACTGGTTCGAGGGCAACTTCGAGTCCTACGAGGAGAACAAGGTGGAGCGCCTGGGCCCGGACGCGGCCAAGCCGCACCGGGTAACCCACCGCCGCCTCACCCGCGACTAAGCCCGCACGGCCTACAGCGCCACAAAAAAGCCGGCTCCCCCTGAACCTGTTCAAAGGGGAGCCGGCTTTTTGTGTGCCGAGGACGATGTGGGCCGCGGGCGCCGTATGCCACCCGCCGAAGGGTAGTGTCAGCAGCCCCCGGCCTCGCGGAGCCGGTGCTGCACCGCCCGCGATTAGACGGCGGCCTGCACGCCGCCCTTCTGCGTGTTCTTGAGGCCGGTGTCCCCGAAGTCGTTCGGGACGCGGATCATGCCTTCCTGGGCCACCGTCGCCACGTGCCGGCCGTCCCGGCTGAAGATCCTGCCCGTCGCCAGGCCCCGTGCGCCCTGCGCGCTGGGCGATTCCTGGACATACAGGAGCCATTCGTCGACCCTGACCGGCCGGTGCCACCACATGGCGTGGTCCAGGCTCGCCACGGACATCCCCGGCGTAATCCAGCTCATCCCGTGCTTGCGGAGGATGGATTCGAGCAAGGTGTAGTCGCTCGCGTAGGCCAGCGCGGCCCGGTGCAGGCCGGCGTCGTCGGGCATGGGACCGAAGGTCTTCATCCACACGGCGTTCCGGGCTTCCCGGGGTCCGTTGGCCGAGACATACAGCGCCGGATCGACGTGGCGGATGTCGAACGGCCGCTCGTAGGCCCAGTGCCGGGCCACGGGGTGGTCGAACTTCCCCAGCAGGTCGGCGGTGCTGGGCAGCGATTCGGGGTCCGGGATCCCGGCGGGCATCTCGGACTGGTGCTCGATCCCCTCGTCTTCGGCCTGGAAGGACGCGATCATCGACAGGATGGGCATGCCCTCCTGATAGGCGTGGACCCGGCGGGCCGAGAAGGACCGGCCGTCGCGCAGGCGCTGCACGCCGAATGTGATCGGCTTGTTGGCGTCTCCTGGCCGGAGGAAGTAACCGTGCATGGAGTGCACGCTGCGGTCCGGATCGACGGTGCGGCTGCCTGCTATCAGGGACTGCGCCAGCACCTGGCCGCCAAAGACGCGCTGCTGGGGCTGCTGCTGGGAGGGACCCATGAAGATGTCCTCGTCCGTCCGGGCGCCCTCGAGCTCGCCGAGGTTGAGGAGTTGGATGAGCGAGGAGGTGGGGTCCTGGGTCGGGAGCCCCAACAGTCCGGCTTCGGCTTCAGTCATGGTTTGACTCTAGACGGCGCCCGGCGCCGCTCCAAAGAAGCGCAGCCGGTAGAGTCAGTAGTGTGTCTGATGTCCTAACCCAGCCCCTGCAGTTCACCGATCCCCGCGACCTCGACGACCTGCGCACCTTCGCCACCCGCGCCAAGTCCATTGACGACGGCGCCATCCGGCTTCAGGCCACGGGCCCGGTCCTGGCCGCCTACGTCTGCGTGCTGCGGCCCCGGCTCCTGGGCGAATCCACCCCCACCATCCTGGGCCTGCGGACCATGGCGCTGGCACAGCCGGCGGACACTGACGTGACGGTGCCGCTGTCCGCGGTCCTGGACCGTTTGGCGCGGGCGGGGGAGGACGACGTCGAACTTCCCGTCCCGCCGGTGACCGTCAGCGAGTCGTGGGCCGGGATCGGCGCGCCGCGGGCCGGCTGGGAACTGCTCGGCACCGTCGAGGACGCCGCCCTGCGGACCGCAGCCGAGGCCGGCATCAGGGAGATCGCCGCGATCATCCCGGACAAGCCCGGCGCGCTGATCGTCAACAACGCCAGGGCAACGGTCTGGGGCCGGGAACTGCCCGACGCCGGCGGCCTGCCGGCCGGGGCCGCGTTCGCCGCGCTCACCCTGGGCTTCCTGGCAGAGGGCGAGCAACGGCTCTACCGGGCCGGGCGCTGGTTCCGGCTCAGCGGCCCCCGCGGCCACGTGCTGGTCCGGACCGGTACCGGTCTCTAGGACGCTTCCGGCACCCTCCGCGCCCAGTCCTCCGCGCTCAGGCCTCCGCGCTTAGGCCTCCGACGGGCTGTTCACCATGGACAGGGCGGCCCGCTCCATGTAGTCCCAGAGCGTCCCCTCGTACAACGGCGGCAGTTCCAGGGCATCCACCGCGGCGCGCATGTGTAACAGCCAGCGTTCCTTGGCCTCCGGCGTCACCCGGAACGGCATGTGGCGCATCCGCAGCCGCGGATGCCCGCGCTCCTCGCCGTACGTCGTCGGCCCGCCCCAGTACTGTTCCAGGAACATCAGGAAGCGGCGCTTGGCCGGGCCAAGGTCCTCTTCCGGGTACATGGCGCGCAACAGCGGATCTGTTGCGACGCCGTCGTAGAAAACATCGATGAGCTTCACAAAAGTCTCGTGGCCGCCCACGGCGTCATAGAAGTTGTCCGTGTAGCCGGGCTGGCTGAACGGATCGTTCTGCAGCAGCTGCCTGGGCTGGCTGGGTTCGCTGGCGCTGGGAATCGTCATTTCACTATTCTCCGGCCTTCTGCTGAGGTGCGCTGTCGGCCTCGTCCGCCGGGGACGCCTCGGGCGGAATGTACGTGCCCTGGGAACGGTTGCCCACGCGCAGGATTTCGCCGTTGCGCAGGTACCAGATGGTGCCGTCGTCGGCCCGGACCCGGGTAATCCGCAGGTTCATGGCCTCGACCGTGCCCACCACCTCGGAAGTCTCGATGATGTCGCCAATGCCGTACTGGTCCTCGAAGGTAATGAAGATGCCGGCGAGGAAGTCGCGGATCAACTGCTGGGCGCCAAAGCCGATGGCCACACCGAGGATTCCGACGCTCGTCAGGATGGGTGCCACGTCCACGTTCAGGTACTTGAGCACGTACACGATGGTGAGGACGGCGATCAGGACGCCGACCACGCTGCGGAGCAGTGCACCGATTGTCTCTGCCCGCTGGACGCGGCGTTCGTGGTCCAGGGCGCGGAACGCCGGAGCCACCCAGCGGAAGTGTGACTTCTTGAACAGTGTGCTGCCCGCCGCAACCCGTTTGGTGATTCCGGTGATCACGAAGGATGCCACCAACCACACGGCGACGCCGATGCCCAGGCTGATGAGGCCGCCTGGCAGGTTGACGGCCGAGATATCCGGCGCGGTGATGGGTTCGATGGTGGTCAGGCTGATCATCGGCGGGGGAAACTCCTTGTTTACTGCGGCCGTGCTGCCGGGCGGCAGCAGGGCTGGTCGTCCGGACGGGCGCCCGGCGTTCGCCGGGCGCATAACACTCTGGTCTACTTCAACAGTAGCGCCGTAGCGTGGCCCCATGCGCATCCTGGTCCTCGGCGGAACGGTCTTCCTGTCAGCAGAAATATCCCGGCAGGCCCTGGCCGCCGGCCACGACGTCACCTGCCTGGCCCGCGGCACCGCGTCCGCACCGCCCGACGGCGCCACCTGGCTGCGCGCTGACCGCTCGCAGGGGAAAGCCGCCTACGAGGCAGCCGCCGACGGCGGCCGGTGGGACGCCGTCGTCGACGTCTCGCGGGACCCTGACCAGGCACGGGAGGCACTGGAGGCGCTGGCCGGCTCGGCCCGGCACTGGACCTTCATCTCCAGCTGTTCGGTCTATGCGGACCATTCCGTGGCCGGCGAGGCCGAGGACGCCCAGGTGCTCCCGCCGCTTGCTCCGGGCACGGAGCTGACCATGGAAAACTACGGCGAAGCCAAGTCCGCGATCGAACACCTGACCCGGGAACTGGCAGGGGACAAGGCGCACCTCTGCCGCGCCGGCCTGATCGGCGGACCCGGGGACGGCTCCGACCGCTACGGGTATTGGCCGGCCCGTTTTGCCCGGGACAATGATCCCGTCCTTGTCCCGGACATCCCCGCCGACGCCACCCAGGTCATCGATGTCCGCGACCTCGCAGCCTGGATCCTCACCGCCGCTGAAAACGGCACCACCGGGGCGCTGAACGCCGTCGGTGAGCCGGTGCCGTTTGCCGCCTACTTGGGGGAAGCGCGCCAGCTCGCCGACGCCGACTCCGAGGTTGTTGTCGTCCCCGAGGACTGGCTGGCGTCGCACGGCGCGAACTACTGGGCCGGTCCGGACTCGCTGCCGCTGTGGCTGCCGCCCGGCCACGAGGGCTTCGCGACCCGCAGCAATGACGCCGCCCGGGCCGCCGGGCTGCGGCTGCGGCCCTGGATGGACACACTGCGGGACACCCTGGCGGATGAACGCCGCCGCGGACTTGGCCGGGAACGCAAGGCCGGGATGAGCCCGGAGGCGGAGCGCCGGATCGTTTCCGCGTACCGGTCAGGGGCCTCGTCCGGCCCGGCTGACGGCGCCGCCTGAATTATTCAGTCCGCCTGGCCCTCCACCACAGCCGTCGGCTCGTGCAGCACCGGGAAGTTGACGCTGCGCGCGATGAAACAGACCTTGTTGGCCTCGACGTGGAGTTCCTCGAGAACATCCGGTGCCGCCGGTTCCGCCACCGTCACCCGGGGCTTCAGCGTGACGGATTCGAACTGCCCGCTGCCGTCCCGGTTGGTCCGCATCAGGCCCTCGGCCCGGTCCTCGTACGCCGTCACCACGACGCCGTGCTTCACGGCCACGTGCAGGAAGGAAAGCATGTGGCACTGCGAGAGGGCGGCCAGGAGCAGCTGTTCGGGGTTGTAACGCCCGCGGTCCCCGTGGAAGGTCGGATCGGCCGAGCCGTACAACACCGGCAAGCCGGGGATCTCGACGTCGTGGTCGCGTGAGTAACCGCGGTACGTGGACGTCCCGGCCCCGAGGTTCCCGGTCCAGCGGACGGTCAACGAATAGCGGTGTTCGTCAAGGTTCATGACTCCAGCCTAGAACGACGGAACCCCGGCGCCGCACAGGGGCGGTGCCGGGGTTCCAGGCTTGCCGGGGGTCCGGTGCCGGGGTCGTTAGCCGACGTCGGCCTGGCGGGCCCGCAGGGCACGGTCAACGCCGTCACGGTTCTCCAGCATCATCCGGCGCAGCGCCGAACTGCCCTCGGGCAGCGAGGCCAGGAACTCATCCGTGCGGTCCACCGTGGCCTGCGTGGTCAGCTGGGCCGGGTAGAGCCCGACGACGATCTGCGAGGCCAGCGCGTGGGTGCGGCTGGCCATGATGCCCGGGACGGCCTCGAAGTACTTCTCGGCGTACGGCTCGAGCAGGGACGTGTCCAGGACACGGGTGAAGCCGGTCACCGCGGAGCCCTGCAGGGCGTTGGAGAGATCGCCCTTGACCACAATCGATTCCCAGGCCTCGGCCTTGGCCTCCGGGGTGGGGATGGCGGCCTTGGCCAGGGCCGCCGCGTTCTGGCCGTTGGAGGTGTTGTCGTGCTCCAGTTCCTCGTCGATCCGCTCCTGCCCGGCGCGGCCGCCTGCCACGAGGGAGGCCAGCAGCTCCCACCGCAGGTCCTGGTCCACGCTCAGCCCGTCGAGGGTGAGCGAGCCGTCCAGCAGCCCGGACACCGTGTCCAGCTGCCCGGCGCTGCGGGCCAGCAGGGCGTAGGACTTCACGAACTGCAGCTGGGCATCCGAGCCGGCAGGCACCGCCGAGGCGAGCTCCCAGAGCTTGTCGGCAGCGGCCACGGCCGTGGCCTCCTGGTGTTCCTCGGCCACGTAGAAGGTCAGCGTGGTGGCCAGCTGCCGGAGCTGGACCAGGATCACGGAGGAATCGGATTCCTCGGCGATGTTGGCGAGGATCAGCTCCACGTACCCGCGGGCCGGGGATTCGCCGTCGCGCGCCGCGTCCCAGGCTGAGCCCCACACGAGCGTGCGGGGGAGGCTCTGGCTGAAGTCCTTCAGGTGCGCCGTTGCGGTGGCGAGGGACTTCGGGTCCAGACGGACCTTGGCATAGGCGAGGTCGTCGTCGTTGAGCAGGACCAGGTCAGGCTGGGCAAGGCCGGCCAGGGCCGGAACCACAGTGCGCTCGCCGTCGACGTCGAGCTCCTCGCGGTGCACCCGCTCCAGCTTCCCGGCGCCGTTGAGGTTGTAGAAGCCGACGGCGAGGCGGTGCGGGCGCAGGGTCGGCTCGCTCTCGATCGCCGACTGCACGATGGCGAACGACTCGATGGTGCCGTCCGCGGCCGCCGAGATCTCCGGTGTCAGGGTGTTGACGCCGGCGGTCTCCAGCCAGAGCTGCCCCCACCGTTCCAGGTCGCGGCCGCTGGCCTTCTCGAGTTCGGCCATGAGGTCGCTGAGCTCGGTGTTCTGCCAGGCGTGCTTGCTGAAGTACTCCCGCACCCCGGACATGAATTGCTCCGGGCCCACCCAGGCGACGAGTTGGCGCAGCACCGAGGCGCCCTTGGCGTAGGTGATCCCGTCGAAGTTCACCTCGACGTCCTGGAGGTCGTTGATCTCGGCGAAGATCGGGTGCGTGGTGGGCAGCTGGTCCTGCCGGTAGGCCCAAGACTTCTCCACGGAGGCGAACGTGGTCCAGGCGTGGCCGAACTCGGTGTTCTCCACGGCGGCCAGGTGGGACATGTATTCGGCGAAGGACTCGTTGAGCCAGAGGTCGTTCCACCAGCGCATGGTGACGAGGTCGCCGAACCACATGTGCGCGAGCTCGTGCAGCACGGTGATGGCGCGGCGTTCCACCTGGGCGTCGGTGACCTTGCCGCGGAAGACGTAGCCTTCCAGGATGGTGACGGCCCCGGCGTTCTCCATGGCGCCGGCGTTGAACTCCGGCACGAAGAGCTGGTCGTACTTCTCGAACGGGTACGGGCAGCCGAACTGGGCCTCGAAGAACTCGAAGCCCTGCCGGGTGAGCTCGAAGATGTTGTCCGCATCGAGGTACTGCATAAGCGACTTGCGGGCGAAGATGCCCAGCGGGGTGACCTTGCCCGCCGCCGACGTGACCTCGCTGCGCACCGACTGGTACGGCCCGGCGATCAGTGCGGTGACATAGGAGGACAGCCGCGGAGTCGCCGTGAACTCCCAGACGGAGCGGGCGCCCCCATCCGCGCCCGGGATGGTCTCCACCGGCACCGGGGTGGGGGAGTTGGACACGACATCCCAGTGCGAGGGTGCGGTGACGGTGAACGTGAAGCTGGCCTTCAGGTCGGGCTGTTCGAAGACGGCGAACATGCGCCGCGAATCCGGGACCTCGAACTGGGTGTACAGGTAGACCTCGTTGTCCACCGGATCCACGAACCGGTGCAGGCCTTCGCCGGTGTTCATGTACGGGGCGTCGGCGACCACGATCAGGTGGTTCTCGGCCGCCAGGTCCGGGAGCTGGATCCGGACGCCGTCGGAGACCTCGGCCGGATCCAGTTCGCGGCCGTTGAGGCTCACGCTCTGCACGGCGTGGGTCACGGCGTCGATGAAGGTCGACGAGCCGGGCTTGGCGCGGAACTTCACGGCCGTGGTGGAGCCGAAGACCTTCTCGCCGCGGGTCAGGGCCAGGCTGACCTCGTAGGAATCGACGTCGATCAGGGCGGCGCGCTCGCGGGCTTCGGCGCGGGTCAGGTTCATACCGGGCAAAGGGGCCTCCAGAAGAAGATGGATACTGCCGGCCGGCCGCAGCCGCCGGCAATACTGTGAAATTATTCTTTCACGTCAGCCGCCCTTGGCAAGTTAGCCCGATCACAATGTCCGGCCCAAGGCCTCTGCACCCAGTCTGCCCAGTCTACGATTTGCCACAAATGGCCCCTCAGCCGCTGCCCTTAGCGGCCATTCGTGTCAGATGGGTGCGGTTGGGGCGGCCACGTCCTGACCTGCGCGCACGTCCCCAGATCCCTCAAGGTGCGTCCGCGGTAGCGTTGGAGCATGGGAAAGATCCGTGACTCAGTCGATGCCAGGGCGCTGCGCTTTGCCATCGGTTTCCCCCTGATGCTGGCGGCAGGATTCGTGGTCTGTGCGCTTCTGGTGCGCCGGGATCTGCCCGAGCCGCTCGCCGTCCGCTGGACCGCCGCCGGTGCCGCCGACTTCGCGCCGTTCGGCACGGTCGTGGGAGCCGGGGCGTCGCTGATCGTGGTCATCGGCTGGGCCGTGCTGCTGCAGGCCGTGCCGCTGTCCCGCCCCGCAATGATGCGCCGCATCATGATGGGCGCCGGCCTGTCCATGAGCCTCTTCGTCACCACGGTCCTCGCCGCCGTGCTCGTGGGCCAGCTGGGCCTGCCCGATGCGCGGGGATCGCATGTGGACGCCTCGGTCCTGGCACTCGGCAGCGGCGCGGCCCTCGGCCTGGGCATCGTCATGGGTTTCGTCTTCAAAGCCGACGAGCGCTGGTCCGTCGATGACGACCTCGCCGTCCGGCAGGCGCTCGAGCGCGAACAGGATCCTGATTTGGCCCGGGACCGGGTCAGCCTCTGGGTCCACGCCCGCAGCTCGATCTTCGTCATGCTCGGCATCGCAACGCTTCTGCCGGCCGCCCTCCTGACCATTGCCGTGCCGTGGCTGTCAGTCCTCCTGGTGGCGGCGGCCCTGGTGGCCGCGGCGTTCCTGGTGGCCCGGATCCGGGTTGACCGCGGCGGCCTGCACGTCTTCGCGGCAGGGTTCGTCCGGGTCATGGAGGTTCCGGCCGCGGCCATCGACGCCGCCACGCCCAGGGACGTCACGGCGGCGGACTATGGCGGGTGGGGCTACCGGATCCACGGCAACACCACGGCGATGCTGGTCAGCAGCGGCCCCGCGGTGGTCATCGACCGCTCGGACGGGCGCCGCCTGGCGGTGAGCGGCGGCAGCGCCACCGCGGCGGACAACATCGCCCAAACACTGTCCCGGGTGGCGGACAGGGCCCGGCGGAACGGCGGGACCCCCGCGGTGTAGCACGGCGGTGTGGCGCGGCGGTGCAGATCCACGGTGTAGATCGACAGTCGAGTACGACGGTGGAGTACGACGGTGGAGTACGACGGCGTGACCGGTCCGTGTAACACGACCACCCAGTGCGGTGTCCGGCCGGCTGCGGCACCGCCCCGGAAGACCCGGCCTAGTACGCTTGGACCAGACCCCAACCGCCCCCGGCCGCCGCCCGGCGCCGCAACCGAACGGAACAGCCGTGACCATTTCTGACCTGCCCCGCGTGCACATTGCCACCGACCACGCCGGAATGGAGCTCAGCGCCCACCTGGTCAGCCACCTCAGCGCCAAGGGCTACGAGGTGGTGGACCATGGACCCAAGGTCTACGACGCCCTGGATGACTACCCGTCGTTCTGCATCAACGCCGCACTCGCCGTCGTCGCGGACCAGGAAGCCGGAACCCACGCCCTCGGCATCGTCCTCGGCGGCTCGGGCAACGGCGAGCAGATCGCCGCCAACAAGGTCAAGGGCGTCCGTGCCGCGCTGGCCTGGAACCTGTCCACCGCCCAGCTGGCGCGCGAGCACAACGACGCCAACGTCGTAGCCGTCGGCGGCCGCCAGCACAGCGTCGACGAAGCCACGGAAATCATCGAGGCGTTCCTGGCCGAACCCTTCAGCAACGATGAGCGCCACGTCCGCCGGATCGGCAAGATCGCCACGTACGAGCGCACCGGCGAGGTTATCGACTAGTGCCGGAGGGGCATTCCGTCCACCGGCTGGCCCGCCAGTTCGGGGACGTTTTCGCGGGGGAGCGGCTCGCGGTCTCCAGTCCGCAGGGCCGGTTTGCCCAGGGCGCGGCGCTGCTGGACGGCCACACCCTCGCCGGCTCCGTGGCGCACGGGAAGCACCTCTTCCTGGAGTTCGGCCACGGGCTTCTCCTGCACGTCCACCTGGGGCTCTATGGCGCCTGGGATTTCGGCGGCGACGCCACCTTCCGCGGCGCGTCCAGCATCGGCGCGCCCCGGAAAGTGGGGGAGCGGGAAGTCTACGCCGACGGTGATGCGGCCGGTCCCGCCGCGTACGTGGGCCCGCCCGCGCCGGTCGGTGCCGTCCGCGTCCGGCTCGCCGGCGTGCACGGCTGGGCCGATCTCCGCGGTGCGACCACCTGCGAGGCGATCACGGACGTGGAAGCGGCGGCCGTACTGGCGCGGCTCGGCCCGGACCCGTTGCGGAACCTTCCGGGCGACCGGGACGCCTTCACCGCCACCGTGGCGGGCAAACGAACACCGCTGGCTGCCCTGCTGATGGACCAAAAGGTGATCGCCGGCGTCGGGAACGTCTACCGGGCCGAACTGCTGTTCCGGCAACGGCTCAACCCCTGGCTGCCCGGCGCCGAACTGTCACCGGACGCGGCCCGCCGGCTCTGGGACGACACCGCGGCCATGATGTCCGACGGCGTCCGGGACGGACGGATTATCACCACGACGCCGCAGTACTGGAACGGGGCCGGAGCCGGCGAAGCCCGCGGCGTTCTACCCGCCCCGGAGGAGGCGCACTTCGTCTACCGGCGGCACGGACTCGACTGCCGCGACTGCGGAACGCCGGTGGCGCTGACCGAGCTCGGCGCCCGGAAGCTCTACTGGTGCCCCGCCTGCCAGCAGGCCTGAGCCGGTACGCCTGCCCGGCCGCATCCATTGCTCCGCAACAGCCCTTTTGAGCCTCCAGAAGGGCAGCTGTGGAGCAATCGACGGCCAAGGCATGAAAAAAGCCCCTCCGCGGAGGGGCTTTGTTTCGTCATAATTCCGAGGGGACGACGGGAATCGAACCCGCGTAATCAGTTTGGAAGACTGAGGCTTTACCATTAAGCTACGTCCCCGGGATCTCACTGGAACTCCAGTAAAACTTCCGGGCGGCTGTTCAAGCCGGATACAACTAAACCCAATTCAGGGCCCCGGTGTCAAATGTGCAAATCAGCACAGTATGACCGTAGACTGTTCTGTGCACTTACGGGGTGTAGCTCAGCTTGGCTAGAGCGCCTGCTTTGGGAGCAGGAAGTCGCAGGTTCAAATCCTGTCACCCCGACTCTGCAAGCACTGCCAGCACGTGGCAATGCAGAACCCCATACCCCCCACACCAGGAGTACTTAGACTGTGAAGAGCGCTGTCGAGAACCTCACCCCCACGCGGGTCAAGCTCAATGTTGAGGTCCCTTTTGAGGAATTGAAGCCCAGCATCGCAGAGGCATACAAGACTGTTGCTTCGCAGATCCAGGTCCCCGGTTTCCGGAAGGGCAAGGTCCCCTCCAAGCTCATTGACCAGCGCGTTGGCCGCGGCTACGTCCTGGAGACGGCCATCAACGAAGGCCTCAACGGCTGGTACCAGGCCGCCGTGCAGGAAACCGGCATCCGCCCCCTGAGCCGTCCCGAGGTCGAGATCACCGAGGTTCCGGACCCGTCCGCCACCGACGGCGAACTCAAGTTCCACGCCGAGGTTGACATCCGCCCCGAGATCGAACTGCCCGACTACGCCGGCATCAAGGTTGAGGTCGCTGCCGCCGAGTCCTCGGACGCCGACGTCGACAAGGCCCTGGACGAACTCCGCGGCCGCTTCGGCACGCTGAAGTCCGTGGACCGCCCGGCCGCCGACGGCGACTTCCTGACCATCGACATCGCAGCCTCGATCGACGGCGCCGATGTTGACTCCGCCTCCGGCCTGTCCTACCAGGTTGGCGCCGGCACCATGCTCGAAGGCCTCGACGAGGCCGTCACCGGCCTCAGCGCCGACGAAGACGCCATCTTTGACACCACGCTGGTCGGCGGCGAGCACGCCGGCGAGTCCGCCCAGGTCAAGGTCACCGTCAAGGCCGTTAAGGAGCGCGAGCTCCCCGTCGCCGACGACGACTTCGCCCAGCTCGCCAGCGAATTCGACACCCTGGCCGAGCTCCGTGAGGACCTTGCCAAGCAGGCCGCCGAGTCCAAGGTTGTTGACCAGGGCGTCGAAGCCCGCGACAAGGTCCTGGACAAGCTCGTTGAGCTCGTCGAGGTTCCCGTCCCGGCGTCGATCGTCGAAGAGCAGCTTGAGCAGCACTTCAGCGCCGAAAACGCCCACGGTGAAGGCGAGCACGACACCGAGGAACACCGCGCCGAGGTTAAGGCCAACACCGAGCGCGCCTTCCAGAACGAGATCATCCTCGACGCCATCGCTGAGAAGGAAGAAGTCAACGTCAGCCAGAATGAGCTGATCGACTACATCGTCACCACCGCCAGCCAGTACGGCATGGACCCGAACCAGTTCGCCCAGATCATCGATCAGAGCGGCCAGGTGCCCATGATGGTTTCCGAGGTCCGCCGCCGCAAGGCACTGGCCGTTGTGCTGGGCCAGGCCGAGGTCACCGACTCCGAGGGCAACAAGGTTGACCTGAGCGACTTCGTCCGCCCCGGCGACGAGGCTGCCCCGGCCGCCGAGACCGTTGAGGACGAAGCAGCTTCGGAAGAAGCCACCATCGAGGCCACGCCGAGCGATGACCCCGCAGCAGTGAAGTTCTAGCAGTCCCTGAGACGTAGAACAGTCGGCCCCCGGATCACCGATCCGGGGGCCGACCGCTTTAAGTCCCCGCCTGCGGCCACGCCCGGCCGGCACGGTCGGTTCGGGGGCCACGAACGCCCCGCATCCGGGACCCGGCGCGAGGGGTTCCGGCAATCGTGCGCCGTCAGCGAACAGCCCGGCGCCAGCGAACAAAGCGGGCGTGAAAACGGTTAGTGTCGCTGTAGGAAAGTTCAGTGATGTCGTCCAGTGGCGTCACCGTCGCCAGCGAGAGGTAAGTACATATGTCACAGCAAGCAGGGGCACCCCGGATGGCCACGGTCGATCCGGCAGCCCAGGATAACTACATTTACAACCGCCTGCTGAAAGAGCGCATCATCTGGCTCGGCTCCGAGGTCCGCGACGATAACGCCAACGCGATCTGCTCCCAGCTGCTGCTGCTCTCGGCGGAGAATCCTGAAAGGGACATCTACCTTTACATCAACTCACCCGGCGGCTCCGTCACCGCCGGCATGGCTATCTACGACACCATGCAGTTCATCCCGAACGATGTTGTCACGGTTGCCACCGGCCTCGCCGCGTCCATGGGCCAGTTCCTGCTCTCCTCCGGCACCAAGGGCAAGCGCTATGCCACCCCCAACGCCCGCATCCTCATGCACCAGCCTTCCGGCGGCATCGGCGGCACGGCGTCGGACATCAAGATCCAGGCCGAGCTGATCCTGCACATGAAGAAGGTCATGGCCGAACTGACCGCCGACCAGACCGGGCAGACCGTGGAAACCATCCTCAAGGACAACGACCGCGACAAGTGGTTCACGGCCCCGGAAGCCCTCGAATACGGCTTCTTCGACAAGATCGCCGCGCACGCCGGATCCGTGGCCGGCGGCGGCGGAACAAACGCCAACGGCTCCGGCAACAGCGGCGGCGCTGCGACAGCCACCGAGAACTGACCGGCAGGTAGACAGCAATGAATTCAGGAGCAATGAACATGAACTACAACTTCGGTTCGACTGCCGGCAACCTGCCGAGCAGCCGCTACGTGCTGCCCCAGTTCGAAGAGCGCACCCCCTACGGCTTCAAGCGCCAGGACCCGTACACCAAGCTGTTCGAGGACCGCATCATCTTCCTCGGCGTGCAGGTCGACGACGCCTCGGCCGACGACGTCATGGCCCAGCTGCTGGTGCTCGAGTCCACCGACCCGGACCGCGACATCACGCTCTACATCAACTCCCCGGGCGGCTCCTTCACCGCCATGACCGCGATCTACGACACCATGACGTACATCCGGCCTGAGATCCAGACCGTCTGCCTCGGCCAGGCGGCCAGCGCCGCCGCCGTGCTGCTCGCGGCCGGCACGCCGGGCAAACGCCTCGCGCTGCCGAACGCCCGCGTACTGATCCACCAGCCCTCACTGTCCGGCGGACAGGGCGGGCAGGCCTCGGATCTGGAGATCCAGGCCGCCGAGGTCATGCGCATGCGCTCCTGGCTCGAGGACACGCTGGCCAAGCACTCCGGCCGGACGCCGGAGCAGGTCAACAACGACATCGAGCGGGACAAGATCCTCACGGCCGCCGAGGCCATGCAGTACGGCCTCATTGACCAGGTCCTGGATTCCCGCAAGATCAAGCCCCAGGCAATCGCGCGCTAATCAGCAATCCGCGGCGCCGGTGCGGCATTTTTACTTGGCCGCACCGGCGTTCGCTTTCCACCCAACGGGCCCAAAGTGACCTAGAGTGGAACATGTCACAGCCAGCAGCAAGCTACTAAAGGGGTTCACACATGGCTCGGATTGGCGAGAGCACAGATTTGCTGAAGTGTTCTTTCTGCGGAAAGAGCCAGAAGCAGGTCCGCAAGCTCATTGCCGGGCCCGGCGTCTACATCTGCGACGAGTGCATCGAACTCTGCAACGAGATCATCGAAGAGGAACTCGCGGAAGTAGCTGACCTGGGCAGTTTCGAGTTGCCCAAGCCCCGCGAAATCTTTGATTTCCTGCAGGAATATGTGATTGGCCAGGAACCCGCCAAGCGATCGCTCGCCGTCGCGGTGTACAACCACTACAAACGGATCCAGGCCGGCCACGCGCCGAAGAGCGGCAACCTCGCCGACGGCGTGCACCACGACGACGTCGAGATCGCCAAGTCCAACATCCTGCTGATCGGCCCCACCGGCTGCGGCAAGACCTACCTGGCCCAAACCCTCGCCCGCCGCCTCAACGTCCCGTTCGCCGTCGCCGACGCCACTGCCCTGACCGAGGCCGGCTACGTTGGGGAGGACGTGGAGAACATCCTCCTCAAGCTCATCCAGGCTGCCGACTACGACGTCAAAAAGGCCGAGCAAGGCATCATCTACATCGATGAGATCGACAAGATTTCACGCAAGAGCGAAAATCCGTCCATCACCCGGGACGTCTCGGGGGAGGGCGTTCAGCAGGCACTGCTGAAAATCCTCGAGGGCACGGTGGCCTCGGTCCCGCCGCAGGGCGGACGCAAGCACCCGCACCAGGAATTCATCCAGATCGACACCACCAACGTGCTGTTCATCGTGGCCGGCGCGTTCGCCGGGCTCGAGGACATCATCGGTTCGCGGTCCGGGCGCAAGGGCATCGGCTTCGGCGCCCCGCTCAACGAGGTCAAGAACACCACGGATTCCTACGGCGAGGTCATGCCGGAAGACCTGCTCAAGTTCGGGCTGATCCCGGAATTCATCGGCCGGCTGCCCGTCATCACGACCGTCTCGAACCTGGACCGCGCCGCCCTCATCCAGATCCTGTCCACGCCGAAGAATGCCCTCGTCAAGCAATACCAGAAGATGTTCCAGCTCGACGGCGTCGAGCTCATCTTCGAGGACGAGGCCCTCAACACCATTGCCGACCAGGCGCTGGAGCGCGGCACCGGAGCCCGGGGACTCCGCGCCATCATGGAGGAAGTCCTGCTCCCGGTCATGTTCGACCTCCCCAGCCGCGACGACGTCGCCAGCGTCGTGATCACGGAAGAGGTCGTGACCAAGAAGGCCGCGCCCACGATGATCGCCCACGACGAGGTCAAGCGCCGCAAGTCGGCCTGATCCGGAATATAAACGCGGCCAAGGTCGCTGTACTCTTTTGCGCGCCGTGTGTGTGACCTGCCCCGGCGCTGTCCCAAGCAGACTTTTTAAGGAGAACACCTGTGTCTGAAACCATGACCAACAAAGCCGACTTCTGGTTCGACCCGATGTGCCCCTTCGCCTGGGTCACCTCCCGCTGGATCGGCGAAGTCGAAGAAGTCCGCGACATCAAGACCGAGTGGCATGTGATGAGCCTCGCCGTGCTCAATGAGGGCCGCGAGGAACTGCCCGAGCAGTACCGCGAGTTCATGAAGAAGGCGTGGGCTCCGGTCCGCGTCATCACCGCCGCCGCTGAACAGCATGGTGCGGAATACATCAAGGCGCTCTATGACTCCATGGGCACCAAGATCCACAACGAAGGCATCACGGATATCGACGAGGTCATCGCCAAGTCGCTGGCGGAGGCGGGACTGCCGGCCGAGCTTGCGGCCGCGGGCCAGGGCGACGAATTCGACGCGCAGCTGCGCGCGAGCCACGAGGCAGGCATCTCGCTGGTTGGACAGGACGTGGGGACACCCGTCGTCGCCTTCAACGGCACGGCCTTCTTCGGCCCGGTCCTGACGCGCATCCCGCGCGGCGAGGAAGCCGGCCGGATTTGGGACGCCACGGTGACCCTGGCATCCTTCCCGTACTTCTTCGAAATCAAGCGCAGCCGCACCGAAAGCCCCGTCTTCAACTAGGCCTGAACACGCCGGGCCGCGCCCCTGCCCGGCCTGCCAGGAGCCCCGGCAGAACTACTCCGATGTAGTTCTGCCGGGGCTCTTGTGCACGGCAGGCCGGGGGACAACAATAGAACTTACCCACTTCGAAAGAAGAGGGACGCAGGAACCAAAGATTCAGTGACACTCATCCGACGCAGCCTTCGGCAAAGTCAGATGATGGCTACCAGTGACGAGGTAGGAAGACCTGAAAGTCTAAGGATCCCGCCAGATTGTCTAAGACGTCACGTGACAATCGAAAAGTCGAAGCCCCACCAACGGCTAACGCTGATGGGGCTTCCCCTTTGCCCAAAAACAGGGTGACCTGGGCAGGTGCGCACGACCCGATGCGGGTCATGCGCACCTGAGGGTGCCAGGGACAGGCTCCGTGGGGGCAGCCACGGGTGTCGGCCGCCGGTGTTAGTCGCGGCGGTCTTCCCGGCGGTCACCGCGGTCGTCACGGCGGTCTTCCCGGCGGTCGCCGCGACGGTTGATCCCGTGGGCGACCACAACGGCCCCGCCGACGGCGGCGGCGGTCCTGCGTCTGCGTCGTGCTGCCAGTGGCATGTCAGGCTCCTTCTATCGCGTCTTCAGAGGACTGGGTTTCGGCCTCGGCGTCGGCCTGGAAGGCGGCGATGACGGCCTGGGTCGGGATCCGGCCGCTGGCCACGAGTTGGCCGCCGGCCTTGCGGACTGCCGTGCCGAACGGGGCCGCCCACAGGTTCTCCCAGACGAGCACCGCGGCGGAGTGGCCGGGCGCGATCGTCTCGGCCAGGTCCATGACGTCCTGCTCAGAGAGCACCATGGCCAGGTCGGCCTCGGCCGTGCGCACCTCGCCGAGCTCGCTCGGGTCGAGGTCGGAGATCTCCGCTGTCTCGAGTGTGCCGTCCTCCGTCTTCCTCAGGAACACCATGTCGAGCACCCTGACGAGGTCACGCTGGACCAGGTCCTCCAGGAACGGGGCGATCTGGCCCTTGCCGAAGTCGGGTCCGGGGAATTCAACGACGATCCAGTCGACCGGCCCCAGTTCATCGAGTGTCTCAGTCATGCGTATGACCTCCGCTTCTTCTTGGGGTTCAAGGCGGTCCGACGGACCGCTGCATCTCATTCTGTGCCCCCGGTGAGGTGCGGCGCCTCACCCGCACCGGGTGACCTCATGCACCCGGGGCAGGGCCCGCGGTCCTGTTCCGTCTGTTCGGCGGTGGTGACGGGGAAGGTTGCCCGCGCAGTGGGACTGCCCGGCGGCCCAGCGGAGGCAGGCCTCGGCGTGAATCGCTGCTGACCCTGAGGACGAGCGAGGGCGCCGCGCCGGGTTTCCCCGGCACGGCGCCCTCGTCAGTCTCCGGAGGCCAGACCCAAACTTCTGCCCCCCGGGCGCTCCGCTACGCCTGGACGGCCGGCTCGGCAGGTGCCAGCACGACGTCGCTGACGGCCAGTTCGCCCTCGCCGGCGACCAGCGCCAGTTCACGGGCGTTGGCCGCAGCCTTGAGGTCGGCGAGGCCGGCCTTGAGCTGGGTTGTGAGGGACTCCGAGGCCGTGATCGTCGCGGACAGCACCTCGGTGCGCTGCTTGACCTTGGCCTCGGACTTGGCCTTGCGGATGCCGCTGAGCGCGGTGCCCACCGTGGCCAGGAGGGTTGTGTCGCCGTCGACCGCGATGGCGGAGGGCCACTGGGCGCGGTGCACGGAACCGGTGCGCCACCAGCTCCAGACTTCCTCCGTGGCGAACGGCAGGAACGGCGCGAAGAGCCGCAGGAGGGTGTCCAGGCTCGTCGCGAGGGCGGCCAGCACGGACGCCTGCTGCTCCTCGCCGGCCGCACCGTAGGCACGGTCCTTGATGAGCTCCACGTAGTCGTCGGTGAAGTTCCAGAAGAAGCTCTCGGTGATCTGCAGCGCCCGGGCGTAGTCGTAGCCCTCGAACGCCTTGGTGGCCTGCTGAACGACGTCGGCGAGCTGGGCCAGGACGGCCCGGTCCAGCGGGTTGCTCAGCACGGACAGGTCACCGGAGACGACCGAGTCCTCGGTGGCACCCAGGTTCAGGACGAACTTGGAGGCGTTGAGCAGCTTGATCGCCAGACGGCGGCCGATCTTCATCTGCGCGATCTCGTAGGCGGTGTCCGCGCCGAGCTTGGCCGAGGCCGCCCAGTAGCGCACGGCGTCGGAACCGTACTCGTCCAGCACATCCGTGGGCACAATGACGTTGCCCTTGGATTTGGACATCTTCTTCCGGTCCGGGTCCAGGATCCAGCCGGAAATGGCAGCGTGCTTCCACGGTGCAGTCTTCTGCAGCGCGTCGGCGCGGACGGCGGAGGAGAACAGCCAGGTCCGGATGATGTCATGGCCCTGCGGGCGCACGTCGAAGGGGAAGACCTTGGCGAAGAGCGCCTCGTCGGTGCTCCAGCCGCCCACAATCTGCGGGGTCAGCGAGGACGTGGCCCAGGTATCGAGGACGTCCGCGTCGCCGGTGAAGCCGCCCGGCACGTCGCGCTGGGCTTCCTCGTAGCCGGGGGCCGCATCCGCCGCGGGATCCACGGGCAGCTGCGCGTCGGACGGGACGATCGGCGCGTCGTACTCGGGGTTGCCGTCGGCATCCAGCGGATACCAGACCGGTACCGGCACACCGAAGAAGCGCTGGCGGGACACGAGCCAGTCGCCGTTGAGCCCCGAAATCCAGTTCTCGTAGCGGGAGCGCATGAACGCCGGGTGGAACTCGATCTCGTTGCCGCGGCCAATCAGCCGTTCGCGGCGGTCCTCGTCGCGGCCGCCGTTGCGGATGTACCACTGGCGCGAGGTCACGACCTCGAGAGGCTTGTCACCCTTCTCGAAGAAGTTCACCGGGTGCATGATCTTCTTGGGCTCGCCGTCGAGCAGGTCCGCGGCGGCCAGGAGCTCCACCACGGACTCCTTGGCACTGAACACCGTCTTGCCGGCGATGGCCGCGAAGTTGGCGCGGCCTTCTTCGGTGGTGATCCACTCCGGGGTCTCGCCGATGATGCGGCCGTCGCGGCCCACGATCGCGCGGGTGGGCAGCTGCAGCTCGCGCCACCAGGTGACATCGGTGAGGTCGCCGAAGGTGCAGACCATGGCGACGCCGGAGCCCTTGTCCGCCTTGGCCAGCGGGTGGGCCTTGACCTCCACCTCGACGCCGAACAGCGGTGAGGTGACCTTCTTACCGAACAGCGGCTTGTAGCGCTCGTCGTCGGGGTTGGCCACGAGCGCGGCGCAGGCGGCCAGCAGCTCGGGGCGGGTGGTCTCGATGAAGATCTTCTCGCCGTCTTCGGTGAAGAACGGGTAGCGGTAGTAGGCGCCAGCGACCTCGCGGTCCTCAAGCTCGGCCTGGGCCACCGCGGTGCGGAACGTGACATCCCACAGGGTGGGGGCCTCGGCCATGTACGCGTCGCCGGCGGCCAGGTTGGCCAGGAAGGCCCGCTGCGAGATGGCGCGGGACTTGTCATCGATGGTCCGGTAGGTCAGGTCCCAGTCCACGGACAGGCCCAGGGTCTGGAAGAGGTGCTCGAAGACCTTCTCGTCCTCGACCGCGAGCTCTTCGCACAGCTCGATGAAGTTCTTGCGGGAGATGACGTCGAAGTCGCGCTGGTTCTTGGCGGGCTCGGCCGGGGGACGGTAGCCGGCGTCGTAGGCGATCGCCGGATCGCAGCGCACGCCGTAGTAGTTCTGCACGCGGCGCTCGGTGGGCAGGCCGTTGTCGTCCCAGCCCATGGGGTAGAAGACGTTCTTGCCGGTCATGCGCTGGTAGCGCGCCAGGACGTCGGTCTGGGTGTAGGAGAACATGTGTCCGACGTGGAGGGATCCCGACGCGGTGGGTGGGGGAGTGTCGATCGAGTAGACCTGTTCCCGGGTGGTGTCCTGGGTGAACTTGTAGGTCCCTTCCTCAAGCCAGCGCCGCGTGAGCGCCTCTTCCAGCCCCTCCAGGGCGGGCTTGTCCGGAACGTTGATGGGGGCGGTGGTGGGCGTGTCTGTACCCTGATTGTCTTCAGCCATGGGCCAATTCTTCCACTAACTGCCATCCCCTTATGTACCGGAACGCACCGGCGGCGGGTTCTCCGGGTGCGGGAGCCGCCGAAGTAACGTGAAGTAGCATGCGCAGATGGGCAATTCTGAGGGAAATTCTGCCGGAACCTTCGCGATCAAGCGCGTCTATGAGGATCCTTCCGACGACGACGGCTGCCGGGTCCTGGTGGACCGGCTCTGGCCGCGGGGAGTCAGCAAGGAACGGGCCCAACTGGAGCTCTGGCTCAAGGACGTGGCGCCGTCACCGCCGCTGCGCAAGGAATTCGCGCACATGCAGGAGCGGTTCGCGCAGTTCCGGGCGGCCTATGAAGCGGAGCTGAAAACCAACCCCGCGGTGCAGACGCTGTACGGACTCGCGGCGGAGCACGGGAAAGTGACCCTGCTCTTCGGCGCCCGGGACCCGGAGACCAACCATGCCCGGGTGCTTCAGGAGTTCCTGGAGCGAGGCCGCAACAGCAGGAAATGAGCCCGGCATTGCCGTTAGGGTGGTGCCATGACTGAGGGAATCGACAACAACACACAAGAATTCACGACACAGGAATTCAAGGCAGCAGTGGCCAAAGCGGCAGTGGTCACCGGCGCCAGCACCGGAATCGGCGAGGCCACGGTGCGTGCGCTCCGCAAGGAAGGCTGGACCGTGTTCGCCGTCGCCCGCCGTGCCGACCGGCTCGAAGCGCTCGCCGCCGAAACCGGCGCCGTCGCCCTTCCCGCCGATGTGACCGACGACGCCGATGTGGCCCGGCTGCTCGATGAAGTGACCCGCGCCGGCGGCATCGACACGCTGATCAACATCGCGGGCGGTGCCCGCGGCGCCGACAAGGTTGCCGGGGCCAAGACCGAGGACTGGGAATGGATGTTCCAGGTGAACGTGCTGGGCAGCATGAAGCTGATCCGCTCCTTCCTGCCCATGCTGCGTGCCTGCGGCGAGGGCACCGTGCTGAACCTGACCTCCACCGCCGGGCTCGCGGCCTACGAGGGCGGCGGCGGCTACAACGCGGCCAAGTTCGCCCAGCACGCCCTGACCGGCGCCCTGCGGCTCGAAGAGGCCGAGCACAACCTCCGCGTGATCGAGGTAGCCCCCGGGCTGGTGCAGACCGAGGAGTTCGCCCTCAACCGCCTCGGCGACCAGGACGCGGCAGCCAAGGTGTACCAGGGAGTCGAGAAGCCGCTGACCGCCGAGGACGTGGCCGATGTGGTCCGCTACGCCGTCGTCGCGCCGCACCACATCAACCTGGACCAGATCGTGATCCGCCCGGTAGCGCAGGCGGCCAACTACAAGCTGATCCGCAAGAACCAGTAGGGCGGCGGGCCGGGGGCAGGGGCCGGGTGCGGGGGACGGGACGTCCGGCGGCGACACCGGACGTTCACCGCCGTGTGGGGCGGAGGTCAGGCGTTGCTGGTCCGGAGTTGGCCGGGGTTGGGCAAGGTGGCGCATGCAACTGCACACCACCAGAGTGGAGATCTTTCCCATGCGAACCCCGACGAAGCTCGGCGCTGCCGTACTCAGCGCAGCCCTGCTCCTCACCGCCGCCGCCCAGGCAAACGCTGCCGACACAAACCCCAACGGCCAGGACAACCACTTTGACCTCGAGGCCCATCGAGGCGGCATCGGCCTGAGCGTCGAGTCAACCCTGGCGTCGTTCGCGAAGGGGATCGAGACCGGCGTCTCCACCCTTGAGCTTGACCTCCAGATCACCAGGGACGGCCACGAGGTCATCACCCACGACCGCAAGATCAGCGGCCAGAAGTGCCTGGACACGGCTCCTGTCACGCCGAACGACCCCCAGTTCCCTTACGTGGGCAAATACGTCAAGGACCTGACGTTCGCGCAGGTCCGGAGCCTGGACTGCGGGAGCCTCACGCTGCCCCAGTTCCCGGGCCAGGCGGCCTCGCCGGGCGCCAAGATGCCCACGCTGGCCGAGGTCTTCGCGTTGGCGGACTCCCGCCGCGCCAGCCGGGTGAAGTTCAATATCGAAACCAAGGTGGAGGCAGGTGCGCCGCAGGAAACCGCGCCGCGTGAGCAGTTCGTCGACGTCGCGCTCCGCGAAATCAAGGCCGCCCACATGCAGAGCCGTGTCTCAATCCAGAGCTTCGACTGGGGTTCGCTGCGCCTGGTGCAGCAGCAGGATCCCCAGATCCGCACCGTGGCCCTGACCAACAAGGACTTCCTCCAGGCAGGCCAGCCGGGCAAGTCGCCGTGGCTGGGCGGCATCGACGCCGATGACTTCGGCGGCGACCTCGTCGCCGCAGCCTCCTCCCTGGGCTTCGATGCCATCTCACCGGTGCACGGCACGCCGCAGAACGGCGCCGTGACGGATCCGGGCTATGTTCCGTACGTCACCGCCGACATGGTCCGCCGTGCCCACGCGGCCGGCATGCAGGTCATTCCGTGGACCGTTGATGACAAGCCCACCATGCGGGCGCTCATCGGTGCCGGCGTGGACGGGCTGATCACGGATTACCCGGACAGGCTCCGGGACGTGATGGCCGAGTCCGGCATGAAACTGCCGCGCAGCTAGTCCGCCGCCGGGACGGACAACGTGGCCAGGACCGCCGCGTGGTCCGTCCCGGCCACCGGCAGCACGGCATAGCCGCTGCTGCGCACCCGCGGGCCGGTCACGATGTGGTCGATCACCACGCCAGGCAGTGGGGGCCCCGCCATGGGCCAGGTCGGCACCAGCCGCGCCAGGGCGGCGGCGCCGGCGTCGACGCGGGTGCCATCGGGCCCCGTACCGTCCTGGCCCTGAAGGAGCTGGCGGAACTCCGCGTGGTCGAGGGTGGCGTTGAAGTCGCCCAGCAGCAGCATGTTGCCGGGACGGGCGGCAAGGCGGCCCAGGGAAGCCAATTCGCTACGCCACTGCCCGGCCCGGCCCCACACCGGCGCCTTGGTGTGCACGTTGGTCACGGTGAGGGGAGCCGGGCGGCCGCCGGCGTCGAGTTCCAACTGCACCGTGGGCATGTGGAAGGCTGAACCGTCCACGGAGTCCACCGGAATCATCGGGCGGGTGGAGTACACGGCACCGCCGCCCGCACCGTCCCTCGAACGGCTGATCCGGTGCGGAAGCAGCGCGCCCAGCCCCTCCGCGTCCAGCCGTTTTTCCAGGGCCGGCGAGAGTTCCTGGACGGCAAGGAACCCGACGTTGTTTTCACGCACCAGCCGGACCACTTCCGCGGCGTCCGCCTGGCCTTTCCAGGCGTTAAGGCTCATGACCGTCAGTTCCGCCGCCGGGGCTGCGGCCTGTGCCTGGCCTGTGCTCTGTTGCCCGCCAGGCCGCGGATCCGCCTCCCGGGCCAAAAACCTGTCCGCCACCCGGTCCGGCGGGAACAGCCACAGCAGCTGGAGGGCCAGGAGGGCGCCGGCGGGGAGGACCGCCCAGGGACGCCGCCCCGGCAGCGCGAGCAGGAGGGCTGCGCCGGCGGGGAGCACGAACCAGGGAGTGAAGGCCACGAGCTGGACCACAGGGGCCGGCCACGGCGCCGGGACCGCCCGGAAGATCGATACCACCGCAACGGGCGCGGCGCAGAGGGCAGAGGACACGTGCCACCGCCGGCTGGCGCTGCGGCGCTTCACGGGTGGGCCCGGGGCGGCCGGGGGACGGTCATGGCAAGAGTCTATGCAGTCGGACCGCCGGCGTCGCCCTTTTCCAGCGGAGTTTGCGGCGTTATGAATCGCAGTGGCACTGCCTGTCACTGTCTGTCACTGCGTTTGGGACAGTGATTTGCAGTACCATCGACGTAGCAGCTTTGACCCGGCCATCACCGGTGAGCTTCCGGAAGAACACCCTCGCGGGCGGTGGAGACTCAGTCACCACAGTGTGCGCGCGGGCCAGTAGAACCGGACGGGTAAGCCCGTCACAGCAGTAATGAGCGGCCGACGCCGGTGCAGCGCCCTTCTCGCGAAGGGGAGCGGACCGGTGGCGGTAAGTGAGGTGGTACCGCGGTCCGTGGTGTCGGAAGACAACAGGGCCGTCCTCGCATCCTGAATACATGTGTTCACCAGCTCAACCCAGGATGTCGAGATGACTTATTACCCCAAGGCCTCCGCCGCAGGCGCCGGCTCCACCACCTCTGCGTCAAACGCGGCTTCCAACGCCGCGGGCGTATCCGCCTCCGTGAAGTTCCCGGAGATCGAAGAGCGCATCCTCAAATACTGGGACCAGGACGGCACCTTCCAGGCGAGCATCGACCAGCGGGATGCCGGCCAAGACGGAAGCAACGAATTCGTCTTCTACGACGGCCCGCCCTTCGCCAACGGCCTGCCGCACTACGGCCACCTCCTGACCGGCTACGCCAAAGACCTCGTGGGCCGCTACCAGACCCAGCGCGGCCGCCGGGTGGAGCGCCGCTTCGGCTGGGACACCCACGGGCTGCCCGCCGAGCTGGAAGCCATGAAGCAGCTCGGCATGACGGACAAGACCCAGATCGAGGCCATGGGCATCGACAAGTTCAACGACGCCTGCCGCGCCTCCGTCATGAAGTACGCCGACGAATGGAAGAGCTACGTCACCCGCCAGGCGCGCTGGGTGGACTTCGAGAACGACTACAAGACCCTCAACGTCGAATACATGGAGTCCGTGCTCTGGGCCTTCAAGCAGCTGCACGAAAAGGGCCTGACCTACAACGGCTACCGCGTCCTGCCGTACTGCTGGAAGGACGAGACGCCGCTGTCCAACCATGAGCTGCGCATGGACGACGACGTATACAAAAACCGCCAGGACCAGACCGTCACGGTCACGTTCCCCATCACGGCGGGGGAGTCGGAGCTGTCCCGGCAGCTCGCCGGGGTGCAGGCACTCGCCTGGACCACCACGCCCTGGACGCTGCCCACCAACCTGGCGCTCGCCGTCGGTCCCGACATCACCTACGTGGTCCTGCCGGCCGGCCCGCACGGGATCAAGGCCGCGGCAGCCGAAGCTCCCGTCACGGGCAGCTTCCTGCTCGCCGCTGACCTCCTGGCCGCCTACGCCAAGGACCTCGGCTACGGCGACGGGGCCGAGGGCGTCGCCGCCGCGGAAGCCGCCATCACCTCCCGCCACACCGGCGCCGAGCTGGACGGCCTGAGCTACGAGCCGCTCTGGGACTATTTCCACGACGCCGAAAAATACGGCACCGAGAACGCCTGGCGCTTCCTGGAGGCCGACTACGTCACCACCACCGACGGAACCGGCATCGTCCACCAGGCCCCCGCCTACGGCGAAGACGACCAGAAAATCTGTGAAGAGGCCGGCATCCCGGTGGTCCTCTCGGTCGACGAGGGCGCAAAGTTCCTGCCGCTCTTCGGCCACGGCGACCTCGCCGAAATCGCCGGGCTCCAGGTCTTCGAGGCCAACAAGCCCATCACCCAGGTGCTCCGCGCCCAGGGCCGCCTGGTCCGCCAGGCCAGCTACGAGCACAGCTACCCGCACTGCTGGCGCTGCCGCAACCCGCTGATCTACCGCGCCGTGTCCTCCTGGTACGTCGAGGTCACCAAGTTCAAGGACCGCATGTCCGAGCTCAACCAGGACATCAACTGGATCCCGGGCAACGTCAAGGACGGCCAGTTCGGCAAGTGGCTCGCCAACGCCCGCGACTGGTCCATCAGCCGCAACCGCTACTGGGGCAGCCCCATCCCCGTCTGGCAGTCCACCGACCCGGACTACCCGCGCACCGACGTCTACGGCTCCCTGGCCGAGATCGAGGCCGACTTCGGCCGCCTGCCGCTGAACAACGACGGCCAGGTGGACCTGCACCGGCCGTTCATCGACGAGCTCACCCGCCCGAACCCGGACGACCCCCGCACCCCGGAAGAAGGCCAGTCCGTCATGCGCCGCGTCGAGGACGTCCTGGACGTCTGGTTCGACTCCGGCTCCATGCCCTACGGCCAGGTCCACTACCCGTTCCAGAACGAGGAATGGTTCGACACCCACAACCCGGCGGACTTCATCGTCGAGTACATCGGCCAGACCCGCGGCTGGTTCTACATGCTCCACATCCTCTCCACCGCGCTGTTCGACCGGCCGGCCTTCCGCAACGTCATCAGCCACGGCATCGTCCTGGGCTCCGACGGGCAAAAGATGTCCAAGAGCCTGCGCAACTACCCGGACGTCTCCGAAGTCCTGGACCGCGACGGCTCCGACGCCATGCGCTGGTTCCTGATGTCCAGCCCCATCCTGCGCGGCGGCAACCTCGTGGTCACCGAGCAGGGCATCCGCGACGGCGTCCGCCAGGTCATCCTGCCGCTGTGGAACGTGTACAGCTTCTTCACGCTCTACACGAACGCTTCGGCTGGCGGGAACGGCTACGACGCGAAGCTCCGCTACGACGGTTACGCCGACACCCTGGACCAGTACCTCATGGCCAACACCGGTGACCTGGTCCGGAACATGACCGCCCAGCTGGACAGCTACGACATCTCCGGCGCCTGCGATGAGCTGCGCAGCTACCTGGACATGCTCACCAACTGGTACGTCCGCCGCAGCCGCCAGCGCTTCTTCGACGAGAGCGTGGACGCCTTCGACGCGCTCTACACCGCGCTGGAAACCGTCACCCGCGTGGCCGCGTCCCTGCTGCCGCTGATCTCCGAGGAAATCTGGCGCGGCCTCACCGGCGGGCGCTCCGTGCACCTGGCGGACTGGCCGGATGCCGGACTGTTCCCGGCCAACCCGGGCCTGGTCGAGGCGATGGACCGTGTGCAGCAGATCTGCTCCACCGGCTCCTCGCTGCGCAAGGCCGCCAACCTGCGCGTGCGCCTGCCGCTGCAGGAACTCACGGTCGTGGCACCGGGCGCGGACGCGCTGGGCGGCTTCGCCGCCGTCGTCGCCGATGAACTGAACCTGCGCTCGGTCCGCCTGCTCGACGCCGAGGCCGCCTCCCCGGAGGAGTTCGGCATCGAACAGAAGCTCGTGGTCAACGCCCGGGCCGCCGGCCCGCGGCTGGGCAAGAACGTCCAGCAGGCCATCAAGGGCTCCAAGTCCGGCGACTGGTCGGTCAGCGACGCCGGAGTGGTCACCGCCGGCGGCCTCGACCTCGAGCCGCAGGAATACACCCTGGAAACCGTCGTGGCCGAAGCCGCGGAGGGAGCAGGATCCCGCGCGGCCGCCGTGCTTCCCGGCGGAGGTTTCGTGGTCCTCAACACCGAGGTCACCCCGGAGCTGGAGGCTGAAGGTATGGCACGTGACATGGTCCGCGCCATCCAGCAGGCCCGCAAGGACGCCGGACTCAATGTCAGCGACCGGATCAGCACGTCCGTCACGGCGAAGCAGGACGTCGTCGAGGCCCTGCTGGCCAACGCGGAGCTGGTCAAGACCGAAACCCTGACCGTCGAGCTGGAAACCCTGGCGGCCGACGTCAAAGACCCGCAGGTCAGCGTCGCCAAGAAAGTTGGAGCCTAAGCCATGACCGACGAATTCTCCGTAGAAAGCGTCTACGCCGAGCTCCTGGGCCGCGCGCCGGAAAACAAAATGGAGCCGCGGCTCGCCCCGCTGCACCGGGCCATGGAAATCCTGGGGGAGCCGAACAAGGCGTTCCCGATCATCCACGTCACCGGCACCAACGGCAAGACCTCCACGGCCCGGATGATCGAGGCCGGGCTGCGCGCCCACGGCCTGAGCACCGGCCGCTACACGAGCCCACACCTGTCCAAGGTCACCGAGCGGATCAGCATCGACGGCGCCCCGGTGCCGGATGAGACGTTCGTCCGGATCTGGGACGAGATCCGGCCCTACCTGCAGATCGTGGACGGCGAACTCGAGGCGGCAGGCCAGCCCCGGCTGACCTACTTCGAGTGCCTGACCATCCTGGGCTTCGCGGTCTTCGCGGACCAGCCGGTCAACGTCGCGGTCATGGAAGTGGGCCTGGGCGGCATCACCGACGCCACGAACGTCGGCGACGGCCAAGTGGCCGTGATCACCCCGATCTCCCTGGACCACACCGATTTGCTGGGCGACACCACCGGGGACATCGCCTATGAGAAAGCCGGCATCATCAAGCCCGGCGGCTTCCTCATCAGCGCGGCGCAGCCGGTCGACGCGGCCCAGGTCCTGCTGGAGAAGGCCAAGGAGGTCAACGTGCCGTTCCGCTTCGAGGGCGTGGAGTTCGGCGTTGAATCCCGCACCGTCGCGGTGGGCGGCCAGATGGTGACCATCCAGGGCATCGCGGGCCGCTACGAGGACCTGCTGGTACCGCTGCACGGCGCGCACCAGGCCGAGAACGCCGCCGTCGCCATTGCCGCGCTGGAAGCGTTCTTCGGCGGGGAAAAGGCGATCGACGCCGAGATCCTGCAGGAGGCCTTCGCCTCCGTCACCTCCCCGGGCCGGCTCGAGGTGGTCCGCACCGCGCCGACCATCATCGTGGACGCCGCCCACAACCCGGAGGGCATCCGGGTCTCCGCCGAGGCCATCCACGAGGCCTTCAACTTCACCAAGCTGGTGGTGGTGGTCGGTGTGCTGCGGGAAAAGGACGCCGAGGAAATCCTGCGCCAGCTCAAGGAATCCCTGGGCGGGCTCGCCACCGAATACTGCTTCACCCAGTCCAACTCGCCCCGGGCTGTCCCGGCCGAGGACCTGGCCGAGATCGCGGTTGACCTGGGCTTCGGCGAGGAGAACATCCACGTCGCCGAGAAGCTCGACGACGCCCTCGAATGGGCCGTGGAACGTGCCGAAGCCGACGACGAGCTCGCCGGCGGGGTCCTCGTGACGGGCTCGATCACGCTCGTCGCGGACGCCCGGATCCTGCTCGGAAAGGCGGACGCGTAAGCGATGGCGAAACTCACCAAAGCCCAGCGCGAATGGCGCCCGGGAATGCCCAAGAAACGACGTTCCACGAAGGTCATGTTCGCCTCCACGGTCCTGTTGCTGGAAGCGTTCGTGGTGCTCTTCGGGACACTGGCCGTTTTTGGACTGCACCGGAACGAATACCCCGCGGCCCTGGTCTTCTCGGTCGGGATCGGCCTGTGCCTGGTCTTCGTCTTCACCTGCGCGGTCCTCTCGAAGCCGTGGGGAGTGGCCCTGGGCTGGATCCTGCAGCTCGTGCTGATCCTGGGCGGCATCGTGGAACCGGCCATGTACCTCGTCGGCGCGCTCTTCGCCGTGGCGTGGTGGTACGGGATCCGGACCGGCATCCGGATTGACCGCGAAGCCGCCCAGCGGGAGCGCGAGCAGGCTGACTGGGATGCCGCCCACCCCCAGGGACCCGCGCCCGGAAACAACGCCTGAACGTCCATCCCGGGCACCTGGCCCGAACCCCGTAGACTTGACCCGAATCCCACCCCAACACATTGGAGCAGCTGTGAGCATTGAGCGCACCCTCGTCCTGATCAAGCCCGACGGCGTCGCCCGCAACCTGTCCGGCGCCATCCTGAGCCGGATCGAAGCCAAGGGCTACACCCTGGCCGAGCTCAAGAAAGTCGACGCGAGCCGCGAACTGCTGGAGCAGCACTACGAGGAGCACGTCGGCAAGCCGTTCTACGAGCCGCTGGTTGAATTCATGCTCAGCGGCCCCGTGGTCGCCGCGATCTTCGAGGGCCACCGCGTGATCGAGGGCTTCCGCACCCTCGCCGGCACCACGGACCCGACGACGGCGGCACCCGGCACCATCCGCGGCGACTTCGGCCGCGACTGGGGCCTGAAGGTACAGCAGAACCTGGTCCACGGCTCGGATTCGGCGGAATCCGCCGAGCGCGAGATCAAGATCTGGTTCTAGCCCAAGTTTCGGGACACCCTCAGCACCGAGGGGACAGTTAAGGCCAATGTTCGCACGCGTTCATTGGCCTTAGCTGTCCCCTCGCGATCTGGCACCTCGCGGCGGAGGGTTCGCTGCGTGCTCCGGGCCTTCCGGCCCCGGTGCCTTCTCAACGGCTGGCGAGGCGCACCAGATTCGAGAACTGACGGGTCTGCATGACCCAGTGCGCGGGCTCCAGCATGGCAATGCTCATGATGGGTTGCAGCCATTGTGGCCGTAGCGACCAGTACCCGCTGACTACCAGCCGGGTGCGCTCACCCGGGGCCTCCCGCAACTCGAATCCCCAGAGCGAGTCGGTGTAATAGCGCGGCCCGGTTCGTGCCGGGTCGAATGGACGCCCCCGGAGATCGACCGACATCCGCAGGCCCAGGAACCTCTCGGGTTCAAGCGCCGCGACCGACCACCACTCGCTGCCGTCGGGCTTCGCCGCCAGACGGTCACCGATGGCGATGTCCTGCCACTCCGGATGGATGCTCTCTGCGCTGCGGCGCCCGAAATTATCGAGACGGTCCCAGCTGTACCAGCCGGCGCGATCCGTTCCCATCTGCACCAGCCAGGGCCACACGCGGGAAGGGGGCGCATCGATGGTGACTGCCATGGTCGCGCTTCGGGTGCTGTCCGGAATCAACCCGGCGCCCGGGTAGGGTCCCCGCGCTTCGTCAACGGTCGCACCCCAGCGAAGCAGGCGTGGCCGCACAACGGCCAGGTAGCCGGTGGTGAAAACGGCCACGGCACCGGCTGCCAGCAGGGATCCCCTCGGTGCAGGGTGCATTATCTAGCTTCCCCCTCAGGGGTGGTCAGGTGTTCCCGGAAGAACCCGAGGATGCGCAGGCGCGCGTCCTCGGCGGAGGGCTCGTGGTAACCGGCAGCGACCAGCTTCGCGAGCAACTTGTCCCCGAACGTGAGGTCCGACGGGCCATGCCTGTTGAGGAAGCCGTGACCGGCGTCGGGATAGACCTTGATGTCATGGTCTATTCCGGCCTCGGCGAGCAGCGGCCCCAGACGGGCCGGGACCTTGCGCACTCCGGGCCAGCGGTCCCTGCCGCCGTAGCTGCCAACGATGGGGCAGGCACGGGGCATTGCGCGGGCGGTTTGGTCATCGAGTCCGCCGTAGTTGACGCTTGCCGCGGCGAAGTCATGGTCCGGGGCCAGCATGAGGGCGAACCCGCCGCCCATGCAGAAGCCGATCACGCCGATCCGGCCGGTGCAGCCGTCCTGTCCCGCCAGCCAGGCGCGGGCGGCGTCCAGGTCGCCGAGGGGCCGCCAGCCGCGGATGAGGGACCACAGGCAAGTCGCCCTGCTGCCCCAGTAAAACAAGTCGGGCGCCACGGCGAGGAACCCCTCGCTGGCCAGCCAGTCGGCCTGGTCCTTGGTGTCACGGCTCAGGCCGAGTGCGTCATGGATGACGACGACCCCGGGCCACGGACCGGCACCGGCCGGCGTCGCCGCGTAGGCAGGCATGTCCCCTCGTTCGGTGCGAATGCTCACAACCGTCATGGGGCCTCCCGGGCACGCTCCACCCCGCCAGGCGGCCGGGCCGGACTGTGCAGTCTCGATGGCATTATCCTGTGATGCTGCCTGAAGATGTGGACGAAGCAGGTTTAGCGAGTTGGTCCGTAATTTGATCCGTCCAGTCGTCGACAGCCGCCCAGTCCCGCAAATCCCCAAAACGGCCGCCGACTAGCCGGAACACCGTCCGGAGCGGTGCCGGCATCTGGCCGGCCTGGTAGACGCCGGAGAAGATTTTGTGGTCCCGAAGCGGAACTTCCTTGTCCAGGACTTCGGCCAGACGTTTCTGTTGCAGGGCCGCGCCGCGACGGCGAAACGGCTTGGGCAGCGCATCCGCCATGCCCACGCTGAAGGCCCAGACGGGTCGATTGGCCAGCTCGCGGGCATGGTGTTCGAAGAACAGCAAAGCCGGGGGCAGCCAGGCCTGGTTGTGGATGGCGCTGCCGACGACGACAGCCTCATAGCGGGAGACAGCCTCGACTTCCTCCACGGACCGGCACTCTACCTCGCCCAGTGCACCCGCCATCCGGGACGCCATATGTTGGGCTATCTCCCGGGTGGACCCCAAGGCGGTTGCATAGGCAACAAGAACAGTCACGATGAAGCCTCCTGTCTTCCTTTCTCCAGCCTTGTCCAACCTGTGCGCGCGGGGTCGTGCCATAAGTCCCGACATGGGCCCGGACCATGTCACCGGGATGACAGCAAAGGCCAATGCTCAGCGCGAGCATTGGCCTTGACTGTCACCTCGGTGCGGTTGGGCGCCCTTAGTAGCCGGAGGTCCCGATGAAGACCTGGATGAAGGCGAAGAAGATCGTCGCGATGACGGCGACGTACAGCAGCGCCGTAATGATCCAGCCCGAGTCGCCGATCACCTTGGTGGGGCCGGCAGGCAACGCAATCACGCCGTGGGAGACGTTCCGGACGCTCACCCAGACGAACAGCGGGATCATCACGGCCCAGACGATCATGCAGAACGGGCACAGGATGTGGATCGAATACAAGGCCTGGGACCAGAGCCAGACCACGAACGCGAAGCCCAGCGTCACGCCCGCCTGCAGCCCCAGCCAGTACCACCGGGCGAACCGGGCGCCGGCGAGGATACCCATGGCCGTGGTGATGATCACGGCGAAGGCGACGATCCCGATGAACATGTTGGGGAAGCCAAACACGGAACTCTGCGGTGTCTGCATGACCTGCCCGCAGGAGATCCATGGGTTCACGTCGCAGACCGTGACGTGGTTCGGGTCCTTCAGGACCTCCAGCTTCTCCAGCACCAGGGCCCCGGATGCGAGCCAGCCGACGACGCCGGTGATCAGCAGGAGCCAGGCGAACGGGCGGTCGCGGGTCATCGAGGGAAGGGACCGCTCCGCGGGGGCCGGGCCGGAACCCGGTTGGTGCACGGTCGCGTCGCCGGCAGTGCTGGAGATGCTGGGCATGGAAATTGAGTCCTTTTTTAGTCGTCTTGACCGGGTGCTTCTTGCCCCGATTGTAACGCCGCAGGCTGAACAGCGCCGGAGAATGGCCCCGTCCGCCGTGCCCGGCCGCACCTGATGCGCTCCCGGCCCCGCCTACGCCTGCTTTGACGGCTCCTGTGAGACAATGATCGTGGCTGGAACCCGATCCACATCCGGATTCCGGTCCGGCGATTTTGTTTCAAGACCGCCAATGATGAGCAGGGAGCTGCGGATCCTCTGATTCCAGCTGTCCCGCAATGCCATTGGACGGCACCTGGTTGTGGCGTGTAGGTCAACGGGTTCCAAAACAATCTCGCCGGCCCTCCAGGGCTGCCGCACCCCACTGCCGGTGCGAACCTGAGGGTATCCAATTGACTTCTGTCAATGCCTGCGGGTGTTGACGCATATTTGCCCCAGGGGGCGCCGAATGTGGCGGCGCATCAGGGGCAGGAGTGTCGCCACATATGGATAATGACCAGGTTGTAGCCGGAAACGAAGAAGTAGCAGTCGCCGGGGAAGCACAGGGAACTGCGGAAGCAGAGGCTCCGGTAGCCCCGAAGAGGGCCGTCCGGACCCGCCGGAAGGCGCCCGTCGCCAAGGTCAACGCCGAGGAGGCTGCGGAGGCTGTGGCCGAAGCCGCCGCCCTGGCCGACGCGGCCGGCTCAGATGAGCCCGTCCGGGGCCGCCGCAAGGCAGCCAGCGTCGAAGCCGCCGCACCCGAAGCTGCCGCATCTGAAACTGCCGCACCTGACACTGCGGCCAAGGCGCCCGCGCGGCGCACCCGGACCCGGAAAGCTGTGGCCGCCCCGGAACCGTTGCCTGCCTTCGCCGGCGACGCCGAAGCCGGCGCACCTGCCGCGGCTGAGGCCCCCGCAGCAGCTGGCACTGACACAGCTGCCGCAGAAACGGTTGCAGAGAAGCCGGTCCGGCGCCGCGCCAGCCGTGCCAAGGCCGCCCCGAAGGCCGAAGAAGCACCCGCGGCAGTACTCCCGGCTGAAGAAGCCCCCGCTACGGAAGCACCCGCTGCCGAAGCCACCGCAGCCCAGCCCGCCGCAGCCCAGCCCGAAGAGCCGGAAGCCCGTCCCGAGGAGAGCCCGGCCGCGTCGCTGTTCATGGAACCGGGTGCCCTCACTTCCGTGATCTTCCAGGCCCCGGACCTGAGCACCGTGGTGCGTCAGGCCCCCGTTGCCGCGGCAGCAGCTGAGCCCGAGGACGAAGAAGGCGACGAGGACGAAGACGCCGGCAACCGCCGTCGGCGCCGCAGCCGCGGCCGGCGCGGCCGCACCCGCACGTCTGCCGAGTCCGACACCGAGAGTGAAGGCACCGAAGAAGAAGGCGATGAAGGCTCCGAGGTGATCCTCGAAGACGGTGTGACCTCCCGCCGCCGCCGCCGTCGCCGTCGCGGTGACCAGGACCTGGAGCTGACCGGCGGGGAGGGCGACGATCCGCCCAACACGGTGACCCGCGTCCGTGCGCCGCGGGCGATGGCCGAGGCGCCGGTCAACAACCGCGTCACGTCCGTCAAGGGCTCCACCCGCTTGGAAGCCAAGAAGCAGCGCCGCCGCGAATCCCGCGACACCGGCCGCCGCCGCACTGTCATCACCGAGGCCGAGTTCCTGGCCCGCCGCGAATCCGTGGACCGCCAGATGATCGTCCGCCAGCGCGACGACAGAATCCAGATCGGTGTCCTCGAAGACGGCGTCCTCGCCGAGCACTTCGTGTCCAAGACCCAGCAGGATTCCCTGATCGGCAACGTGTACCTGGGCAAGGTCCAGAACGTGCTGCCCTCCATGGAAGCCGCTTTCGTGGACATCGGCCGCGGCCGCAACGCCGTGCTCTACGCCGGTGAAGTGAACTGGGAGTCCGTCAACCTCGAGGGCAAGCAGCGCCGGATCGAGAACGCGCTGAAGTCCGGCGACTCCGTGCTCGTCCAGGTCACCAAGGACCCGGTCGGCCACAAGGGCGCCCGCCTCACCAGCCAGATTTCGCTGCCCGGCCGGTACCTCGTGTACGTGCCCGGCGGTTCCATGACCGGCATCTCCCGCAAGCTGCCCGACGTCGAACGCAACCGCCTCAAGCGGATCCTCAAGGACCGCCTGCCCGAGGACGCGGGCGTCATTGTCCGCACCGCGGCCGAGGGTGCGTCCGAGGAAGAGCTGACCCACGACATCAACCGCCTCCGCGCGCAGTGGGAAGGCATCGAGAGCCAGTCGACGTCCACCAAGATCCTCGCCCCCGAGCTGCTCTACGGCGAACCTGACCTGACCATCAAGGTGGTCCGGGACGTCTTCAACGAGGACTTCTCCAAGCTGATCGTCTCCGGCGAGGAAGCCTGGGACACCATCGAGGCCTACGTCACGTACGTCGCACCGGACCTCGTGGGCCGGCTCGAGAAGTGGACCAAGGACACGGACATCTTCGCGGCCTGGCGCATCGATGAGCAGATCCACAAGGCCCTGGACCGGAAGGTCTTCCTGCCCTCGGGCGGTTCGCTCGTGATCGACCGCACCGAAGCCATGACCGTGGTGGACGTCAACACCGGCAAGTTCACCGGCTCCGGCGGCAACCTCGAGGAAACCGTCACCAAAAACAACCTGGAAGCGGCCGAAGAAGTCGTCCGGCAGCTGCGCCTGCGCGATATCGGCGGCATCATCGTGATCGACTTCATCGACATGGTGCTCGAATCCAACCGCGACCTCGTGCTGCGCCGCATGGTGGAGTGCCTGGGCCGGGACCGGACCAAGCACCAGGTGGCCGAGGTGACCTCGCTGGGCCTCGTGCAGATGACCCGCAAGCGGATGGGCACCGGGCTGCTGGAAGTCTTCGGCGAGCAGTGCGAAACGTGTGCGGGCCGCGGCATCGTCACCCACGACGAGCCGGTGGAACACCGCCGCGCCAACACGGTCGCCGCGGAGCACTACGTGCCGCGCACCGAGGCGCAGCCTGCTGCCCGCACGGAACGCAAGAGCCGTCGCCGCGGCAGGGGAGGCCAGGGCGCGGAGACCGCGCCGGCCGCACCCGCACCCGTCCACGCCGAGCCCACCGAGGCCGAACGCCACGCCAAGGCCGAAGCCACCCGTGCCGCGCTGGCCAACATCGCTGCAGCGGCGCACGCCGCGCACCTGCACGACGGGGAGGCAGCCGCAGCCAGCGACGCCGGGGCCCGCCAGGCCGCCGTCGACGCCGTCACGCAGCTCGCAGCCGCCGACGAGGCAGCCGGGCGTCCCGCAACGGTGCTGACGTTTGGCGGCGAGCAGGTGGCCCTGCCCTTCGTCGAGCACGCCGAGGACGCGCCGTCACCTGCCCTGACCCTGGACCTGCTGACCGAGGCCTTCGCCAACCTGGGCGAGGCCGAGGCCGGCAAGCAGGACCAGGCCGCCGGCCAGGCAGCGGCTGTTGCCGCCCCGGAAGCCACGGTGCCCGAGGCGCCGTCGTCCGTCCGCGCTGCGGAAGCGCCGGCGTCACGCACAGCCGACACCACGCGCGGCCGCCGCGGGCGCCGCAACCGGAGTGCAAGCCGGGCCCAGGGCGCAGCCAACGAAACCTCCGTGGAACACCGCGAGGCAACCCGGCCGGCCGCGGCCGGATCGGTTCACGAGGCCAAGGCTCCCGCCGCGGCCAGGCCTGCGTCCGTCCCGGCCGGCAACGAGCCGATCATCCTCGGCGTCGGCGTGCCGGCGTCGGAGCTGTAGTCCTCCGCGACTGACCACATCCCCGACCGGTCACTAATTCGACTGCTCGGGCTGCGGGTCCGGGTCAGGGCAGACGTAACATACGTCCGCCCAGGCCCGGGCCCGCCCGTGCGTTAACGGGGCCACAGGGTGGCAGCGGCTAGGCTGGAACACTGACACGGGGTGCCGGGCATCGGGCCGGCTGAGATCCAGACCCGTTGAACCTGTCCGGTTAGCACCGGCGAAGGGATGTCTGCCTTGTCCGCGAGATCGAATCCGTCCGAGTTCCTGCCCAGCGAGTTTCTGCCGGCCAATTTTCTGCACAGCGAGTCTCTGCCGGCGCCGCCGCGCATTCCCCGCGTGCTGGCCATCGCCGGCTCCGATCCCTCCGGCGGGGCCGGAATCCAGGCCGACCTGAAGAGCATCGCGGCGAACGGCGGCTACGGCATGGCCGCCGTCACCGCCCTGACGGCGCAGAACACCCAGGGCGTGCGCGCCGTCCACGTCCCCCCGGCAGCGTTCCTCACGGCGCAGCTGGACGCCATCAGTGACGACATCGGCATCGACGCGGTCAAGATCGGCATGCTCGGTGACGCCGCCGTGATCGACGCCGTCCGCGGCTGGTTGGAAAAGGTGCGCCCCGCCGTCGTCGTCCTGGACCCGGTGATGGTCGCCACCAGCGGGGACCGGCTTCTGCAGGAATCGGCCGAGGCCGCCCTGCAGGCCCTCCTGCCGCTGGCGGACCTCATCACGCCCAACCTCGCCGAACTCGCCATCCTGCTCAAGGAGCCCGTAGCGGCCGACTGGGCCGAGGCCCTGGCGCAGGGCAAGCGGCTGGCCGCCCTGACCGGCACCACCGTCCTGGTTAAGGGCGGACACCTCCAGGGCGGACAGCCCGGAGACGCCGACGCCGCCAACGCCGCCGCAGGCAACGCCGCCGGCGCCGGCTGCCCGGATGCACTGGTCAACACCGGTGGCCTGCTCGGCCAGGAAACAGTGGTCGTACCGGGGGAGCGGATCGCCACGCGCAACAGCCACGGCACCGGCTGCTCGCTGTCCTCGGCCATGGCCACCGTGCAGGCCCGGGTGGGGGACTGGGAAGCGGCGCTGCGGGAAGTCAAGCCGTGGCTGCTGGGCGCGCTCCGCGAAGCCTCGGTCCTGGACGTCGGCACCGGCAACGGACCGGTCCACCACTTCCACCACCTGCAGCAACTCCAGGACGGGCAGCACCTCACCGACGGACAGTGCCGCCCGGCCGGACACGGTCCGGCAGCGGGGGAGTTCGCCGCAGCCCTGCGCGCAGGAGCCACGGGCGATCTTGAAGCCATCTACGCCCTGGACTTCGTCCGCGGACTGGCCGACGGGTCCTTGCCCGAGCACGAGTTCGCGTACTACCTCGCCCAGGACGCCATGTACCTCAACGGCTACTCCCGGGTCCTGGCCCGGGCCGCCGCGATTGCCCCCACCGAGGCCGAGCAGCTGTTCTGGGCCCGCTCGGCGCAGACCTGCTTGGAAGTCGAATCCGAGCTGCACCGTTCCTGGCTCAGCACCCGCCCCACGGACTCCACCCTGGGTCCGGTCACGAAATCGTATGTGGACCACCTGCTGGCCGCCTCGGTGTCCGGCAGCTACGGGGTCCTCGTGGCGGCGGCACTGCCGTGCTTCTGGCTCTACGCCGAGGTCGGTTCCACGCTGCACCGGGAATTCCTGGCCGGCGGCGCGGCCGGGGAGCACCCCTACGCCGACTGGCTGAAGACCTACGCCGATGAGGACTTCGCCGCCGCGACCCGGCAGGCCATCGCGTACACGGACACGGCGGCCAGGCGGGCATCGGAGAGCGAACGGGAGGCCATGGCCCTGGCTTTCCGGCAGTCATCGCGCTACGAAGTGGACTTCTTCGACGCGCCGCGGCTGTACGCCTGACACGAGCTGGCCCGGACTACCGGTACGATGGTGGGGCACGGTTCCGGAAGTCGTTGCGGCAACACAGCTCAGGATGGTCAAGATCCGGTCAAGAACATTGACAGGGTCTTGCATCAGGAGGTTGTGGCGCCTATCACGGACTACCCGCCGGAACCAGCCTCATTTGCGGCCGAAGGCAAAATTAGCGTATTCTAGATCTTCGGTGCTTACGCCAACACTTGGGTTATGACCCTGAGAACAGTCCGCTTGGAATTCCAAATGGATTTGTTCCGGGGATAGCTCATGGGTTCCCCCGGGGAATCCACCGGCGTTGAGGCACAGCGTGAGCCGGTCCAAACAATTTGGCCCCTGGTTCCGCACGCAAATCTAGTAATAAACGTCGAGAGAAGTGAGTTCCCCAGTGGTGTACGCGATTGTCCGCGCAGGCGGCCGCCAAGAGAAGGTTTCCGTTGGAGACTTCGTTACCCTGAACCGCGTCCCCGGTGGAGCCGGCAGCACCTTTGAGTTGCCCGCACTGCTCCTGGTGGACGGTGACAAAGTCACGTCTGCTGCTGCGGACCTGGCCAAGGTAACGGTTACGGCTGAGATCCTCGAAGACCTCCGTGGTCCGAAGATCGTCATCCAGAAGTTCAAGAACAAGACCGGTTACAAGAAGCGTCAGGGCCACCGTCAGGAACTGACCAAGGTCAAGATCACCGGTATCAAGTAACTCTTCGTTACTGTTCAGGTTCCAGCAGATTCCCCAGAATTTTTGAAGGCAGGCATTCCAAATGGCACATAAAAAAGGCGCGAGTTCCACTCGCAACGGTCGTGACTCCAACGCCCAGTACCTCGGCGTCAAGCGCTTCGGTGGCCAGGTAGTTTCCGCAGGCGAGATCATCGTCCGCCAGCGCGGCACCCACTTCCACCCGGGCGCCGGCGTAGGCCGCGGCGGGGACGACACCCTGTTCGCCCTGACCCCCGGTGCTGTCGAGTTCGGCACCCGCCGTGGTCGCCGCGTTGTGAACATCGTGGCTGCTGCAGCTGCAGAGTAACAATAAGTTCTAAATCGGTGGGGCGGGCCATTAGGTCCGCTCCACCGGTGTTTTAACCGCATTACAATCATCTTGGGCCTCTTTGGGGGTCCGGGGAACAGCACTGAGGAGATCCACGTGGCGAGCTTTGTAGACCGGGTAGTACTGCACGTATCCGGCGGTACCGGCGGCCACGGCTGTGTCTCCGTCCACCGCGAGAAGTTCAAGCCCCTCGGCGGTCCCGACGGCGGCAACGGCGGCAACGGCGGCGACGTCATCCTGCGCGTGGACCCCCAGACCACCACCCTGCTCGACTACCACCACGCGCCCCACCGGCACGCCACCAACGGCGGCCCCGGCATGGGCGACTGGCGCGGCGGCAAGAACGGCGAAACCCTGATCCTTCCGGTCCCGGTGGGCACCGTCGTGAAGTCCAAGTCCGGCGAAGTCATCGCCGACCTCGTGGCCGAAGGTGACGAATACATCGCCGCCGCCGGCGGCATTGGCGGCCTCGGCAACGCCTCGTTGTCCTCCCAGAAGCGCCGCGCGCCCGGCTTCGCGCTGCTCGGCATCGAAGGCGAATCCAGCGACGTTGTCCTGGAACTGAAGTCCATCGCCGACATCGCCCTCGTCGGCTTCCCCTCCGCCGGCAAGTCCAGCCTGATCGCCGCCATGTCCGCCGCCCGGCCCAAGATCGCGGACTATCCCTTCACCACCCTCATCCCCAACCTGGGCGTCGTCCAGGCCGGCGAGGTCCGCTTCACCATTGCCGACGTACCCGGCCTGATCGAGGGCGCCAGCGAGGGCAAGGGCCTCGGCCACCACTTCCTGCGCCACGTCGAGCGGTGCGCCGCACTGGTGCACGTGCTGGACTGCGGCACGCTCGAATCGGACCGCGATCCGCTCTCCGACCTCGCCATCATCGAGGCCGAGCTGGAGAAGTACGCCGTGGACATGAGCTACAGCGGGTCCGACGGCGAAGTCGTTCCGCTGAACCACCGCCCCCGCCTCGTGGCCCTTAACAAGGTCGACCTGCCGGACGGCAAGGACATGGCCGAGTTCGTCCGCCCGGAACTTGAATCCCGGGGCTACAGGGTCTTCGAAATCTCGGCGACGAGCCACGAAGGCCTCCGCCAGCTCGGCTTCGCTATGGCCGAAATCGTCAAGGCTGCCCGCGACGCCGTCGCCGCGACCCCGCCGAAGGTGCACGCCCCGGTGCTGCGCCCCCGCGCCGTCAACGAGACCGGCTTCACGATCCGCCGCGAGGAAAAGAACCTCGAGCCGCTCTTCCGCGTCCTGGGCGACAAGCCCGTCCGCTGGGTCAAGCAGACCGACTTCACTAACGAGGAAGCGATCGGCTACCTCGCCGACCGCCTGGCCAAGCTCGGCGTTGAAAATGAACTGTTCAAGCAGGGCGCCAAGCCGGGCGACATGGTGGTCATCGGCGAGGACGACGGCGTCGTCTTCGACTGGGAACCGACCATGATGGCCGGTGCCGAGCTGCTCGCCTCGCCCCGCGGCACCGACGTGCGCTTCGCCGACATCGGCGACCGCCCGACGCGTGGCCAGAAGCGCGACGAACAGCAGGAACGCCGCGACGCCAAGGCCGCCGCCCGCGCCGAGCTCGAAGCCGAACGCAAGGCCGGCATCTGGACCGAATCCGTCAGCGGCCGCCGCGCGCGGCAGCCGCTCAAGGAGAGTGGACTGGGCGAAGCCGATGACGAGTAAGACCGTCGTCGAGCACCGGTCCCAGCCGCTCAAGGCCCAGACCATCGACGCCCCGGACCGCACTGTGCTCTCCGGGGCGCGCCGGATTGTCGTCAAGGTCGGCTCGTCCTCGCTGACCTCCATCAAGGGCGGGATCTCCGAAGAGGCCCTGACCGGGCTCGCCGACGCCCTGGCGCACAAGCGCAACGCGGGCGCGGAGATCATCCTGGTGTCCTCCGGCGCGATCGCCGCCGGCCTCGCCCCGCTCGGCCTCGAGAAGCGTCCCCGAGACCTCGCCACCCAGCAGGCCGCGGCCAGCGTAGGCCAGGGCCTGCTGATGGCCCGCTACACGCACGCCTTCGGCGCGCACGGGGTCACCGTCAGCCAGGTGCTGCTGACCGCGGACGACTTCATGCGCCGCAGCCAGCACACCAACGCGTTCCGCGCGCTGGACCGGCTGCTGAACCTCGGCGTTGTCCCGGTGGTCAACGAAAACGACACCGTAGCCACGCACGAGATCCGCTTTGGCGACAACGACCGCCTCGCGGCCCTGGTGGCACACCTGGTCCGCGCCGACGCGCTCGTGCTGCTCTCCGACGTCGACTCCCTGTACGACGGCCCGCCGTCGCACGGCGCCAAGCGGATTCCGCACGTCTCCGGCCCCCACGACCTCGAGGGCGTCTCGATCGGCAGCACCGGCAAGGCCGGCGTGGGCACGGGCGGCATGGTCACCAAGGTCGAAGCCGCGAGCATCGCCGCGGGGTCGGGCATCCACGCCCTCGTAACATCCACGGCCAATGCGGGCGCCGCGCTGGCCGGCGAGGACGTGGGCACGTGGTTCTCCGTCAACGGCGCGCGCAAGCCGATCCGGCTCCTGTGGCTGGCCCACCTGGCATCCGTGCGCGGCACCCTGGTGCTCGACGACGGCGCGGTCAAGGCCGTCCGCGACCGCCGCACCTCGCTCCTGCCGGCCGGAATCGCAGCGGTCAAGGGCGACTTCGAGGCCGGTGACGCCGTGGAGATGGTGTCCGTGGACAACACCGTGATTGCCCGCGGGCTGGTCAACTATTCGGCCGCCGAGCTGCCCCAAATGCTGGGCCGGTCCACCCATGAGCTCGGCAAGGCACTGGGCCGCGGATATGACCGCGAAGTTGTTCATGTTGACGACCTGGTGCTGGTCTAGGTTCCCCCGACGCCTAAACTGGAAGCATGACTGAGGCCCTGACTTCCGCTGCCGTGACTGATGTGCCTGCCGGCACCGTTCCCGCCGGTAACGCCGCGCCTGCCCAAGGGTTCGCCGCGGCCCCGGATCCGGCACCCGCCCCTGGCACAGCAACAGGGACCGAAGCGGCCGTCCACGCGATCGCCGACCGCTCGCGCAACGCTGCCCGCAAGATGGCGCACGCCAACCGGGCCTGGAAGGACCGGGGCCTGCGCGCCGTCGGCAAGGCGCTGGTGGAACACAAGCACCAGATCCTGGCCGCCAACGCCAAGGACGTCGCGGCCGGCCGGTCCGCCGGCACCAGCGCCGCCCTGCTGGACCGCCTGACGCTGACCGACTCACGCATCACGGCCCTCGCCGCCGCACTCGAAAACCTCGCCACCCTGCCCGATCCCGTAGGAAACGTCGTGCGGGGCCAAACCCTCCCCAACGGGCTGCGCCTGCGCCAGATCAACGTACCCATGGGCGTGGTGGCCGCGATCTATGAGGCCCGCCCGAACGTCACGGTCGACATCGCCGGGCTTGCCCTCAAGAGCGGCAACGCCGTCATCCTGCGCGGCGGATCCGCCGCCGCTGCCACCAACGCCGCCCTGATCACCATCCTCCGGGATGCGCTGGAATCGGTGGGCCTGCCCGCCGACGCCGTCCAGACCGTCGACCAGTACGGCCGCGACGGCGCCACCGCGCTCATGCGGGCGCGCGGCCGGGTGGACGTGCTCATTCCCCGCGGCGGCCGCGAGCTCATTCAGTCCGTTGTGACGAACTCCTCTGTGCCGGTCATCGAGACCGGTGAAGGCAACGTCCATATCTTCCTGGACGCTTCCGCCAGCGAGGAAATGGCCGTGGATATCCTCCTCAACGCCAAGACCCAGCGGCCCAGCGTCTGCAACACCGTCGAAACGCTCCTGGTGCACTCCAAGTCCACCGTTCTTCCCGCGGTCGCCGCCGCGTTGCGGGCTGCCGGGGTCACCCTGCACGTGGACCAGCGCATCCGCGCCGCCCTGCCGGCCTCGGTCCAGACCGTGCCGGCCACGGAGGATGACTGGGCCACCGAATACATGAACCTGGACCTGGCGGTGGCCATGGTGGACAGCCTGGACGAGGCCGTCAGGCACATCCGCAAGTGGTCCACCGGCCACACGGAAGCGATCCTGACCAACGACCTCGCCAACGCCGAGCGCTTCATCGCCGATGTCGATTCGGCCGCCGTGATCGTGAACGCCTCCACCCGCTTCACCGACGGCGGCGAGCTCGGCCTCGGCGCCGAAGTGGGGATTTCCACCCAAAAACTCCATGCCCGCGGCCCCATGGGACTGACCGAGCTGACCACGACCAAGTGGATCGTGCAGGGCGAGGGCCAGATCCGGGGCTAGCAACGCTGTAACATGGAACGGAAGACCGGAACGGTGGACACCTCCGCCGTCGTCAAATTTTGAACTCACTAGGGGAGAACATGCTGTCGCAGCAGATCGCCACTTTCGTCGCCGCCGCCGGCGAATCGGGCCACGAGGAACTCGCACCGCTCATTGCACCGCCGTTTGTCATTGGCGGCACCATGTTCGCGATCCTGGTGGTCCTGCTGCTGATCACGCTGTCCTACTCCAACCTGGGCCGGCGCCACGTGGCCGTCGAGGAGCACGCGGACCCGCACCGCCAGCACCCGAACAAGCACGATCACGGCCAGGGTCACTAATATTTCCGCCCCCACGAAGCAGCGCGGCGCCCAGCGCCGCCTGCGTCTGGGTGTGATGGGCGGCACGTTCGACCCCATCCACCACGGACACCTTGTCGCGGCCAGTGAGGTCGCGGCCAAATTCGACCTCGACGAAGTCGTGTTCGTGCCCACCGGCCAGCCCTGGCAGAAGATGGCCAAGAAGGTCAGCGAAGCCGAGCACCGGTATCTCATGACTGTCATCGCCACGGCCTCGAACCCCCGCTTCACCGTGAGCAGGGTGGACGTGGACCGTCCGGGACCGACCTACACGATCGACACCCTGCGTGACCTGCGGACCCTGCGTCCGGACGCCGATCTGTTCTTCATCACCGGCGCGGACGCCCTGGCCCAGATTTTGTCCTGGAAAGACATCGATGAACTCTGGTCCCTCGCGCACTTCGTGGGCGTCACCCGGCCAGGCCACGTCCTGGACGGCATGGGCCGCAAGGACGTCAGCCTCCTGGAGGTCCCGGCCATGGCCATTTCCTCCACGGATTGCCGCACGAGGGTGGCCGAAGGAAACCCGGTCTGGTACCTCGTGCCGGACGGGGTGGTCCAGTACATCGCCAAGTACGGCCTGTACCACGCCAGCCCCGACGCCGACCGCCTTGAAGCCGGACACGCCGGGACCGCCAACGCCGGAAACGGCGCGGCAGAAACTGACCCCGCACAGCACGATCCAGCCCTTGAGATAACCCAACCAGCCAGCACTGAATGAGTTTGCCATGAGTCAGGAACAGCCTCCCATCCGCAGCCGCCGCGAATTGCGGCAGGCCAGAGATGAACGCCTGGACACTCCGGGCCCGGGCGAGCCGACGGAGGCCGAAATCACTGGCCGGAGCCGTCGCGTTGCCGACGCCCCGGTGGACTCTGTGCGCGCTGACTCTGTGCCTGCCGGCACGGAGCGGTCCTCCCAGGTCCGGGCAAGGGACCGCGCCGCACTGCGCACCATCAAGGAACTCGCAGAAAAGGAAGGCCAGCTGGCCGGCGGCGGGCCGCCCACGCGACGCCAGCTGAGGCTTTTGGAGCTGGCGACCGAAACCGCCCCGGCCACCCAGGCCAACACCATTGTCCCGGTGTCGCCGCGGACCCGAGCCAACCCGGTGGTCTCCCCAGCAGGGAAGGACGCAGCCGGGAAGGACACCGCACCCACGGACGCCGCCTCGAAGGGCGCTGCTCCGAAGGGCGCGTCCCCGGCTGTGTCAGCTGCCCCGACGCTCAAAGCGCCCGCTGCGCCCAAAGCCCCCGCGGCCGACGGCGCCGGACCGGGCGGCACGACGCCCGAGGGCATGACCGTGGAGCAGGCGCTGGCCGCCCGCGAGCTCCTCGCGGAGCAGGCCAAGAACCAAGTGGCCAAGATGGAACACATTGCGGCCACGGATCCGGATGCCGTTGATCCGGCCGTCCTGGCCGAGCAGATCGCCCTCGCCGAGCGCGCCGCGATCCTGAACCGCCGCGCCGCCGCCAAGCAGAAGCTTGCCGAACAAAACAGCCAGCCGGCGGCGCCTCGCAACGATCCGACCACGGCCAACAATCTGGCCATGGTCACACCGCTGGAATTTGAGAAGATCCCCGGCGTGGAGCGGCCCGTCATGAAGCGCCCTGCCACGTCGTATGTCCCGGTTGTCACCAACCCGGGTCCGCGCGTGGACTCGCCACGGAAGCCCGGCCTGCGGCGGCCGGGCATTTCCCGCCAGAAGGCCGCAGGTCCTGCTACGGGTTCTGCCGCTGGCAGAGCCGGCGTCCTGGCCCGGGCGGAAGCAGCCGCCAAAGCCGGAACAGCCCGGCCGGCAAGCGCGGCAAATTCCGCGGGGGAGTCCGACGAACGATTCGTGGGCGGGGAACCCGTTGCCGCCAATGCCGCCTACGGGCTGGAACCCCTGGATGCCGCCACCGCCGGGCTGGGCCGGGCGCGCCGCCTGCGCATGCTCCAGCTCGGCGTCCTGGCCGTGGGGATTGTTGCCCTCATCGCCGGCATCACGCTGATCGTCACCGGGCTGGCCCACTAGGTCCCAGGCCGCCACCGGCGCCCACACTTTCATCACCATAGTTTTTCATCACTACAAGGAGTCCCGTGACTGCAACCGATTCATCCATCACTACCGCCCGCCACGCAGCCCGCGCTGCCTCGGAGAAGCTTGCCGAGGACATCGTGGCCCTGGACGTCAGCGAACGGCTGGCCCTGGCCGACGTCTTCCTGATTGCCTCGGCCCCGAGCGAACGACAGGTCAACGCAATCGTGGACGGCATCGAGGACGAACTCTCCAAGTTTGACCAGAAGCCCGTCCGCCGCGAGGGCCGCTCCGGCGGTCGCTGGGTGCTGCTGGACTACTCCAACGTCGTCATCCACGTCCAGCACGAGGAAGACCGCGTGTTCTACGCCCTCGAGCGCCTGTGGAAGGACTGCCCCGTCGTCGATCTGCAGCTCGGCGACGACGCCTCCGCCAAGGCCACCGCCGGCACCGACACGGAGTAGCCACCCCGGCCACGTCCGGACGCTAAAAAGAGCCGAATATGCCCGATTTGGAATTTTCCGAAGGGCTGGTCTAAGATATTTGAGTTGCTTCGGAGAGATCCGGACAAAAAACCGGAGCTTTGCACGTCAGCAGACATGCTCGGAGCAGCGAAAATTCGGGGCTGTGGCGCAGCTGGTAGCGCACCTGCATGGCATGCAGGGGGTCAGGGGTTCGAGTCCCCTCAGCTCCACCGGATAATCCGCCGGAATCGAAAGATTCCGGCGGATTTTTTTGTGCCAGAATCCGGGCCAGAACCTGGAAGTGACGAACCTTTCCCATGAGTCATCGCGCCGATTAGCGCGAACGCGATTTGTGGTTTAGGCTATTCAGGTTGCTTCAGGGAGGACGAAAACTTCCGGGCAAATGAGGGGCTGTGGCGCAGCTGGTAGCGCACCTGCATGGCATGCAGGGGGTCAGGGGTTCGAGTCCCCTCAGCTCCACCAGAAAGGGAATCACCGCGAGGCGGTGGTTCCCTTTTTCGTGCCCCGCACTGGCGTTTGCCTTCAGAGGTTGCATCCGTCAAGACCGTCTCATGACCCGACGTCATAAACTGTCATTTAGGCTCTCCACCCTGAGCGGGACCTTGCTATCGTCGCTAGGAGACGGCCGCCATGCGGCTTAGCTGGAAGGCCATTTCCGGCTCCACGACTAAGGAACATCATGAAGCGCACACGACTTTCCGTTATCGGCCTCATTGCTGCCGCAGGACTCGCCCTGGCAGGCTGCGGGTCGGCGTCCACCACCCCGGCCAGCTCAGCGCCGGCAGCGGGTGCGGACACCTCCCTCAGCGACGTGAAAAGCGCAGGCGTGCTCAAGGTCGGCACGGAAGGCACCTACAAGCCCTTCACGTTCCACGCCAACGGCAGCGGTGAGCTGACGGGCTACGACGTCGAGATCATCAACGCCGTTGCCGGGAAGCTGGGCGTCAAGCCGGCCTTCCAGGAGACGCAGTTCGACGCCATCTTCGCCGGCCTCGACGCCAAGCGGTTCGACGTCGTCGCAAACCAGGTTTCCATCACCGATGAGCGCAAGGCGAAGTACGACTTCTCCACCCCCTACACAGTGAGCACCGGCGTCGTCGTCACCAAGTCGGACAACGACAGCATCCACTCCTTTGAGGACCTCAATGGCAAGACCACGGCGCAGTCCCTGACGAGCAACTGGTACAAGCTGGCGCAGCAGAGCGGCGCGAACGTCGAGGCCGTCGAGGGCTGGGCGCAGGCGATCACACTGCTCAAGCAGGGCCGTGTCGATGCCACCATCAACGACAAGCTGACGTACCTGGACTACCAGAAGACCGACCACGACACCGGCATCAAGATTGCGGCCGAGACCACCGACAAGTCGCTGAGCGCGTTCGCCCTGCGCAAGGGATCGACCAGCCTGACCGACGCCATCAACAAGGCCCTCGGCGAGCTGGCGGCCGACGGCACCCTGACGAAGATCTCCCAGAAGTACTTCGACGCCGACGTCTCGAAGTAGCCCTGTGCACGCCGCAGAGAAACGCCGCGTCCGGGCATGAGCATCAACTGGGAACTCGTGTGGTCATCGCTGGGCCCCCTCCTGACGGGTGCGATCTTCGGCACCATCCCCCTGGCGCTGGCATCCTTCAGCCTGGGCCTCCTGCTGGCGCTGGTGGTGGCCCTCATGCGGCTGAGCCGCAACCGCCTGGTTTCCGCGGTGGCGCGGACCTACATCTCCGTCATCCGTGGAACCCCGCTCCTGGTCCAGCTGTTCGTGATTTTCTACGGGCTGCCTTCCGTGGGAATCACCATCAGCCCCTGGCCCAGCGCCATCATCGCGTTCTCCCTGAACGTCGGCGGCTATGCCGCAGAGGTCATCCGGGCGGCCATCTTGTCCGTTCCCAAGGGCCAGTGGGAGGCTGGCCACACCATCGGAATGTCGCGCCGGCAGACGCTCGTGCGGATCATCCTGCCGCAGGCCGCCCGGGTTTCGGTTCCGCCACTGTCCAACACCTTCATCAGCCTGGTCAAGGACACCTCGCTGGCGTCGCTGATCCTCGTCACCGAACTGTTCCGCGTGGCGCAGCAGGTGGCAGCTTTCAGCCAGGAATTCATGCTGCTGTATCTGGAAGCAGCCGTGATCTACTGGATCATCTGCCTCGTTCTCGCCAGCGGACAGTCCGCCCTGGAGAAGAGATTGGACCGCTATGTCGCCCACTGAACCGCAACCCTCCGATGTTCCTGTCCCAGACGAGCCGCTCCTGACCGTCACGGGCCTGCGCAAGGCGTTCGGCCAGCACGAAGTGCTCAAATCCATCGATCTTGAAGTCCGCCGCGGCGAAGTGGTCACGTTGATCGGGCCGTCGGGATCAGGAAAAACGACAGTCCTGCGCTGCCTGAACGGCCTCGAAGTGCCCGACGCCGGCGTCGCCGAATTCGCGGGGCAACTGACCGTGGACTTTGCCACACCGGTGGCGAAGAAGCAGGTGCTCGCCCTGCGGGACCGCAGCGCCATGGTGTTCCAGCACTACAACCTCTTCCCGCACAAGACCGTCCTGGAGAACGTGATCGAGGGCCCGGTCCAGGTACAGAAGCGGCCCAAGGCGGAGGCAATCCAGGAGGCCAGGGACCTGTTGGCCCGGGTCGGCCTGACCGGCAAGGAGAACAGCTACCCCTTCGAGCTCTCCGGCGGCCAGCAGCAGCGCGTCGGCATTGTGCGTGCCCTCGCCCTGCGCCCGCAACTACTGCTCTTCGACGAGCCCACCTCTGCGCTGGACCCCGAGCTCGTGGGCGAGGTCCTGGCCGTCATCAAGGAACTCGCCGACGAAGGCTGGACCATGGTGGTGGTCACCCACGAGCTCGCGTTCGCCCGTCAGGTGGCCGACGAGGTCATCTTCATGGACGGCGGCGTGGTGGTTGAACGCGGCCACCCGGACACCGTGCTGCGGGACCCGCGGGAGGAACGCACGCGGCAGTTCGTGGACCGCCTGCTGAACCCGTTCTAAGGCGACCGGCCGCGGCGAGAAAAAGGCCGCCAGCACGGGCGGGCACAAGCGGCGACTAAACTTGGTCGGGTGAACGACTCCCTGCCCCCGTGCCCCAAATGCTCCAGCGAATACACCTACGAAATGGGGGCGCTCCTGGTCTGCCCGGAGTGCGCGCACGAATGGTCCGCATCCGCGGAGACTGACGCAGAAGCCGACGCCCCAGCGACCGCCGTCATCAAGGACGCGGTAGGCAACGTCCTCGCCGACGGCGACACCGTCACCGTGGTCAAGGACCTGAAAATCAAGGGAAGCTCCACCGTCATCAAGGTCGGCACCAAGGTCCGCGGCATCCGCCTGGTCAACGGTGTCGGCGACCACGACATCGACTGCAAGGTGGACGGCGTGGGCCCCATGCAGCTCAAGTCCAGCGTCGTCAAGAAGATCTGACCGGGAACGCGACCGTGACCGTTGAGACGGTGCGGGCGGCCGACGTCGTCGTGGTCGGCGCCGGCCAGGCGGGACTCTCGGCGGCCTACCACCTGCAGCGCCGCGGCTTCGTCCCGGCCGCCGCTGACGCTGCCGGCCCTGACCCGGCCGGCCCTGACCCGGCCGGCCCGGCCCCGGCTGGCCCGGCCCCCGCCGGGACCTACATCGTGCTCGACGCCGAGGACGGGCCCGGCGGCGCCTGGCGGCACCGGTGGAAGAGCCTGCTCATGGCCACCGTGAACGGCATCAGTGACCTCCCGGGAATCCCGCAGCCCGACGTGGACCCCGCCGAGGCCAGCTCCAGTTTCCTCACCCGCTATTTCGGCGGGTACGAACACGACCTCGGCCTCGCGATCGAGCGGCCGGTGAAGGTGCAGTCGGTGAGCCGGGAGGACGATGATCCGGCCGGGCGGCTGAGCATCGCAACCTCACGCGGACGGTTCTCGGCCCGCGCCCTCATCAACGCAACCGGCACCTGGACCCGGCCGTTCTGGCCCATCTATCCGGGCAGGGCCAGCTTCGGTGGCCGGCAGCTGCACGTCGCCGACTACGTGTCCGCCAACGAATTCCGCGGGCAGCATGTCATCGTGGTCGGCGGCGGGATCTCGGCCGTCGGGCTGCTCGATGAGATCTCCAAGGTCACCACCACCACCTGGTTCACCCGCCGGGAACCGGTCTGGCGCGAGGCCGCCTTCGACCGGCAGGCCGGCCACGACGCCGTCGCCCTCGTCGAGGAGCGGGTGCGCCAGGGCCTGCCGCCGCAGAGCGTCGTCTCCGTGACGGGCCTGATCTGGACCCCGGCCCTGCGCGCCGCCGCCGCGCGCGGCGTCCTGGACCGGCACCCCATGTTCACCGCGATCGAACCCGACGGCGTCCGGCTGGCCGACGGCAGCTTCCTCGCCGCCGGAGTCATCCTGTGGGCCACGGGATTCCGGGCCGAACTCGAACACCTCGCCCCGCTGCACCTGCGCGGGCCCGGCGGCGGCATCGCGTTGGAAGGCACCCAGGTCGCCGCCGAGCCCCGGGTCCACCTCGTCGGCTACGGGCCCTCCTCGTCTACAATCGGCGCCAACCGGGCCGGCCGGGCCGCCGTCGCCGGAATCGTCACCCTGCTGGCCCGGTCCGGTATAACTTAAAGCAACGCGGGGTCACTTACGGCCCATCCCGGAGTGCAGGACGGACCGTAAGTGACCCCGCGTTGAAGTGCAGTGCCGAAGTTCCAAACACCCGGCTAAATTCCCACCCTGAGAAGAAACGGCGGCACAACGCGCGTGGCGGACAACAGCTTCGAATCCCTCTTTGCCGGGCTGCGTAGATTCCCGGATGTGGAGGCCGACAACCTGCAGGCCTGGGACGCCACGGACAGGCTCCTGCTGAACTCTGTACTTGAGATGCGCGAGGCCGGCCTGCTGCCGCCCGGCGGACGGCTCGCGGTGGTGGGGGACCGCTACGGTGCCCTGACCCTCGGGGCCCTGACGCTCGGGGCGGAGGCCGTGCGGGTCCAGCAGGACCTCATCACCGGTGAACGGGCGCTGCGCGCGAACGCCGAGGCCCTGGGCATCGACGGCGGCTTCGAGCACCTCCCGTTGGGCGCCGAACTGCTGGAGGGAGCCTCCCTGGTCTTGCTGCAGTTGCCGCGGTCCCTGGCGGAACTTGAGGAGATCGCCGACGCCGTGGCCCGCTACGCGGCGCCCGAGGTGGTGCTGGTCGCGGGCGGACGCGTCAAACACATGAGCCTGGGCATGAACGCCGTCCTGGGCCGCTACTTCGGCGACGTCCAGCCCCAGTTGGCGCGGCAGAAATCACGGCTCCTGCTGGCGCGGAGCCCCAAGCCGGTCCCGGCAGCGCTGCCCTTCCCGGTCACTGAGGTCAACGACGGACTGGGGCTCACGGTCTGCGCCCGGGGCGCCGTCTTCGCCGGCACCGGGCTGGATATCGGGACCAGGTTCCTGCTGGCCTTCCTGCCCCGGATGCCGCACGCCACCCATGCCGTTGACCTTGGCTGCGGCACCGGAATCCTCGCGGCGATGTACGCCCGCGCCAACCCCGGTGCCCGCGTCACCGCCACCGACCGGTCCGCCGCCGCCGTCGACTCAGCCCTGGCCACCTCCCGGGCGAACGGCCTGGACGGACGGATCGACGTGCTCCAGGACGACGCCATGAGCTCCCTCCCGGACGCCAGCGCGGACCTGGTCCTGCTCAACCCGCCCTTCCACCTGGAAGCGGCGGTCCACTCCGGCGCGGGGATCAAGCTGATCGAAGCGGCCGGCAGGGTGCTCGCCCCGGGCGGGGAGCTCTGGACCGTGTTCAACAGCCACCTGAACTACCGGCCGGCCCTGGAACGGCTGATCGGGCCCACACGCGAGGCCGGCAGGAATCCAAAATTCACCGTCACGGCCAGCACCAGGCGGCCTTGACGAAAGAAACTTTGCGTCAGCAAAGCGCAAGTGTGGGCGCACGCCTGCACGTAACGTACGATTCTGACAACTGCTGTGCGTGGCCAAAACGTTTAGAGGTATCAGTGACCGAGTTCCGGCAACCCTCGCCGAGGCGAGGGACCAACCTACCGAAGATGGGCGACTTCAACCTCACGGTCATCTTGGACGCCATCCGCCGCACGCCGGGCGGGCTCAGCCGGGTGGAACTCGCCCAGATTGTCGGACTCTCGCCGCAGACCATCTCCAACATTTCCCGCCGCCTGCTGGACCAGCACCTGATCGTCGAGGCAGGCAAGGAAGGCACCGGGCCGGGCAAGCCCAGGACCATGCTCCGGCTGAATCCCGCGGGGATGTATGCCGTGGGCGTCCACCTGGACCCGGCCGTCCTCACGTTCGTCGTGCTGGACCTGCTCGGCGCCGTCGTCCGGCACTCACGGATCACCACCCCGCCCGGCACCGACCCCAGGGCTGTCATCGACACCATCGCGGGCGAAATCAAGAGGCTCATCCTGGACTCCGGGGTGGATCCGGACCGGATCGCCGGGCTCGGAGTTGCGTCGCCGGGCCCCATCGACCTCAACGAGGGCGCCGTCGTGGACCCGCCGCTGCTGCCGGGCTGGGACCACGTGGGGCTGCGGGATGCCCTCGCGGAAGCCACGGGCCTGTCCACACTCATGGACAAGGACGTCACCAGCGCAGCCGTGGCCGAAACCTGGGCCGGCGGCCCCAGCGGCGAGGGCAGCTTTGTCTTCATGTATATGGGGACCGGGATCGGCTGCGGGATCGTCCTCAATGACGAAGTCGTCCGCGGGACCTCGGGCAACGCCGGGGAAATCGGACACATCGTCGTCGACCCGGGCGGCGCCCTCTGTGACTGCGGGCAGCACGGCTGCGTGAAGTCCTCCGCCATCCCGCAGGTCCTCGTGGCGCAGGCCGAGGCGGCCGGGATATTGGATGGTTCACTCCAGGACAGGAGCGCACCGGCAGTTCAGGAACGGTTCGCCGAGTTGTGCGCGATCGCCGACGCCGGCAACGACGAGGCCAAGGAAATCATTCGAGGATCCGCAGTGTTCGTGGCCCGTGCGGTGTCGGTCGTCACCAACGCCTTGGACGTGGACCGGGTAGTGTTCGGCGGCCCGTTCTGGACATGCCTCTCAGCGGCCTACCTTGAGCTGGTCCCCGGGCTCGTCGAGGCGAACAGTGCCACCCGGAGGATCCATGGGATCGAAGTCGTGGGCACAGGGGTAGGCGAGGACGTCGGCGCCGTCGGTGCGGCCTGCCTGGTGCTCGAACACACGCTGGCCCCGCGCTCCCAGCGGCTGCTCCTGGGGGACTAAACAGGGGCTGACCGGACGTCAGTCGATGTCCTCAACCACCGTCCCATACGGGATGGTGTCATCCAGATGCGCCTGGTGGCCATGCGGAAGCACGAGAATCCGGACCCCGTGCAACCTCTCTGCGGCCGACTGCATGAGGACTGGCCGGACGGTGTTGATGAAGCTCTCGCTCTTGCCGGCGAGGTACTGCTGGTAGCTGGCTGGAAGCTGAATCATGGCAACAGGATAGTCCTGCCCGGGTCCGATGGGGAGGGCGGGCCGCGCGGGGCGAAAATGGCGCCTTGGGCGAACATTATTCTGCCCGGCACCGCAAACGGCCGTAAAGGTGCGTCTTAATTCGGGCGCCGACTTGAAGGGCCCCCCGGCCGGGTCTTAGAGTTCTATACAAGTTACCTCAGTAACGTGTCAGCGATCCTCCGCTGAAAGCTGCCCCCCGGGCGGCCCAGGAGGGTGTGGGTGCCCCCATGTGGGCCTGACATTTGCTCACGGACAACTTCGTATCAGGCGTAACAGTCGCGGCTGCGCCCTGCTGAAGTTCCCTCCGTGTTCCCCAAACTCAATTCACTGACGACGGAGTTTCCGTTTCTGGTTCCGGTCCTCCGGGATTCCGGATCTCCCGGCGGCAGTGTTCAAAGCCAAGGACGCAAATGTCACCTCCAAGCCTTATCGATACCCATCCCAATCTTGCCGGCGCGGCCCCTGTTGCGCTGTCCTACGAGCTGTTCCCGCCGCGGTCGCCCGCAGCCGCCGAATCCCTCTGGACCACCATCGGCGAACTGGAAGCCACGGACCCGGACTACGTGTCCGTGACCTACGGGTCCAACGGCTCCAACCGCAGCACCGCCGTCGATCTCGTCAACCGGCTCGTGCAGGAAACGACGCTGCGGCCCCTGGCCCACCTGACCTGCGTGGGGAATTCCCCGCAGGAGCTGGCGGAGATCATCGGCGAACTGCTCGACGTCGGCGTCCGCGGCATCCTCGCCCTCCGCGGCGACCGGCCCAAAGACGGAGAAACCCCGCCGCCGGGATCGCTCCGGTACGCCCAGGACCTGATCGAGCTCATCCGCCGCGTGGAGCAGCGCCGCTCGGCACTGCTGTGCGCCGGCAGGGTCGCGGTCGGCGTCGCCGCCTACCCGACCCGGCACCCGGAATCCCCGAGTGAGGCGCACGACGTCGAGGTCCTGCTGGCCAAGCAGCGCTCCGGCGCCGACTTCGCCATCACCCAGGTCTTCTTCCACACCGAACAGTACGCCGACCTCCTGGCGCGGGCCCGCCGGGCCGGGGTGACCATCCCGATCATTCCCGGGGTCATGCCGCTGACCAGCCTCCGGCGGCTCGCCCGGCTCGGCGAACTGACCGGCGTGGAACCGGCCCCGGAACTCATCGAACGCCTCGCGGCTGCCGATACCGACGCCGAGCGGACCCGGATCGGGGTCAGCGCCACCGTTGATCTCGCCAACGCAGCCCTGGACGCCGGAGCCCCCGGCATCCACCTCTACACGTTCAATGAGCACGCCGCGGCCCTGGACGTGCTGGACAAGCTCGCACTGCCCCGTCCGCGTAGCGGCAACAAGAACAGCGGCAACCGGCACGGCGCCGGCCGCATCAGCGCATCCCGGGGCGCCGCCAGCGGCCAGCTCGCCAGCTAGGCACAACAACTTCCCTCCGTACAGAACCACCAACACCAAGGACTTCCCATGACTGAACTTCCCATCACCCCCTTCCCGTCCGCCTCGATCCTCGGCTACCCGCGCATCGGCCGCCGCCGCGAACTCAAGAAGGCCGTCGAGGCCTACTGGGCCGGCAAAATCGACGCCGCAGCACTGGACGCTGCCGCCAAGGAAATCCAGCTCGGCACCGCCAAGCGCCTCCAGGGCCTGGGCCTGACCGAAGCCGCAGCCGTCCCCGGCACCTTCTCCTACTATGACCAGGTGCTCGACGCCGCCGCCCACCTCGGCGCCGTGCCGGCCCGCTTCGGGAACCTCCTCAACGCGCAGGGCCAGCTCGACATCGACGGCTACTTCACCCTGGCCCGCGGCAACAAGGACCAGCAGCCGCTGGAAATGACCAAGTGGTTCGACACCAACTACCACTACCTCGTGCCGGAAATCGGTCCGGAGACCAACTTTGCGCTGACCTCCAACCGGATCGTCGAGGAATTCGAGTACGCCCTCGCCAACGGCGTCGAGACCCGCCCGTACATCGTCGGCCCGGTCACGTTCCTGCTGCTGAGCAAGGCCTCCGACGACGCCCCGGCCGGCTTCAGCCCGCTGTCCCGCCTGGAGGACGTCCTCCCGGTCTACACGGCGCTGCTTCAGAAGCTCGCCGCCGGCGGCGCCAGCTGGGTCCAGCTCGACGAGCCCGCCCTCGTGGTGGACCAGGACACCCCGGCCGTGGAAATCCAGGCCGCCGTCGCCCGCTCCTACGAGGCCCTGGCCGCCGCGGCCCAGCGCCCGCAGCTCTTCGTCTCCACCCCGTACGGCGCACTCAACGGCCAGCTCGGCACCCTTGCCGCCACCGGCATCGACGCCCTGCACCTGGACGTCTTCAAGGGCGAGGTCCCGTCCGCCGCGGCCCTGGCCGCGCTGGGCAACAAGACCCTCGTCGCCGGCGTCGTGGACGGCCACAACATCTGGCGCAACGACCTCGCCGCCTCCGCGAAGAAGATCGCCGAACTGAAGACGTCGGTGGCCAAGCTGGCCATCAGCACCTCCACCTCCACCCAGCACGTCCCGCACGACGTCGACGAGGAAGTCCAGCTCTCCGCGCAGCTGCGCAGCTGGCTGGCCTTCGCCGACCAGAAGGCCGTTGAAGTCGTCACCCTCGCCGGCCTGCTGACCGACGAAGCAGCCGTCCAGCCCGCCATCGACGAGGCCACCCGCGTCATCGCCTCCCGCGCCGAGGCCGAGGGCGTCCGCCGCGGCGACGTCCGGGCCCGCACCGCCGCCCTGACCGGCGCCGACTTCGACCGCTCCGCCTACGCCGTCCGCGAGGCGGCCCAGGAGAAGGCGCTGCACCTGCCGCCGCTGCCCACCACCACCATCGGCTCCTTCCCGCAGACCTCGGAAATCCGCACCGCCCGCGCCCGCGCCAACCGCGGCGACCTCACCACGGAGCAGTACGAGCAGCTCATGAAGGACGAGATCAAGCGCGTCGTTCAGCTGCAGGAAGAGCTCGGCTTCGACGTCCTGGTCCACGGCGAGCCCGAGCGCAACGACATGGTCCAGTACTTCGCCGAGAACCTCGAAGGCTTCGACGTCACCGTCCACGGCTGGGTCCAGTCCTACGGCTCGCGCTGCACCCGCCCGTCCATCCTGTGGGGCGATGTCACGCGCAGCGCCCCGATCACGGTGAAGTGGGCCGAGTACGCGCAGTCCCTGACCAGCAAGCCGATGAAGGGCATGCTCACCGGCCCGGTCACCATCCTCGCCTGGTCCTTTGTCCGCGACGACCAGCCGCTGGGCGAGACCGCCAACCAGGTGGCACTGGCCCTCCGCGACGAGATCGCCGACCTCGAGGCGGCCGGCATCAAGGTCATCCAGGTGGACGAGCCGGCACTCCGCGAGCTCCTGCCGCTGCGCAAGGCCGACCAGGCCGCGTACCTGGACTGGTCGGTGAAGTCCTTCCGGCTCGCCACCGCCGGCGCCGCGGACGCCACCCAGGTCCACACGCACCTGTGCTACTCCGAGTTCGGCGCCATCATCGACGCGATCGACGGCCTCGACGCCGACGTCACCTCGATCGAGGCCGCCCGCTCCCGCATGGAGGTCGTCCACGACCTCGAGTCCCACGGCTTCGGCCGCGGCGTGGGCCCGGGCGTCTACGACATCCACTCGCCCCGCGTCCCGGGCGAGCAGGAAGTCACCGAACTGCTCAGCACCGCCGTCAAGCACGTCCCGTCCCGCCAGCTCTGGGTCAACCCGGACTGCGGCCTGAAGACGCGCGGCTACGCCGAGACGGAAGAGTCCCTGCGCAACCTGGTCACCGCCACCAGGACGGTCCGCGCCGAGCTGCTCTCAGCCGCCAAGTAGTCCGCTCCACGCACAAACGACGCCGGCCGGCCACCCTCGCAAGGTGGCCGGCCGGCGTCGTACGTTCTTGATCATCGATTGCTGAGCAGCCGCCGTTTTGAGCGCCCAGAAGGGCATCTATGGAGCAACCGACGCAGGATTCGCAGCGACCCGGGATTCCCGAGTCAGGACTCCCAGAGGATTTCGTCGTCGACGACGCCGTCCTCATCCGCGGAAGCGACGAGGACCTCGTCGGTGAAGTGCTGGCCCAGCGTGAAATCGAGGACGAAGTAGCGTTCCGGCTGGCCGGGGTAGATGCCCACGTGGCCGAGCTTGAGCGCCTTGAGGAAGACCTCGTCAGTCAGCTGGCTCTTGTCCTCGACGCCGAAGACCTTTTTGAGGTGTTCGTCCTTGATCGCGTTGCAATGGAAGTGGCGGTACTCCTGCGGGCTGGTGCCTTCCTGGTCCAATTCCTCGGCGATCATTTCGCGGACCTGGTCCACGAGTTCGGGCAGGAAGCGCAGGCGGTAGTCAACTTTATGCATGGCGGCTTCATCAAAATGGTCATGCGCGTTGACATTCAGGTCAAGCTCCACGGTCTGGCCCGCCAGCTCATGCGTGGCGGTGAGATTATGCTCCCGTCCGTGGTTGAGCTCGACCTCGCCGAAGTGCTTGCTCGCTACCTTGTTCATATCTTCAACATAGTCCTGAAAACCGGACCATTCCAGCGTTGGGAGGGTTTTATCCGGTGCCTGACCAGCGGACGGCCGCATGACTGTACATTGATCGGATGCAGCATGTAATCTCACCCGTCATCCGTGCCCGGGCCGCGTTCGACGCCGGGACCACCCGTCCGCTCACCTGGCGGCTGGATCAGTTGCGCCGGCTGCGGCGCATGCTCGCGGAGCGGCACGCGGACTTCGCCGGAGCCCTCGCCCGCGATCTGGGCAAGCACCACACCGAGGCGCAGCTGGCGGAGATCGGGTTCGTAGACGCCGAGGTGGCGCACCTGGAGCGGCACCTCGAAGGCTGGCTGCGGCCCCGCCGTGTGCCGGTGCCTTTGGCAGTGCGCCCGGCCCGGGCCTGGACCGAACTCACCCCGCTGGGCGTGGTGCTGGTGATCGGGCCGTGGAACTACCCGCTGCAACTGCTGCTCGCCCCGCTCGCCGGCGCCCTGGCCGCGGGAAACACCGTGGTGCTCAAGCCGAGCGAACACGCCCCGGCCACCTCGGCGGCGCTGGCCCGCTGGATTCCCGAATACCTGGCCGGCGCCGCCGAGGTGGTTGAGGGCGGCATCCCGGAGACCACGGCGCTCCTGGCCGAACGCTTCGACCACATCTTCTTCACCGGGGGAGAAACCGCGGCCAAGGTGGTGCTGCGCGCGGCGGCCGAGCACCTGACCCCGGTGACCCTGGAACTCGGCGGCAAATCCCCGGCCTACGTCGACGCGTCCACGGACCTGGCCACGGCGGCCAAACGCATCGCCTGGGGCCGGTTCATGAACGCCGGGCAGACGTGCGTCGCACCCGACTACGTCCTGGCCCGGGAGGAGGTCCTGGAGCCGCTGCAGGCCGAGCTGATCAAGGCCGTTACGGCGCTCTTCGGACCGGACCCGGCGGCGAGCCCGTCGTACGGCCGGATTGTCGATGACCGCCACTTCGCACGGCTCGCTGCCCTGGCGGACGCCAGCACGGTGGTGCACGGAGGACAGCGCGACGCCGCCAGCCGCTACTTTGCGCCGACCCTGCTGCGGCCGGCGCCCGGCGACGCCGTCATGGCGGAAGAAATCTTCGGACCGCTGCTGCCACTGGTGCCTGTGGACGGGCTCGACGCGGCCATCGAGGAGGTCAACGGGCGCGCCAAGCCGCTGGCACTTTACGTCTTCAGCAAGGATCCACAGACGCGCCGCGCCTTCGCCGGGCGGACCTCGTCCGGGGCGCTGTGCTTCGACGTTCCGGCGGCCCACCTGTCCGTCCCCGGGCTTCCGTTCGGCGGGGTCGGCGGCAGCGGCATGGGGGCCTACCACGGGGAACATTCGGTGCGGACGTTCTCGCATGAGCGCCCCACCCTGGACAAGCCGCTGTGGCCGGACACGCTGGAAGCGATCTACCCGCCGTACACCCGGACCAAGCACCGGATCATCGACGCGCTGGTGGCGCCGGTCGGGAAGCGGGCCAGGAAGCGCTGAACGCCCGCCGGGCTGACCGGCCTCCACGCCGTCCCCTTCGTCCTCCCAGCCGACGTCGGCCCACCGCTGCCGGCCATTCAGCCCAGGCCTTTCGCTTCGGCCCCTTGAGCCCAGGCCCTTCAACTCAGTCCTTGCGTGCGGTCCCGAGCCGGTGCATCGTCTCGGCCAGCAGCTCCACGAACAGCTGGACCTGGGCCGTCCGCTTCTCGTTGATCAGCAGGGCGAAAACATTCCGTGCCAGCCGGATCTCCGGCACATCGAGGACCACCACGCCGGCCGGCCGGTGCCGCAAGGCGAGCTCTGGGACCAGCGCGGCTCCGAGCCCGGCGGCGGCCATCTCCAGGCTGGCGTGGAAGTCATCGCTGTACGCCACCACGCGGGGGTGCAGGTTGCAGCTCGCGAAGAGCCGTTCGATCACCGTGGCATCGGACGTGCCCGGGTGGTGCATGATCCAGGGCATGTCCGAGAGGTGCGGTGCGGCCACCTTGGAATCCGTGCCGATGCCCCAGGCCGCCGGCAGGACCACGCGGAAGTCGTCGTCGCCGATCCACTGCCGGTCCACGGTGTGCGGCCAGGCGAGGCCGGACTGTCCCACCTGGTACACCAGGGCGACGTCGAGTTCGCCGCCGGTCCGCAGCCCCTGGATGGTCTGGGCCGGTTCGGCGACCGAGACCCGCAGGTCGATGCCGAGCTTCTTCCAGGCCGGGTTCTGCAGGATCGGCGGCAGCACATAGGTGGCGAGGCTCGGGAAGATGCCCAGCCGCAGTTCCTGGCTGGGGCTTTCCTGCGCCCGGGAGGCGGCGGCCATCAGCGTCTCGATGTCCGTCAACACCTTGGCGGCGTGCCGGGTCATCACGACGGCGGCTTCGGTCGGCTGGATGCTGCGGGCCGCGCGCTGGAACAAGGTGACGCCGGTGTCGCGTTCCAGGGCCGACATTTGCTGGGAGACGGCCGAGGCCGTGTAGCCAAGGCGGGTGGCGGCGGCCGCAAACGATCCAAGCCGGATCACTTCCACAAGGGTCCGGAGATGGACGGGGTTGATCAAGGGCTGCCCTTCGCCTGGTTGCGGGTCCACGGAGACGGGACCGGATTTCCCGCTTCATTGTGGCATATCCGGCCCTCCGGCCGCCGTGCCGAGATGTCTGCCGGTAAATCTGCCGATATGTCTGCCGGAGGGACTACACGGAATGTCTGCGCTGCGCGGCCGGGCCGATGCAGGAGAATCCGAGGAACCCAACCCAAGGGACGGACGATGGCGTCACTGGCGACGGTCTGACAGCAGAACTAAAAAATCCCAGATTCATACTCATCCGGCCGCCCAGCGGCCACGAATTGCCCATAAGAGACTTCGGGCCAGACAACAGGAGCAGATCAGTGTCGCAAGCAGCAGGGATTCCGGCAGGCCGGCGGGTAGCCGTCATCGGCAGCGGAGTGGCGGGGCTGACCGCCGCGTACGTGCTGAACGGGCAGGACCGGGTAACGCTCTTCGAGGCCGACTCCCGGCTCGGCGGCCACGCCCACACCCACGATGTGCCGCAGCAGAACGGGCCCACCCTGGGCGTGGACACCGGCTTCATCGTCCACAACGAGCGGACGTATCCCACGCTCCTGCGCCTGTTCGCCGAGCTCGGCGTCGAAACCCAGGACTCCGAAATGAGCATGTCCGTCCGCTGCGACGGCTGCGGCCTGGAATACGCCGGCGCACGGGCGAAGGGGAGCGGGATCATTCCCCGGCCATCCACCCTGCTGCGCGGCCGCTACCTGAGGATGCTGCTGGAAGTCACCCGGTTCCACCGCCGGGCACGTGCCCTGTTGGCCGAACCCGCCACCGACACGGCAGCCGACGGTCACGAGCTCACCCTGGGGGAGTTCCTGGCGCGGGAGAAGTTCAGCAGCTACTTCATCTCGCACTTCATGACCCCGGTGGTCAGCGCCGTGTGGTCCTGCGACCCCACCACTGCGCTGGCCTACCCGGCCCGCTACCTGTTCACCTTCCTGGGCCACCACGGCCTGCTCGGGATCAAAGGCTCGCCGCAATGGCGGACCGTCACCGGCGGCTCGCGCAGCTACGTCGACAAGCTCGCCGCGACCCTGCCGGACATCCGGCTCGCCAGCCCGGTCACCGCGGTGCACCGGCACGCCGACGGCGTCGACGTCACGTCCGCTCTCGGCGCCGGGACCGTGCGCGAGACCTTTGACGCCGTCGTCATCGCCACCCACCCGGCGCAGGCCCTGCGCATGCTCACCGACGCCTCGGCCGCCGAGCGGGCCGCCCTTGGCGGCATGCCGTACTCGGTGAACCAGACGCTCTTCCACCGTGACGAGGCCGTGCTGCCGGCCAGCCCCAACGCCCAGGCCTCCTGGAACTACCGGCTGCCGTCCTGCGACGCCCGGCCGGACAAGGTCCTGGTCAGCTACGACATGACCCGGCTGCAGCGGCTGGAACCCGTCGACGGCGGCCGGTACATCGTCAGCCTCGGCGAATCCGAGCTGATCGACGACGCCACGGTCCTGGACCGGATGGTCTACGAGCACCCGCAGTACACGCCGGAGTCGCTCGCGGCGCAGCAGCGGATCCTCGCACTCGGCGACGGGCGGCTGGCCTTCGCCGGCGCGTACCACGGCTGGGGATTTCACGAGGACGGCGCCCTGTCCGGCCTCAAAGCCGCCGCCCGGCTCGGCCGCGACTGGGACCAGCTCCCAGTTAGCATCGGCACGGTGGCTGTGGACCCGGACTTCGCGCCCGCAGTTCAGCCGGCTTCAGCTGAGCCGGCCACGGTGGACGTGCCATGAGCGCGCCGGCCACCATCCACCCGGCCGACCTCCACGGCGCGGCCATCTACCGCACCGCCATCGCCCATGTGCGGCGCACCCCGCTGCGCAACGCGTTCACCTACCGCAGCTACAGCTGGTACGTCGACGTCGACCACCTCCCGCAGCTGCCGCGCCTGCTCCGGCCGCTGGCCGGCTTCCGGGTGGAGGACCACCTCGGCGATCCGTCCGGCACCCTGCGCGGCAACATGGAAAGCTACCTCGCCACCCAGGGCATCACGCTCGACGGCGGACGCATCACCATGCTTGCCAGCGCCCGGGTGTTCGGGCACGTGTTCAACCCGCTGAGCGTGTTCTGGTGCCACAGCGCCTCCGGCGAGCTGCGCTGCGTCGTCGCCGAGGTCCACAACACGTACGGGGAGCGGCACTGCTACCTCCTCGAAACCGACGCCACGGGCAGGGCGAGCGTGCCGAAGGCGTTCTACGTCTCGCCGTTCAACGACGTCGACGGCGAATACCACATGAAGCTCCCCGAACCCGGCGAACGGCTCGCCGTATCGATCGTCCTGGAACGGGAGGGCCAGCAGCCCTTCATTGCCACCATGGACGGCGTCCGGCACGAAGCGAGCGTGCGGAACATCGTGTCCGCGGCGCTCGCAGTCCCCGCGGCCCCGCTGCGTGTCGCGGCACAGATCCGATGGCAGGGCATCAAGCTGTGGGCGCGCCGCCTGCCCATCATCAAGAAACCACACCACCCTTCACAGGAGGCAGTTCAGTGACAATGACCGAAGCGACCGGATCCGGTACGGGACGGGCACAGGGCACCACGCGCAGCAGCGCCATAAACGGCAGCGCAGTTACCGGCAGCGCCGTGAACAGCGGGCTCGTCAACAGCAGGGTGCCGTACACCGTTCCCCAGCCTCCCGCCACCATCGACGCCGCCATCTGGCCCAGCATCGCCACGGTGCCATCGAGCCTCAAGGCCCGCGTGGCCGGACGCGCCGCGGACGCCATCTTCAAGGCGGCCGTGCGCAGGCTGCCGCTGGAAGTCCGGTACCCGGACGGCACAGTATTGGGCAAAGCTCCCACGGACGAGGCGCCCGCCTATCCCGTCATGACCATCAACCGGCCCGACGCCTTCGCCACCCGCCTCGGCGACGGCGGTCTGATCGGCCTGGGCGAGTCCTTCATGGCCGGCGACTGGGACGCCGATGACCTCACCGCCGTCATGGAGGTCTTTGCCTCCCGCGTCGGCACGCTCGTTCCCGAGCCGCTGCAGAAGCTGCGCGGCCTGTACCTGCCGCGCCAGCCGCGCAGGGAACGGAACACGGAGAAGAACACCCGTTCCAACATCTCGCGGCACTACGACCTCTCCAACGAGCTCTTCGCCTCCTTCCTGGACAGCACCATGACGTACTCCAGCGCCCTCTTCCCGGAAAGCGGCGACGCCCTGCGGAACGTGGCCTGGGACGGGCTGGCCGCCGCGCAGCAGGCCAAGATTGACCGGCTGCTGGACAAGGCCGGCGTGAAGGAAGGCACCCGGGTCCTGGAAATCGGCACCGGCTGGGGAGAGCTCGCCCTGCGAGCCGCCGCCCGCGGCGCCAGCGTCTACTCCGTCACGCTCTCCAGCGAGCAGCAGGAACTGGCCCGCCAGCGCGTGGCCGAGGCCGGCTACGCCGACGCCGTCACGATCGAGCTCAAGGACTACCGCGCCGTGGAAGGCGAGTACGACGCCGTCGTCTCGGTCGAAATGATCGAGGCCGTCGGCTTCGAATACTGGGCCACGTACTTCCAGACCATCGAGCGGGTCCTGGCCCCGGGCGGCAAGGTGGCCATCCAGGCCATCACGATCGCCCACGACCGGCTCATGGCCACCCGCACCAGCTACACCTGGGTGCACAAGTACATCTTCCCGGGCGGGGTTATTCCGTCCGTCCGCGCCATTGAGGACATCACGGCGAAGCAGACCGGACTGCGCGTGCGCGAACGCCTCGCCATGGGTGAGCATTACGCCCAGACGCTGCGGCTCTGGGAGGAGCGGTTCATGGCCCGCGAAGACGAGGTGGGGGCCATGGGCTTCGACGCGGTCTTCCAGCGGATGTGGCTGTTCTACCTCTGCTACTCCCGGGCCGGGTTTGAAACGGGCTACCTCGACGTGCAGCAGATCGTGCTCGACGGCTGTTAGAACAATCACGAACCAAAGAGGCGGGCACCACGGTGCCCGCCTCTTTCGTGTGCCCGGACACCAGATGTAGTGGTCGGCGCCACCGATCCGGGTCCCCGCGGCGGCGCGCGACACGCCGTCTGCGGTGCGACACGCGGGGGTGATTAATGTGGCTAACTACTCCACAGGGTGTGGATTTCGTCCGCGAAAATGGCGGAAATCCGGACATTTGGAGGGCACCCTCCTGTGGATTAAAGGTGGGTTAAATGACATACTTGTAATACATCATCTTGGGGTCCACATGAGGCTCTTGCACTACATGTAGTATCGACATACAGTTCCAGCAGAGCATCAGCGCGGGACATCCGGAGCCGGGATTGCGCTCCACAGAAGACTTCAACAAAGGGGACAGGACCATGACCGTTACGGTTTACACAAAGCCGGCCTGCGTTCAGTGCAACGCGACCTACCGCGCGCTGGACAAGAAGGGCATCGCCTACCAGAGCGTCGACATTTCCCAGGACGCGGAAGCCCTTGAGCGCCTGAAGTCCCTGGGCTACATGCAGGCCCCCGTTGTCGTCACCGACCAGGACCACTGGTCAGGTTTCCGCCCGGACAAGATCGAAGAACTGGCACAGGCTGCCGCCGTCGCTGTAGCCTGAAACGCCCTGTCGCCTGAAAAGCCCAGGACGCCGCTACCAGGCAAGAATTCACGGTAGATGAGGTGACCACCGTGGCTGTAAAAACTGAAGATCGGGTGGCTGCCACGGCTGACAGCGGGGAAGCGGTCAGCACGGCAGCACCGGCCACCACAACGCACTGCCGGCTCATCTACTTTTCCTCCACCTCCGAGAACACCGCACGCTTCGTAGCGAAGCTGGGCGTCGACGCCGCCAGGATCCCCCTCTACCCGAGGGACGCTCCGCTGGTGGCCCGGGAGCCCTACGTTTTGTTGCTCCCGACCTACGGCGGCACCGGGGGAGAGGGATCTGTTCCAAAGCAGGTCATCAGGTTTTTGAACGATCCGGGCAACCGGAAGCTGATCCGCGGAGTGATCGGCGCAGGAAACACCAATTTCGGGGACAACTACTGCATGGCAGGCGACATCATCGCCACCAAATGCAAGGTCCCGCACCTATATCGCTTCGAACTCATGGGGACGCCGGAAGACGTCAACCGCGTACAACAAGGATTGGAAGAGTTTTGGACACGACTGTCGCAGACAAAGCAGTAACTGAGGGCGCAGGCCTGCACGCCGGCACCGGCGCCGCCGCTGTTGAGAAGCAGGAACAGCAGAAGAAGCACGAGATGCCGGCCGCCTACAAGGGCCTGGGCTACCACGAGCTGAACGCCATGCTGAACCTTTACGGCCCCAACGGGGAGATCCAGTTCGAGGCCGACCGCGAGGCCGCGCACCAGTACTTCCTGCAGCACGTGAACAACAACACCGTGTTCTTCCACGACCTCGAGGAAAAGCTCGACTATCTCGTTAAGAACGAGTACTACGAGCGCGAAACCCTCGACCAGTACACGATGAACTTCATCCGCGAGCTCTACAACCGCGCGTACAAGAAGAAGTTCCGCTTCGAGACCTTCCTCGGCGCGTTCAAGTTCTACACCTCCTACACGCTGAAGACGTTCGACGGAAAGCGCTTCCTGGAGCGCTACGAGGACCGCGTCTGCATGGTGGCCCTGCACCTGGCCCGCGGCGACGAGAAGCTCGCCACCCAGATGGTGGACGAGATCATCGAGGGCCGCTTCCAGCCGGCCACCCCGACGTTCCTGAACGCCGGCAAGCGCCAGCGCGGCGAGCTGGTCTCCTGCTTCCTGCTCCGCATCGAAGACAACATGGAGTCGATCGGCCGGTCCATCAACTCCGCGCTGCAGCTCTCCAAGCGCGGCGGCGGCGTCGCCTTCGCGCTGACCAACATCCGCGAGGTCGGCGCGCCGATCAAGCAGATCGAGAACCAGTCCTCCGGCGTCATCCCCGTGATGAAGCTCCTCGAGGACAGCTTCTCCTACGCCAACCAGCTCGGCGCCCGCCAGGGTGCCGGCGCGGTGTACCTGCACGCGCACCACCCGGACATCTACCGCTTCCTGGACACCAAGCGCGAGAACGCGGACGAGAAGATCCGCATCAAGACCCTCTCGCTCGGCGTCGTCATCCCGGACATCACCTTCGAGCTGGCCAAGCGGGACGAGGACATGTACCTGTTCTCCCCGTACGACGTCGAAAAGGTCTACGGCATGCCGTTCTCCGACGTCTCGGTCACCGAGAAGTACTACGAGATGGTGGACGATTCCCGGATCAAGAAGACCAAGATCAAGGCGCGCGAGTTCTTCCAGACCCTCGCCGAGATCCAGTTCGAATCCGGCTACCCGTACATCATGTTCGAGGACACCGTGAACCGGGAAAACCCGATCGACGGCAAGATCATCATGTCCAACCTGTGCTCGGAGATCCTCCAGGTCTCCCAGCCCACGACGTACCACGATGACCTGTCCTACGACCAGACCGGCAAGGACATCTCCTGCAACCTGGGCTCGCTGAACATCGCCAAGACCATGGACTCGCCGGACTTCGGCCTGACCATCGAAACGGCCATCCGGTCGCTCTCGGCCGTCTCGGACATGTCCAACATCACCTCGGTGCCCTCGATTGCCCGCGGTAACGACCAGAGCCACGCGATCGGCCTCGGCCAGATGAACCTGCACGGCTACCTGGCCCGCGAACGGGTCCACTACGGCTCCGAAGAGGGCCTGGACTTCACCAACATCTACTTCTACTCGGTGGTGTTCCACGCGGTCCGCGCCTCCAACCTGCTGGCCATCCAGACCGGCCAGACCTTCGGCGGCTTCGAGAAGTCCAAGTACGCCTCGGGCGAGTTCTTCGACAAGTACACCGAGCAGGAATGGGTCCCGCAGACCGAGAAGGTCGCGGAGCTGTTCAAGAACATCCACATCCCCACGCAGGATGACTGGCGCGAGCTGAAGGCCTCCGTCATGGAGCACGGCATCTACAACCAGAACCTGCAGGCTGTGCCGCCGACCGGCTCGATCTCCTACATCAACAACTCCACCTCCTCGATCCACCCGGTGGCGTCCAAGATTGAGATCCGCAAGGAAGGCAAGCTGGGCCGCGTGTACTACCCGGCGCCGTACCTGACGAACGACAACCTGGAGTACTACCAGGACGCGTACGAGATCGGCTACGAGAAGGTCATCGACACCTACGCCGCCGCCACGCAGCACGTGGACCAGGGCCTGTCCCTGACGCTGTTCTTCAAGGACACCGCCACCACGCGCGACATCAACAAGGCCCAGATCTATGCCTGGAAGAAGGGCATCAAGACCATCTACTACATCCGTCTGCGCCAGCTCGCGCTGGAAGGGACCGAGGTAGAGGGCTGCGTCAGCTGCATGCTGTAGCTTCAACTAAATCGTTACAGTACGACGGCGGGCGCCCGCCCGCCGTCGTACGCTTTAACTAAGAACTAAACCCAACATTTAGGGGATGACATGACCGAAAAGGTCAAGCTGCTTAGCCACGTCGAGGCGATCAACTGGAACCGCATCCAGGACGACAAGGACGTGGATGTCTGGAACCGCCTGGTCAACAACTTCTGGCTGCCGGAGAAGGTGCCGCTGTCCAACGACGTGCAGTCGTGGGCGACGCTGACCCCGGACGAGCAGCAGCTCACCATGCGCGTGTTCACGGGCCTGACCCTGCTGGACACCATCCAGGGCACCGTCGGCGCCGTCTCGCTGATTCCGGACGCCCTCACCCCGCACGAAGAGGCCGTCTACACGAACATCGCGTTCATGGAGTCCGTGCACGCCAAGAGCTACTCCTCCATCTTCTCCACGCTGGCCTCCACCAAGGAGATCGACGAGGCGTTCCGCTGGTCCACCGAGAACGAGAACCTTCAGAAGAAGGCCCAGATCGTCATGGACTACTACCAGGGCGACGACCCCCTGAAGCGCAAGGTGGCCTCCACGCTGCTGGAGAGCTTCCTGTTCTACTCCGGCTTCTACCTGCCGATGTACTGGTCCTCACGGGCCAAGCTGACGAACACGGCTGACCTGATCCGCCTGATCATCCGCGACGAGGCCGTCCACGGCTACTACATCGGCTACAAGTTCCAGAAGGGCCTCGAGGGCCTGTCCGAGGAGCGCAAGCAGGAGATCAAGGACTACACGTTCGAGCTGCTCTTCGAGCTGTACGAGAACGAGGTCCAGTACACCCACGACCTCTACGACTCCGTCGGCCTGGCCGAGGACGTCAAGAAGTTCCTGCACTACAACGCCAACAAGGCACTGATGAATCTGGGCTACGAGGCCATGTTCCCGGCCTCCGTCACCGACGTGAACCCGGCCATCCTCTCCGCCCTGTCGCCGAACGCTGACGAGAACCACGACTTCTTCTCGGGCTCGGGTTCGTCGTATGTGATCGGCAAGGCTGTCAACACTGAGGATGACGACTGGGACTTCTAGTTCCTTTCTTGTTCAGAGCAGTCCTGAAACGGCCCCGCACGCAGACGCGTGTGGGGCCGTTCTGTTCCATTTCCCAATCCAAATGGCCACGGCTCACAATGGTTGGCCAACCACACCTGCCGAGCCGGCCCCAGGCAAAACCCCGGCCAAGGACCTGAAGATCGGCTGAAGCTGATCAACGGCCCCGTACGAGCCTGATTGTCTGCACGAGGATGCCTAAGTACAGAAATAACGCGACAAAGTTTGGCCTCATTCCCGCCGTATTCAAGGTGTCCAGGAGGTTGGTGATTGCAAGTGCAAGGCCGATGCCGGACAGGGCCAGCGCCGCAATAGGGGGAGCCAGGGATTTGCTGCGTCGTGCTGCGATGTTCCAAATCCCGCCAACGAGCAGGGCGAGAATGAAAAGGACATTAAGGGCGTCGAATATGACGACTTCGGCCCTCTCGCTCTCGCTGAGGGTGCCGATGAGGGGCCCGTACAGCGTGTACAACCAGACCATGCCAAACGCTGCGAGCGCACCCACTACAAGGAGCCCGATTCCGATGCCGGTCCGTCCCTTACGGGAACGCTTGGCGTCTTCAGTCTCCGCTGCAATGGCTGAGTAGCCCGGGTGTGGATATTCAGTGCTCATGTGAGTTCCCCTCGAGAGTGCAGGGAGTCCCCAATGCCCCCAGCTGGGAACAACGTAGCAGCCTAGGGAACTTCCTGGTGCCTAAGGTCACTGTCAACAAAGGAGTTGTTCCGTATTCACTTTTTCCAAGCAGTCAACAAGACGAGGACCCGCCGTCACTGTCGTGAAGCGCTTTGTGCTTAGAACTGGGTGGTGCCGCGCAGCCGGCGGGGGCGGCCGTCTGGGTCCATGAGGAGGCGGCTCATCGGATCTGCCCAGAGGCGTTGGCGCGGCGACACCGGCTCTGGCGTGTGGTGGCGCACGTGTCCGGCGGGTCGGGGGGCGCCCCGGCCCGCTTCATGCCAGCGGTCGAGAGCGTCTGCGGTGGTATTCCAAAGTTTGAGCCCGGCCTCCGGGTCGACGAGCCGGGGATCGTTCTGGTCCAGGCCCAGGTGTTCGGCCCAGAGTTGGAGCCGGAGCCCGTGAGCCAAAGGCCGGAAAGTGTCGTGTCTGTTGTCAGTGCCGGGCGCGTCCCGGTTTTCGACAGTCGTGTCGAATACGGCGCAGGTGAGTTCGCTGTCGTTGGTCCAGGACCGGCGGTTGAAGTTGTCTGAGCCGCAGGTGAACCAAGTGTCGTCGATGATGCAAATCTTGGCGTGGACATAGATCGGAGTTCCCGCGCGGTTCTCCAGGTCGAACACGCCGACCCTGTCGGGCGCGACCCGACGCAGCATGCTGATGGCACGCAGTTGCCCGATCCGGGCCGCCGGCCCTGCGAGCGGCCCATCAGCGTCGGGGTAACGGGGGACGACGGCGATCACGTTCAGGTCGGGATTCCGGTCGAGGGCCTCCGCGATTCCGGCTGCAACCTCTTTCGACCACAGGTACTGATCCTCGACGTAGATCAGCGAGCGGGCACGGGCGAAGGCTTTCGTGTAGGCGCGGGCAATGCTGCGCTCCCCACCAGGCGCGAACGGAAACGGGGGACGCCTAACGCCGTAGGTGCGCAGCAGCTGCACCGCGTGGGGGCCCGCCGGTGGTGGCGGAGGAGCAGAGGCCGGGAGCGGTTCGGGGTGCCGGGGCATACGGGCCAGTCGTTGCAGCAGCATCCGGTAGGGGGTGCGTCGGTCCAAGGGATGGGGGTCGTTCCACCGTTCAGCGAACACTGCCAGCACATCTGCCACCACGGGGCCACGCAGTTCGAGGGCGGCATCGTGCCACGGCGGTCGTTTCCCGTACCGGGAATCCATGCTCACAGCTTGCGGGTCGCCGTCGTGGTCGGCATTGTCCCGACGGCTGTGGGAAAGGTCGATCCCGCCAACGAACGCGACGTCCCGCGACGGATTGTCACGACGGCGGATGACGAAGATTTTTTGGTGATGGGAGCCAAACAGGCGTACACGCTGATCCAGAAGCACCTCTCCGCCGGCGTCGTTGACCTGACGACTCAGGAGCTCATTGGATCGGCCGCTGATCGGGGCCGACACGCGCTCTCCGTGGGATCTCCAAACAAGGCCCCGCACTTCCACACCCGCGCCGGCCAACCCCGCGAGCACGTCGCCGATCGACGGTCCGTCCGCCAGCAGCCGCTCGTCGGCGTCGCCACGCCAGTCGGTGAACCATACGCGGTCTCCCGCCTTCAGAGCCGTCAACTCCTCGTGCAGCCGGGCGAAGTAGGTCGCTCCATGGATCAGGGGCAGCACGAGATTGCCCTCCGACCACGGCGGCGATCCGGCGCCGCCCGCGTGCACGTCCGTGGCCAAATTCCCCCGCTCAGCGCGGCTCAGAAACCACGCACCAGCATCACTGTCCACTCAGTCCTTCTTTCGGCGCCCGAGGCCAGGCCACTAGTGTCCGGTCTTCAAAGTAGCGACTGTGCTGCCTAATGTCACCGACCGGGTCAAAGCTGCTCTCCGGCCCTACCGGGATTGCGCTGGTCGGCCTATCGTGTTCCTGACACAGCCCGAGGGAAAGGAACGACGATGTTCACCCTGCAGATTAGCTATCCGGTCCGGGACTACGAGGCTTTCAAGAACGTCTTCGACAGCGATCCCGCGGGCCGCGCCGCCTCGGGCGCCCGGTCTGTCCGCTTGTTCCGGGATGCCGAGGACCAGAACAGCGTGGCCGTGCTCCTGGACTTCGACACCAAGGACGCCGCGACCGGCTTTCTGGAAAAGTTGCGCAGCCAGGTGTGGGACAAGCCAGAGGTGATAGGGCAGCTGATGACGGCAGCGCCGACAGCCAGGATTCTGGAAGAGGTGGCCCGCGAAGGCCAGGGCGCGGGCTGACGGCTGTTGGCGAGGTGCGCCGGCTAGAGGCCGATACAGGCCTGCTCCTTGAGGAGTTGGGCCTCCCGGTCGGCGCCCTGGCAGATCATGGACGCGAGGCCGTAGCCGTGCTGGGCAACGTCAAAAGTACCGCCGGCCAGGCTCTGCATCATTTCCCGAATTGGGTTGATTAGGGCGATTGCCAAGCGGATCTCCTCACTGATTTCCGTAGCGGACTCTGCGCTGCATCCCGCCGTCGAGATCTTCTGCAGCCCGTCCACCTCAGCTAGAGCGATCCGACGGCGGTCCATTCATGAGGGTTCCTTAATGCGCACTTCATCTGGACCTCATGCTCCTCGTTCATGCTGGTCACACAATCTGATGCGGCACTTGGAGCTGATCCGATGAGCTGGTACCTACCCGTCCCGCAATATGCCGACGAAGCTACTGGCACAACTTGGCGCGTCAGCCGGGCCTGGTTCGACAAGAAGCCAGGAAACTACGTGCTGGAGGTCGTGAGCCAGGGCCGGACCCGCGCTCTCCGTGGAGCCTATCTGCGTCAGGGGCGCTTTGAACTCGTGCCGCTGGACGATCCCGAACTGCCCGCCTTGCGGGCGGAAGCCCAGGAAGGCGAACTCATTACATATCGGCCCCACAGGCGTGCGGTGGTCCGGGCGGAGGGCCATTACATAAAGATCTTCCGGCCAGGGCAGGCCATCGCGTCCGCCGAACGCTGCGCTCGCGTGGACATTCTCCTGGACGCCGGCGGCACCTTCACGACCCCCAGGATCCTCCGCCGCTCCGAGGACGTCATCGCTTTCAGCACCGTCCCGGGACCGACCCTGCACGAGCTGAGTGAGGATGACTACACGACCAGCGATGAATCGTTCGCACGGGCATGGGAGAAATGGGCGCGCTCGTGGGTCGCTCAGCTGAGCGTCCCGCCCGGCAACGCCGCACGCAGCGTTCTGAACAGCCTGCCGCTCCGCTCAGCAGAGGTGGAAGCGGAGTATCTGCGGCGATGCGTGAACCGCTGGCTTCGTCACTTCGAAAACGTGCCGGAAATGTCGCCTCAAGTCAGTGCCTTGCGGGCCGCAGCGGAGGATGTGACGAAGAATTTGCTACGGACGGCCCCGGATCCGCTGGTGTGGTCCCACGGAGACCTGCACAGCAAGCAGATCATCGTAGTCGACGATCGGTCCCCGCTCGGATTGCTGGATTTTGACGAAGGAGCCCAAGCAGAGGCGGCCCGCGATCTGGCCAAGATGGATGTGCGCTTGGAGCTGCACCGGCGCCGCAACGACTTGTCGTCGGCACGCTACCTTACGGCTCACAATCAAGTGTTGGCCGTAGCCCAGGAACTGCATGTAAATCCGGACCGGTTCCATGCCTACTCGGACACCATCTGGCTCCGGGAGGCATTGGTTCCGCTCCCCGGGCGACTAGCCATGGCCACCGCCGTTCTCGACGAAAAGGCAAAGCATTATCAGACCACTGAGGCGTAGCTTCCGTCAGCTCAAGGGTCCGGGGCTGCGCGGGGATCTGCAGGGCGGTGTTCGGGACGTTCCTCGGTATCCCCGATCCGTTCGGGACCGCCGACTATTTCCGTACTAGCTTTGCCGCCGATCCGCACGCCGCCTTCGCCGACGGTCGACGTGTGTCACTGCGTCCCGTCTGCGCTGAGTTGGCGCTCGGACAGGTTTTGAGGCTGTCAGAATGCCAGGTTCCAGGCCTAGGCTTCGTCGTGCCGGGAGTAGGAGGAGCCGGAGGGCGTCCGGTCCAGTAGTCCGAAGTCGATCATGTAGCGCCGCAGCATCACGACGTCATCGGTGTAGCTGAGGAGCCGTTCATTTACCTGCTTTTCCGTTAGGTGTTCGCCCGGCTCGATGGCTTCGCTGACGATCCAAGCCAGGAGCTCCCGCCGTTCCGTCATGTTGGCTGGATACCTCTCGATCCTCCCCAAGCGCATAAAGCGGGCCAATCCGGTTTGCGGCTGTCGCCGGGGTTGCTGCGTGAGAAGGTCGCGGAAGATCGCCTCGGGCGCCACCAGTTCGTTGGCAGCATTGCGTTCCACGAGTCCCGACTCAAGGAGGGCAGCGGTGGCCCGGTTTCGTCGGTGGTCATTCAGGTCAGCAAGCACGTCGTGGAGCTTGGCGCCGAGCACTATTTGCGCGTAGGCGGTCCGCGCGTCGTTGTTGGCGAGGGCTGCCACTACTCGCCGCCAGTGCGGTCCACTCATCATCGTCGTTCCGGTCACAGCGCTTTCCTCACTCTGCACTTGCCCCCGCCTGTGCTGGTCACGGGTACTTGGTCAACAGCCAAAATCGTAGTCCTGCGCGGGAGTGGCGGACAGTGCCTGCAGACGGCGTGCTGATGGCCCGGACATTGACGGGTGGCCGTTCAGATGGATTGGAGCAGGCGGTATTCCGGTACTGGATCGGGCAATGGGTGCCAGGCGGTGAATTGGTGCCAGTCGGGGAAGGGGTCCACCGGCAGATCTGGGTCCGGACACTCCGGCAGGCCCGGGCCCGCATCCTCGAGCAGGCCCGGGTCCGCATCCTCGGGCAGGCCTGGCTCCGGGTCCTCCGGCAGTCCTGGGTCCGGATCCTCGGGCAGGCCTGGTTCCGGGTCCGGGGGCAGGTCCGGGTCCGGATCCTCGGGCGGGGCCGGGTACGGATCCTCGGGCGGGGCCGGGTACGGATCCTCGGGCAGGTCCGGGTCGTGGCCGGGTTCCGGGCGTGTGTCCGTGGCCGGGATGTCGGGCAGCCAGTCCTCGGGCCAGCGGGGTGGCTCCCAGTCCTGGTGTTCGCTGGGATAGTGCCGCCCGGCCGGGGAGGTCCAGCCCGGCGGGTGGTCCTTGCTGGCCCCGGCCGGTGTCCAGGCGGAGGCGTGTTTGAGCCGGTGGTGTCTCGGGCAGGGCTGGCCCAGGTTGGAGATTCCGGTGCTGCCGCCGTCGGCCCAGGCCAGAATATGGTCTGCCTCGTTGTCCAGGGAGTGGTTGCCGCAGCCCGGGAAGGGGCACCTGCCGTCGCGGAGCCGGAGCCAGTGGCGCTGGGCCGTCGTGAGGCGGTAGCTGGTCCGGCCGATTTCCAGCGGTGCCCCGTCCCGGGGGTCGGTCAGGACCCGGTGGAAGGAGCCGGCGCCGTCGGCGATCAGGCGGCGGGCCATCGACGGCGGGATCGGCCCGTACCCGTCCAGCACGGCCGGTTCGTCCGTGGCGCCCAGCAGGGACAGGACCGGGACGGTGACCAGGACCTGCGCCCGCGGCGACGGAACCCCACCCCCTGCCAAGCCCGCACCCGTCCCCACACCAGCACCCGTACCCGTGCCGCCGGTGGTGAGGAGCCAGGTGGCGGTGATGTCGGCGCGGAGCTGGGCCAGGGTCCGGGGCTCGTCCGGGCCCTGCAGGGCGCGGGCCGCGGCGGTGGTCCGTTCCCAGATCCCCGCGGCGGTGTCGGCCGGAAGGTGCGCGGAGAGCCAGGCCATGCCGTCCCGGTCCGGGACGAACTCGACCCGCCGGTCCGCGGCGCTCGTGGCGTGGCGTGTCTCGATGCTGGCCGGGTGGTGGCGCTCGCGCCAGGTGCGTGCCTTGGCCCGGAACCGGGCAGGGACGAGGTCCCCGGCCGGGCAGCCGCGGGCCGCGTTCGGTGCGGCGGGGTCCAGGAAGTGCGCTTCGAGCCCGGCCGCGCCGGCCCGGTCCAGGCCGGCGGTTTCCTCCACGAGGATCCGGGCATGGGCCCAGGAGATCGTCCCGGCCCGCAGCGCGGCCAGGGTCAGCGGCAGCGCCGCCGTCAGGGCCCGGGACTCGGCCAGCAGGGCGCCGGCGCTGCGTTCGCTGACCGTCAGGACACACGCGACCTCGGCCACCAGGGCCATCTCCTGAACGGCACGGTCCCGCGCGGACGCCGCCGGCGGGGCCAGGAACCTGGCCGCCTGCGCGTAGTCGGCGGCCAGCTGAACCTTCAGCGCCGCGGTCCGGGCCTCCAGCCGAGCCACCTCGGCGAGCCCGTCCAGGCAACCTTCCGCCAGTCCCCGCAACGGATCCGAGTCCGGCAAAGAATCGACGACCGGCGGATCGGCGTGGCCAGCGCCCGATCCGGCCAAGGCAGCCAGCCCGGCAACGGACTCGGCGACGGCCTCCACGGCCGCCCCGCTCTCCGCACCCAACACGGTCTTGCTCTCCACACTCAGATCATCTCAGGAGGCACCGACAATATTTGATGAGACCGGTCTTGTAGCCACATGACTAAGGCACTGACTTACGTCCGCGGATTTCAGTTGCGGCAAGCCGCCAACGATCAACGCGGGCGGAGTGCCGGGAGCGGCTTTAAATGCCGGGGACGCCACGCCGCGCCCCCGGGCCGCGCCCGCGCCCCGGACCCCGCCGACGCCACCGAGCAGCCGGCAGCCCCTTCTGACGGCCGGCGAGAGGGCAGCCAACGCCACCGGTGCGAGTGTTGAGTGTCGCACGCCTGCGTAGTAGCGTGACAAGAACTGTCAATACGCGTAACACGGACTCGGGAGCGATCATGGCACATATGACACGTGGGCTGGTGGCTGTCACGGCGGCCCTGGCATTGAGCGTGACGGGCGGCGTGCTCGCCCCTGCGCAGGCCGATCCGCGGGAAATCGCAAAGACGTCAACCGCCACTGGGTACGGCGGTGCGGTGAGCACCGTGGACCCGGAGGCATCCGCGGCGGCGATCGAGGTCCTCCGCAAGGGCGGCAACGCGGCGGACGCCGCCGTCGCCGCAGCCGCGACCCTTGGCGTGACTGAGCCCTACAGTGCCGGAATCGGCGGCGGGGGCTACTTCGTGTTCTACGACGCGAAGACCGGAAAGGTGGGCACGATCGACGGCCGCGAGACCGCACCGGCAGGCATGCCGCACGACGCGTTCATCGACCCGGCGACCGGCAAGCCGTACAACTTCACTCCCGAGCTCGTCACAAGCGGCGTCTCTGTCGGCGTCCCGGGCACCCCGGCCACCTGGGCGCGTGCCCTGGACCGGTGGGGCACGTTGAGCCTCGGCGATGCCCTGAAACCCGCCATCAACGTGGCGACCCGCGGGTTCGTGGTCGACAAGACGTTCCGCCAGCAGACCCTCGACAACAAGGCCCGGTTCGAGGCCTTCACCTCGACCAGCAGCCTCTACCTCCCGGGCGGAGACGCCCCCGCCGTCGGCAGCGTCTTCCAAAACCACGACCTCGCCGAGACATACCGGCTCATCGCGAAAAAGGGCACGAACGGCTTCTACGGCGGACCGCTCGCCGCCGAGATCGCGGCCACGGTGCAGGCTCCGCCTAAGACGTCCAAAACCCAGCTGCCCGTTCCGGCAGGCCACCTGACGACGGCGGATCTCGCCGCATACCGCGCCCTGGACCAGGCGCCCACGCACGTGGACTACCGCGACCTGGACGTCTACGGCATGGCGCCCTCCAGCAGCGGCGGCACCACGGTAGGCGAGGCGCTGAACATCCTGGACCCCTCCAACCTGTCCGGGATGTCCACGCCGGGCGCCCTGCACCACTACCTCGAGGCCAGCGCGCTTGCCTTCGCGGACCGTGGCAAGTACGTGGGGGACCCCGCGTTTGTCGGCGTCCCCACCGCCGCGCTCACTGACCCTCTGTTCGGCAAGGAGCGCACCTGCCGGATCGACCCGCTGCACGCGGCAGCGAAGCCTGTTGCGCCGGGGGACGTGTCCGCGTACGACGGCGCGTGCCCGGCCGCCGCCGTCGCGCCTGCGGTCGAATTGGACACGGAGAACATCTCGACGACCAACCTGACGGTCGCGGACAAGTGGGGGAACGTGGTGGACTACACGCTCACGATCGAGCAGACCGGCGGGTCCGGCATGGTGGTCCCCGGCCGCGGCTTCCTGCTCAACAACGAGCTGACCGACTTCTCGACCGTCTACGACCCGGCCGACCCGAACCGGATCGAGCCGGGAAAGCGCCCGCGCTCGTCCATGTCGCCGACCATCATCCTCAAGGAGGGCAAACCGTTCCTCGCCCTCGGCTCGCCCGGCGGATCGACCATCATCACCACCGTCCTGCAGACCATCCTGAATCGGGTGGACCTGGGCATGACCACCTCCGAGGCGATCGCGGCACCGCGGGCCTCGCAACGCAACGCGGCCAAGGTCACGGCCGAGCCGGAGTTCATCGCCAAGTACGGCAGTCAGTTGGCACCCTTTGGCCATCAGTTCACGCCGTCGGGGGATGCGTTCACCTCGGCAGCGGAGATCGGCGCCGCGACCGCCATCGAGTTCCTGCCAGATGGCGGCATGGTCGCAGCCGCCGAGCCCGTGCGGCGCGGCGGCGGATCCGCGATGGCCCTCAAGGCGTCGCGGAGGTAGGCCGCGCAGCTTGGGGAAGTCGGGGAAGGGGCGTCAGCGGGGTTCTTACCCCACCAGCCGGAGCGGCCGTGCGCCTAGCTGGACCGTGATTTCCTGTCCCCAGGATGCGGTGAGGCGGTCATCTTCCATCCCGTCACCGAACACCACGAGCTGGTCGGATGCAACAGTGATGCGGAGTGTTTCGCCTGCCTCCAGGACCCCCTCGGTCAAGGAGGTTCCGGTGATGGGGGAGGGCCATGCCTCCCGGACGAACCATGCCAGTCGGGGGTCTGTTGGCGACGGCAGGGGGCGTCCGCCGCGGTCGAGGGCGATGGATGCGCACCAGCCCGTGGCGCCGGTGCCGGTCGAGACGATCAGTCCCGAAGAAGAATGGCGCTCGGCCCGGCCCGCCGGGGTCGTGAGCCGGTATCGGGCCGACTGGTGGGAGGCGTGCCCGATGAAAACCTCGTTGAGCCCCGAGAGTTCCTGCCCGTCGTCGAGCCGTGCCGTCACAGTTGCGAGTTCCTGGCACTGCAGCCGCTGCACGGTCCCGGCCGCAGCGGCCTCTTGCAGGAGCCTGGCTGCCGCCTTGGGTGTGTGTCGAACCAGGACGCCTGGGTTTGCTTCCGGTTCCGGGTCGACCCCGATGACGGGCTGGGAGGTGAGGTACTTCGCCGTGTTGGCCACAAGCCCGTCCTGACCGACAACGGCGATGACGTCCTCCGGTGTGAGCAGGAACCTGCTGAGGTCTGCGCGTTCCACTTCGGCGTGCCGCCATTCGGCCGGAACTGCGGCGCGGACGCTCGCCAGTGCTGCGTTGAGCCGGTCGTGGCGCTCCTGCACGTCTTGGAGGGTGCGGCCGCGGGTGCGGAGGAAGAAATCGGCCTGGCCGCGGGTGGCGTGCCGGTCCAGGAGTTCCTGGAGTTCGGTCCGCCGGTGGACGATGACGAGGCGGGGGTTTGCCATGTCAGGATCCTAGTTCTCGAAGCTGCCGGTGGTGCTTGCCACCACGCCGGCGGCAGCAGCCGGAACCGCGCCGCCCGCGGGCTCCCTGAACAGTCCGGCAAGTGCCCCGCTGAGCAGGTCTGGCGTGATGGTGAGGTTGCCGATGTTGGGCAGTGATCCGGCTGCGTCGCGCAGGGCCAGTGCCAGCAGAGTGGCCTGTTCCATGCCGCTGTAGACCTCCATGGTGGCGGCCTCACGCGCCGCTGCCGCCTGGCCTACGAGCCGGATCTGGTTCGCTTCGGCGGAGGCGCCGATGCCTTTGCGTTCGGCCGAAGCCTCCGCCTCGATGAGTCCCGCTGCGGCCTTTTCCTCCGCCTGGCGCCGAGCGTTGGCGCCTTCCTGGGCAACCAGCTGTTCGCGCCTGGTGGCCAGCTCGATCTGGCTCGCCATCTCGTTCTCGGAGATGGTCCGTTCACGCTCGACGGCGACTGCCCGGCGTTCGTAGACGGCGCGGTCTGCTTCGGCCTGAAGCTGTTCGCGGACCGGCGTCTGCAGGGCCCGTTCGACGTCGGACTCCGGCCGGACCGCCAGGACCTGCACCCCAAGGATCTCGATGCCGGTGGACAGGAGCCGGGTGTCAGCGCGCAGGGCCTCGGTGAGGACGTTGCGGAGCTGGCTGACTCCGCGTTCCAGCGCCTCGGCCAGCGTCGTGGTGGCGATCTGGTCGATGGCGTGGCTCTGGCACAGCTGGCCAATAATCGTGGCCACCTGCTCCTTCCCGGTCGACGGCGCCGCGCCGGCCGGCTGGAGGCCGAAGTCCAGCCGGTTGGAGACGGCCACCGGGTCGATGAAGCGGTAGGTCACGTTGGCCTGGACGCTGACGTCCTGGTGGTCTCGGGTGATGGCGTGGAAGAGGGTGGGCAGTTCCTGATCGTCCACGGGAACCTCGCTGAGCACTGAGCTCGCCGGCCGGAACCAGAAGGCCTGGCCGACTCCCTGGTGCTTGACCTCGCCCTTCTGCAGGTGGACGACATAGCCGGTGGGGCTGCCCAGGAAGTGGCTGATCCAGGGGTAGCGCTTGATGCTGGCCATGGGATTCTCCTAAACCGTTCAGTGTTGTCGTCAATTTGACGATAACTAAACTGTAGGGCCTTGCCCGATTTATTGTCAATATGACGATAAATATCTACGATGGGTTCATGCCTGAATCCCACCCGGCGCCCGCGCGCTTCCCGGTGACGGTCGACGTCGTCGCCCTCACCGTGACCGACGACGTCCTGAAGGTCCTGCTCATCACCCGCCTCATTGAGCCCTTCCGCGGCAGGCTCGCCCTGCCCGGCGGTTTCGTGCTGGCGGGGGAGGACCTGGCGACGGCGGCGGGACGTGAGCTGACCGAGGAAACCGGCGTCGTGGGGGTTCCTGGCCATCTGGAGCAACTGGGGAGCTACGGCCCGAAGGGGCGAGACCCGCGGGGGGATGTGCTCACAGTGGCGCACCTGCTGCTCGCGCCCAACTTCCCCGTCCTGTCCGCCGGGAGCGACGCCGAGCACGCTGCCTGGTACCCGGTCAGCCAGGTGCTGGACGGCGAATTACAGCTCGCGTTCGACCACGAGCGGATCCTCGTCGACGCCTTGGAGCGGGCGAAATCAAAGCTCGAATATTCGCCGTTGGGGGCGGCCTTCTGCGGCGACGAGTTCACCATTGCCCAGCTCCGGGCCGTGTACGAGGCCGTCTGGGGCACGCGGCTGGACCCCCGGAACTTCCACCGGAAGGCCACGGGAACGCCTGGTTTCCTGGAAGACACCGGGCGGATGACGACAGGGGACGCCGGCCGCCCTGCCGCGCTCTTCCGGCTCGCTGAAGCAGCCCGCCAGGCAGCAGGCCAGCCAGCACGGGCCGTGCTCAACCCACCGCTCATGCGCCCGCGTGCCTGACGCCCCACCAGCCAGCAAGGTGTCGAGGGTTCAGGTTGGTACACCTGGTGTCCACGGCCGTCCAGGAGCCCTCCGCTACCGGAGTGTGCTCCTTGGCGTGTTGTGGGAATGCGTCGGGGCCGGTCCTGGAATCACGCGAGTTTTCGCTACCGCTTGCTGTGGCATCGCCGGGCGGTCGCCTTGGCGCAGCCAGTCGTCAAAGAACGCGTCGAGCTGCTGGCCCGAGGCCTTTTCCATCACGGCTTCGAAGTCTTCCGTCGTCGCCGTCGAGTCGTTGTAGCGGCTCAACCACATCCGGGTGCCGCGGAGGAATGCCGCGTCGCCGATCTCAGCGCGCAGCGCGTAGAGGGCAGCCGCCCCGCGGAGGTAGACCTGGCCCGCGAACAAGTTGTCGCGGCCCGGGTCTGCGATGTTGAGCGCCCAGCGGTTGTTCGCGTCGAGGTATGTCACCGCGTCCCCGAACTGTTCCGGCATCGTGGCCGTGCCTTGGTGCTCGGCCCACAGCCACTCGATGTACGTCGCCCAGCCCTCGTTCAGCCAGATGTCCTGCCAGTCGGACGGGCTCACCGCGTTTCCGAACCACTGGTGCCCGAGTTCGTGCACCACCGTGTATTCGTCCGCGACCTCCGAGTAGACCGGCCGCGTCTGCGTCTCCAGCGCATAGTCGACCGTGTCGTCGTCGACGATCGCGCCGAAGGCCTCGAACGGGTACCGACCGAACTGGCCTTCAAGGAATGCGATCATCTTGGGCTGCAACGCAAGCGACGCCTTCGTCTCGGCCAGTGCCGCGCCCGTCACGTCCGCGTCGATCGCGTTGATGATGGGCAGCCCGTGCGGACCGACGTCGTAGGACAGGGCAAAGTCGCCGACGTTCGCCGTCGACAGGTAGCTGGCCATCGGGTCCGAGGCCTTCCACGTCCATGTGGTCCATCCGGCCTTCGTCGCCGGCCTGCCGACGGGCAGGCCGTTGGCCACGGCCGTCTTCCCCGCCGGCACCGTGATGCGGAACGTGTAGGTCGCCTTGTCTTCAGGGTCGTCATTCACGGGGTACCAGGTCGCCGCACCCTCGGGCTCGTTGACCACCATGGCGCCGTCAGCGGTGGTGACCCAACCGTAGAGCGCCCCGGTGGTGTCGAGCGGCCGGCCGGTGATTCCGCCGTACTCGATCACGATCGACGTCGTCTGTCCGGCCTTCAGCTTCGGCCGCAGCCCGATGGTGAGTTCCCAGATCCGGTTCGCGTCGTCTTGCACTTGGGACCACTTGGCGGCCTTGCCATCGACGTGGACCGAGGTGACGCCGAGGCCGCGCAGGTCGAAGTTGAGCGACTCCAGGTTCTGCTTCGCACGGACGGTGACAGTCGCGACCCCGCTGAGGCGGCCCGCGAGCACCGCGGGATTGGCCGGAGGCGCATAGCGGAGGGCGAGGTCGTAGTTCAGGACGTCGTAGCCGCCGTTGCCGGCGAACGGGAAGTACTCGTCGCCGCTGCCGGGAGCGCCCGCAGTGTAATGGGGGCTGTCGTGGCTGGGGGCGGCCTGCGCAGTCCCGCTGATTGCGCCGACGCTGGCCACGGCCAGCACGACGGTGACCGCAGCACGACGCAGGAGCCTTCTGAAGTGCTGCCCCATGACCGCGCCCCCAATGCCGTTGTGGAATGTCGCCCATGATCCCCACAGCAACTTTGGAAAACCTTGGTACCTGTCCGGGGGAATGGCAGGAGGCCGGCCAAAGCCTGCGGATGGTCTGTCCGGAACAACGCGTCAGGCGGGGACCACGCTCCCGCGCCGGCGGCCTCGGCCAGGGCAGCCTGCTTTTATCCCTCGCAGTCCGTGCAGTAGATATCGTTGCCAGACTGCCGGGCGATCTGGGAACGGTGCCGGACCAGGAAGCAGGAACTGCAGGTGAACTCGTCGTTAGCCTGCGGGATGACCTGGACAATCAGCTCTTCTGCGATGAACTCGCCGCCGGGGACTCCGGCCCCATCCAGCCCGTCGGCCTCGTCGAGTTCCTGGACGACGCTGCGGGCGTCCGGCGCGTTGGCGGACTGCAGTGCTTCCAGGGAGTTTTCCTGGGTTTCCTTGACGTCCGAGCGGACTTCGTCGTAATCGGTTGCCACTTGGCCTGTTCTCATTTCTCGAGTCTTAACTAGGCTAAGTGCAACGTACGGCACCCCGCGGTTGTTCCACAGTCGGGGGCAGAATCCACGCCGTGCGGCGTTCGCCGGCCATCCCATGGGCGCGGTGCGGGGCGCCGCCGCAGTTCGGGCCTAGGATCAACGGAATGATGCAGGGACCAATCGACGCCGCTGACGGGAAGAACTCGCTCAGCGTCGATGCAGGAATACTCAGGAGCCTCTGGCGCCCGGGTTCCTTTGTGGACGCCGCCGACGCCCGGGACGCCATGCTTGCCGTGGACCGGATCAGTGGCGGGACGCCGATGCCAATGCTCTCCGAGATGACCGACGTGGTGTTCAGCGCGGCGGCCAGATACCAGTTCGCACAGAGCAGGGGCGTGGTGGCCATCGCCGTCCTCGGGTCCAGCACAGTCGACAGGGTCATCGCTTCCGCCACGAGCCGGGAGACCAAGTACCCGCACGAGTTCTTTACCTCCAGGACCGACGCAATCGCATGGCTGCGGGAAGTCATCCAGGACCGCGATTAAGCACTGCCACAGGGCACGGCGCCGGCATCAAATCCGCCCCCGACCCGAGACAGACCGGTCTTTCCCGTTGTAATGTGTCTTCACGGTCTTCCGCCCCGCCGGCTCCAGGAATGTACGCAGGGCTCTCGGGATCGTGGCCGGTTCCGGGCTCTGCCGGAACGGGAACAAAGGAATGCCAATGTCCACTGAGTTGTCGTCCCGTGCGGAACCCTCACACGGACACACACCCACGGACGCGTTGGTCAACGAGTCGGAGGACAGCCGGGCGCGGGGGATACGCCTGCAGGCCGCCGGGATCATCGCCGAAGTGCTGTCTGATTCGTCGCCGGGGCAGGCCCGTGCCCGGGATCAGCTGTGCCGTTTGTTGCAGGCCTACCCGGGCCGGCCTGAAGTTGCGCTGGCGGAACACCTGATCGCGCTCCGGGAAGAAGCTGCCCAGGGCCGGCGAACCGACCTGACACTCGTCACGGATGAAGCGGCGGCGGAAACGCCCGCGCAGCCATCGAGGCCAGGCGCCGGACGGTCGCCAGGTCGCCGTTCGGCCGCCCGCCAACCCCTCCTGCATCATCGTCCCACTGAGCGCGTGCGCTATGGCCGCACGGACGGAGGCGTGCTCGGCGGCGTCTCCGGGGAGGGTGCCTAGGCCGGGCAAGCCAGTTCGGACGGCTCAGGGTTCCCGTCGATTCGCGGCAGCCCGGCTCCGCGGCAACAGGAATCCGACCGCAATGAGCCAGAGGAGTCCGCCGAACCGCCCGACGGGCAGCAGGAACTGGAGCGGCTCGATCACCATGGAGAGGAAGCTCAGCTCGGACAGGGCGGCGATCACCAGACCAGCCCAGGCCAGCCAGCGCGGCACGAAGCGCAGGATGAGGGCGGGGACGGCGATTCCGGCGACGAGGAGACCCAGGCCGACGACATAGGCGACGCCGCCGGTGATGAACGCGAGAAACGACAGTGCGTGGGTCAGCGTCACGTCGGTGGTGATTTCCGGGCGGCTCAGGACCCACCCCACGGCGGCCGAGGCCATGAGGAACACCGAGGCGGTGATGCCGCCAAAGAAGCCGATTGCGGGCCCGGGAACGCGCACGCCAAGCCGTAGCTGCCGGGCGTAAACGGTGGCCGCAAAGATGCCGAGCGGTACCGCTGAACCGAATTGGAACAGGCTGGCGAGCCGCACGGCGTCGGGGTTTCCATGGAAATATGCCGCGACTTGGCCGGCGGGGGAGAAGGGCGAGACGTAGGTCTGCCCGTTGGTGAGCATCGTGCTGCTGAGCAGGGCTCCGATTGTGAGTCCCAGACTCACGGCCGCCAGGATGCCCGGGTTGGGACCGCCGGACCGCGTCGAGGGAACGGTGTGGTGGGAGGACAGGTCGGTCATGATCGCTTCTTTCCGATAATTACGTCACAACTAAAATGATTCATCTGTTGAATGATTCTGTCAATGGCGTAATATTGGAGCATGGACTCACCGGATCCTCCGCGGCCGAAGCGAACCGCTTTCCTGCTGTCCCAGCTCGGGGCGCTGGCATCGGCACGCTTCGCCGAACGCACCCGCGAGCTCGGCCTGACCCCAAGCGACGCGGGCGTCCTCCGCCTGCTCGGCCGCACCCCCGGGCTGAGCCAGCGGTCCCTGGCCGACCGCCTGGGAGCGGTGCCGAGCCGCATTGTTCCCCTCATCGACTCGCTGGAAACGCGGGGCCTCGTGGCGCGCGTGCGCAGCAGCGCCGACCGGCGGAACTACGAGCTCCGGCTGACAGCCGAGGGCACGAAGGTGCTCGGAGCACTGCGCGGAATCGCCGAACGGCACGAGGCCGAACTCCTGGCCCCGCTCACCAACGAACAGTCTGCGCAGCTGGGGCTCCTGCTGGCCAGGCTGGCCAGCGGCCATGCCCTCGACACGGACCTGCATCGGGACACGAGCCGGGAGTGAACCAGGCGTGCCGGCCAATTTTCGAGGCTAAAACAGTCCCTTTTCAGCCGGCGGGCGGTGTGGGATCATCCCGGTATGGGCGAAAATACTGAACCGCGGTTGACCCTGCCCTCCGGCCCCGAGCGCCTGAAGGGCACGCATCACCGCGACGTTGATGGCTACGGAAATCCGATCACGCAGCAGCTGCGCATCATCGGTCAGCGGCGCCGCGAAGCCGAAGAAAAGCTCGACCGGCACCTGCAGGACGCACGCAAGAGCCACTGAGCGCGGCGTGGGCGACGGAAAGGCAGGCGCCCTTCTAGTGCCTGCCTTTCCTTTCTGCGTCCGTCTATTTGGCGGCCACTGCTAACGGCGACGACTCCTCGGGCGCAGCCGTAGCGGGTCCCCCTGTGCGGGTCCGGCCCGTTCTCTTGAGCGCGGAAGCGTAGCCACGGCCGCATTCTGAAAGTCCTGAGGGTTGGGCTCCGGGAATCCCCTAGGTCTCGAACGTGCTGCTGTCCGGGTAGGGTCAGTTTTTCGCGGCGCTATTTGATGCTCAAGGTCGGTCCTGCGAGTCGCTTTCGGGTGGCATGGTCGCTGCGGTGGCTGCAGTCGGTTCGGCCGGTCGTTTTCCGGCGGCACTCCAGCTGGTGAGGAAGTCGAGTTGTTCCTGGGCATGGCTTCCGGGTTCGGCGGTGTAGGCGATGAGGGTCAGGCCCTCTCCGGGGATTTCGAGTGAATCGCCGGTGAGTTCGATGTCTCCGATGAGCGGGTTGTGCAGTGTCTTGCGGGCCGAGCGGTGGAAGCGCACGTTGTGCCGTGCCCAGCGTGTCGAGAATTCCGTGCTTCCGGTGGCAAGGTCACCAATGAGGTTGTTCAAGGCTCTGTCGTGGGGGCTGCGGCCTGCTTCGGTGCGGAGCGCGGCGGCGAGGTCATCTGCCAGGGTGTTCCATTCGAGAAAGAAGTCCCGGGAACGCGGGTCCAAGAACATGAACCGTGCGAGGTTCAGCGGCAGGGTCTCGGGGCTGAGGATGCCGCCGTAGAGGGCGAAGCAGAGGCTGTTGGCAGCCACGATGTCCATGCGGGTAGTGCGGACATAGGCGGGCGTGCCGGTCATTCCGGCCAGTATCCGCTCTATGCTGGGCCGGACTTCGGCCCGGACCCGTCGCTTCCCCGGTTCCCGCGATGGCGCGGCGGCCCTGGCCAGGTCGAGCAGATGTGCCCGTTCGGCCTCGTCGAGCTGGAGGGCCGCGGCGAGGGATTCGAGGACGCTCTCGGATACTCCCCGCAGGTTTCCACGCTCGAGCCGGGCATAGTATTCGGTGCTGACGCCGGTCAGCATGGCCACCTCCTCGCGTTTGAGGCCGGCCACCCGCCTCGTCCCGCCGTAGGCGGGCAGCCCGGCCTGGGCGGGAGTGATGCGCGAGCGCCGGCTCATGAGGAACTCGCGGACGTCTTGACTGTTCTCCATGGCCCCTACGCTACGACCTCCCGGTCCGGCCTAACAGGAACTGGCAGTACACCGCACGGCAGGTACTCCCGCGCGCAGGAAACGACTGGTTTTCTTGAATGAGTCCAGTCTCCCCATCCTGCAAGGACACCATGTCTTTATCCACGCTCAGCCCCTCGAGAACGGTGGCCCGGCCGCGCGCATCGCTGGCGGTAGCCATGCTCGGGTTCTTCGTCGTTGCCCTGGATGCCCAGATCGTCAACGTTGCCCTGCCAGAGATCCGCAACGACCTCGGAGGCGGCCTGTCCGGACTGCAGTGGATCGTCACCGGCTACACCCTGATGTTTTCCGCCCTGCAGCTATTCTCGGGGACCTTCTCCGACCGGGCAGGGGCCCGCCGCGCCTATGGCCTCGGCATGATCGTGTTCACCGTTGCGTCCCTGGCGTGCGGGTTCAGCCCGAGCCTGCCGGTCCTCATTGCCGGTCGCATCCTGCAGGGCATCGGCGCGGCGATGATCACCCCCAGCTCCCTGGCGCTCATCCGGGAGGCCTACCAGGACGCAGCCAGTCGCGGCCGGGCCATCGTGTACTGGGGTCTGGGCGGCTCCGTCGCCGCGGCGGCAGGTCCGGTGCTCGGCGGCGTCCTCACCGAGATCGACTGGCGGCTGATCTTCTTCGTCAACCTGCCGGTCGGTGCGGCAGCACTCGTGGTGCTCTCCCGTGTCGCCCCGTCGCCACGGCGGCCGGCGCCCTATGACTGGCTCGGGCAGATCACGGCCGTGCTGGCCCTGGCCAGCCTCACCTACGGAATCATCGAAGGCGCGGAGGTTGGCTATGGGAGCCCCGAAATCCTCACCCTGTTCGCTGTGTGCGCGGCGTCTGCGGCCGCATTCGTGCTGGCGCAGGCCCGGGGACGGCATCCCATGGTCCCGCTGGACCTGTTCCGGTCACGCACAGTCTCCACTGCCCTGGCCATAGCCGTCGTCACGATGGCGGCGTTCTACGGCGTCGTCTTCCTCCAGAGCCTGTACTTCCAACAGCAACGCGGCGCCACCGCGCTGGAGACCGGACTGCTGTTCCTGCCCATGACCGGCCTCGTCGCCGTCCTCAACCCCCTCGCGGCCCGGCTGATGGTCCGGTTCGGCAACGTGGCCATGATCGCCGCCGGCCAACTGCTCATGGCGCTGGGCCTGGCCGGGCTGTGGATGCTCCCCGCCGACGCGCCGGCCCTGCTCGTGGCGCTCGTCATGGTCCCCGTCGGCGTCGGCGGATCCTTCACTGTTCCCCCGATCATCGCCCTCGTCATGGACCACGTGCCGGCACAGAACGCCGGGACCGCCAGCGGAGTCATCAACACCGCCCGGCAGGTTGGCGGCTCCCTCGGCGTCGCCATCTATGGCGCCCTGCTCGCCGGGCACGACTTCATGGACGGCCTCCGCCTGGGCCTCGGCACCACCGCCGTCGTCCTCCTCATCCTCATCGCCGCGTCGCTGCGACTACGGCATGCGGAAGCACCCCGGCCCCAAACGTGACAGAGCCACAGGCCCCGCCACGGCCCCGTCCGCAACCAACCGATACCCCGCACAAAGGAAATCCCATGAATAACGTGACCCTCAACAACGGCGTCCAGATGCCGATCCTCGGCTTCGGCGTCTTCCAGATCCCCGACGACGAAACCCAGGCCGCCGTCGAAGCCGCTCTCGCGGCCGGTTACCGCCACCTGGACACGGCCGCCTCCTACGGCAACGAAGCGGCCGTCGGCGCCGCGATCAAAGCCAGCGGAATCGCCCGCGACGAACTCTTCATCACCACCAAGCTCTGGATCCAGCACGCACCCGCCGGCAACGTCCAGGACGACACCAGGCGCGCCTTCGGAAAATCCCTGGACCGGCTCGGACTGGACTACATTGACCTGTACCTGATCCACCAGCCGCTCGGGGACTATTACAGCGAGTGGCGGGCCATGCAGGAAATCAACAAGGAAGGCCTGGCCCGCGCCATCGGCGTATCCAACTTCCACCCCGACCGCCTGGTCGACCTCATCGACCACAACGAGATCGTCCCGGCCGTCAACCAGATCGAGACCCACCCCTTCCACCAGCGCGCCACCGACCAGGAACTGATGCGCGAACGCGGCGTCCAGATTGAGTCCTGGGGACCCTTCGCCGAGGGAAAGAACAACCTGTTCACCGATCCGCTCCTCAGCGCCATCGCCGAGGCGCACGGCAAGTCCGTGGCCCAGGTCGTCCTCCGCTGGCTCATCCAGCGCGAAGTGGTCGTCATCCCCAAATCAGTCCGGCCCGAGCGGATGGCCCAGAACCTCGATGTTTTCGACTTCGAGCTCACCGACGAACAGATGAGCCGGATCGCCACCCTGGACACCGGTGCGAGCCTCTTCTTCGACCACCGCGACCCCGCCATGGTCAGCTGGCTCGGCGGACGCCGGATCGGCTGATCACGCCCGCCTTCCGTCCGGGTGACCCGACCCGGCACCCGGACGGACCCCATTGCCGCGGGCCACCGCCGGGCCCGGGCCGGCAAACACGACCAGAGAGACCCGTGATGAACACCAGCCTGGAGCCCATTGCCCGGCGCGCAGTCCTGCGTTCGGCCGTCAGCGGTCTGGGCGCCGCCATGATCACGGCCGGAATCTCGGGTTGCGGCCCGGGAGAACAGGACGCCCCCATGCCCCCACAAGAACCAGCCACGCCGCCCTCCGCACAAATCACCCCGGGAGCGCGGGAACGCCGCCGGGTCCTGCTCGCCTACTTCTCCCGCGCCGGGGAAAACTACTACTACGGCGGGCGCACCAACCTCGACGTCGGCAACACCGAAGTACTGGCCGGCACGATCGGCAATCTCATCGCCTGCGACGTCCACCGCATCGAGGCCGCGGACCCCTACCCGGACGGCTACGACGCGACCGTCGCGCGCAACGTCCGCGAGCAGGACGGCAACGCACGCCCGGCCATGGCCTCGCCGCTTGCCTCGATCGAGGAGTACGACACCGTGCTGCTGGCCAGCGGGATCTGGAACGTCCGGGCGCCGATGATCATGACGACATTCGCCGAAAGCTACGACTTCACCGGCAAAACCATCCACGCCGTCACCACCCACGCCATGAGCGGTCTCGGCACCACCGAGCAGGACTACGCCCGCTCCTGCCCGGGGGCGACCATCGGCGAAGGGCTCGCGGTGCGGGGCGAGGACGTCCGGGACGCCGGGCCGGCTGCCGAGGCCTGGCTACGCCGCACCGGACTGCTCCAGGACCGTTCAAGCCCGGCGGGGTGAGCTGCCCTCACCCAATCCCCATCCACTGCACACACTTCCCGACAGGACTCCAGCATGAGCAATTCACACCAGACCCGGGCCCAGCAACTCATCGGCGACTTCGCCCCCAAGCTCGTCGACCTCACCGACAACGTGCTCTTCGGCGACGTCTGGGAACGGAGCGAACTCTCCCCACGGGACCGCAGCCTCATCACGGTCGCCAGCCTCGTCACCAGCGGCAGCACCGACCAGCTCCGCGGACACCTCGTACGCGCAAAGGCCAACGGCCTGACCGAGACCGAACTCAAGGAAGCCATCATCCACCTGGCCTTCTACGCCGGCTGGCCCAAAGCGATGTCCGCCATCACGGTCACCAGGGAAATCTTCACCGCCTGAGGGTGTCCACGAACCCGGCATTTAACGGGTCGATCGCACTCCGACCATTTCAGCACGGATCTGAAGCAGGGCTCCGGAGGCGGCTACGTCAGGCCCGGCTTCCGAAGTCCTGCGACATGAACTGTGACGCCCAGCTCGCGGATGCTCTCCTGCATTTCCTGGGGCAGCTGCTCATCGGTGATGACCGCATCCAGTTTGTCGATCGGGGCAACACGGAACCTTGAGACGGTTCCGAACTTGGTGCTGTCCGCCAAGAGGAAGCACGAGGTCGAGGCCTCGAGGGCGGCGAGCTTCATCTCCACCTTGTCCATCGACGGGGTCGTGACACCGCGCGACATGTTCCAGGTGCCGGTGCTGAGGAAGAAGAGGTCGATGTTGATGCCCTTGATGGCTTCCGCCGCAATCCGCCCCGAGCTGGATGCGCTGGAGGGGTCCACGGCGCCGCCGGTGTGGATGGCCTCGATGTGGGGGTGAGCGAAAAGGCTGGTCACCACGTAGAAGTCGTTGGTGACGACCGTGAGGTTCTTACGCTCGCTCAGGTAGGGCACCACGGACTGACAGGTGGTCCCCGCGTCCAGGAACACCACCATGTCATCTTCCACGAACCGGGCCGCGAGTTCCGCGATGGCCTGCTTGCGTGGCAGCTCGAGCTGGGCCCGGAATTCCCGCTCCCGCGGCGGGGCCTGACCGGTCCATTCCGCCAGGCGGACCCCGCCCTGCACTGAGACGACCTGACCTAGATCCTCCAGCGCTGTGATATCCCGCCGGACGGTCATGTGGGACACACTCATGTAGTCCGTGAGGCTGCGGATGCTCAGCACTCCTTCGCGCCGCAGCAGGCGCAAGATCTCCTGGTGGCGCTGCTCAGGAATGAGCGGTCTCACTGTCGGATTCACGTAAAACTCCTTCGGTACGCGGACACATCACTACTTTAACAAACTTTCACGCACATGTTCCCATGTGTGAAAATTTGGGCTAATCTCTTAAATCATGTTAACCAAGTTTGAAGTACTCGAAACCATTGTCCGCACCGGTGCCCTGCTTATCGCACGGCTGGGTTCGGCAGACGAGGCCTACCGGGTTGCCGAGGCAGCCATCGACGGAGGCATCCGGGCCGTCGAGGTCCCGTTGACCGTTCCTGGCGCTCTCGGTGTCATCGAGCGGCTGGCCGACAAATACGGCGATCAGGGGATCGTCGTGGGAGCGGGCACCGTGCTAGACGCCGAAGCCGCCTACGCCTCGGTGGCGGCCGGGGCGCGGCTGCTCGTCAGCCCGCAGCTCAACCCGAACATGATCGCCGCGGCCAACCGCTACCAGGCGGTCACTGCCAGCGGCGCCTTCACCCCCACCGAGGTCCTCAACACGCTGGAAGCCGGTGCCGACATAGTGAAGCTCTTCCCGGCTGAACTCGGCGGCCCCGCCTACGTCAAGACGATCCTGGCGCCGCTGCCGCAGGCACCGATCATGCCGTCCGGGGGAGTGACGCCGGAGAACGTCGGTGCGTGGTTCGCCGCTGGCGTGACCGCAGTCGGCGTCGGCAGCTTCGTCACCAAGGCCGCCCAGAACGACGGCGACTACGGGCTGGTTGCCCGCGCTGCCCGGACGTTCCTCGAAGCGATAGACAACGCCCGGCCGTAGGGTCTGGCACCACAACGACATCCGACAGAAAATGTCGACAGAACACAAAGGAGTGAGCTGCATGAGCCAAGCTTCCGCAGAAATCGCAACATCCGAGGTGAAGCCCGCGAAGGGCGTGCGGATCAGGTGGTACCTGATCGCGCTGCTCGTGATCGGCGGCATCATCAACTACCTGGACCGCAACAACCTGAGCATCGCGAACACCACGATCGCCAAAGAGTTCGGCCTCAACACCCTGCAGATGGGCGTGCTCCTGTCCGCATTCTCCTGGCCGTATGCCATCGCGAACCTGCCTGCCGGCTACCTCGTGGACAAATTCGGCCCCAAGCGCATGTTCGCCTGGGCCGCGGGGCTGTGGTCCATCATCTCGATGCTCTCGGCGTTCGCCAACTCCTTCGGCTTCCTCTACGCCGCCCGCGTGGCCCTCGGCATCGCCGAGTCCCCGTTCTTCACCTCGGGGCTGAAAGTGGCCGACAAGTGGTTCAACAAGTCCGAGCGGGCACTTCCCGTATCAATTATTAACACCGGCTCACAGCTTGCCAACGCTATCGCCCCGCCGCTGCTGACGTTCCTGATGCTCACCATGAGCTGGCGGGGCATGTTCATCGTGATCGGCGCCCTGGGCATTGTGATCGCCCTCGTCTGGCTCCGGATCTACCGGGACCCCACGATGAAGGAACAGTTCATCATCAAGGGCGCGGAGTTCGAGGAACAGCAGCAGCCCAAGGAGAAGCAGGCCGGCTGGGGCGAACTGCTCAAGAAGAAGAACACCTGGTTCATGGTCCTCGGCGCGTTCGGCATCTTCTACACCGTCTGGGTGTACCTGACCTGGCTTCCGAGCTACCTGCAGACGGCCCGCGGCTTCAGCCTGAGCCAGATCGGCTGGCTTGCCGGGCTGCCGTTCCTTTGCGGCATCGTTGGAGTCCTCGCCGGCGGCATCCTCTCCGGCAAGCTGATCAAACGCGGCGTCCCCACCATCACGGCCCGCAAGATCCCGATCGTGGGCGGCGCCCTGCTCGCCGCCGCCGCTGTACTGCCGGTCGCCTACGTCGAGAACACGGCCCTGGCGATCGTGCTGCTCTCCGTCGGCTACTTTGCGGCCCAGGTGCCGATCGGCGTGCTGTGGACCCTGGCCTCGGACATCGCTGACTCCAACCAGGTGGCATCCCTGGGTGCAATCCAGAACTTCGGCGGGTTCCTCGGCGCCGCGGTGGCCCCGATCGTCACCGGCTACATCCTGAATGAAACCGGCGGCAATTACACACTGGTGTTCCTGATCGGTGGCATGCTGCTGATCGTCGGCGCCCTGTCCTACGGCGTCTTCGTCAAGGACCGCCGAGCGGCCATCAAGGTCTAAGGAATATCCCCACGCACTAGGCGTGCTGTGGCGGGCGCGGATTAGCACCCGCCACAGCACAACACAGGTTCAAGGAAGAACAGGCAGTTGACTACCACCACTCCCAAAGTCTTTTTTGTGATCGGCCCTGCCGGCTCTGGAAAGTCCAGCGTCAGCCGGCTGATCGCCGCGCGGTTCGGCGCCGCCTACATCGACAAGGACACCGCCACCATCCGCTTCACCGAGCTGCTGCTCAAGCTGAACAACTCGGATCCCAACGAACGAGACAACAACGAGTTCTACCAAACGACAATCATGCCCCTGGAATATGCGTCCATCCTGGACCTCACCAGGGACAACCTCATGGCAGGCAACTCCGTGGTCCTGGACGCACCCTTCGGAAAGTTCTTTTCCGACAGCGAATACCTGACCAAGATCCGTGCCCACCACCAGTGGCCAGACGCGGAACTCGTAGTGGTCCACGTCAAACTTGCCGGAGAGGCCCTCCGGCAACGCCTCATCACCCGCGGCTACCCGCGTGATGAATGGAAACTGTCCAACTGGGAAACCTTCTGGGCGGGAGCCCAAGCAAACTCCTGCCGCTGGCACGGCGCGATGCACATCGATTTTGACAACAGCGCAGCGCCTGCTGACATGACCGCTTTTGAAGCTGAACTCTGTTCCACCCAGACCTAAACTTTGCCCTGGCGTCCACAGACTATGCCCCGGTTGCCGGCAGGATACCCCGTCCATCGCTTAGGGTCGGGGCATGACCTTGAGCTTGGACGGCGCGCCGGACATTCGTGAGCATGAATGCTCCTGTTGCGGGGCGACCTTTGTCGTTGTGGATCACTTCATCCTGATGGATGGCCGCACCCATGCCATTGCGAAGTCAGCACTTCATCACCATGGCGACGAACATGAGGCGTGGATCGATGTCATATTCGGTCCATTCGGGGACGACTCCACCGGCGGGCGAGTGAGCTTCGGCTGCAGAGTCGGTCCCGTAGAGGGAGCCGCAGAACCGGCGGCGACTGTGGTGGACGCAGCCCAGCCATATCCTGACTCACCCGTTTGGGGCCACAAACTCTCACGCGAGGAAGCGCTCCAGCAGGACTTGCTGGCCCAATTCTGGGGCGTCGTGGACTGGCTGCTAAGTACGGACCCAACCGTTCACAGTCATGTCTACCGGAGGGACACCTCGAAGAGCCACTGGACCGAGCAGATGAAACACGACGGCGCCGGTCCGGGCTTCTGGACAAAGGTCCGTAAGCGCTTGGATAAACGGCGTTAGCCAGCGCCAGGTCAGCTAGGTTCCCACCCGCGCATAATGCGCCCGGCCGTCTGCTCTCCATGACCGGACATTCCCGGGTCGAAGCTTATGCGGGCCCAGTCTCCATCAGAGCTTCGAGTGCGCTGGAAAGTTCGTCACGCAGTCGGGTCAGGTCCGGGCATGTCTCGGGATCGGCGATTGCGGTGATGGTCAGCGTGCCGGCGTAGGAGAGGACAGCAAATGCAACCGTTACGTTACCGCTGATCGCTCCGAGCGGAATGATCCCGGTTACCGGCCTGCCCGCGATCTCCAGGGCACGTTCGGGCCCCCGCAGGTTCGTGACGAATGTATGGACAAGGTGTTGGTGGTCTATGACGAAGCGGTAGGCGCCAAGGTGCGCTGCGATCCGGGATACGGGGCCGATGATTGCAGTGGAGGCCCCGGGAGGCCGCTGCTTGACACTCATCATTGTTGCGGCCACTTTTGCCAGCCGTCTGTTGGTCGGACCGACCGCGGGAACGGTCACCGGGATGATGCCGCTCCGGTTCCCCAAGTAGGTGACTGTTGTGTGGCGGCGTGCCGAAAACAGCACGGAGATGACGAACTCTTCGACATATTCGCCCCGCGCCAGCAGCACGCGGTGCAAGGCCGTCGCGACGGCGGTGAGGATGAGATCGTTGATCGTCGCTCCGTGCACGTGTGCGGCGGTTCTGACGGCCTCCACGTCGCAGCGGAGGACAGTAAGCGTCCGTTGCGGACCCGTCGGGCGGTTGAGTGAGGTGCGGGCAGCCCGGGGCTTGCCCGTCTGTCGCAACTCGGAGGCTCCGGCGGCTGCGGTCCGCAGTGCGGCCGGCAGCCGGGCCAGCGCGTTGAATCGGCTCCTCGCAGCATCAATGGCCAGCTGCAGCGCCGAGTATGGAATTTCGGACTCCCGGCGGCCATCCCATCCCTCTTCCGCGGCGGCCAGGGCCTCCAGGACGGCAAGACCTCCAATTCCATCCGTGAGGACATGATGAAAAACGACGACAAGCGCTGACAGGTCCTGGCTCACGCCGGTAATGAGCTTGGCTGACCAGAGAGGACGGTCGTGGGACAGCGGCGTGGCGAGCATTTCGGCTGCAATGTTGAGCACGGCTTCCTCGCCGCCGGCCGGACAGGCGATCACGCCCAGGTGCTGTGCCGGATCAAAGCCGGAATCTTCCGCCCAAATGGACCGCCCGCAGCCGAAGGGGACAGAGACCAGCCGTTGACGCAGCCGGGGGACAGCGCCGAGCCGATGCGCCAGTGCATCCAGGAGGGGTGCCGGACCTTCGCCGCCTTCCTCGCTGAGCATGAGGATGGCCCCGACTTGCATTGGTGCTGAGCCGATATCGGCGTCCAGGGACATCATGTCCTCGGCACTCACCCGGTCAACATGTTGTCTTGGCGTCATTTTCGGTCCCCGGAACCAGATCTCTGAATTCTCTGTACTCCTTGGAGGGAAGAAAACAGCAACCCACAAGTTGCGGAGCAGAGACAGCCTGCGACCCGACTTGGTCGTCATGTCCTCACTGTTGGGCCTATATGGTTTAGACGCTAGGGCAGAACGTCCCACTTGCCCGCTCTGCATAGCCGAGGAGCCAGCCGCCAGCGGCGCTGAAAAATGTGGAGTGACGACGGCGGCCAGCTCCCGCCGCTAGGAGGCCTTCGCGCTGGTGGGACCGGGGCCGGCGTTGATGGCCGCCGCCACCAGGCGGTCGAAGCTGGCGGTCCCGTTCTCCGGAGGCACAACTGTGAAGACCGCAACCCACTTCTCGGGGGCATGCCTCTCCAGCGTTGACGCCCGGGCCACGTGCAGGTTCAGCCCCGGTACGCCGCTGACAAGGAGCGGAAGCTGCTCGCCGGTCTTGGTCATGTGCCGGAATTGCCTGACCGACAGTTGGTCGCCCGGGCTGCTCGTGACCTCGGCGAGGGTGTCATTGATCCTCTTGGTCAGCCCCCGCATGAAGCGCTGCTGGGCCATGACGGTGCGCACCGTCAGAAGCGCGGCGAAGAAGAGGGTGAACAGCACCAGGGCACCGAAGCTTCTGAGGAAGGGCAGAAAGATCATCAGGAACAGGCAGAGGATCAATCCCAAAATACTCGACATGATGAACTTGAAAACGGGGTTTTCGCCCGGTTTCTTTGACCAGCGAACAAGGGCGACGATGTCCTTTCGGGGCTGATCGCGCCGTGAAATATCCATGATTAGTACCCCTTCACTTCCATGAGCGCTTCGGCCAGGATGATTGCCTCGCGTGCTTCCTTGAGATCGCTCAGCAACCCCATATCGGGAATGGCTCCTGTGGCCACGGTGGAGCCGGCGATTTCGGAAAAGATGCTGCTCAACTTTTCGCGGTCTTGTGACAGCATCCGGGACGAAGTCAGCTTAATTCTGCTCAGCTCAAGCTCCAGCAGTGACTTGTCGATGGCCTCTCGACGCCCGTGCATGACTGCCAGCTTCTCGGTGACACGCTGGACACGGCCGCGGAGCATCGATTCCATTTTTCCTGCCACGACGTGGAGCTCGCACAGCGCGGTGTAGGACTGCGGGGACCCGGAGTGCACGGCGAGCTGCTCACTGACGTAATGGCGCCGTCGTTCCCATTTCCGGACGGCGGACTCAGATGGTCCCAAGAGGAGGGAAACAGCTGCCAGTGCTTTGTCCAGCGACGCGGCCCGGGTGCTCAGGCTGGTTGTGGCGGCGTCCAGCCTCGACAGGAAGGCGTCGTAATTGTCGTGGGGCTGGGCGCTATCGGGATTCACGAGCCACTCGCGCGCGGTGGCGCGATTCCCCTCGCCGGAAATTGATCCCGTCTCCCATGGCAAGAGGATAGAGGCTCCAAGCCCGAAGGCATAGAGTGCTCTTTTGGATCCAGAGGATTTCGGGCCCGTGTCAGCGACACAACAACGCACCATTAACACCGGGGAAGCACGGCGTTCGGGTCGTAGGGGGAGTCCGGCTCGCGAAGGGCGACCGGGTCATGGACTCAGGCGGCGCCGGGAAGGGGGCGGTGGGGTAGTACCGGGCGACCTGAAGCATGTAGTTCGCCCACTGCGGGCCGGCGAGCATGTACCCGTCAATGGCCTTATAGAACTTGCCGTTGACGGTGATGTTTTGTCCTGGCCGCTTCTGGCCCTCCAGGGCGTCGCCGAAGAAGGAAGCCGTCGCGAGGCCGCTCGTGTAGCCCACCACCCAAGTGGCGCCGTTGGTATTGGACGTGCCGGTCTTGGCCGCAACCGGGAACCGCTCCTGGACCTTGGGCTTGATGTAAACGCCGGACCCGCGTTTCAACACGTCCTGCAGCACGGCGTTCACGCCCCGGGCGACCTCGGGCTTGAACGCATCACGGCAGGCGCTGGTCTCGGCCGGAAGCTTACGTCCCCCCGCATCAGTGACGGACACTATGGCGATCGGTGCGCAGTACTTGCCGTCGTTGGCGAACGTGGCAAACGCGTTGGCCAGATGGAGCGGCGCCACCCCGATGGCGCCCAGCAGATTGCCCAGCTGGTGCATGTTGATTTGGGCGTTGTCCACGCCGCTGTGGAGCCCGGCGGCATCGACCATCTTCTGGATGCCGCAGAAGTCGAGTTGCGCGGCCTCGGCGAAGGTGGCGGTGTTGATGGAGTTATACAGCCCGTAGTCCACGCGCATGCGGCGGTAGTACCCGGCGTCGTTGTTCTGGAGGTCGTCCGCCGCGCCGAGGCTCTTCTGGCTGGTGCTGTAGGCCCCGAGCACCCTGCCGCAGCTTGATCTCCAGCGGAATCCGAGCGGATAGGAGCGCCGGGACGCGTCGACTATTGCGGCCAGGGACTTGCCCTCGTTGAGCCATTCCGCGAACGTGAACGGCTTCATGGTGGAGCCGGGCTGGAACCCGCCGGCGCCGTTGAGGTCGTTGCCGTTGGCATCCTTGGAATCGACGTTGAAGTTCAGTTGCGTATCGAATTTCCCGGGCGCCGGGAGGAAGACGGTGTTTTGCGCCATCGCCAGGATCTTGCCGGTACCTGGTGCGATGGAGACCATCGCCGCGCCCCATTTGTCCGGGTTGGCCCCGGCCGTGGCATCGACCTGCGCCTGGGCGGCCAGTTGGAGCCGGCTGTCCAGGGTGGTGGTGATAGTCAGGCCGCCGCGGAACAGCTTCCGCTCCCGCTCGGCCATATCCGCGCCAAAGGCCGGATTGTTGAGGATGAGGTGGGACACGTAGTCGCAGAAGTACGGTGCCATTTCCGCGCCCGCGCACCCCTGCCTGCCGGGGGTGATCTTGAGATCCACCGGGGCGGCGACGGCCGCATCGTGTTGCACTTGCGTGATGGCGCCGTAGCTGAGCATCCTGGCGAGAACCTGGTTGCGGCGCTGGACGGCGTTCTCCGGATGGACGTCAGGATTGTAGAAGCTGGGGCTGTTCACGAGGCCGGCCAGCAGGGCAGCTTGCGGCAGGGTGAGGTCCTTGGCCGTGGTGTTGAAGAAATAGCGGGACGCGGCTTCGATGCCGTAGGCGTCCCGGGCGAAGAACACGATGTTCAGGTACCCCTCGAGGATTTGGTCCTTGGTGTACTTCTTCTCCAGTTCGACGGCGAGCCTCATCTCGCGAATCTTGTCGGCCATGCTCTTTTGCCCGTTGAGGACAATTTGATCGCCCCGGTCCGCCGACACGAGGGATTCGTTGAGCACGTTGGTGACGTACTGCTGGGTCAGGGTGGAGGCGCCCTGCCTGCCGCCGCTGGTCAGGTTGGACACCAGGGCCCGGAGAATCCCCTGGGGGTCGATGCCGGCATGTTCGTAAAAGCGGCGGTCCTCGATCGCGACGATCGCGTCCTTGATGTACCGGGACATCTGGTCGAGGCGGACCTTCACGCGGTTTTCCGCGTAGAAGGTGGCGATCGGTTTCCCGTCGGCGCTGAGCACCCTGGTCGACTCCGACGGCGGATCAACGGTCAGTTCCGAGGGAAGGCTGTTGAACAGGACGATCGATTCTTTGACGGCGACGCCGGCGGCGGCCACGGTCGGGACCAGGAGGCTGGCGGCCAGGACGCCGCAGACCGCGCTCGCTGTGAAGAAGCCGAAAAGCCCCCACAGGGTCACGGCTAGCCGGGATCGGGTGCGTTTCCTGGGCGCCATGGTGCCTGGCCAGGCTAGGTCAACGAGTCGATGGCGACGGTGATCGCCAGGAGGAGCGGAACGTCCTCGCCCGCCGCGATTTCGACGCCGTAGGACTCGCGTACGCGGAACCATTTCTTGGAGATCGTGGCGACCGTATGGCCGTCGCGTTCGATCTCGTACTCGTGGTCGACGATGTTGCCGTGTGCCGTCATATCGGGGCCGCCTTTTACGTCGATCGAGAAGCGGTCACGGAGCCCTATCAGCGCCTTGTGGACCGTTGCGGCGGTGTCTTCGCCGCGCTCGACGGCGACCTTGTCCCGGATCGAGAGCTTGCGCTCCTGGATGCGCGCCACCTCGTTGCCGGAGTCGTCCTCCAGAACAAAAGTGTCCCGCATCCGCAACGCCTTGCCATTGACCTTGTAGGCGCGTCTGCCCTGGCTGTCTTCGATCCAGAAGTCATCCCCGATCGACAGCAGCTTCTCGCGCATCTGAAACCGCTCGCCCACGGGTTCGTCAGGCCGGTGCCGCAGTAGTCCCATTCCCTGACCATAGGACCGCTCCTCCGGCCGCCGCCTCACCCGAACCGGATGGTCCGCGGGCCACTCGGAAGAACTGCCTGGAATGAGGCTGTGCCCGGACCCGTCCCCAGCTTTTTACAACCCCGGCCCACTAGGTTCGGCGGATGACCTGTCTCGACTTATGGTCGAAGCGCCGGAGCGGACACACTCAGGGTCGCGGAGCTCTCCTCCGTTCACCCACAAACCCGCGAGGATGGCCATGAGAATCAATTCCGCCTTCACAGCCTTGACCACCCTACTCCTGACGGCCGGCTGGTTGACGGCGGGCCTCCCGGCGCCGGCCCAGGCCGCGGGCACCACGTACTTCGTCAGTGCGGCCGGGAGCGATACGAATTCGGGAACGTCAAGCGCTGCACCTTGGAAGTCACTGTCGAAGGTCAACTCGATCGTCCTCAAGCCCGGCGACACCGTCAGTTTCCGCAGGGGCGACACCTGGACCGGAGGTGTCGTGACCACCCAGAGCGGGACCGAGGCAGCGCCCATCACCTTGATCGGCTACGGGACCGGCAACGCTCCGACCATTACCGGCGGCAAGTCAGGAAACTGCATCAGGATTAACGGCAACTTCACCACCGTTGACGGGCTTCGGGGCGTCTCCTGCGGCTACGCGGGCATCAGCGTCACCGGCGACCGCAATACGGTCCGCAATGCCAGTGCCTCCAACAATGCCGTTGGCATCAAAGCAGGGAGCGGGTCTGACTTCGGGAAATACACCGGCAATGTGCTGACCAACAACAACATCATGAACGTCCTGACACAGGGCACGAATTGCGGGACACCCCAGGCGGTGAACTGCAGTGACGATTCTGGCGCTTCCGGTGTGCTGGTCAACGGCAATGACAACGAACTCTCCGGCAACACGGTCAGCGGCTCCACCGCGTTTTCCTACGATTACACGCGCGACGGCGGTTCTTTCGAAATCTACAACGGCAGCCGGAACTACATCCATCACAACGTGTCCCTGGACAACAACAACTTCTCGGAGATCGGCCGGTCCTCCGGAACTGCGGACGGGAACATCTACCGCTACAACCTGGTCCGGTCGACCTGTGGTGCCAACTGTGCCCAGGCCAAGGGCTTGATCGCCCGCGGTGCAGGGACGTCCTTCGGGCCGACGAACGGCACCGTGTTCGAGTTCAACACCGTGTATCTGAACGGGCCGCAATCCCAGGCCGTCGTCTGCCATGCGGGCTGCCCGGCATCGACCGTGATCCGTGGCAACATCCTGACGGGTGTCAAGAATTCCTTGTGGATCAACGGCTCGGGCTGGACCGAGAAGCAGAACGTCCTCAACGGCCCGGTCAACTTTGTCCCGAACAGCACGTCCACCACCGCGTCTGCCCGCTTCGTGAACGCACCGGCCGATCTCCACCTCACCGGCACCAGCCCGGCCATCGACCGCGCTGGAACGAGCCTGTCCGCCGTCGACCTTGCCGGAAGTGCGGTGCCCCAGGACGGGGATTGCAACGGAACGGCCGCTGCCGATTCGGGGGCCTACGAGTTCGACTCGCCCAACTGCTGACCCATTTTGCGCCGGAAGCGGCTCAGCTGGTGCCGGCTTGGCTCCAGCGTTGCTCGATCCGGCCAATTTTCCAGACGGCGAGCGCGATCAGCCAGATGATGACGAACAGTCCGACAATGATGTACCCGACGTTTCCGAGGTCCAGCGAACCGATGGCGGCAGCCGGCCCGGATTCGAGTCCCAGCTTGTCCGCCACGACCCCGAGCAGCACGGTAACCCCGACCACCAGGGCCACAATCACCGAGAGCACCGTGACTGTGAGGTTGTAAAAGACCTTGCGGACCGGCTTCAGGAACGCCCACCCGTAAGCCCGGGACATGAACACGCCGTCGGCGGTGTCGAAAATGCTCATTCCGGCGGCGAACAGCACCGGCAGGACCAGGATGGCGTACCAGGGCAGGGAGAAGGCCGCGGAACCGGCCGCGAGCACGAGCAGGGCCACCTGGGACGCGGTGTCGAATCCCAGGCCCATCAGCAGGCCGACGGGATAGATGTGCCATGGCTTGGTGACCCGCCGGATGGTTCCGCCGAGGAGCCGCGCCAGGAAGCCCCGGTTGTTGAGCTGGTGCTCAAGCTCGGCCTCGTCCAGTTCCCCGGTCCGCATCCCGCGGAACACCCGGGCGATGCCGATCACCGAGGCGAGGTTCATCAGACCTATCAGGATCAGGAACGTTCCAGCCACGACGCTTCCCACCAGTCCCAGCGTCTGCATCAGGGCCGAGTCCCCGTCCTGCACGGTGCCGGCCATGGCCCTCGCGCCGAGGGCCAGGAGCAGCGCCGCGCCGAACACCACGGTCGAGTGGCCCAGCGAGAACCAGAAGCCCACCCCCAGCGCGGCCTTTCCCTCGCCGACCAGCTTGCGGGTGGTGTTGTCGATGACGGCGATGTGGTCGGCGTCGAACGCGTGCCGCACTCCCAGCAGAAAGGCGGTGACGCCCAGCCCTACCCCGTACACACCGGAGCGGCCCAGCGCGAAGTTCTGTGGAGCCACGGCCAGGGTCAACACACTCCAGCCGACGACGTTGAGCAGGAGGACGAAGCCGGTGATGCCGGCGAGATGGAACTTGTCCCGGCGTTCCCAGCGACTGGACGTCGCCCGCACCGGCTGCGCTACAGGCAACAAGTTGCTCATAATCCGTAAGGGTAGGCGCGGGGGGTCGCCGCTGCCAAGACCTCGCGGACTGCGGAACTGCGTGCGGCAGTGTTGACGCCGGGAGGGTCTCGCTTGCGCCCTTGGCACGGAGACGCGCGGCCCTATCCGCCGGTGCGGCCTCCATGCAAGCATGGGGATCACCGATCATGCACAGCACTTCGATCACGCACAGCACTTCGATCATGCACAGCGAGGGGACTCGATGAAATCCAATGAACTGCTGCTGGATGCCTTCGGCCGGATCCGTGAGACGGTGGCCGCGGCCCTGGCCGGGGTCGATGAGGCCGCCCTGCTCCGACGCCCCGGAGGCAACGGGAACTCAATGGCCTGGCTCATCTGGCACCTCAGCAGGGTCGAGGACGCCCAAGTCGCCTCCGCCGCGGGCCTGGACCAGGTCTGGACCTCGGAGGGGTTTGCCGCCCGCTTCGGCCTGCCGCTCTCCAAGCGGGACACCGGCTACGGCCATACGAGCGCCCAGGTGGACGCGGTGCAGGCACCGCCGGAACTGTTGCTCGAATACTACGACGCCGTCCACCGGCAGACCGCGAATTTCCTGGCGAACCTCGGCGACGACGACTTCGACCGCATCGTCGATACCCGCTGGGACCCGCCCGTCACCCTCGGGGTGCGGCTGGTGAGCACGATTGCCGATTGCCTCCAGCATGTGGGGCAGGCGGCCTACGCCAAGGGCCTGAACTCCGTGCACGGGCACGGCTAGGGCGGTCCCGGCCATGCTGGCGGCCGAAATTCGCGGGCTCTTCCCGGGGCTTCAGGACACCATCTACCTCAACACCGCCTCCATGAACGTCGGCTGCGCCCCCGCCCGCGAGGCCTACGAGCTGGCCGTCGAGCGCTGGTCCGCCGGCACGTTCGACTGGATGGATGCCGAGCGGGCAGGGGAGGAGGCCCGCAGCATGTTCGCGGAGATCGTCGGGGCGACGGCGGGGGAGATCGCGATCGTCCCGGCCGTGAGCTCCGCCGCCGGTATAGTGGCCGCCAACCTGCCGCCCGCGAAGCGCGGGGAGAACGTCGTGGTCGCCGGGAACGAATTCGCCTCGAACTATTACTCCTGGCTCCTGCTCCGGAACCGCGGTTACGAGGTCCGGGCCGTGGCACCGGGCGGCGACGGCGTGACGGCCGAGGCCTTTGGCCAGGCGGCCGACGGCGGCACCCGCCTGATCGCCGTGAGCGCGGTTCATTCGGCCAACGGCTACCGGGCCGACCTGGCCGCGCTCAGCCGGGTCGCGGCCCGCTCCGGCGCCTGGTTCTTCGTCGACGCCTGCCAGGCCGCGGGCGCGGTGCCGCTGGATGTGGTGCGCGACGGCGTGGATTTCCTGGCCCGCCGCGAGCCACAAGTTCCTGCTCGGCTCCAGGGGCATGGGCTACCTCTATGTCCGCAGCGGGTTGCTTGACCGGATCCAGCCCGTCGGTCCCGGCTGGAAGGCCGCTCGCCACCCGGCCGAGAGCTTCTACGGACCGGCTATGGACCTCTCACCCACGGCCTCGAAGCTCGATGCCTCCCTGGCGTGGTTTCCCGCCCTGGCCGAGCAGGCGGCGCTTGGCATCTTCCGCCGGTTCGGCATCACGGCCCTGCTCGATCGCAACGCCCGGCTCGCCCTTCGCCTGGAGGAGGCGCTGGTGGCGCAGGGCTCCGCGTTCCGGCCGTTCGCCGGGCAGCACCGTTCCACGATCTTCTCCGTGCCCGCGACAGACGCCGAGGCGGTCCTGGCGCGGTTCCGCCAGGCCAACGTCGTGGCGTCCGTCCGCGAGGGCAGGATCCGGCTGGCGGTACATTTCTACAATCTGGAAGAAGAACTCGATCGCGTGGCCGGGCTGATCGGGCGCGGCTGAGCGGCGGCGGGCCGTGCCTCTCCTGGACACCGGGGCTGCCGGAGCACCGGAACTAGGCGCGCCCGCCGCGGCCGGCGACTGGTTCATCGAAGCGCTCGCCGACGTTTCCGTCGGCGTCGTACCTGGTGAAGGCCGACGGCGTGTACCAGACTGACGGGATCTCGATCCGGCCTCCGGTTCCGATGATCGCGGCCTGGTTTGGTCCTGCCGTGTCCAGCGCGCATTGCAGCACGGCCTGCTGCCCGTCACCGTATTCGGAGATCATCGCGGTCTGCCGTCCGGGACCAACAGCGCATTCTCGTGGTGGAACGGGTGCGGCGTCGAAACGTAGACAACATCGACGTCCGGGTCGGCCACGAGGTCCTCGTGGCTTCCATGGGACGTGGGGATCTGAAACCGGGCGGCGAACTCGGCTTCCCGGGACGTGTTCGTATCCTCAGCCCGAAAACCGGGACTCACGGTGTGAGCGGACCCCGAAGCACGCGCAGGGCCGCGGCGGCGTCACCTTCAATGCGGGCGCTGTGTGCCAGGTTGGATCGACCCCAAAGACCCAGATACATCATCGGCAACGGGGCGGAAATCGATGCCACGGCGGGACCAGGGCCCAGCGTCCAGCTGGTGGCCCCCGGCACCTGGAAGGCCACGGCTTTGTCCGGGTGCGGCATCCGGTCCAGGCGCAGCTGCCGCGGCGTGAACATTGCCAGGACCTCGTCGACACCGTCGAGCATGAAGTCATCCGCCAGAGCGGGGATCTCCAGGCCGAGTGCCTGGCAGGCGTCGACGAGGTGGATGGCGTGTTCGTGGGCCTGTCGCCGAAGCCAGAACCGGGCGGTGCGCGGCCGCGGGCCAAAGTTCCAGCATTCTTTCTCGGGATCAAGGCCCGTCATTGTCTCGAGGAAGGGTGCGGTGCCCGCCAGGAACCAGGCCGCGGCGCCCTCGGCCGGCGGTGCAGGTTCCTGGACAAAGGTGCCCGTCCGAACCACAGCTGCTGCCCACCGCTCGATTGAGCCGAGATGCCCGAAGAATTGCTCGAGCGTCCAGCCGGGGCACGCGGGAACTGCGCGGGCAAGCGTGTCCCGCGGCTGCCGGGCGAGCGTGCCGAGGTGGTCCAGGGAGCTGGCCAGCTCGGCCAGGAATCGATCGGGCGACATGAGAGGAGCCTAACGCGACGCCGGGGCAGTCCGCGGCCCGGGCGCGGAGCACTGAGGCGTTTCCGCGCGCCCGACAAGTAGGCAATCGTGTCCGCCCAAGTACAAGGCCAGTAGCAGCCGGACGAATACGGGAATCGCAAGCGAAAAGTCGGGTACCCTCCACTCGCGCGCTCACCAACCCCCGCTTCTAGGCTCCAAAGTACTGGGTTAATAAAGTCAATGTAATGGTCAGGATCGGGTCTCAGCCATGCATGATCAAACAGAATCGCGGGTGTCGTCCCGCCATTTTCAGGGCCGTCCGCGCAGTAAACGGATGGGTGGGCCACCGCATCTCCGGAAGCACCGGACGGCCGCAATCCACGCAACGTCGCCCCGATACCGCGGGTGGTCCCGAGGCGCGTGGGCGTCGCTGCTGTCGGCCACGCTCGCCCTGGCCGGACTGTCGGTCGGTGGGACCGCCGTCGCCGACGTGGGGACCATCGCCCACGATTCCCTGCGGACCGGATGGGACCGCGACGAGCCCGGGCTCTCGCCGTCGGCGGTCGCATCATCAAACTTCGGCAAACTGTTCTCCGCAACCGTGGACGGGCAGGTCTACGCCCAGCCGCTCGTAGTCGGCACCACCGTGATTGCCGCGACGGAAAACAATGCCGTCTACGGGCTGGACAGCGCCACGGGCGCGGCAAAGTGGACGCGCAAACTCGGGCCGGCGTGGCCGGCGTCGACGGTGAGCTGCGGTGACCTCACTCCCAACATCGGAATCACGTCCACTCCGGTCTACGACCCGGCGACGAAAAGCGTCTACCTGCTGGCCAAGACGAATGACGGGGCAAGTAAGCTGTTCCCGCACTGGTACATGCACGCCCTGGATGTGGCGACCGGCGCGGAGAAACCCGGGTTCCCCGTCAAGATCCAAGGCGCCCCGACCAATGACCCGGCCCGCCCGTTCAACCCGATGACGGCGATGCAGCGCCCAGGGCTGCTGCTCCTGAACGGGGTCGTATATGCAGGATTTGCCAGCCACTGCGACTACACCCCCTTCGTCGGCTACGTCGTCGGCGTGTCCACCGCCGGCCGGCAGACGACGATGTGGGCCACCGAATCAGGCAACGCCAACGCGGAGGGCGGAATCTGGCAATCCGGCGGAGGACTGGTGTCCGACGGTCCCGCCAACATCCTGCTCACCACAGGGAACGGCATTTCCCCGAAGCCCGGCCCGGGATCGAATCCCCCAACCACACTGGCGGAGGCGGTGGTCCGGCTCCGGGTCGGCAGTGACGGCAATCTGAAAGCCACCGACTTCTTCAGCCCGGCCGACAACGCAAAACTTAACCGGAACGACGCCGATCTGGGCTCCGGCGCTCCCGTCGCGATCCCGGACGGCTATGGCACTGCTGCACACCCCCACCTGTTGGCCCAAATCGGTAAAGACGGCACCATGTACCTCCTGGACCGGGACAACCTGGGGGGCATGGCGCAGGGGGCCGGCGGCACCGACGCCGTCCTGGACAAGGCCGGTCCGTACAGCGGAGTGTGGGGAAAGCCCGCGTTTCTCGGGACCAGCAACGGTGGTTACCTGTACGTCGTCGAAAGCAACGGGTACCTTCGCGCCTTCAAGCTCGTGCCTGGCGCCAATGGCGGGGTCAGCCTCGCCGCCGTCGGGACCTCTGCGGGCACGTTCGGGTTCAGCTCCGGTTCGCCGGTGGTGACGTCCTCCGGCACGGACGGGTCCTCCGCCCTGGTCTGGGTGGTCTATGTCAGCGGAGGCACCGGGGCCGGGGCCGAACTGCGCGCCTACCGTGCAATTCCGGACAGTACCGGGAACCTCAAGGAAGTGTTTAGCGCACCACTGGGTATAGGGGCCAAGTTCTCCTCGGTGGCCACGGACAAAGGCCGGGTCTACGTGGGCACCCGGGACGGGCACGTCCTGGGTTTCGGCGCCCCGACAACATCAGCGGTAGGGGCAAAGAACACCGACCTCGGTACCGTCGCGGTGGGGAAGACGGTGACCGGCAACGTGACGATCACTGCGTCGCGGGCGGTAACGGTGAGCTCCATCACAACAAGCACCCCGTTCAGGATCGGAACCACGCTCACCCTGCCCCGGACCTTGGCCAAGGGCGGAAGCATGACGGTACCTGTGGCCTTCTCGCCGGCCGTTCCGGGTCAGGCGGATGGCACCCTGAGGGTCAAGACAGCCGACGGCGAGACCGTCCTCCTCGGCGTCCACGGCGTCGGCACGAAGGAGGGTCTGGGCGCGACTCCGGCCACGGTCCAGTTCACCGACGTCCCGACAAACACTGTCAGCCGGCAGACCGTCAACATCATCAACACGGGCACCACCGTCGCCAAGATCACCGGCGTCACTCTACCGGTCAACGCAGAGCTCCGCGTTGACGCCGCCACGGTGCCGGCCGTCGGGCAGAGCATCCAGCCCCTCGCGTCGGTGGCGGTGTCCATGACGTTCAGTCCCACCTTGGCGAGTCCGGTGACCGATACGCTCGTGGTCGCCAGTGACCGTGGGAAGGTGACCGTCAAGGTGGCCGCGACCGCAGTTTCAGGCGCAGCGCACCTGGAGTTGCCGCGCTCTTTGGACTTCGGTGACGTCCCCGCCGGGACGTCGGTTACGCGGGCTTTCGAGATCAAGAACACCGGAAACATCCCAATGACCATCACGAAGGCGAAGGCGCCGCAGGGCGTCTTCTCCACTACGAATCCCATCTCCGAGGGTTTGAAAATTCCCGCCGGTGAAACCGCGTACCAGACCGTAACCTTCGCACCCACGGCCGTCGGGCAGGCCGGAACTTCCGAAACTTACTACCTGATCACGGCGGACGACGGCCAGGCTGCCCAGAAGGTCATGCTCACCGGGAACGGTACCGATGACCCCATCGCTGCCTACGCATGGAAGATTAATGCCGGCCGCCCCGGGTCGAGCCTCGGCCGGTCACTGACCGCGGAGTACGCCGTGGGCGTGGGCAAATGCCAGGACTACACCAGAGGGGTGATCTGCTGGTCGCCCAAGACCGGGGCCCATGCAGTCCTCAATGAAATCTACAAGCGCTACAAGGCCGAAGGCGGCGCCGGAGGCCGCTTCGGCTTCCCCACCTCGGACGAGCAGGTGTCGCCAGACACGGTGGGGCGGTACAGCGACTTCTCTGGTGCGGGCGGGACCTCGATCTACTATTCACTGGCCACCGGAGCACACTCAGTGACCGGTGCGATCCGGTCCAAATGGAGGGCACTCGGCGCGGAGACAGGACCGCTGGGCTATCCAATCACCGACGAGAAACGGACCCCGGACGGGGTGGGACGGTACAACCACTTCTCCGGTGCGGGTGGGGCGTCGATCTACTGGACACCGACAACCAAGGCCCACTCGGTGACAGGGGCCGTCCGCGCCAAGTGGGCGTCGCTGGGCTGGGAGACCGGACTTGGCTATCCGACGTCCGACACTACGGCGTCGGCGGACGGGGTGGGACGGTACAACCACTTCTCAGGTGGAAGTGGAAACTCGATCTTCTGGTCGCCGACGACTGGGGCGCACTTTGTCTTAGGCGCCATCCGGTCCAAATGGGCGGCACTTGGCTGGGAGACCGGCCCGCTGCGTTACCCGATCACGGACGAGAAAGGCACCCCGGATAAAGTGGGGCGCTACAATCACTTCTCCGGTTCGGCGTCGATCTACTGGACGCCGAGGACCCTGGCGCACCCGGTGACCGGTGCGATCCGGTCTAAGTGGGCGTCACTGGGCTGGGAGACGAGCCGGCTGGGATATCCCACGAGCGACTCGTATACGGTATCCGTCGGTCGGGCGACGGATTTCCAATATGGCCGGCTGACATGGAACGCATCACTGAAGAAGGTCACCGGATAGGCAGCGCGCGGACCAACCCCGACGCTTGGCGCGTCGGCCTCGTGGGGCGGCCCCCGTCCAGGACCCTTGCCGGAATTCTGACTTCGGAGGAGGATGATCGGCACACTGGAGGAGGCCCGTCATGACCCAGCTCGGCAAGTTTGAGAAGTATCTGATCGAGGAATTCTTCGACGACTACCGCGCCGGCGCCATGAGCCAGCACACGTTCACGCGCCGTGTGGCGTTCATCATGGGCAGCATGGCAGCGGCCTCGGCGGCGATGCTCCTGGTGGGCTGCACGCCCGACGAGGTTCCCCGCAGTACCGATCCCATGCCGACGCCGACACTGTCCGCTCCGGGGTCCGGTGCCGCGTCCGCGGGTGCGGTGCCGGGGGCCAAGAGCCCGCTGTCGGTCCCGGAGGGAGCGGCCGGACTAACAACGGCGACCGTGCAATTCGCCTCGGGCGGCACCGATATCAGTGGCTATCTCGCACGGCCTGCACAGGGGGCCGCCGGGCCGGCCGTGCTGATCTGCCACGAGAACCGCGGGCTGACACCCCATATCCAGGATGTGGCACGCCGCTTCGCCAAAGCCGGATACGCCGCACTGGCCCTGGACCTGCTCAGCCGGGAGGGCGGAACCGCGGGTATGGACCCGGACGCTGTCCCGGGCGCGCTGACCCAGGCCGGGGCGCAGCGTCACGTTTCCGACTTCACAGCCGGCTTTGACTACCTGAACGCCCAGGACTTCGTTGATCAGGGCCGGATCGCCATGAACGGCTTCTGCTTCGGTGGCGGCATCACGTGGCAGTCGGCGACCGCGATCCCGGGACTGAAAGCGACCTCAGCATTCTATGGACCCGCGCCTGACCTGGACAAGGTCACCGCCATCAAGGCGGCTGTCTTCGGCGTCTACGCCGAACTGGACCAGCGGATCACCGGCGCCATGCCGGCGCTCCGGGATGCCTTGGCCAAAACCGACGTCCGGAACGAGCTCAAGATCTATCCCGGCGTGGACCACGCCTTCCACAATGACACCGGGCCGCGCTACAACCAGGAGCAGGCCACGGCCGCATGGAACGACACGCTCGCCTGGTTCGGCAAGTACGTATGAGCGACAGGGCCCGGAGATGCCTCCCGACCGGATAGAGGCACGATGACCGTAGGACGAACGACGGCGGCCCTGGCCGCGGCGGGCGCGTTGACTCTCGGCTGCTACGGCGCCGCGCCGGGCATGGACCGGCCCGCCGAAGTCGCCACGGCCGTGACGCTCGCCTCCGACGGGACCCAGGCCGCCGTCGTCCGCGGCTGGGGACCGGTGGTGGCCGGGGATGAGTTTAGTTATGCAGGGCCGCCTGACCCGGCGAAATGGAAGGTCTACAAGGGCCCGGGGCACGCGGGCAAGGGGATCCGAAGTCCGAATGCCCTTGCAGTGGGCGGCGGCGTCGTGACCCTCAGCGGCGACGGGGCAGGCACCACGGGAGGAATGTCCGCCAAGTTTGCCAATCAGCGGTACGGCCGCTGGGAGGCCAGGATGAAAACGAGTGCGCGGGATTTGCAATACCATCCGGTCCTGATCCTGTGGCCGAACAACAACAGTTCACCCACGTGTGCCGAGGTCGACTATGCGGAAGGCACTGCGAACACCACTCTGATCAGGTTCAACCTGCACCACGCCTGCAGCGGACCGGGCTTCCAGACCCGGGCAGCCCGGACGCTCGACACGACGCAATGGCACAACTATGCAGTCGAGTGGACCCCCGCCGGAATTACCGGATACCTCGATGGGTCATTGTGGTTTGCGGACACGAACCCGGCGCATCAGCCCACGGTGGGTATGCACCAAACAGTGCAACTGGACTGGTTTCCCAACGGCACGCCCACCAAACCCAGCCAGATGCAGGTCGACTGGATCCGCGTTTACAAGTGAGCGTTGCGCTTACTCGCCGGAGGCAAATTCCGGCCGGAACGGGCCGCCAGCCTCCGACGTCCCTTCGCGGGGCCCGTCAAAAGCCTTCAACGCCGCAAGGTGCTCCAACAGGGCCCGTTCCGGATGTCCGGGATGCGCAGCCAACTGCTGGCGCAGCAGTTCCCGTGCGCGGGTTTGTTCCGGGGCAGTGTCGTCCAGGACGGCGTCAATGATCCTGGCGGCCTGATGTCGGATTCCGGCGGCAGATGCGGCATGTTCCGCACCGGATACCAGGTTCTCGGGATTCTGTTCTTCGAGGCGTCCTGGAGTGGACGACGGCTCCACCGACATGGCTATTCCTTTGGTCAACGTTCCGGCTGAGTCCGGAACCGGCCTGCCGCCTTCCCCCAATCCCGGGTACTGCACCCGGGTCCTAAGACGGGCCACCGTGACAAACCTACAACGACGCCGGGCCACCAACACCACACGGGAGCGAAGTTTTCGCCAAGTTTCATGCACACGTCACGTCGCCGCTGCCCGCGGAATGCTAACGGCCGCTGGCGCCACGGGGCGTATCCGCTGCAGCGCTTGTGTTGGTCATCTGCCCGAAAAGACGCGGAAATACTCGCCGGGTAGCTTCGCACCAAGCATTCCGTTCGAAAGGTAGTACGCCATGCGTGTTGGACTGATCCGGGTGATGACGACGTCGGACCGACGCCTGCTTCACGCCCACGGGAAACTCCTCCGGGAAGCATTCGGATTTACCGTCACCTCGCGCTGTATTCCGGACCAGCCGTCCGGCGTCTACGACCAGGCGTCGCTCGAGTCTGCGGCACCCAAGGTTGCCCAGTTGGCGCGGGACATGGCGGGGGACGCCGACGCCCTGATTATCAGCTGTGCGTCCGACCCCGGGCTGGCCGCCGCACGGGCAGCCGTGGATATCCCGGTCATCGGGGCGGGCTCCGCGGCGGCGGCCGCGGCTCTGACCTTCGGCGGCCGGATTGGAGTTTTGGGACTCGGCGCACACGTACCGGGCCCGATCTCGGATGCGCTGGGCGACCGCATGCTGCTCATTGACGGGCAGGGGCGGGTCGAAACACCCGACGCGTTCCTCATGCCTGCCGGGATCTTCGACGCCCTCGCTGCGGCCCACATGCTGGTCGACGCCGGTGCCGACGTGATCGTCCAGGCCAGCACGGGCCTGAGCAGCATCGGCATGGCGGACGTGCTCCGCCGCCGGCTCGGGGTTCCGGTGATCGACGCCGTGACGGCGGCCGGTTCGATGCTCGTCTCAGCGGTTCTCGCCAGGGAACTTCAGGAAGTTTGAGTCCTGCCATCTGTGGCGGCGTACCAGCGGCCAACGCCAGGGCAGCCCCGCGCCGCAACAGGGCGCGGGGCTGCCTGGTGTCGGTCCTATTTGTAGACGCGGACCCAGTCAACCTGCATCTGTGAAGGCTTCGTGGCCGATCCGTCGGGGAACCAGTCCAGCTGCAACGTCTGATGCATGCCCACGGAGGGCAGGTGCGCGGGGTTCGTGTCGGAGAAGGTCTTCACGCCGTCGATGTAGCCGGTGATGCCGGCAGGAGTCCACTCCACTGCGTAGTTGTGCCACTGGGTGGTGTCGATCGTCTTGGCCGCCGTGGTCTGGAAGTTCGAGCCGCCGCAGGCGTAGTGAAGGAAGAACTTGATCTGCGTGGTGTTGGTGCTGCCCTCGGCGTAGTCAATCTCGGCGCAGTTGGGCGAGGTGTTGTTGTTGGGCCACAGGATCAGCACGGGGTGGTACTCGGGGTCGCGGGCGTTGGTCCGCATGCGCGTCTCCCATTTGCCGTATTTCTGCTGCGCAAATTTGGCCGACATGCCGCCCGTGGTGCCGGCCGAGTCACCGCTGACGGTTGCCACGCCATTGGCGACTGACCACGCCTGCGGGCTCCTGACACCCTTGCCGGCATGTCCGGACCCCTTGAAGACGCTCCACTTGGTGGAGTCGGGGGCGCCCGCCTTGGAGAACTCGTCACCCGCAACAACCGCACCCCAGCCCCGGGCCGTGGCGGCCTGGGACCCGTCGCCCGTCGCGGCGACGGCGGCCTGGGCCGCGACGGGCGCGGCGGCCGCCGTTACCGGTGCCGGAGCGGCTGCCGCCTGTGCGTCAGTTGCCGGGGCGACTGCCGTGGCGGCCGGTGCAGGTGCCGCACCGGCTCCGGGGGCCACAGGTGCAGCGGCCGTGCCGGAAACAGGTTTGGGGGCCGAGGGGGCCGCCGGCTTCGGCGTTGCGGCCGCCGAGGCCGTGGCTTTCACGGCAGGATGCGAGGCCTGGGTTGCCGCCGAGGACGTGGAGTCCGCAGCAGAATGAGCGGCCTCGGTGGCCGGGGAAACGGCTGCGGCGCCGGACGTGGGGCCAGCGCTGCAGCCGGTCAGGGACAGCGCTCCCAGGCTCAGCGCAATCGCTACCTTGTTCAGCTGTGGTGCCGACAGGCGTGCCTTCGGCCGTGCATCTTTGAACGTTGATGTATTGAGCGTTGACTTATTGAGCCTTGATTTATTGAACAGCGGTTTCTTGAACAACGGACCCCTCCGGGCTTTCGTGGCTGGCACACACAACCGACGCTGCCAGGGCGGCGGATAGTGCGGAAAGTTTCATCCGGCCCCGGCCGCAAGGCACGGGCGAGCAGACGCCGAACGGCGCAACGGGGCCCTGCGAAGGGGCGGTCCGGGGCCCTGCATTCGGGCCGGGCCTCACGGCCAGCGGCCAACGTTACCGGACCGTTACCTCAGCCCGCAAACCTCCCGCGCAGATAGTGGTGACCTGCCAGGCAGGGCCGGCGGGGGATCTGGACGGTCCACGCCCGCCGTTCAGGACGGCTTGGCACCGCGTTTCGGCTGTGAGCTGGGAGGGGAAAGAATGGACCCGTGAGTGAACCCGGCGAATTCATCGACCGCTCCCTGCAGCGGGAAGCATCCTGGCGCCGCGCTGAGCAGCTGCAGGCGCGGCTGGAAACGGAGCCAGCGGGCAGTGGCCTTCGGTTCTACGGCACCTCCGTGGGTGCCGTGCGCGGCACGGTCCGCGATGCCGGCCGCCGCTATCCCGGACTCTCCCGTGATGAGGTCGCTGCGCTGAGTTCCGAACTGTGGGGCCCGGAACTGGAGGGCTCCGACCTGGACGGCTCGGAACTGCGGGCAGCGCCGGTTTTCGAGCGCCGGCTGGCCGCCGTGGTCCTGCTGCAGAACAACGTGAAGCTGCTGACCAACGCCGACCTCACCCGGCTGGAGGGGTTCATCCGGCAGGCGCGGGTGCCGGACCTTGTGGATCCGCTCGCCGTCGACGTCGTCGGGCCCCTGGTGGACGGACTCAATGTTCTGGCCAGGGTACGGGCCGACAGCGTGCTGGACCGATGGGTGCGCGAGCCGGATGTCTGGCTGCGCCGGGCCGCGCTGCTCTCGCCGTTGCTGGCGCTGCGCGCGGGCGCGGGGGACTGGGACAGGTTTGTCCGGCACGCCAACGCGGTGCTCGGCGAGCCTGGCGGGAAGTTCGACGCCGACGGACTGGCTGTCCGGGACGCGGTCTCCCGGGTCCTGGCGGAGATGGCAAAGCGGAGGCCGGAACTGCAATTCACGTCCGTCGGGGCATGACGAACCGGACCTTCGCCGCCGGATCGGCTGGTTCAGGCACTCAGGCACTCAGGCACTTAGGCACTCAGGCACGTCGGACATGCAGACATCCGGACTGTCAGGCCTTCGGATCTCCAGGATCGCCCTGCCCGACGGTGCTGCCGGGATCCCCGGACTTGCCGCCGGCACCTGCCGGCAGCGCGAACGTCCTCGCCGCCCGTGACCCGGCGACGGCGCCCGCGGCTATGGTGACCAGCGCTCCCACCAGCAGGGCCGCGGCCTCGCCCGGGAGCAGGACCTGAAGCTGCGTGCCGATGCTCGCCGCGGCCACCGGTACGCCAAGCTGGGCCGCCGACAACACCCCGAGAGGCAGCGGGAGTCCCAGGAAAGCCAGGCCGGCGTGCGCCAGCACGGCCCCGCCCCCCAGTGCCAGGCCGAGGGCAATCATGTCAGGGTGGCCGGCCAGGTCCCTGAGCGTCAGCGAGGCACCCAGCCAGACGAAGAAGAGCGGACCCAGGAAGCCGTCGCTGAGCGCGAACAGTTGCCGGGCCAGCCGCCGCGGTTCGCCGACGGCAGCCATCACCAGGCCGAAGGAAAAGCCTGCCATCATCACAGAAACATTGCTCCACGTTGCGACACCGGCCAGGGTGAACAGTACGGCCAGCTGGATCCGCAGCTCCAGGGCAAACTTGCGGCTTTCCGAGAGCCGGTGCACGCGCCGGCGGATTCCCCGGCGCTCCAGCCAGCTCAGGCCGACAAAGAGCCCCACCGCGCACCCGGTCACTACGAGGACGCCCAGCGCCGCCTGGACTGCGTGGGGCGGATCCACCAGGAGCGGCAACGCCACAATGCAGGCTGTGTCGGCTATTGCCACCTGCGCTGTCATGTCCACGACATCTGGCCCGCCGAGGCGCAGGGAATCGACGATTGGAAGCACCAGGGCGGCCGACGAAGACGCCAGCAGCACGACATAGAGGGGAGCATGTCCAGTCCCGAACAGCAGCCCGATGCCGGTTCCGACCACCACCGCTGCCGCTGCGGCCACAATCGCCCGGCGCGAGCCCTTCCCGAGGGCGCCACGGATGTGCGGATCCCGCACGGGAACGTGCGTGCCTGCCACGAACATCATCAGCGCAAAGCCGATATTGGCCAGCAGGGTGAATGTCGGATCCGCGGGGTCCACAAGGGCCAGGCCTGAGCGCCCGATCGCGATGCCGGCCAGCAGCTCACCCAGCATGACAGGCAAGTGCCAGCGCACGGGCAGGGCCAGCAGGGGGCCAGCCAGGGCGATGACGGCGATCAGCGCCAGGGACAGGAAGGTCACGGTTCGCCGCGGCCCGCCGGCACCGTTCCCGACCGCCGTTCCACTACTGCGTAGGCCTTCCCGTCCAGGAAGGCCCAGTCGTTGACAACCATGTACCCGAGCGCGTCCACCCGGTCATTCAGGACGTGCTCGTCGAAGCCCCCGTCGCGCGGTTCCGCGTCCCATGTGCTCACATGGACGTCCCCGCCGTCCAGGATCAGCAGCTCGGTGTTGACGTCGAAATCCTCTTGGGGCTGAGTGCTCAACTGGCAGATGGCGACACAATGGCTGTTCATTTCGGGCCTCCGCTTCCGGTGGTGCTGATGGCATCATCCTATGTTCGGAAACGGCGCCGCCCTATGGGCAAATTGCGGCTCGGCATCACCGCCTCCGTTACCTGAATGTGACTTTCGGGTGCGGTTCGCGCTACGGTTGATGAGTGCCTGTTGTCTCCGATACGGGCGCTCCCCAGCCGATTGCCTAACTCTGCCGCGGCCCGGGGGTAACTCGCATCAACGTCCGGCAGAGACGGGGAAACCACTTTTGACCTGCTGATATGCAGGTCTTGGGGTGAAGCCGCACAGTGCCCGCCACGACGGGCCCGGGAGTGCGGCCGGGTGCCTCCCATCCGAATCCGACAGCTCACCTCGCAGGCATTGGGAGAGGCTACAATCATGACTTCAGTCAATACTTTTGCGCGCCATGCCGCCGTCCTCGCCGCCGCATCCGGCCTGGTCCTGACCAGCGGAATGGCCGCCAACGCCGCCACCGCCCCCGTGCAGCGTGACTCCGCTCCGGCGTCGAACATCGACGTCACCGGACAGGTCAGCGCCCCCGTCAGCGCCGATTCAAGCGTCAAGATCAGCTTCGAGCGCCCCGCAGTGGATTCTGTTGCCGCGCCGGTCATCGAGAAGCCCGTTGCTCCGGCTCCGGCTCCCGCTGCAGCCCCGGCGGCAGCGCCCGCTGCAGCCCCGGTGGCAGCGCCCAAGGCGACCGTCCAGGTGCAGGCCGCTCCGGCAGCAGCGCCGGCCGCGGCGCCCGCTGCCGGCGGACGCAACGCCATCATGCTCTCGGCCGCCTACAGCCAGGTGGGCATCACCCAGGACTGCACCGCCATGGTGGAGAAGGCCCTTGGCGCCGCGGGCAAGCCCGTTGGCGACATCGGCCCCCGCGCGTTCCTTGGCCTTGGAGCCGTAGTGGCCACGCCTCAGCCCGGTGACATGGTGGTCCAGTCCGGCCACGTCGGCATCTACGCCGGCAACGGCCAGGTGGTCAGCGGCGGCATGAACGGCAAGAACCAGACCATGGTGCACCCGCTGTCGTGGCTCACCGCGACCGGCGGCGTGACCTTCGTCCGCGCCTAAGCCGTATGGCCCCGACCGGGGCCAGACAGTCCGGAAAGACCGGCGGTCGATTTCCCTTGGGGGCAAATCGATCGCCGGTCTTTCCTGTCTCTGCATGTTGGGGGTCCGGGCTCCCGGCGGCACCGCCTTTCTCCGGCACAGGATCCTCAGGGATTCCCGCTCGCACTGAGCGGAAGCGTCAACTTCATGACCGTTCCCTCGTCCCCGGTCGCGGCCACCTCGACAGTGCCCCCGGCAGCGACGGCAATCTCCCGGACCAAGGCCAGCCCGATGCCAAAGCTCCGCTGTCCCTGTGAGGTGCCGGTGCCGGCCGTCCGCACGAACCGGTCAAAGATCCGGGCCTGATCGACGCCGGTAATTCCGGTCCCCGAGTCCGCCACGGTGATCACGGCGCGCTTCTGCTCGATTGAGGTCATGATGGACACGCGGCCGCCCGGAGGCGTGTGGGCCAGGGCGTTGTCCGCCAGGGCCAGCACGGCACGGCGCAGCGCGTTCTTCTCGATCCGGGCCAGCGGCCGGGCATCGGCAGAGAATTCCAGGCGCACCTTCCGCTGCTCTGCCACCGGCTGGAGACTGACGGCGACGCCGGCGGCAGCATCGGCCAGGTCGGCAGGGGGTGCGGAGTGGGCCGGGGCCTCCGCGGTAGCCGCGAGGAGCAGTTCGTTGACAATCCCGGTCAGCGTCGCGGCGTCCTCCCGGATCCGGGCCAGGTCCTGGCTTTGCTTGGAGCCGGGCACAGTGTTGCGCTGGGCCAGCTGGATCCTGGTGTCCAAGATGGTCAACGGGGTGCGCAATTCGTGGCTCGCGTCCTGGACGAAACGCCGCTCCCTGGCCAGGGCCTCACTAAGGGGTCGGATGGCGCTGCGCGCGCTGAGCCACCCGACGATGCCGGCCAGCAGGATTCCCGCCACTCCGGCGATGATCATGGCTTCGAGGACATCCTTGGAATCCAGGTATGTGTAGGCCGCCCCGGCCGCCGCCGAACGCGGCACTTCAGGATGGGCCAGTTGGTTCGTGAGGTACAGCGCAGTGGCGGCGAGCAGCCCGAGAACCATGACCGCGCACGCGGCGCTGATCCGCAGCGCGACCTTGAGGGAGGCCTTGCGCAGGACGGAGTGGTCCGGATTTCCGCCGGCCGGCCGGCCGTCACTCATGAGCATCGCCGATCTGGTATCCGAGGCCGTGCACCGTGCGGACCACGGCTTTGGAGATCTTCCGGCGCAGGTGATGGACATAGGTATCGATCACGCCGGGCTGCTCCGAGGCGTGGAAGCACGCCGCGAGGAGCTCGTCCCGGGTGAAGACGCGGTCCGGTTCCGCGGCAAGGGCTGCCAGCAGTTGGCCTTCCTTCGCGGTCAGCGGCACCGTTTGCCCGTAGATGGAACGGACGGAGCGCTGCGTCGGGTCCAGTTCCCAGTCCCCGATCGCCACCGGTGCCGGGGCCGGGGGAGGGAAGGAGCGCGTCAGTGCGCGCAGGCGTGCTGCCAGCTCGCCGGCGTCGAACGGCTTGGTCACGTAATCGTTGGCGCCGGCGTCCAGTCCCCTGACCTTTTCGTCGGGATCGCCCAGTGCGGTCAGGATCAGGATGGGCGTGGCAATGCCTTTCGACCGCAAAGCCGTGATGAGGGCGATGCCGTCCATGGCGGGCAACCCGCGGTCGACGACCATGACGTCCCAGCTCCCGGTCAGCCCCTGGTGGAGGCCATCGCGGCCGTTGGTGACCAACTGGACCCGGTAGTCGGGGTCCAGGAGCTCGGCGATGAGCGGTCCCAGGACGGCGTCGTCCTCGACGAGCAGCAGGGAGGGAAGCTCAGCGGAAGTCATGTCAGCTATTCTTCCGCGGCCATTTCCTCAGTCCGCCGTCCGCCCCCGGGTTCCTCCGCCGTGTCGCCGGCGGCGTTGGCTGCGGATGCGGATGCGCCGCGGGAGTTGCGGCGGCGTTTGAGGAGCTGCACCACCCCCGGCACGACGGAGACGAGCACCATGGCCACGGCGATGGCGTCGATGTTCCTGGCGATGATGTCAAAGTGCCCCAGCCAGGTGCCAAGCATCGTCACGGAGGCCGCCCATGCCGCGGCGCCGGTGATATTCCACAGGGTGAAGGATTTGTAGTCATAGCGCGCGATCCCGGCGGTCAGGGGAGCAAACGTCCGGACCATGGGGACGAAGCGGGCCAGCACGACGGCGGCCCCGCCGTGGCGGCGGAAGAAGTCCTCCGTGGTGGTCAGGTGCGCTGTCTTCAGGATCCGGGCGTCGTCCTTGAACCAGCGCCGGCCAAATTTCCGTCCGAGCATGTAGCCGACCTGGTCCCCGGCGACCGCGGCCGCGGTGACGACGCCGATCAGCACGGGCAACGTCAGTTGCAGCTGCTGGTGCAGAAGGCCTGCGGTGAACAGCAGGGAGTCGCCGGGCAGGAAGGGAAAGAGCACGCCCGATTCGATGAAGACCATGAGGGCGATCACACCCAAGGCGGCTGGGCCCAACCCGGCGAGCAGGCTTGCCGGGTCCAGCAGGGACGGTGTTCCGGCGGCGGGGGCGGCCGGAAGGACGGCAAGAACGTTGAGGGCGGGCATTATCATTTCCCCTCAGCGCCCAGCGGCCGGCCGCCGGACGTCACCCGACGCCAATCCGCCATCCGCGGCGCACCACGGTTCCACAGTCCCGCGAGCAAGACCACGGCTGCGCTCGCAGCCAGGAATGACGCCGCGACGTCGGTGGGGTAATGGACGCCGATATACAGCCGTGACCAGGCTACGATCAGGGCCACCGCCGCCGCCCCGGCGGCCGTGACCTTGGCCCAGCGGGTTCCGCGGGCCAGGAAGTACACTGCGAATCCCAGTGCCACCGCAAAGGACACGTGGCCGCTTGGGAAGCTGTTGGAACCCGTTTCCGGCGCCAGGGGATCGAACAGCAGGGCAGGGTTGGGCCGCTGGCGGGCCACGATGAGCTTGAAGATTTCACTCGCCACCCAGCCGGATGATGCCACGAGGCCGAAAGCAACCGCCTTGGGCAGGCCGCCGCGGAACAGCCAGATGGACAGCGCCGTGGCGCCGATCAGCGCGAGGCCCGCCACCGGGCCAAACACAACGTTCAGGGCCATCGCGACGGCGGTCAGGGCGGCGGCGTGGTGATGGCTTAGGTCCTGATCGATCCCGAGCTCGGCGGCGCTAAAGCCGGGGGTCAGCTGCGCCGCCACGCCCAGCGCCACGACGGCGGCGGACAGCAGAATGCCCAGCACCAGCCAGTGGCGGATCTGGGGGAGGGCCCACAGCCGGGGCCCCGCGGTGGGAGGCAAGGCGTCGGGACGGCGCAGTACTCCACTGCGGCTCAGTGCTCCATCACCGCCCGGCGGCGTATCGCGCTTAACAGGGGCAGGTCCAGTCATGGGATCCTCCGGCTCGGGACAAGGGCGCCCGGACAGGCGACAACTTCCACTCTTCCGTCAGCCGTTTAAGAAATGCTTAAGAAAGTGGAGCAGAGATGGCCGCAGGGGGCCGCCGCGCCGGCTACGCGGCATAGCGCAGCAGCGCCACTCCGTTGCTGAAAGCCCGTGTCTCCAGCAGCCGGAGCTGGGCTCTGCTGTCCGCAGCCTTGAACAGTGGCCTGCCCCGGCCAATCAGTACCGGATGGACGTATAGCCAGTATTCGTCGATCAGCCTGAGCCGCCGGAAGGTATCGGCCAGTTCTGCCCCGCCGAGGGCCAGGTCCCCGCCCGGCTGCGCCTTCAGGGCCAGCACTTCTTCCGCCACCACATCCCGGACTACGGTGGTGTTCCAGTCGGCTGATGTCAGCGTCCGGGAGTAGACGATCTTGGGCATGTCCCGCCAGATCCGGGCGAACTCGGCGATCACTGGGCCGGCGGCTGGGTCCTTGTCCGCGGTGGGCCAGAACCCTTCCATCAGCTCGTACGTGACGCGGCCGTCAAGGAAGGCGCCCATGGTGCTCAACTGTTGGTTGAAGTGGCGGTGCAGCTCGTCGTCGACCATGTGCCAGCTGATGTCGCGGTCCGGGCCCTCGAAGAATCCGTCGAGGGACACCTGCATGGCCAGGACGATTTTTCGCATCTCCGCTCCTCACGTTTTCTCCACAGTACGCCGCGGCTTTGGATGGCAGAACCGCTTGTTCCCGGATACGTGCCCTTGCGCGGGATGCCGCAAGCGGGAAGAATGCTGGAAGTCTATGGCCCCACCGCGGTCAGTCACCTTCGGGGAAGTACGATGCCTGCGAACGATTCGAACAACAGCACGGGGCCGGTCCGGATGCCTGAGCCGACGCCGCGCCACTACCGCTCCGGCGGGCACCGGGCAAGCGACGGGTCCCAGCCCGGCCCGCGGTCCCTTGCCCGGCGTGAGGTGAGGATCCGGCAGCAGGGGAGGAGCCGGCGGCAGTATCTGATGGCGGCCGCCGTCGCACTTGCCCTTGTAGCCGCCGGCGGCGTCTATGCGGGCGTTCAGGCAGGGCTGCCTTCTGACCCGCCGGCCGCTGCGGCGACGGCGCCGGTCGCCGATGCCGGCCGGAACGTTCCGCCGGCATCTGACCTGCCCGCAACTGCTTCGCCCGTGGCGGGCACCGTCTCGGCGGCCGCCGGGAAACCGGCTGAGGTCCCCGCCGTGCCTGCCGTCGCGGTCCCGGCCATTGACCCTGAACTGGACAGCCAGATCAACGGGATCATCGCGGCCAACAGCGCCTATGCGCTGGGGGTGTCCTTGATCGATGTCTCCGACGGCGTGGTCCACGGCTATGGGGCCCAGGGCAAGTTTGTGGCCGCCAGCACGGCGAAGATCCTGGCCGCGTCGGCGTATTACCACCTCGTGGAAACCGGCCGCGCCTCGCTGACCGCCCGGATGGGCGCCTCGACGGCCGGCGCCCAGATCCGCCAGATGGTCCAGCAGAGCAACAACGATTCGTGGGCGCTGATCCTGCGGGCGGTCGGCCAGCGGGGCATCACGGAATACGCCGCGTCGATCGGGATCACCTACGACCGCACGGTCAACTTGCTGACGCCCGCAGAAATGGCCAGGACCCTCCAGCTGCTCTACACGGGACAGCTGCTCAATGCCCGTAACACCGCCCAGCTCCTGTCCTATATGCAGAACACCAACTTTGAGACACTGATCCCGCCTGCGGTTCCGCCCGGGGTAGGGGTTCACCATAAGTACGGACTGCTGTTCGGAAACCTGCATGACGCGGCCGTCCTGGACAAGGACGGCCGGGCCTTCGTGTTCGTCGTGTACACCCGGGGCAAGAATTACTCCGATATGGGCCCCCGCACCCAGATCATTCAGCAGCTCACCCGGACTGTGACCGCCGCGTTGTTCTGAGTCTGGCTGCCGTCAGACGGTCGCCGGCCCGGCGGCAGCGCGTTCCCTCTCGATGGTCTTCCTGGACTTGGCGAACCGGAGATAGAGGGAGGGCACGATGAACAGATTGAGCAGGGTGGAGGTGACCAGCCCGCCCAGGATGACGACGGCCATGGGGTGTTCAATTTCATGGCCCGGGATGTTGCCCATGACCACTAGGGGCACCAGGGCCAGCCCGGTGGCCAGGGTAGTCATGAGGATGGGCGAGAGCCGCTCCGCCGCCCCGCGCATCACCAGGGCGCGGCCGAAGGTTTGGCCTTCATAGGTTTCCAGATGCTGGCAGTGGTTGATCAGCAGGATGCCGTTGCGCGCAGCGATCCCCATCACCGTGAGGAAGCCGACGAGGGACCCGAGGGACAGGACGCCGCCGGTCATGTAGGCGGCTATGACCCCGCCCACCAGGGCTACGGGCAGCGTCAGCAGCGACAGGACTGCCAGCCGCCAGCTGCGGAAGGACGCCTGCAGCAGCAGGAGAATCAGCACAAGTGCCGCCGCGGAGTAGATCATCAGACGGTTCGTTGCCGCCTCGCGTTCGGTGTATTCGCCGAGCAGCTGCACGCTGTAGCCGGTGGGGAGCTCCAGGCTCTCCAGCCGCGATTTCAACTCACCGACCACGGTTCCCAGGTCCGCTCCGTTGGCCAGGAAGGATCCCACCTCGACACGGCGGGAACCGTTGGTGCGGTCGATCTGGTTCGGCGTCGCCTGTAGGCTCACGTCCGCGACGTCGGCGAGGCGAACCCGCGTTCCGCTGGGCGTGTCGATGGGCAGATCCTCGATGCTGGTGACGGAGGAACGGGTGGCCGGCGTACTCCAGACCTGGACGTCGTAGGCCCGGCCGTCCCGGAAGACGTCGCCGACTTCCTCGCCTGCCACGAGTGTCGCGGCCGCGCGCCGGACGTCGCCCGGTTTGAGGCCGTACTTCTGCGCCGCGGCCAGGTTAACCGTGACGGCGATCTGGGGGACTTCCACCTCCAGGGAGACATGCGGGTCCTCGGTGCCCTCGATCGAGTCCATGAGGGTCTTGACCCGTTGCGCCTGTTCCCGGAGCACGTTGAGGTCGTCACCGTAGACGCGGACGAGGATGGGTTCGCTGGCGCCGGTGATGACCTCTTCAATCCGCTCCTTCAGATAGGTCTGGACGTCACGGTGCAGCCCCGGGTAGCCGTTGACCACTTCCTCCACAGCGGCCACCGTCTTGTCGTAGTCAGCGTGGCGGTCGATGCTGATCCAGTGTTCGCCGGCATTGACACCGACGATCTCGTCCGCGGCGAATGCCTGCCCGATGTGCGTGCCGCAGTTCAGGACCCCGGGGACCTTGAGGAATTCCTCACAGCCGCGCTGGGAAATCCTGAACTCTTCGGCGGCAGAGGTTCCCGGTTCGGAGATCCAGTGCATCAGGAAGTCCCGTTCCTTGAACGTGGGGAACAGGGACGAACCCATCAGGGGAGCGAGGACCAGGCCCACCACCGCCAGAACGCCAAAGCCTGCGTAACCGAACCGGGGCCGGTTCATGGCCTTGGACAAGGCGGCGTGGTAGCCGCGTTTGAGCACCCGGACCAGCGGCGCATCGCGTTCTTCGAGTTTGGCGTTGCCCAGCAGAATCAGGGCAAGGGCCGGCGTCACTGTCAGCGCCACGAGCATGGAGGCCAGGACGGCCAGGGTGTAGGAGACGGCCAGCGGCCGGAAGAAGACGCCGGTCAGCCCTTCCAGGAAGAAGATCGGTACGGCGGCGACCACAATGATCAGGGTCGCGTAGACGATCGGGCTCCGCATCTCCAGGGAGGCTTTCAAAACCACCGATGCCGCAGATTCATCACTGCCCGCGGCGCGCCGCTGCCGTAGGCGGCGCATGATGTTCTCGACGTCGATGATCGCGTCATCCACCACCACTCCCACGGCGATGACCAGACCCGCCAGGACCATCGTGTTGATGGCACTGGACGTGAAGTAGAGCACCAGCGCGGCCGTAAGCAGGGACAAGGGAATGGCGACGATGCTGATCAGGGCCGTGCGCCACTGGAACAGGAACGCGACGAGGATCATGACGACCAACAGGCAGCCGAGCAGCAGCGCGACGCTGAGGTTTGAGATCGCCTCCTCGACGAAGCTGGCGGGCCGGAAGATCGTGGTGTCGAAGTTGATGCCGCTCAGACCCGGCTGCAGCTCGTGGAGGGCCTCCTCTACACCTTTGGTCACGTCCAGTGTGTTGCCCCAGGGCAGCTTCTCGACGATCAGCATAAGCCCGTGGCCGTTGTTGATCACGGCGTCACCAATCAGCGGCTGATGGTCCTCGACAACCTGGGCAACGTCGCCCAGATGCAGCGCCACGCCGTTCTTTTCCCGAATGGTCACCTGGGCCAGATCCGCGGGCGTCTGGATCGGCTGGACGTGGCGGATCCCCATCCTCTGGGTCGGACTGTCAATGAAGCCGCCCGTGCCGATGAAGCGTCCGGGCGAGTATTTCAGCAGCCCGGCGTCGAGGGCTCCGGCGGTGACTTCCATGACCTGGTTCAGGGAGACGTTCTGGGCCTTGAGCTTGGCAGGCTCCACCTGGACCTGCAGCATCTGGAGCCGCTCGCCCCAGATGGCCACGTTGGCCACCCCGGGGACCCGCAGGAGCCGGGCCCGGATGGTCCAGTAGGACAGCATGGACATTTCGATGAGCGAATGTTCCGACGACGTCATCCCGATCTTCATCACGCGGCTGGTCGCGGACAGCGGCTGCAGCATCACCGGCGGGGCCGCCCACGTGGGCAGCGCCGCGGTCACCGAAGCCATCCGTTCCGATACGAGCTGACGGGCGTTGAGCAGGTCAGTGCCCTGATGGAAGAGCAGCACGATCGAGGACAGCTGGGGTACGGACTTGGACCGGATCTCGTCCAGGCCCGGCATGCCGCTCACGGCGGCCTCGATCGGCACACTGACGAGCTCTTCGACTTCCTGGGCCGTCAACCCGAGGCATGCGGTCTGGATTTCCACCCGTGGCGGGGCGAATTCCGGGAAGACATCCACGGATGCGGCGCCCAACTGCAGGGAACCCAGCAGCATCACGGCGCATGCGAGGGCGACTACAACCGTCTTGAAACGGAGGCTGATCCCGATGAGCCAGCGCATGTCACTCGGCCGTATCGAATTCGGTGCCGAGAAGTTCCGCGGCACCTGTGGTGACTACCACGGTCCCTGCCGGCGGCCCGTCCGTCAGGACGGCAACGTCGCCGTTGATGCGCTGGACCGTGATGGATTGGCGGACGTAGACCCGGGGCTCAGGGTTGGTGTAGACCCATGCCTTGCCCGAGCTGTCGTACAGGATGGCCCCGTAGGGGACAGTGAGTTTCCCGGTCTGGGGGTCCACTGCGGTCACCGCCGTCGCGATCCCGACCCGTTCGACGGCGTGGTCGGTGAGGGTGAGCCGGTGAAGATCCGTGCCGGGGACTTCAGCGATCTCCGCCGGTTCGCCTTCGGACGGTGCGGCCTCCGGCGCCTGGGCGCAACCTGTGGCCGAGAGCGCCGTAAACACCGTCACGATCAGCGCAACGATGAAAACCGCGACCTTGTTGCCCCGCGGCGAAAGTGTGGAGTTCATGACGCATCCCGGCTTTCAGCTGGTGCGGCGGTGCCTTGGCCGGCCGGCGGGCTGGGTGCCTGCTGGGGCTCGAACCGAAGCAGCACAGCGGGCACCACGAACAGCGTGAAGAAGGTTGTTGTCAGCAGGCCGCCCCAGATGATCACGGCAAGCGGCAGGATGATTTCCGTTCCGACGACCCCGCCCAGCAGGACCAGGGGCACCAGCGCCAGCGCCGTTATCACGGTCGACATCAGGACAGGTCCCAGCCGCTCCCTGCTTCCGCGGACCACCAGCGCTTGCCAGGGGGCCGAAGCATTTGTTTCCCGCAGGCCCCGGACGTGGCCTGCCAGCAGAAGGGCGCCGCGGACGGCGATTCCCAGGACTGCGGCGAAGGCGACCAGGGCGACCAGCGCGTTGACGCCGCCGGTGGCCTGGGCGGCGAGCGCGCCGCCGGACAGTGCCAGGATCAGGCCCAGGAAGAGCGGGGCGGCGAGCCGCCAACTCCCCGTCGCTGTTTGCAGCAGGACCAGGATGCCGGCCGCGGCGACCGCCGCGAGCAGCCAGAGCCACTGGTAATTGCTTTGCTGCTGGGCGTACTGGGTGAGAATCTCGGCGTGGTAGGACATCGGGAATTGCATCTGCTGCAGGGCCGCGTTGATGTCACGCTGGATGTCGCCCAGGGGCCGCCCCTGGACGTCGGCCTTCACGTCAATGCGGCGCGAGGTGTCATCGTGCAGGATCACGGATTCATTCCCGACCATGGTCACCTGGGCGACGTCGCCGAGGCGGGCGTGGCCGCCGTTCGGGGTGTCGATGACCAGGTTGCGGACGCTGTCCAGGCTGCTGCGGGTGGCAGCGGCGCCCTTGACAATGACGGAGAAGACTTTCTGCTGTTCGTAAAGGTTGCCGACTTCAATGCCCTGCAGCAGGGCGGCGGCCGCGCGGCGGACGTCGCCGGGGACGACGCCGGCCTTTTGGGCCGCGGCGAGGTCCACCTTGACTTCCGCGATGGGCTGTTCGGCGGGCAGGTCGACGTGGGGATTGGCCACCCCGGCCGTGTGCTCCAGGATTGTTTGGACCTCCGCCGCCTTCTGCCGCAGGATCGCCGGGTCGAGTCCGAAGACCCGGACGGCGAAGCCGCTGTCGGCTTCATCCCGGATCTGGTCGATGCGTTCCTGCGGATAGGTGGAGACTTTGCTGGTCAGGCCCGCATAGCCGGCGATCACGCGGTCGACGGCGGCGGCCGTGTCGGCGTACGAGGCGTCCGGGGCGACGGTCACCCACAGCTCGCCGGAGCTGACGTCGCCGACCTGGTCGGAGGTGATCGCGCGTCCGATGTGTCCTCCAACGTTGGCCACCCCTTGCACCGTGCGCAGTTCGTCGGCTGCTGCCTCGGTGATCCGGCTCATTTCCTGGTCCGAGGTGCCGGCTATCGCGCTCCAGTGCACCACCAGGGTCTTGTCCGCCAGGACGGGCACCACGGGATGGGTTCCGGCCAGCTGGGGAGCGAGCGCCAGTCCGGCCAGCGCCACCACCGCGGCGGCGGCGAATACCCACCGGGTTTTCCCTGCCAAACGCTTCACATACCTGCCGTACGCGCCTTCAAGCCGCCGGAGGGACCGCCGCTCCGGGGCCTTGGATGCCGCCGGAAGGACGAACGCGAGGGCTGCAGTGACCGTGAGGGCGATGATCATCGAGACAACCAGGGCAATCAGGTAGCTCTGGACCAGAGGTCCGAACAGGGCACCGTTCTCACCGGGGATGAACAGCGCGGGCGTGAGGGCCAAAGCCATGATCAGCAGTGAGTAGAGCATTGGTGTGCGGGCTGCCCGCAGGGCGGCCGGGATCACTGAATCGCGCGGCTGCCTATCCTGTGCCGGCGTAGACTCCGTCCCGCCGTCGGAAGGTTCGCGGCGGGACCCGGTCTCGGCCCTCCGTGCCCGGGCGATGCCGCTGAGGTCTTCCGCGACGTCTCCCACGATGACCGCCAGGGCCAGCACCAGGCCGGCCATGACCATGGTGTTTATCCCGGTGCCGCGCCCATCGAGCACCAGCGCCGCCGCGGTCAGCGACACCGGGATCGTGATGAGGCTGATCAAGGCGGTGCGCCAGGATCGGAAGAAGGCCCCAAACATGGCGACAATGAGCAGCAGCGTCACCAGCAGGGCGGCGCCGAGCGTCCCGATCTCCTCGTCGATAAACGACGCCTGCCGGTAGACGCTGGTATCTATCGCGACGCCGGGCAGGCCGGGCTGGAGGGCGTGCAGGGCCTCTTCAACGCCCCGGGTCACGTCCATCGTGTTGGTCTCCGGGAATTTCTCGATGACCAGCAACAGCTCGGCTTCCTTGCTCAGCAGGGCGTCGCCGATCAGCGGCTGGTGATCCGTTGACACCGTGGCGACGTCTTTGAGCAGGAGATGGCCTGGCGCACCCTGGACGGGGACCTGGCCCAGGTCCTCCGGTGTGGTGATCGGCAGGACATGCTGGACCCCGATCCGCTGGTGGCCCGTCTCGAAGAAGCCGCCGGTGCCGGGTGTGGATGCCTCCAGGTAGCTCAGTGGCGAGACCCACACGGAGTTGCCGGTCGTCTTGATAATTTCGTCCAGCGTGACGCCCTTGGCTTCGAGCCGCGCCGGGTCCACCAGGACCTGGAGCTGCTGGTCGCGCTGGCCCCAGATCGCCACGTTGGCGACGCCCGGCACGGCCAGGAGCCCGGGCTTCATGGTCCAGCGGGCCAGGACGGACATGTCGATGGCCGACATGTCCTTGGAGGTCAGCCGGATCATCATGACCCGGCTGGTCGAGGACAGCGGCTGCATCAGCACCGGCGCCGCCGAAACGTTCGGCAGTGCGCGTGCCTGGGTCAGCCGTTCCGAGACCAGCTGGCGTGCGCGAAGGAGGTCCGTTCCCGGCTTGAAAACCATCTGGATCGAGGACAGGCCGGGGACGGATTTGGACCTGATGGCCTCCACCCAGGCGACCCCGTTCAGCAGGTCGGCTTCCATGGGTGAGGTGATGAGTTGCTCAACCTCGGCGGCCGACAGTCCCAGGGCTTCGGTCTGGATCTCCACCTGGGGCGGGGCAAATTCCGGGAAGGCGTCCACGGACATGCTCGGCAGGCTGGTGAGCCCGAGGGCGAGGATTCCCGCGGCCGCTGCCAGGACCAAGAGCCTGAACTGCAGAGTCCAGCGCACGATTGCACTCATCATGGCCGGTACCCCGCAAACTCCATGATGTTGCCCGGGCCCGCGGAGTGGCGACCACCGGGACGGCGTCGCCGGTGGCCCGGACCGACGAGCCCGGGAAGCGAGGAGGTCGGGCGACGCGGTCCGGCGGCGGAGCCGAACTCGGAGAAATGGGTGCTGAATGTTTTTTCTGCTGTGGAAAATGACCGGATGGTGTTCACGGCACGGTTCCTCGATCCAAGGCCATGGCGCCCCCCACCGTCAAGAGTCATAATGATCTTCGGGCACGCAGGCGTCAATAGGGATACAGGTGGTGGCCATGAAGGCAGTCGCAGGGGACCGCATCGTCATCCGGGGGACCACGGTCGAGTCCACGGACCGGCACGGATTGATCCTTGAGGTCAGGGGCGCCGATGGGGCGCCGCCGTACCTCGTCAGGTTCGATGACGGGCACGAGACGATCATGTTTCCCGGCGGTGATTTCGTCGTCGAACGGCCCGGGACCGGGCCCTAGGAGTTCGGGCCCCTAGGAGTAAGGCTCCAAGTAAGGGCCCCAGGAGTTAGGCCCCAAGGAGTAGGGCCCCGGAAACGTGGCCTTAGAAACTTGATGAGCTCCCGGACCCGGAGAAGCTTCCGCCGCTGGACCCGTACCCGGTGGTGGTGCCGCCGCCGCGCGCGCTGCTGACACTGCTGACGCCGCTGGTGAAGCCGGTGTTGAAGCTCGGGACTGAGAAGAAGTAGTAGGACGGGTACACCGTTCCGAGGATGCTTGGCTCGTATGTGCGGCCGTATCGTGCCTTCGCTCCCGCCTGAGCGCTGTCCATTTCCTCGCGCATCAGCCCGGCTTCCTTATCATTGCGGGCAAAGGCCTGGATCAGGGTGTCGGCGTGCTCCTTCAACAGCTCCGAGAGGTGGGTCCGGGCATCACGCAACCGGTCCAGCGCCGTTTCGGGTGTGATTGAGCCGTCCGCCAGTTCCGCCGACCAGCGCTCCATGTCACGGCGGCTTTCGTCGCGGAAGGACCTCAGGGCCGCCGCCGTCGCTGAGGTTCCCTCGGCGCGGCGCTGGCTCAGCAGGTCTTCCACGCCGTCCAGGTCACTGCGGAACGGCGCGAGCTGGCGGTCCCAGGCGGCAGGCCAGGACGAGCCTCGGTTGAGCAAGGCATTGGTATCGGCGATCACGTCGTCCAGCGCGTCGAGTTCGGCGGCGGTGTCGGCGTAACTCCGGACCAGTTTGAGGTTGGGCCGGCGGCTCAGGTCCCGGCTGCTGAGGGCGTGTACCTGGTTGGATAGTTCGGTGGCTGCACCGTAGTGGTTCACGAATGTGCGGTGTTTTTCGAGCACCGTGCCCCCGTACCGGGATGACTCGGGAATAGTGCTGGCGTTGAGCTCGGTCACCTGCAGGTCCATGCTGACATTGGCGTAGCTGGCGTCGCCCCGGGCCAGTTCCTTCCGGCTGGACACCCTGGTCCGCCACCGCACGATCAGCCATGCCGCGGCTGCGCAGACTGCGGCGGCCACTGCCGCCCAGGCTGTGACGAGGAAAGCCGTGGACCGGTACCACGGCTGGTTGATGAGTTCGGCACCGCGGCGGATCCCGGCAATGGTGCCCTCGGTCCACTGCGCATCGCGAAGGAGCTCCTTGGCGGCGTTCTGGATGTCCTCGCGCTGTTCAAGGGAGACCTTCCGGTCCTCGCCCATGTACGTCCCCACATGCCGGCCCACCGGGTCGAGGGCGAAGATGAACAGCCCGTCTGCCCATTTCTGCCCGTCGGCGCTGATCCATTCGGGATGTTCGGTGCGGGCGAACCTCAGGACTTCTTCGTTCAGATTGTCGGCGGCCGTGCCGTTGTACGTGTAGACCGCAACTTTGGTGGGCTCATAAAAGTCGGTGGCCTGTACCGCCGGCAGCAGCGTCCGCTGGTCCAATACCCCGGCGCGGTCTTCAACCACGACGGCGGTCGGCGTCACGGCGAGCGCCGCGGGGGCCCCGCCGAGAAGGCCGGCCATCAGCACAACCGCAGCGGCGAGGGCTTTGCGCATGAATCCCATTTTCCGAGCGTAGTGGCTGGCTTCGGCTGCGTCGACGCGGACGCCGCGGAAAGGGGACGAAAGACATCGTGACCGTGCGCTGGACCGGCGTCCATACTTGCGGCATGAGCCCGCAGCCTGAAGGACCGCCGGAGGAACCCGGCCCGGAGAAGCCGGGGGAGCCGCGCCGCACCAGGCCCGACCGGACCCTGCTGGCCATCCTGGCCGCGATCGCGGTGATCGTGATCATCGCGCTGGCAGTTGTCTTCACCCGCGGGGAACCTGCGCCCCTGGCCGAGTCAACGCCCGCCGGCGTCGCACAGCGCTATGCCGCCGCCGTCATTGCCGGGGATGAAGCGGCCGCCTCCGCCTACCTGACGCCAGCCGCCCGGAGCAAGTGCACACCCGACGCCCGCCCCACGGCCCGGAATTTGCGCGTCACGCTGGTATCCACCACCGAGCGGCCGGAATCCGCGGACGTGAGGGTGCTCGTCACTGTTTCCGAGCCGGGCGGCCCCTTCGGCAGCGCCGAATATCAGGTGGAGGACGCGTTCGACCTCGTTCGGTCGGGCAACGGCTGGCTGATCGACGCCGCACCCTGGCAGCTGACAGTGTGCCCGGGCCAGGTGAAGCAGTGAGCGCCCAACGGACTGTGCGCCGGCTCATCACCTACGCGCTGCTGTTCGCGCTGGTGGTGATCACCGCCGTCGGGCTCAGCGGACTGCTGGGCCGCCTGTTGGTGGCGGGGACGGAGCTGGCCTCGGACGACGTCGCCGGGCTCGCGCGCTCGCTGGCTTTCGCCCTGATTGGCGGGCCGCTCGCTGCCCTCTTGTGGTGGGCGGTATGGCGGCGGCTCGACGACCCGGAGGAGCGGTCCGCCATCGGCTGGGGTCTCTACCTGGCTGGCGCCTACCTGCTCGCCTTGCTCATCGCCGCCACCAACGTGCTGAACTCTCTGTCCTCGCTGATCGGCGGGCAGGGGCTGGAATGGCGGCTGTCGCTGGCCACCGGTCTGGTGTGGGCCGCGGTCTGGGCCTGGCACCGGTGGATGTGGCATAACCCCCGGAAGAATCCGACAGACCTGGCCGACGTCCCCACGGTGCTCGGCTCGGTGCTGGGGCTCGTGCTGGGCGTGGGCGGCGCCGTCTCAGCCCTATCCACACTGCTGGATGCCGCCCTGCGGGGAGCCGCGACTGAGGTGTCGGTGGGCAAGCCGTGGTGGGTTTCGGCGCTGCAATCCCTGGTCTGGGCCGTCGGCGGAACCATTATCTGGTGGTGGCATTGGAAGCACGACGGCGGCCGGAGGCTGCAGACCGGGCTGGCCGACGTCGCGCTCATCACGGTCGGGGTGCTCGGCGCCGGCATTCTCACCCTGGGCGGAGCCGGCGTCGCGCTCTTCGTGGTCCTTCGCCTGCTGTTCGACCGTTCCGAACCGCTGGAGCTCCTGCTGGAGCCCCTCGCGCCGGCTGTGTCCGCGGCCGCCATCGGCTGCCTCGTCTGGGTCTACCACCGCAACATCGCGCGCGGGCGCACAGAGGCAACGCTGCAGGGCGGCAGGCTGGTGACCTCCGGCGTCGCCCTGGTCGCGGCAGCGTCCGGGATCGGCGTGATCGTCAACTCGGTCCTCGCGATGACGGCGACGCCGCTGGCCGGCGCCGGGGCGCGGACGCTGCTGCTTGCGGGAATCAGCTCGCTCCTGGTTGGCGGGCCGGTCTGGTGGCTTGCGTGGCGTCCCGTGGAGCAGCCGGCGGCGACCGGCGCCGGACTGAACGCGCGACGGATCTACCTGGTGGCCGTGTTCGGCCTGAGCGCGGTGGTGGCGGTGGTCACGCTGCTGGTGATCGGGTTCCGGATGTTCGAGTTCTTCCTGGGCGAGGTCAGCGGTGGAAGCCTGGTGGACCGGATCCGCGCACCCCTGGGGCTTCTGGTCGCCACGGGACTCGTGTTCGGGTACCACTTTGCCGTGTGGCGGCAGGACCGCGCCGTACTTGCCGCGGCCGGTCCGGTCCGTCCGCGAACCATCGGCCACGTGTTCCTCGTGGCGGGATCCGACCCCGCACCGCTGCGGCGCGTCATCGACGAGGTCACCGGGGCCGGCGTCACCGTGTGGAAGCGGGCCGACGGCGCTGCTGGTGCTGCTGCCAGTGCTGCCGGCGTTGCCGGCGCTGCCGGTGGGGAAGCCGCGGGCGATGCCGGGTCCCCGGAGAACCGGTTGGCGGCCGCACTGGAGGGTGTGGCGGCGGCCCGTGTCCTGGTCGTTGCCGATCAGCACGGGGGGATTGAGGTAATCCCGCTGCAGGGCTGACCTGCCTGTCTGCGCCCGGTGGGGCCGATCACCCCCTAGGATTGCGGCATGTCTACCTACGAAGTTACCCGCAGCGCAGTCATTCCCGCACCGGCCGAGGACATCTTTCCGCTGGTCAACAGCTTCCGCGAATGGACCAAGTGGTCGCCGTGGGAGTCAGTTGATCCTGCCATGGAACGGAGCTACTCCGGCACCGAATCCGGGGTCGGCGCCAAGTACGCCTGGAGCGGGAACCGCAAGGCCGGCTCCGGCACGATGGAAATCGTGGACACCGCCGAGCCGCGCAACATCAAGATCCGTCTGGAGTTCACCAAGCCCTTCAAAGCGGTCAACCCCACTTCCTTCACGTTCACGCCTTCCGGTGACGGCACTCTGGTCACCTGGACGATGACCGGGGAGAACAAGGGCGTCGGCAAGGTCTTTGCCCTGTTCATGAATATGGACAAGATGGTCGGCGCCGACTTCGAAAAGGGCCTGGCCTCGCTGGCCGGCGCCGTCGCACAGCGAAAGGCCTGAGCGTAGCCGCCGGGGCCACCGCAGCATTCACGACGGAACTCATTCCCAGCAACTGTGCAGGGGCCTCGCGGGTTTTCTTGACCGCGGTGTGAAAGAGTGCAAACACTGAAGCCGCCAAGGCCACGCTGATCGGTCAATCAGAAAGCCGGAATCCATGAGCCGGACTGCCACGAAAACTCATCGGCGAATCGCCGCGCTGCTTGCTGCAGCAGTCCTGCTGGTGTCGGCAGCGGCGTGCGAGCCGGCGCCGCCGGGGAGCAACCCGGGTCCCACGGCCGGGGGCACGGCCACCACGGGGGCGGCGTCGAAGCCCGGGCACGTGTTCGTCATCAATCTCGAGAACAAGGGCTACAACAAGGTGTGGGGCGCAGGTTCTGAGGCCCCCTACCTGTCGCAGACGCTTCGCAGCCAGGGCGTCCTGCTTTCGAAGTACTACGGGATCGCCCACAATTCGAACCCGAACTACCTTGCCCAGATCTCCGGGCAGGCGTCCAACGCGATGACCCGCGCCGACTGCCCTACTTACGCCGCGTTTGAGCTGACGGGGACCGGCGCGTTCGGCTTGGCGGAGGGCACCGGCTGCGTCTATCCGGCCTCGGTCCCCACGGTCGCCGGGCAGCTCAGCGCCGCCGGCAAGACCTGGAAGGGTTACATGGAAGACATGGGCACGCCGTGCCGGCATCCCGAACTCGGCGGGCAGGACACCAGCCAGGGCGCCAAGGTGGGGGACCAATACGCAACGCGGCACAACCCGTTCGTGTATTTCCAGGCCATCACCTCGTCACCGGACTGCCAGAGCAATGTGGTGGACTTCAGCGAACTCCGCGGCGACCTCCAGTCCGTAGCCACCACCCCGAACTTGTCCTACATCTCGCCCAATCTTTGCAATGACGGCCACGACAACCCCTGCGTCGATGGCAGCGCAGGCGGACTGGCCACCGCAGACCATTGGCTGAGCCAGCAGGTCCCGGCCATCCTGGACTCCCCGGCCTTCCGGCAGGACGGGATGCTGGTCATCACCTTCGACGAGTCCGAGGGCAAGACAGTTGGGCCCTCAGGGTTGCTGCCCGGAGGGACGGCCGGCGGCAGGATTGGTGCGCTGGTCCTCTCGCCGTTCACGAAAGGCGGCACGACGTCGGACCGGGCCTACAACCACTTCAGCCTCCTGGCCAGCATCGAAGACGCGTTTGAGCTCCCGCGCCTCGGCTACGCCGGGGCGCCTGGGCTGAACGGCTTCGGCGGGGACGTCTTCAATGCGGGCTCCTAGCGGCAGGACCCGCCCGGCACGACCGACCCCTCAGGACCTACCCGGCAGGAGCGCCCGTCAGCTGGGCGCGGGTGCCGCACCGTTGCCGTTGCCATCCTGGCCATATTCGGCCGTGATGAGGATGGGAAGGTGGTCCGAGGCGCCCCGGGCCAGCGTCTCCACGCTTTCGATCTCGAGGCCCTGGGACGTGGCAAAGTCGAAATGGCCCTTGAAGACTTTGTACCGGGTGTAGGTCCGTCGGTCACTCATGGTGAGGTCGTAGCCGGCGTCTTTCATCTGCGCTGTCAGGGACTTGGTGAAGAACGGATAGTTGAAGTCACCCACCATCAGGGACATCAGTCCGCCGCCCATGCTGAGCAGCTCGGCGTGGGCGGCATGGATCTGGTTCCGGCGCAGTGAGTTGGACGCCGTCAGCGGCGCTGCGTGGAACGATGCGATGACGAGACCGTGGTCGGTCTCGTTGTCGGTCACCCGCGTGCCGATGAGCCGCTCGTGCGCGGGGGAGAGGACCCGGTCGTGCAAGGACTTCTTGAGGGCGAAGGTCTTGGTCTCGTAGGCGGTGAAACGGCTCATGCGGTAATAGATCGCCAGGCCCAGCCGGTTGCCCTTGGTGGAATCGGCCAGATGCAGATCCCCGATGGTTTCGGGCAGATCGTCCGTGTCGCACTCCTGGAGGCACAAAGCATCAATCTCGAAATCACGGGCCAGATCGACCAGCTCGCCGCTGGCCGCGTGCTTGCGGAGGTTGTAGCTGATGACTCTAAGCAGGGGGAGCACCTCTTCGGTGAATAGTCGTTAAAACCTCACCCGAGTCTACCCAGTCAGAGCGGATCGAGTGGGAACAAACGCAACGCGCGTCCCGGGTCTGCGCCGGACCGGAGCCGGAAACACAGCGGCCGGGAGCTGCGAAAAGCGCAGCAGGATAGTGTGTTCTGGAATCACCAGCCATGCGAAAGGGCGGACGTTGACTGCTGCACTACCGGATCTTGCCGAGGGCGATTTCTACTACGAGGTCCTGGGGGACGGGCGGTTCCGCTCCACCATCCACGCCCAAGGCGCCTGGAACGAACACGAGCAGCACATGGCCCCCGCATCCGGCATCATGGCCGACTGCCTGGCCCGGCATGAGCCCCGCGAGGATATGCGCATGGCGCGGCTCAGCTACGAAATCCTCGGGCTGATCCCCGGCGGTGAGTTCGAGATCGTGACCTCCACCCTGCGCCCGGGCCGGACCATCGAACTGGTGCAGGCCGAGCTCGTCGCCGGCGGGCGCACGGCCATCCGCGCCACGGCCTGGCGGATGATCACCTCGGACACGTCCGCCATCGCGGCTTTCGAGGATCCCCGGATTCCGGCCCCTGAGGACTGCGAGCCGTACGACGCCGCGGCCGTCTGGCCCGGCGGCTATATCGCCTCATTGCACATGCGGATCGCCGAGGGCCACCGGGCGGGCTCGGGGACAGTGTGGCTCCGCACCGACTATCCGCTGACCGACCGGGCGGACAGCGGCGACCTCGCCCGGCTGGTGGGCCTCGTGGACACAGCGAACGGCATTGCCGCCCGGGTCCCGCCGGGCAAGGGCAGCTACGCCTTCCCCAACCTGGACCTGCAGATCCACATGTACCGGCAGCCGGAGGGGGAGTGGCTGGGGCTGGACAACGAAGTCACGTTCGGCACGGACGGGATCGGGCTCACCTCCACGGTGTTGCATGACCTCACAGGCCCGTTCGGACGCGCGGAACAGATCCTGACGCTGCGCAAGTCCTAGTTCGTGTGGAAGACGAGCCAGCCGGCCAGCGTGGCCAACGCCGTGAGCACAGCTCCCCACAGGATGTCGACGACGATCAGCTGCCACGGCCACGTCTTGAGCGTGGCGGCATTTGTCAGGTCGTAGGTGGCGTAGCCAAACACGCCCAGCGCGGCACCGTAGCCCACAGCGCTGAGCCAGCTGCCGCCGTCGAGCGCTGGCGTCAGGGCAAAGAACACGATCCCGGCAATGTAGATCACGTAGAACACCACCGCGTAACCTAGATTGGGCTTGTCGGCCATCAGGCCACCAATCTGGCGGCGGTAGAACGGGTTCATCGTCTTGAGCCAGATGGCGTCGATGACGGCGAAGGCGGCGGCTACGACGAGGAATTGCAGAATGACCATAAGGGAGCATAACAACATGCCGCAGGCGCCTGCCGGGTCCCGGACACTGACGGTGGTGCGGCAGCAGGAATCGCTGGGCGCCGCGGCTGACCTCGACTTCGCGCTCGGGCTCCTTCAGAAGGTCAAGACCGGTTCACTCGGTCCCATCTTGCGGCTGTACCGGCCGGTTCCCACGGTCGCTTTCGGCCAGCGCGACGCGCACCTGCCCGGCTTCGAGGCAGCCGCCCACGCCTGCCGGCAGCTGGGCTTCGAGCCGCTGGTCCGCAAGGCCGGCGGCCGCGCGGCGGCGTACCACGAGCGAACGCTCGTCATTGACCACCTGGAACCCGATGCGGACGCGATAGCCGGGGCCAAGGGACGGTTTTCGCGTTTCGGCGAACTGCTCGCCGGGGCACTGCGCGACGCCGGCGTGGATGCCGGCGTCGGTGAGATCCCGGGGGAGTACTGCCCCGGGGAGTTCAGCGTGCACGGCAGCGACCCGGAGTTCCCCGAACACCGGATCAAGCTGGTCGGCACCGCCCAGCGCGTGGTCGCCGGTGGCTGGCTCTTCAGCTCCGTGATCGTGGTGGCGGACTCGGCCCCGATCCGCGCGGTCCTGGAGGCCAGTTACGCCGCCCTCGGCCTCGACTGGGACCCGGCGACGGCCGGCGCGGCCGATGACCTGGTGCCGGGCCTCGACGTCGATGCGGTCGAGGCCGCGGTGGTTGCCGCCTACGGACGCTACGCCCCGCTCAGCTACGCGGAGTTCTCGAGCCTGCGCTGAGTGCGCCCGTCAACCGGACCCGGCCGGGCGGCGTCCCTCCGCCGGTGCTAGGACGCTGCCCAGGTTTCGGTACTTTGCCAGGCGCCGGGGCAGCAGTTCGTCGACTCCTGCCTTAGAGAGCGCGGCGAGTTCGTATTCGATGGCGCGGCCGAGGCGGCTGCAAAAGGCCAGAGCCTCGTCGGCGGCATTGGGGCGTTCGTCCACGATGTGCTCCACGAGTCCGTTGGCGTGCAGCGACGCGACGTTGACGCCCTGGGCCTCGGACATGGCCGCGGCGAAGCCGGTGCTCCGATGGACGATGGCGCTCGCGCCTTCTGGCGGCAGGGGCGACAGCCAGGCGTGCTGCGCGGCGATGGTGCGGTCCGCGGGCAGGAGGGCCAGTGCCCCGCCCCCGGCCCCCTGCCCGAGCAGCACGGACACCGTGGGTGCGTTGATCCCGATGAGGTCGTGCAGGGAGCGGGCGATCTCGCCGGCCAGGCCGCCTTCTTCGGCTTCCCGGGACAGGGCGGCGCCGGCGGTGTCGATGATGGTGACCAGCGGCAGCCCGAGCTCCTCGGCGAGGCGCATGCCGCGCCGGGCCTCCCGGAGGGACGCCGGCCCCATTGCCGTCGGCCGGTCGGCCCGCGGCCGGGTGTGGCCGATCACGACGCAGGATTCCCGGCCGAAACGGGCCAGGGCCAGCTGAAGGCCGGGGTCCTTTTCGCCCTGGCCGGTGCCGTTGAGCGGGAGCACGTCCCGGGCCCCGTGCGCCAGCAACTGCCGGACATCCGGCCGGCGGGGGTCGCGGGAGATGCCGATCGACTCCCAGGCACCGGCGCCGGACGGCTTCACGGACAGCGTGGCGGGCCCGGGCACCGTCGGGCGGGGGCCGGTGACCAGGATGCCCAAGGCGCGGTCGACGACGTCGGACAGCTGCGAGGGCGGGACCACCGCGTCAATCAGCCCTTTGTCGAAGAGGTTCTCGGCCGTCTGGACGTTCTCCGGGAACGGGGTGGCGTGGAGGGCCTCGTAGACCCGGGGTCCGAGGAAGCCGAGCAGGGCGCCGGGCTCGGCGGCGGTGATGTGGCCGAGGGACCCCCACGAGGCCATGACGCCTCCCGTGGTGGGATGGCGCAGGTAGACCAGGTAGGGCAGCCCGGCGTGGCGGTGGGTGCGGACGGCGGCGCTGATCTTGACCATGGAGAGGAACGCGACGGTCCCTTCCTGCATGCGGGTCCCGCCCGACGCCGGACCGGCGAGGAGGGGCAGGCCCTCGCGGGTGGCCCGTTCGACGGCGGTGACGATCCGTTCCGCGGCGGCCTGCCCGATGGAGCCGGCAAGGAACCGGAACTCGCTGACGATCACGGCCACCCGGCGGCCGCGGATAAGGCCTTCGCCGGTGAGGACGGACTCGTCCACACCGGACTTGGCCCGGGCGGCGGCCAGTTCCTGCCGGTACCCGGGGCCGGGATCAGGGTCCAGCACGGGAGTGTCCCAGCTGCGGTAGGACCCGGGATCGAGGACCTCGGCGATGAGTTCGGTGGCGTCCAGGTGCCGGACCTTCTGCTGGGTCAGCATGCCCGGGAACCCTTCTGGCCTGTGACTGTCGCCGCACCGGCCCGGGTGCCGGCTGTCAGCCCCAGCCACCGCCGGATCTGCTCCCCGTCCTGGTCCAGCAGCGGCGGTGCGGTGTGGGACGTTAACGTCGTTTCAGTGGTGCCGGCGGCGCTGAAGAACCGCAACGGCGGGCCAGGCAGCGCCACGGTCCCGAGGATCTTGTGCTCGACGTCGATCACCAGACCCTGCGAGTGGACCTGTTCCCATTCGTAGACTTCGTCCAGGGTTCTGACCTTGCCGGCCGGGACGCCGGCGGCGTTGAGTTTGGTGAGCAGCGGCTCCGCCTCAAAATCGGAGAACACCCGCTCCACCTCTTCGATGACTTTCTCGCGGTTGCGCACGCGGTCCGCATTGGTGGCGAACTCCGGCCGCGCGGCGTCGATCCCGAACGTCGACGCGAACGTTCTCCAGAGCTTTTCGCTTCCCACACTGATCTGCACCCTGCCCTGCCGGCAGTGGAACAGTCCGTAAGGGGCGATGGACGGGTGGTGGTTGCCCTGGGCCTTGGGCACTTCGCCCGCAACAGTGGCCCGGGTGCCCTGGAAGGCGTGGACCCCGATCAGGGCCGCGAGCAGTGAGGTGCGGACGATCTGGCCCTGGCCGGTCCGCTCACGCTGGAGCAGCGCCGCGAGGGTGCCGAACGCCCCGTACATGCCGGAGAGAAGGTCGGCGATGGGGACCCCGACCCGCTGCGGATCGTCCGGCCCGGGTCCGGTCAGCGACATCAACCCGGCCTCGCCCTGCAGGATTTGGTCATAGCCGCTGCGTTGGGATTCGGGCCCGTCGTGCCCGAATCCGGTGATGGAGAGGACCACCAGCGCCGGATTCAGGGCATGCATCTGCGCAGCGGAGAACCCGAGCCGGTCCAGGACTCCGGGACGGAAGTTCTCGATGACCACGTCGGCGCGTTCCAGCAACTCACGCAGCACTGCCCGCCCGTCGTCGCTCTTCAGGTCCAGGGCAATGGATTCCTTGTTGCGGTTGCAGGAGAGGAAGTACGTGGCCTGCGGATCATCCTCGGGGCCCACGAAGGGCGGACCCCAGCCGCGGGTGTCGTCTCCGGTGCCGGGGTTCTCCACCTTGATCACCCGCGCGCCGAGGTCAGCCAGCATCATCCCGGCGTGCGGGCCGGCGAGGGCACGGCTCAGGTCCACCACGAGATAGCCGGTGAGGGGGCCTTCGGCGTCGGGCAGGGATTCGGTGCTCATTGGCGTGTTCCTTCTCTGGTCAGTCTTTGCGGGCTCTGGTCGGTCTTGGCGGGTGCGGCGGTGTGCTCGCCCCGGCTGGTTGATTTGCCGGCTACATCCAGCGGTCACATCCAGCCGGGGACTACCATGACCAGCCAGGCGATGGCCGGCCCGACGGCGACGACGATGCCGCTGTAGGCCAGGATCTGCTTGTAAAACCTGTCCTTGTCCACGTCCTCTGGCGCGTTGGCCAGCACCAGGGCGCCGTTGGTGGAGAACGGGGACACATCCACGATCGTGGAGGCCACGGCCAGGGCGGCGATCACGCCGACGGCGCCGACCTCGCCGGTGGCCAGGAACGGCACCGCCAGTGGAATGAGGGCCGCGAGGATGGCGGTGGAAGAGGCGAAGGCCGAGACGATGGCGCCGATGTAGCAGATCAGCAGGGCGGCGAGCAGGGGCATGCCAAGATCCGCCACGCCGCCGGACACGAAGGCGATGGTGCCGGCTTCCTCGAGGACGCCCACGAAGGTGAGCATGCCGCAGATGAGCAGGACGGTGGACCAGCTGATCTTGTTGACGGCGCCCTTCTGCGCTGCGGGGGACACGAGGGCGAGGACGATTGCGATGGTGATCGAAACGAAGCCGACGTCCACCTTGAATCCGAGCGAGATGACGGCCAGGGCGATCAGGCCAAGGATGGTGATGAGCTGGGGCACGGATGCCCGGGCACCGCTGGCCGGGGGCGCACCGGACCCGGCAGGACCGGCTGCCGGGGATGCACCGGAGCCTGAGGTGCCTTTGGCCGAGACGCCGGCCGCGGAGATGTCGGATCCGGATCCCTGCAGCGTGACGCCGGCCGCGCGGGCACCCACGCTGACGGACATGCGCTTTTCTGCGGCCTGTTCCACCAACCGCCCGCCCGGGGTGGACAGCAGTTTGCCGCCGCCGAGGACGACAAACAGCACCAGCGCGATGGCCAGGTTGAAGAGGAAACTCGCCAGGAAGATCGCCATCGGGTTGGCATCCAGCTCCGTCTTGGCAATGATGCTGTTGACGGTGACGCCGTAGACGGCGATGGGGGAGAAGCCGCCGGCCTGCGCGCCGTGGATCACCATCATGCCCATCATGAGCGGATTGATTTTGTGTTTGGCGGCGAAGCTCAGGGCGATCGGCGCGATGATGGCCACGGCGGCCGGGGAGAGGGCGCCGACGGCGGTAATCACCGCGGTGATGCCGAACATGACCCACGGGATCAGGGCAACCTTGTTGCCGACCAGCCGGACGGCGCCCCGGACCAGCAGGTCGATGGTGCCGTTGTTTTGCGCGATGGCGAACAGATAGGTGACCCCGACGATGGTCAGGAACAGGCCGCCGGGGAAGTTGGCCAGGATCTCGTTGGTGGACATCCCCAGCACCACGGAGCCCAGCAGGAAGGCGCCAACAAAGGCTAAGGCGCCCATGTTCAGCGGCAGCACCGTGGCCAGAAGGAACATCACCGCCAGGATGATGATGGACAGGACGGGAGCGGACATCGTTGTTCCTCCGGATCGAAGTGGGTCACTTACTGGCTTAGTGGCCTAGCCTCCTAGACACCAGGTGTCTTTGTCAATAGTTCTCCGGTAGTCTTAGAGGTCAGGGCAGGCTGGAAGGACGCGCATGGCAAAGCAGGCGGCAACGCATCAGATTTCCCGCGTTTCGCGGCCCCGGCTCTACGAGCAGCTGGTGGAGCAGATCATGGACTTCATCGAATCCGCAGAGTTGGGCCCCGGGGACACGTTGCCGGCCGAACGGGAACTTGCCGAGCGGTTGGGGGTTTCCCGTGCCACCCTGGCGCAGGCCCTGGTGGCCCTCGAGGTGCTTGGCGTGATCGACGTCCAGCACGGCACCGGAGCGGTGCTGGTCTACCGGCCGAACGTTCCTTCCGTGATCAAAGGCCTCCGCGAGCACCGGAGCCGTCTGCCCGAGATCGTTGAGGCGCGGAGCACGCTGGAGGTCAAGCTGGCCGAACTGGCCGCGGCCCGCCGCACGGAGCAGGACATGAGCGCGATCGATCACGCCCTCGAAGCCATGGCTGAAGAGGTCGCCTCGGGAGACCGCGGCGCACGCGGCGACGAACTGTTCCACCAGGCCGTCACCGCCGCGGCCCACTCGGCGGTCCTGGCCCAGCTCATGACCTTCATTGCCGGCATGGTCCTGGAAACGCGCCTCGAATCACTCGGACAGCCCGGCCGGCCGGAGCAGTCGCTCGCCTCCCACCGCAAGATCGCCGACGCGATCAGGTCCCGGGACTCGGCTGCCGCCGCGGCGGCGATGCTCGAGCACATTGATCTTGTCTCCGACGTTGCCCTCCTGAAGAACAGCTAGACCGGAATAAACGTGAACCTTTCCTTCGATCCGCCGTGTGGCCCGATCGCCGGATGGCGCGACGGCGAAGTCGTGCGTGCCGCCGGCATTCCCTACGCCACCGCGGAACGCTTTCAGCCGCCCGCGCCGGCACCCGACTGGTCCGAGACGCTCGAGGCGACATCGCTGTCTCCGGCGTGCCCGCAGGCGCCGGTGCCATTCCTGGATGACGTGCTCGGCACCCGCTACGGCGAACTTCCGGGCAGCGAGGATTGCCAGCGCCTGACCATCACCCTGCCTGCCGATCTCCACGACGGTGAACGGCTGCCTGTCATGGTGTGGCTGCACGGCGGGTCCTACACGTCCGGTTCCGGGGATCTGGCGATCTTCGACCCGGCCGCGCTGGTTGCCGAAACCCGGGTGATTGTCGTTTCGGTGACCTACCGGCTGGGCCTCTTCGGATATTTGTCCACCAGCACCGGCCGGCCCGCCAATCTGGGCCTGCTGGACCAGATCGAGGCGTTCCGGTGGGTGCAGCGCAACATCGCATCCTTCGGCGGCGATCCGGGCCGCGTTACGGCGTTCGGGCAATCCGCAGGGGGCGACGCCGTCGCGCACCTCATGGCGACCCCTGACGCGGCGTCGCTCTTCCAGCGCGCCATCATTCAAAGTGCTCCGTTGGGCATCACCCGGGGGCGGGAACGGATGAACGCCGCCATGGGGGTGGCCGCCGAGGCGGTTACCGCCGCGACTCCGGCGATGGACGTCGTCGCTCTCGAAGAGGACGTGGCCCGGGCGGCGAGGAAGTTCGGGCTGATGGCTGCCATGCCGTTCGGGATCCAGTACGGGCATTCACCCCTGCCCGAGGAGTCCGGGCTTGACCGGGCCTGGAATGCCGCTGCCCCGGCGATCGACATCCTGATCGGCTACACAGCGGAGGAGGCCCGGCTGTTTCTGCCGCGCAGCCCGCGCCTGGGCCGGGTGGCGAGGATTCCCGTGGTCGGCAGCGCGGTGCTCAAGGCGGTCACATGGGTGGTCACGGAAATGGTGTACGGCAAGGCGGCCAGGCAGTTCGCCAGGCGGCATGTACGGGCGGGCGGCCGGGCGCACAGCTACCTGTTGTCCTGGCGCGCGCCGGGAAATCTCTACGGCGCCGCGCACACGGTAGACCTGCCCCTGCTGTTCGGCCACCAGCGCACGTGGGAGGGTGCCGGGCTCCTGGCGGGAGCGACGTGGGACGAGATCAATGCCCACGGCCGGGCGATGCGGGCACTGTGGGCACGGTTCGCCTACGGGGAAGGCCTCGGGTCCCGCGGCGAGATTCCCGGCTCGCTCCGGTACCGCTCGGTCTAGAACAGTTGGGCAGCGATCACCCAGAGGAGCACCACGACGCCAAGGGCGATCATCGGGCGGTTCCATGTCGTGGATACGGTGGCTGGGGCAACGGTGGTTGTGGTCTCTGTGCCGTCGGAGGAGCGGAGCCCGGCGGCGCGGGCGTCCTGCCACGCCTGGGCGATCTCGTCTCGGCCGGTGGTCACCGCGGGCTGTGCCGGCCTGAACCGTTCATTGCTAGGCGAGATGCTGTGGGGCCGGCTCTTCAGGTCGCTGACGTGCTCAAAGCCGGATTCGAACGAGCCCGGCGGGGTGGGAGCGCCCCAGCTCACATACTTCTTGCCGGCGGCCCTGACAGTGACGGCGTAGCGGACTTCGACGTCCTGGACCGTTTCGAAAGGTATCCGGTGGTCGCGGAGGCCGTTGATCAGCGTAAAGCCGCCGCCATCAGCGCGCAGGCACGGCCGCCACTGGGCTACATAGACCAACCAGGACACCAGCACCAGCCAAGGTGCAGCGTCCATCGCGGCCCGGGTTTCTCCGCCGGCCATCAGCCACCACAGGGTGCCCGCGGCCGCGGCCCAAACGGCAGCGGCCACTGGGCGGCCCGACGCCGAGCGGTGCGTTTTGCCTCCACGGGCGGAGCCCGCACGGCCCGCCTGCGGCGGGTGCTGCTGCTCTTGTGATGCTTTCAATCGTCCCCCTCCATTGCCCGAGCCTTGGCCGGGATGAGTGCAATCTACCGCACGCGGTGTCCGACTCGGTGGTCAAGGGTGAAACCCGGGTACTCGGGAAAGTCGCCAACTCGATCGGCCGTGAACCCAAGGGCCCCGTAGAAGCCGATGGCGGAGGGACTTGCCTGCCAGTCCAGGATCATTGGCTGCGGTCTGGCGCGTGACCAGTCGAAGATGAAGTCCATGAGGGCCCTGCCGGTGCCGCCCAGGCGTGTGTCAGGATCGACAAAGAGGTCATGTACGCGACCTGTGGTGTACGTAGCCCGCAGGCCTGGCCCGAAATCCTGCGCCAGGCCATAGCCGATCAGACTGCCGCTTGCCTGTGCGTGTGCCACGGGGAGGCACCATGAAGCGTCGGCCACGAACTGAGCGAAACGGCTATGGAAAACTCCCGGCGGAACCTCTTGTGCGGCTGGGGTGAATGCAATGGACAACCGGCGCACCTCGGCCGCGTCTTCAGCCCTCGCTGCGCGCACCACCAGCCCTTTAGGAGTCACGGGCGCTCCTTTCCCTTGAGCCATCGCCGACATAGTGGGTGAAGTGAAATTATTGCGGCAGCCGGGCCTTTTCAACGGACTCTGTTTCGGCTCTAAGCTGGGCGATCCGCAACTTCAGAAACGTGTTCAGCCGGAACACGGTTCGCGCCAGAACGAAAAACGCTGCCACGGGAAAAGCCCAGTAAAGGGCCGCAACGAGCAAGCCAAGATCCAATTTCAAACCCCCAGTATCGATGCCGTGTTTACGACTCAGCGCAGCATAGGTGCTTCAGCGAATATTCACCTAGTCAATTTTCAGCTGCGGAGATTCTCCCGGGGCACGGGAGTGCTTACTCATTGAGTTCGGCCAGGATGTCGGCGGCGTCCGTATTGCCGGCGGATGCCAGGCGCCGGAGCTCTTCGAAATCTTCCTTCTCGGCTGCGAGTTCAACGAGTTGATCCTCAGCGTCTTTGCTGCCGCCGTCCGCAAGGCGCCGCAGCTCGTCGAAGTCTTCCCGCTCCGCGGCCAGCTCGATGAGCTGGCCGATGGCGTCGTTGTCACCGCGGGCAGCCCGCTCCCGGAGTGCCGAAAGATCAGATTCTGACATTGCGTGGACCTTTCCAAGAAACGGTTCCGTTAGCCGGTCGGGACCGCAGGAGGGCGACTTGGCCGGGGGAGGCCGGCACGGTGTTAATGCAGGGTACCGCGCTGAACGAAGCGGCCCTTGTGCGAGCGGCCCAGCCCTTGGATCCGCGGGCACGTGGCTCCTCGCCGCAGCCAGCGTCGTCGTCATCGGCTACTTGGCCCGCCGCCTTGTGCGCGATGCACGGCACCGGTGACCCCAGTTGATAGATTCTGGACCATGACCACTCCGGACATCAGCGTCAGGGCCGCAACCGTGCACGACGCCGCACGGCTGGCCGAGATCCACATTGCAGCCTGGCGGGCCACTTACCGCGGCGTGATGACCGATGAGTACCTTGACGGTCTCGACGTCGGACGCGCAGCCTCCGCCTGGCGCCGAAACATCCTTGAACCCAGGCAAGGGACCACCATTCACCTCGTCGTCCAAAGTGCCGATGAGGTTGCAGGGTTCGCCATCCTCGGCCCAGCTGCCGGCGACGCGGACCCGGGAACCGGTCAGCTCCACGCGATCAATGTGCACCCGGACTGGTGGGCGCGGGGCGTCGGTTCCGTCCTGTTCGCGGCCGCGGAACAACAGCTTATCGCCCTCGGCTACGACCGGGCCTTTCTCTGGGTGGAGAAAGGCAACGACCGGGCCATCAGCTTCTACACCAACCGCCGGTGGCTCGACGACGGCGGGACACTGGAAGACACGAGCTTCGATCCGGCTGTGGCCGAGAGACGCCACAGCCGGACCTTTCCTGCCGTGCGGTCGCCGAAGTAATCCGTCATGTGAAGAGACCTTCGCCGATGAAGCCTCCCGCCCTGGTGCCCGGCGGAACCGCGAACAGGCCCGAGCCGGTGTGTTTGAGGTATTCCACAGCCAAGGTGTCTTCCTTCGCCATGGCCAGCTGCATGGGCACATAGTGGGTCCTGGGGTCCGTGACGAACGCGATGAAGAACAGTCCGGCGTCGAGGTGCCCCAGGCCGTCCGAGCCGTCGGTGTAGTTGTAGCCGCGCCGGAGCATCTTGACGCCGTCGTTCTGGCTTGAGTGCGCGAGCCTGACGTGGGCGTCCAGCGGGATCAGCGGTTCCCCGCTGCGCCCCGGAACCTCGAAGTCCGGGGCGGTGAATTCCTCGCCGCCGGAGAGCGGGGCCCCTGCGCCCTTGGTACGCCCGATCAGCGCTTCCTGTTCGCGCAGCGAGGTGCGGTCCCAGATTTCGATGTGCATCCGGATCCGGCGCGCCACGAGGTAGGTGCCGCCGGCCATCCAGCCCTCTTCCGGGCGCGTTCCCCGGCCGGCCCACACGTGCTCCTCGAGCAGCGCGGTGTCCTCTGCCTTGAGGTTGTTGGTGCCGTCCTTGAAGCCGAAGAGGTTCCGCGGGGTGGTCTGGGCCCGCGACGTGGAGGACGTCCGCCCGAAGCCCAGTTGGGACCAGCGGACGCGGGTCTGCCCGAAGCCGATGCGGGCAAGGTTGCGGATCGCGTGGACGGCCACCTGGGGGTCGTCGGCGCAGGCCTGCACCACGATGTCGCCGCCGGTGCGTCCGGGCTGGAGGTCGTCGCCGGAGAAGTGCGGCAGGTCGATCAGGGCATCCGGGCGGCGCCCCTCGAGTCCGAAGCGGGCCTTGCCGTCCTTCTCGAACAGGCCGGGGCCGAACCCGAAGGTGAGGGTGAGTTTGCCGGCCCCCAGGTCCAGGGCTTCTCCCGTGTCCTCGGGCGGGGCGTCGTAGGGGCCGTCGACGGCGCCGCTGTTGCCGGTGCTGCGCCCCGCGGTCATGGCCGCGGCGGCCGCCGTCCAGTCCTTCAGGAGCCGGATGAGCTCGGCGCGGTCCTCCGTGACGAGGTCGAAGGCTGCAATGTGAAGGCGGTCCTGGGCCGGGGTGACGATGCCGGCCTGCCGGTCACCGTGGAAGGGGATGATGTCGCCGGGCGCCGCCAGCGGCGCGGCCGCTGCCGTCACGGCGTCGTGGCTGAGGAGGCCCGCCGCCAGGCCGGCGACGGCGCCCGCGCCGCCGGCTCCTGCGAGGGACAGGAGCCCGCGGCGGGACAGCCGGCCCTTTCCCGGACCGGGGGCTGCGGGCGGCGCGGGCGAGGCCGGGGCTCCCGGTGCCTTGGCTGATTCCGGAGTGCCGCCGTCGGGGGTCTGGCCGGGGCTGCCGCCGAAGGGGCAGCCGGTCACAGGACTACTGCCGACGTGAGCCTGGCCAGGGGCTCGCCCAGGGCATCCACCAGGGAGGCGAGCTGCTGGACTTCGGCCTGGCTGAGCTTGTTGTAGTAGGTGAAGCCGTCGCCGGTGGAGTGCTGCTTGAGCCCGGCCTGCAAGGCTGCGAACTTGGTCTCGAGCGCTGCGGCCAGGGCCGGGTCCTTCTGCGCCAGCACCGGCTTCAGGCTGTCGAAGGCGGTCCGGGCTCCGTCAACGTTCGCCTGGAAGTCCCAGAGATCGGTGTGGGACCAGATTTCTTCCTCCCCGGTGACTTTGCCGGTAGCTACTTCGTCCAGGAGCTCCTTGGCGCCGTTGCCGATCTTGTCCGCGGAGAGTTCCACGGTGCGGGTCCGCTGGGCCAGGTCCTCGGTGTCGGCAACGAGCTGCGTAGCGATGGCGGCACGCGCCGCCGCGGTGAGGGGGGTGTAGCCGGCCGGCGGGAACAGGTCCTTTTCGGCCCGGTGCCAGCCGGTCCATTCCTGGCCGGGTTCGAGGTCGGCTTCACGGGCATCGAGCTTGGGGTCGAGGTCCCCGAACGACTCGGCCACCGGCTCGATGCGCTCCCAGTGCATGCGCGTCTCGGCATAGAGCCCGCGGGCCTTCGTTGCGTCCCCGGCGGCGTAAGCGGCCGCGAACGCCTTCGTGCCGTCAAGCAGCTGATCGGTCTGGTCCTTGACATAGGCGGAGTACTGCCGGGTGCCGGTGTCCAGCAGGGCCTGGAGTTTGGCGTCGACGGCCGGACTGCTGCTGACCTGGACGGGGCCGGCGGCGGCGTCGCCCGGGGTCTTTGGGGTGTCCATGCAGCCGGCCAGGGCAAGCGGAACGGCGGTTGCCGCGGCCAACAGGGCAAGCGTCTTCCGGAGCCGGGGAGTGGTTTTGGGCAGGGGGATGCTGGGCATGGGTCTTTCCTTGGATCGGACGGGTGGAACAGTGCTGTGCGGGAGTGCGGAAGCCGGGGGTGGGGGACCGTGTGGGCTTCCCTCGGCAATACCGCCGACGCAAGCCTTACTTAGGCACCCCTAAGTAAGGAGGATACCCATCGGCGGGGATTACGCAAACCTTTCATACCCTAATTTGGTTTAGGTAAGCCTAATCTAATAAAGTCATCCGGGTGACCACGCAGCTTGACTTCATGCGGGTGCCCTTTGCCGCCGATCTTGCGAGCCACGGGGACAGCCCTGCCATCCTCACCGACACCCTGGCAATGACGTACCGGGAGCTGGCGGAGAGGGTCGATGCCTTCTCCCTCCGTCTAGGCGCCACAAGGCGCCTCGTGGCGCTCGCCGCCGCCAACGACCTCGACTCCCTTGTGGTCTATCTGGCGGCCCTGGCCGGCGGCCACCCGCTGATTCTCCTGCCGGAGGACAAGCCGGCCGCCCTGGAGTCCCTCGTTGCGGCCTACGACCCCGACGTCGTTGTCCGGTCCGGCACCGGGCAGCTCCTGATGGACGAACGCCGGACCGGCACCCGCCACGAGCTTCACCCGGACCTGGCCCTCCTGCTCAGCACGTCCGGATCCACAGGCTCGCCCAAGCTCGTCCGGCTCTCTCATGCGAACCTGCAGGCCAACGCCGAGTCCATTGCCGAGTACCTGAACATCGGGCCCGACGACCGTGCCGCGACGACGCTGCCGACGTCCTACTGTTACGGACTGTCCGTGATCAACAGCCACCTGCTCCGCGGCGCCGGGCTGGTCCTGACCGACCTTTCCGTGGTTGATCCATGCTTCTGGCAGCTCTTCCGACGCCGGGCAGCTACGTCCTTCGCGGGAGTTCCGTACACCTTTGACCTGCTGGAACGGGTCGGGTTCGCGGACATGGACCTGCCCGGCCTGCGCTACGTCACCCAGGCCGGGGGCCGGCTGGGGCCGGAATCGGTGTGGAAATACGCCGAACTGGGCCGCCGCAACGGCTGGGAATTTTTCGTGATGTACGGCCAGACCGAAGCGACGGCCCGGATGGCGTACCTGCCTCCGGAACTGGCGGCCGAAGTCCCGGGCGCGGTGGGCATCCCGGTGCCCGGCGGCTCGTTCCGGATCGACCCCGTGCCGGGGCTGGAACACGGCGAACTTGTCTACAGCGGCGCCAACGTCATGCTTGGCTATGCCGAATGCCCGGCGGACCTCGCCGCGGGCCGGTCCGTTGAGGAGCTGCGCACCGGCGACCTCGCCCGGCTGCACCCGGCGGGCGTCTACGAAGTCGTGGGCCGGCGCAGCCGGTTCGTCAAGATCGTGGGGCTGCGCGTTGACCTGGGACAGGTCGAGCGGCTCCTGGCCGACCTCGGTGTGCAGGCTGCCAGCGCCGGGACGGACGACGGCGTCGTCGTCGCCGTCGAAGGCGACCACGACGCGCACCTGCTGGGCAAGGTCCTCGCCCAGGGCATGGGGCTGCCGCGGGCGGCCCTGGAGGTCCACGCCGTCGAACATCTCCCGCGCCTGGCAACGGGCAAGCTCGACTACCAGGCCGTCCTGGCCCTGTCACGGCCGGCACCCGCCCCCACGGCGGAAACCGGCGGCCCGGACAATAGTCCTCCGGACAGCGTCCGGAGGATCTTCCAGGACGCCCTGGAGTGCGCCGACATCGCGCCCAATGACACGTTCGTGTCCCTGGGAGGGGACTCACTGTCCTACGTGGCCGCCTCGGTGCGGCTGGAACAGGCCCTGGGCCATCTCCCGCCCAACTGGCACGTGACGCCGGTCCGGGACCTGGAGCGGCCGCCGCGCACTGCACCGGTCCGGAAGCGCCGGCGGTTCGTTGCGCCCGTGGAAACGAGCGTCGTGCTGCGGGCCGTCGGGATCGTCCTGATCGTCAGCACGCACGTCGGTCTGTTCAGCTGGCAGGGTGCGGCCCACGTGCTCATGGCGGTAGCCGGTTACAATTTCGCCCGCTTCCAGCTCTCCGGGAAGCGGGTCCCGCGGCTGCGGCGGCAGCTGTCGAGTGTGGCAAGAATCGTGGTGCCGAGCATGGCGTTCATTGCGGTGGCGTACCTGACCACCGACAACTACGCACCCGCCAATATCCTGCTGCTCAACGCCGTCCTCGGGCCGGAGGCGGTGACCACCCAGTGGCATTTCTGGTTCATCGAAATTCTCCTCTACCTGCTTCTCGCGGCGACGGCACTGCTGGCCATTCCGTGGGCGGACCGCGCCGAGCGGCGCTTCCCCCTGCTCTTTCCGCTGGCGCTGACCGGCGTGGGGCTCCTGACCCGGTATGAGCTGGTGAACCCCGGGGTGCCGCACACGGCGCCTGCGCTCTGGCTCTTCGCGTTGGGTTGGGCTATTGCACGGTCCCGGACCATCGCCCAGCGTTGCCTCGTCTCTGTCGTTGCGGCAGCGACCGTTCCGGGATTCTTCGAGAATCCGGGCCGGGAGGCCACGCTGCTCGCCGGGATCCTGCTGCTCATCTGGCTGCCCAGCATTCCGGTGCCGAAGGTCCTCCGCCGCCTCATGGTGGTGCTCGCCAGCGCCTCCCTCTACGCGTATCTGGTCCACTGGGTGGTCTACCCGCCGCTGGCAGCGATCAGCCCCGCCTTGGCCGTGGCTGGCTCGTTGGCCGCGGGCGTGGCCTACTGGGCGCTATGCGGGCGGGTGATGAGCGCAATCAGCCGGTGGCGGACACGCGCAGGCAACGATCCGGGCACGAATTCAGCACAGCAGTAGGCGGCGGGTGCCGTAGCAGCGACACTGACGGGATGGCTCTCCATTGGAAGGACCGTGGTCGGCGCTCCGCGATCAGTGCCACGGTGGGCGCATTGGCACTCCTCGCCTCGATCCCGGGGTGCGCGTCCTCCACTGACGGGGAGCCGCCGTGTTTCCCGCCCGCCTATTCGCTGACCCCGACGACGGCCGCGCCTGGGCAAAGCGTGACGGTCGCAGCGCCGGACGCTGACTGCAATCCCCGCTACGGCAAGAACGCGCGCATCCAGGTGAGCGTCACCGACGCAACAGGGGTGGAAGTCGTCAACACCACCGCCGCCATGAACGACACCGGCGGGTTCACGTACACATTTGTCGTACCCGCCCGGACGGCCGTGGGGGATGCCGTCGTAACCGCTATGCCCTACAACGTTGACTGGTGCGATGACACCGGCAGGAACAACCGCGTGGCAGGCGCTGGCGAGGTCGGCTTTGCACTGGTGTCCTGTGCGGCGCCAATGAAGCCCCTGACGGTCACCCGCTGAAGTCCACTCCCCAGCGGGTGTCGCGAGCAGAGGCTTACTCCTTGAGGTCCCGGGTGAGGATCTTGAAGCCCACACCGCGGCCCAGGCCCTGTTCGAATGCCAGGGCGAACCAGAGCTTGACGAAGTCATCGACGATGCCGACCTTGGCGGCGTCGCCGACGCGGATGGGCCGGAGGCCGGTGGCGCTGATGAGCTGTTCCACCGTTTCCTGGCCGGGGCCCGCGGGGCCGGCGTAGAGCATGTCGCCGTTCACGCCGTCGTAGTTGGCGTCGGCGAAGTTTTCCCAGCCGAGGCTGTTGAACGCCCGGTAGACACGCGCGGCCGGCGCATGCTTGTTGATCACGGCAATGCTGCTAATGGTGGTGCCGCCGGTGTTGTTGGTGGCGTCGATGACGATCTTGTGGCCCATGGCGGCGGCCATGGCAGGTGCGGCCTGTTCCATGGCGGCACCGTTGATGGCAAGGAGGACGACGTCTGCAGAGGTGATCGCGGCGTTGATAGTGTCCCGTGCAGCTCCGATGCTTTCGGCGTAGTCGGTGAGGTCTGCGTCCTCAGGGGAGCGGGCGCCGAACGTCACCGGGAAGCCGGCTTCGGTCCAGCGGCGGGCGATGGTGCGTCCGATGATGCCGGCGCCGATCACGGCGATCTTGGGCTGGGTCATGAGGGGGTTCTCCATTCGGGGTGCAGGTGGTGTGGCGCAGGGTCGGTGGGGAGCCTCAGCTGACGTGCACGCCGCCGTCGACGTCGATGACCGTCCCCGTGACGAAGGTGTTGGTCATCAGAAACAGCGCGGCGGATCCCACGTCCTGGGCGTTGCCCACGCGGCCGGCAGGAACGGCGCTGCCGTAGCCGGCGTACATGCCCTGGCGCATTTCCTCGGGCATGCCGGCGTATGCCGGGGTGTCGACGAGGCCGGGGGCGATCACGTTGACGCGGACCGGGGCCAGGTCCAGGGCGTTCGCCTTGCCGAATGCCTCGAGGGCGGCGTTCACGGCGGCCATGACGGGCCGGCCGGGGGCGTGCTTGCGGCTGGCGCCGCCGCCAACCATGGTGATCGACCCGTCCTGGGCGATCGCGCCGGACGCTGCCCGGACGGCGTCGTAGTAGCCCCAGAACTTGATGTCCATGAACGGCCGGGCGGCGGCGGAAGAAAGTTCGCGCACCGAACCCATCGCGCCCGGCCCGGCGGACAGGACCAGGTGATCGAACGCACCGATCCGTTCGAACAGTGCTTCAACCGAGGCGGTGTCCGAAATGTCGACCTGCTCGGTCCGCACGGGCGCGCTGAAGGTGCACTCTGCGCGCTGCGGGTCACGGCTGGCAACCGTGACGCTCGCGCCGGCAGCCAAGGCCTGTTCCGCGGCGGCTCGGCCGATGCCGGAGGTGCCGCCGACGACGACGACGTGCTTGCCCGCCAGAACGGGGGCGGAGGGCAGGTTCTGTGAAACAGCAGTCATGGAAAGGAATCCGTTCAGTTCGGTTGCGTTCCGACTATGTGACGGAACGTTCTCATTCATCTTGTGACGGAACGTTCCGTCTGTCAAACTGTAGGAGAACTTCTTCCGCCCGGCGCGGGCCGGAGGGGAGCGAAGACAGTGACCCAGAGAGACGGAGGGAAGAGCATGGCGCGCAAGACGGCCGCAGAAAACCGACAGCATGTGCTGGCCTCGGCAAGCCCGTTGTTCTACCGCCAGGGCATCCGGGCAGTCGGCATGGACCAGATCATCAAGGAAGCCGGCGTTGGCAACGCCACCGTTTACCGTCAATTCCCCACCAAGGACGATCTGGCGACGGCCTACGTCCAGGAGCGCGCGGACGCCTGGTTCGAGCGGATGCACGCGGCTGCCGACGAAGTGGAAGATCCCCGCGGCAAGATCCTGGCCGTCTTCGAGGTCACGGCGGGGGATATCAGCGGCGCGATGTATCGGGGATGTCCGATGCTGAACACCCACACGGAGTTCCCCGATCCGGCCCACCCCGCCCACGCCGTAGCGGTGGTCCACAAACGGCAGGTCTGCGACTGGTTCCGCGCCCTCGCTGAGAGCGCCGGCGCAAACAGCCCGCAGGTCCTGGCGGAGCAACTCCTGCTGGTACTCAACGGCACCCTGTCAACGGCCGCCGTCCTGGGGGCGGACGGCCCGGCCAGGCAGGGACTCGCCCTGGCGCGACAGTTGATCGCTGCCGCCTGCGACTAGCTTGTATGGCCAGGGGCGAGGACGCCGTCAATGTCTATTGGAAGGTGGGAGGGGCCGCGTAGGAAAGGGCTCGGCCGGTACGGCGGCGGGTCGGAGACCAGCCGCGGGTTCTCCAGCCTGGTGGCGAACTGGGTGAGGGCGATCTGCGCTTCCAGACGGGCCAGCGGCGCCCCGAAGCAAAGATGGACGCCGCCACCGAAGCCGAGGTGCTGGTTGTTGCGCCGGTCTGGGATGAAGCGGCCGGGGTCAGTGACGTGGGCGGGGTCGCGGTTGCCCGCGGCCAGGACCAGGGTCAAGGAGGCGCCGGCCGGGATGGTGGTGCCGGCGATCTCGATGTCGTCGAGCGCGGTGCGGAACGGGATGAAATGGACGGGCGGCTCGTAGCGGAGCAGTTCCTCGACCATCGGGATGGCCAGACCCGGGTCATCGCGCAGCCTCTGGAGCTCGGCGGGGTGACGGAGCAACGTCAGTGCGCCGTTGGAGATCAGGTTCACGGTGGTTTCGTGTCCGGCGATGAGCAGCAGAAGCCCGGTGCCCACCAGTTGTTCGTCCGGCATGCGCCCTTCGGGGCCATCATCGGTGGCCATCGCTGAAAGCAGGTCATTCCCCGGTGCCCGCCGGTGGGTGTCGACCAGTTCCTGCATGAATGCACGCAGTTCTTTGCCGGCCTCGAGTCTCTTCTTTTGCTGGGTCTCGGGATCGAGACCTGGATCCGTGGATTGCAGGGCAACGTCCACCCAGATCCGGAAGCGCTGTTCATCGCCTGGGGGCACACCGAGAAGTTCGCAGATCACCGTGACGGGCAGCGGATACGCCAGATCATCGACGACGTCGATCCGGCTGCGGTCCGCCATGTCGTCGACAAGGTCGGTGACAATTTCCGCCATCCGCTCCTCCATCCCGGCCACCCTGCCGGGAGTCGTAGGCGGGCCGAAGTGCCGCATGGTGATCCGTCGAAACTTGTCGTGATCTGGCGGATCCATGCTGAGGAAAGTCGGCGTCATGCCCGCCCCGTCCCCGTCCCCGTCCTCGCCGGTGGCGGCGGCGCCCGCCGCGGCGGCTGCCGGGTTTTTGGTGATGTCTGAGCTGACCCGCGGATCGTGCAACAGGGCGGCGATTTCCGCGTAGGTGCTCACCAGATAGCTTCCGTCCGGAAGACGTGTCACAGGGGTCTTGCGGAGCTCCTCGTAGTAAGGGTAGGGGTTCGCCCGGTTGGCGGTGTCGAGGATCTGCTCCCAGATGGTGGGTTGGGCCATGGCGAAGGCTCCTAGGGTCGTGGGGCCGGTGGGTGCCGGTCTCCGGGCGGCGCGTTACGGGAGGCGGCGGTCAGTCAATCTGGCGCGCCGCTCATTGGGATAGTGGCCGGTCACCACGACGGTCGCATCCTGGGTCGGGCTGGCGGCGGGCTGGAACCCGGCCGGCACCGGCTGCGCATCGGCGGGCTCGTCAACATGGTGGAACGAGGGTGGGAAGGACGCCGCCTGCTCGATCAGCGGTTCATAGAAGTCAAGCCATTTGTTCTGGTTGAAGGCCACCGCGGCCACGATGCGGCCCTTGTAGCCGTAAACCGCCAGGAACCGGCGCGAGGCCACCGATCCTTGCACGATGGCGACCTGATCGGCGACCGAGGGTACGCCCACGCTCTTGATTTCGGTGCCGAACTGGACGGACCAGAACTTAGGCACCGCCAGGTGCGGCCACCGTTCGGTCTCGCCGCTCACCATGTTGTGCGCCGCAACCTCGGCCTGGGAGATCGCGTTGCCCCAGTGCTCGACGGCGAGGAACTGGTAGCCGAACATCGGCTGCGGGGCGCGGGACACGTCGCCGGCGACGAAGACGTCATCGGTGACCAGCCCGTTGGCGTCGAAAGCGCGGCAGCCGGCGTCGCACGCGACGCCCCACACACCGCTCGCCAACCCGGAACCGGCGAGCCAGTCACCGTTGCGGACGGTCCCGAGCGCGGCGACCGCGATGTCCACGTCAAGGGTGGTGCCATCGGAGAGGCGGGCGCGGCGCAGCTGTCCGCCGGCATCGCCTTCCAGCGAGACGACCCTGACGCCGCAGCGCAGATCCACGCCGTTCTCGATCTGCAGCTCTCCGGCAATTGCACCGATCACGCTGCCCAGCGCCGCGCCGAGCGGTGCCGGACCAGCCTCCGCCACGGTGACCGGCAGGCCAAGTTCGCGGCACACCGAAGCGACTTCGCAGCCGATGAACCCGGCGCCAATGACCAGGACCCGGCGAGGGTGGGCGGCCAGGAGCTGCCGAAGCAATGCGGCGTCCTCCCGGGTCCGCAAGGTCAGCACGCCTGCCAGCGCCGCCTCCGCCGCGTTTGGCCAGGAACGGGCCCGCACACCGGTGGCGATCAACAGCTTGTCGAATCCGATCCGGCTGCCGTCGGCGAGATGCACCTGCCTGGCGGCCAGATCCAGACCGGTGGCGGCGACGCCCAGACGCCAGTCTGCGTCGATTGTCCGGCGGCGTGGCAGCGACGTGTCATCGGAGCGCACCGTACCGGTCAGGACCTGTTTCGACAGCGGCGGCCGGTCATAGGGTTCGTGCGTTTCCTCGCCGATCAGGGTCAGCGAGCCTGCGAACCCTTCCTCGCGCAGCCGCTCCGCCGCGCGGAGCCCGGTCAGTGACGTGCCCACGATGACGATCCTTCCGGATCGTTTGAACATGCCCCCGTTGCCCGCGCCTGCGGCGGCCGTTCCCGGGGCTTCTATGGGAGGCCGCGGGCTGGGCGGCTCCTCAAGCTGGTCAAGTCGGATGGCCTGTACAGGGCAGGCCGCGGCGGCCCGCCGGATCCTCGTGCGCTGGGCGTCGTCAGGGTCGGGGTCGTACGTCAGGGCCTCGTCCCCCTGGATGGTGAAGACGTCCGGGGCGAGGAAGGCGCATTGTGCGTAACCCTGGCATTTTGTGAGATCGACGACGAGCCTCATGCCGGACTTCTCCCTGTTTGGTCAAGCGAATCGAGTCTAAGCCCCGGGGGCTGGCCGTGGAAGAGGTAGTTCTCTGGCTGTACCGTGGAGGCCGATGACTCTTTCTGAAGAACTTCTGATGGCCTACGACCGGCAGCTCCGGACAGATGCCGAGACACCCAGTGCCATCGGCATTGAACGGCTGGGCCCGCTGCGCCTGGTGACCTTCGCGGGCGGTCGTGGCTTCGTGACGTATCAGGACCTCGCTGGTGCCAGCGCCCGCACGATCTCGCATTGGGTGGCCGAAGCGCTCGCGTTTTATCGCAGCGATCCCGCGATCGCGCGGGTCGAGTGGAAAACCCGTGGTCACGATCATGCGCCCGGACTCCATGGCGCACTGCTCGACAACGGATTTGAACCTGATGAGACCGAATCGATCATGATCGGGCCGGCCCACTCGCTGAATGTGCAGGTTCAGCTCCCGCCCGGCGTCAGCCTGCGGCGGGTGAGTGCAGAACGGGACATCCGCGCCATGAGCGCAATGCAGGATGAGGTTTTCGGCGTGGACGCCTCCGACGGAAACGCCGACGCAATCCTGCGGCGCGTGGCACGCGAGGACGGCATGGAACTGTGGGTCGCCGAACACGAAGGAGCGATCGTGAGCGCGGGCCGCCTCGAGCCGGTACCGGATACGGACTTCGCGGGCATCTGGGGCGGGGCAACCCGGGCCGAATGGCGCGGCCAGGGTATTTACCGGGCCCTCACCGCCGCCCGGGCCCGGGCCGCGCTAGCGCTCGGCAAGACTCTTATCCACAGTGACTCGACCGAATATTCGCGACCAATCCTGGAGCGCTATGGTTTGCGCCGGGTGTCCACAACCACGCCGTACCGGTGGCGGCGCTGACGGCCCAGACACTGGGCGCGGTCATTCCGAGCCCCCGGGATGAAAGGTCGCCGGCGGTCCGGGGAACGGTCCTCCCATGCCCTCAGCGTCGCTCCCGGCGCCGCTGCCGAGGAGGCTTCGAGTGAGGGCGGCGCTGTCGGCCATCAGGTCATCCACTGCCTTTCCGAGATGCATGTCCGCCACCGGCACGCCGTCCAATGCTGCAGCCACCACGGCCCGGCGGACGAGTTCGCGCGCGAACGACGCGGTTGTACCATCCGTGCGGGCTGCAGCATTCTCGATCGCGCCCGGGCTGAAGGGAATACCACGGGCATACAGTTTGATCAGCGCAACCCGCTCCGCCTGGGCAGGCATGGGAATTTCCACGGCCAGGTCCACGCGGCCCGGGCGCTGTGCCAGGGCGCGCTCGAGCATGTCCACGCGGTTGGTGGTGAGGACGAACGCCACGTCGGCGTCGCTGGCCAGACCGTCCATGGCGTCCAGCACCTCGAACAGCAGCGGCTGAGGTCCGTGCCCGAAGCTGCGGTCCTCGGCGATGAGGTCGCAGTCCTCAAGAACCACGATGGAGGGCTGCAGTGCCCGGGCCATGGTGGCGGCTTCTGAGATTCTGGCGAGCGATCCCCCCGAAAGAAGGATTGCTGTGACACCTTCGCTCCGACTCAACAGATACCTCACCGTATGGGTCTTGCCCGTTCCCGGCCGGCCATAGAGCAGGACGCCGCGTTTGAGGTGCTGGCCGTACTTGATTAGGGACTCACGGTGCTCGGCGATACCCAGTGCGTGGTCCGACACTTTCTCCAGCAGGCCGTCCGGCAGGATGACATCCGACGCGGCAAGGACCGGCCGCGCATGAAAGGTCACCCCGGCCGCGCTGGGACCATACTCACCCATCACCAGGGAAATGACCTGCCCCTTGAGCACGCTGCGGTGCTGCATCCGCCGCCGGAACTCCGAGAGGAACAGGGCGGCCCTATCTGTGGCGCCGGCCAAAACTTCAAGGGACGCTGACTGCCGGCCATACCGGGGGTTGGCGTCCCGCTGCAGCACGGCGATGGGGCTGCCTCCATGGCTGAACAGCCACAGCCCCAGGGCCACGGCCTGCCGCTGTTCGTCCGGCCCGACAGCGAGGTTGGCGTAGTCCGGTTGGGACAGGGGGAATTGCGGAAATAGCTGGGACTGCTGCAGCATGTCGCTCAGCGAGTGATGGTGGCGCTGGTCGCCGCCGCCGATGCCCACGAGCCGGAACTCAGGATCCTCCGCGGCGAGCTCCTCCATGAGGATGTCTGCGTCCACGAACCGGTGCGGCGGAATCTCCTCAACCACTACGGACACTGATTCGGCCCGGACCGCCAAATGCTCGGTCAGCGTAGTCAGCAGCTGGGTTCCCGGTTGCACCCGCTGCTGCCCGGACTGCGCAAGCTCCACGAGCCGTGCGAAATTGTCGATGAACTTCCCCAAAATTTCATCCATGCGCTGACCCTACCAGCGCCGCAAATCGGGTGTGGCGCTCATGCTCTCCAGCAAGCGTCAGCCGGCGGCTGCGCTGACAGCAAAGGTGCCGCCCCGCAGCGAGCTCATGGCCCAGGAATTCGCCTCGTTCGCCAGTTCGGCGCCGTCGTTCCCGCCTGCCTTACGCAAGCAGAACGGGACACCGGTGGCGTCGACGAGCACAGCAAGACGGTCATCCGCGCGGGCATCAAACGGCGCCAAGCGCTTGCCTCCCGCCCGTTCGGCACGCACCAGGGCTTCCCCGACGTCGTCGACACGCACATGGGTGATCCACCCCGGCGGCGATTGCGGCGGCGCCTGTCCGATGCCGGCCACCAGCACGGCACACCGACTGAGGAGGTATCCCGCGCTGTCATTGAAAACCCTTCCACCGGGGACCGTTACGCCGCGAACATTGTTTCCCACGGCCGCAGAGTCGATCAAGACCGAACTGGAGATTCCCGCGAGGCAAACTGCTGAAACTCCACGCCCGAGTGGGAAATCACCGTCGCCCGGGAAACCTGACACCCGTGCAGCAGGCTCGCCAACATATTTCTGGCCAATTGGGGAACCACGAATAAGGGAACGAAAACTGGAATTGCAGCCGTGGCGCTCACTCCACTGCTCGCGCTGGGGTCTGGAACAGCACCCGGTCTTCTGACGAGGAAGTACGGAGCATGTTGTCTGTTCGGCGGATGGTGAAGGCCGGCACGGGGGAGCTACAGGCTTTCCGGCCGGAAAATCCGCCTATTGATTGTTACTCTCTTTTCCTTTTGTGCGGCAAATGCAATTGATATTCTGACTTTGGTCAGGCAGAGGCCGCTCACTTCGTTGCGGGAGTTCCTATCTCATGGCCACCAGAGTCGATGTCGCCGGCAGTGCCGTCGCCCCGTTCACGGCGTTCGTCTTTGGATCGCGCACGACATCCGGCCGGCCTGGTTCTTTGCGTGCCCCCACTGTGGTGTCTGAGCCGACCGGGGTGCGATTACGCCGCCGGCACGCGGGACTAGAGCTTGAACCCGGCCTTCCCTAGACCAGCGCGGATGCGGCCCTGTGAAAACCAATCGGGGGTGGCCGCATCCGCGCTCACCCGCACCCATTGTGCATTGCCGCTCTTCTGGTGTAGATCCCGGCCCGGGGGCCGGTGCCGTCAGGTGCGCGCTGCGAGGATCTGCTCGCGCAAAATGTCCGCGTGGCCGCAATGCTGGGCGAGTTCCCTGAGCATGTGCAGGTAGACCCACCGCAGCGGCAGCGGTCCGCGCCGGTTGCCCCTGACAAGGTCGTCAAGATCGAGGGAAGCGGCCCGACGGCGTGAGTCCTCGCAGGCCTGGAGGTAGGCGGCCTGGAGGCCCGCGATGGTGTCTTCCTCCGCCAGGATAAACGATTCGTCGGGGGTGGCCGGAATGCCGATCTCCGCCCGGGACCGGCACGTGATGGCCTCATCAAACCAGACCTTCTCCACGAAGGCGGCGTGTTTGACCAGCCCCAGCAGGGTGGTCCGCGACGGCACCAGCGAGGCCCGGGCCTCCTCTTCGGTGAGCCCGTCCAGGCAGGCGTGAAGGTCCGCACGATGCTCATCGAGGAACGCATCGAACTGGGTCCGTAGGTCCGCGGTCAGTACTGCCGGATCCTTGCTGGGGAGAGAGCTCATGGCGTCACATCCTATGGCGGAAAGGCCCGGTCCGGAAGCAGTGGACCGGGCCTTTGCCTGGATGCGGTCAGTGTCCCCGCGCGATCCATTCCTCAAGGTGCGGTGCCTCGGCGCCGATCGTCGTCGGATCCCCGTGGCCGGTCCGGACCGTCGTGCCGGCCGGGAGCGGCAGAAGCCGGGCCCGGATGGACTCGATGATGGTCGGGAAGTCGCTGAAGGAGCGGCCCGTCGCCCCGGGGCCGCCCTGGAACAGCGTGTCCCCGCTGAACACCGTTTTTTCGCTAGGCACGGTGCCCTCGCTCTCGAGAAGGAAGCACACCGACCCGGGCGAATGGCCGGGGGTGTGCAGTGCCACGAGCCTTGCCCCCGCGACGTCGAACGTGTCGCCGTCGGCAATGGCGTGGTCCGGCTCGGTGCCGGGGAAGACCCGCTCCCACAGCATCCAGTCGTCCCGGTGCAGGTACACGGGCGCGTTTACGAGCGACCGGACCTCGCCCACGGCGCGGATGTGGTCATCGTGGCCGTGCGTGAGCAGGATTGCCGTGACCTTCCTGCCCGCGACGGCGGCGGCCACGGCAGCGGGATCGTGGGCCGGGTCGATGATGACGCATTCGGTGTCATCCCCGAGGATCCAGACGTTGTTCTCGACATCCCAGGTCCCGCCGTCGAGGGAAAACGTCCCGGAGGTCACCAGCCGGTCGATCCGGATGCTCTCAGAGCCGGCGTTCACAGCTCCACCACCGAGCGCAGCACGGCGCCGGCGTGCATCTTCGTGAAGGCTTCCTCGATCTGGTCGATCGTGATCCGCTCCGTCACGAAGGCGTCCAGGTCCAGCTTGCCCTGCCGGTAGAGGCTGATGAGTGTGGGGAAGTCGCGCGAAGGCAGGCAGTCGCCGTACCAGGAGGACTTCAGTGAGCCGCCGCGGCCGAAAACATCCAGCAGCGGCAGTTCAAGGGTCATCTCGGGGCTCGGCACACCCACCAGGACCACCGTGCCGGCGAGGTCCCGGGCGTAGAAGGCCTGCTTGTAGGTTTCCGGGCGGCCGACGGCGTCGATCACCACATCGGCGCCGAAACCGCCGGTCAGTTCGCGGATCGCTTCGACGGGGTCGCCGGCGGAGGAGTCCACCGTGTGGGTGGCGCCGAGGTCCTTGGCGCGCTGGAGCTTCTTGGCGTCGATGTCGACGGCAATCACCGTGGTGGCTCCGGCGAGCGCAGCGCCGGCGACGGCGGCCACGCCGACTCCGCCGCAGCCGATCACGGCGACCGAATCGCCGCGCTGGACGTTTCCGGTGTTGATCGCCGCGCCGATGCCTGCCATGACGCCGCAGCCGAGCAGGCCGACGGCGGCGGGATCGGCGTCGGGGTCCACCTTGGTGCACTGGCCGGCCGCCACGAGGGTCTTCTCGGCGAAGGCACCGATGCCCAGCGCGGCCGTCAGCTCCGTGCCGTCCTCCAGCGTCATCTTCTGGGTGGCGTTGTGGGTGTTGAAGCAGTACTGCGGCTGGCCCCGGCGGCAGGCGCGGCACTCGCCGCAGACGGCCCGCCAGTTCAGCACCACGCGGTCCCCGGGGGCGACCTCGGTGACATCGGGTCCGACGGCACTGACAACTCCGGTGGCCTCGTGGCCGAGCAGGAAGGGGAAGTCGTCGTTGATGGCACCCTGCTTGTAGTGCAGATCGGTGTGGCAGACACCGCAGGTCAGGATGTCCACGAGGGCCTCGCCGGGGCCGGGGTCCGGCACCAGGATTGTCTCCAGGGTGACGTCGGCATTCTTGGAACGGACTACTGCGGCCTTGACTTTATGGACCATGAAACAAGCTCCTCTGCTCTGGAACGCGGATTACTGGCACAACTTACTGGTTGCTGGCGCAACATACTGGCGCAACGGGCGACGGCGCGGCCCTTGGGAGGCCGCGCCGTCGTGGTTTGGTGGTGTCCTTGGATGCAGGATGGGCCTAGGCGGCGAGCCGGCTCTTGACCTCTGCTGCGGAGGGGTTGGTGGCGGCGGTGCCGTCCGGGAACAGCACGGTGGGGACCGTGCGGTTGCCTCCGTTGAGCTGCTCGACGAGATCGGCGGTGCCTTCGACTTCCTCGATGTTGATCTCGGTGTACCCGATGCCCTGCGCGTCCAGCTGCTTCTTCAGCCGGTTGCAGTAGCCGCACCACGTGGTCGAAAACATGGTGATGGTGCCGGATTCGGGGGTGAAATCCACGAAGTTCTCCTCAAGTAAGTGGTTGGGGCCGGCATGTCGGGCCGGGCGCCCACTGAAGTCGTACGTCACTGCCAACAACCGTACCCCGCAGCCCGCTATTCCCGCAGGCGCGTGACGGAGGCTGGGGCGGATGCGAATTCGCGGGAAAGCAGCGGAGTCGCCGCAAAGCTCCGGCGAAATCGCAGGTTTCCGGCGACCTCGGCGGGGCCCAGCCGGGAGGCTGGGGCGGATGACATGGGATGGGTGCGGTGGCATGCTGGTGCCATGTGTGGACGCTACGTGATGGCCCGGGCCGTCGGAGACCTGCTGGCCGAATTCGATGCCGGGCTGGAGGATGAGATCGCGATTCCACCGTCGTGGAACGTGGCTCCGACGGCGGATGTGCCGATCCTGCTCGAACGGTTGGTGGAGGGGGAGCCGGTCCGTCAACTGCACATTGCGCGCTGGGGCCTGGTGCCGTCCTGGGCCAAGGACCCGGGCATCGGGTCCAAGATGATCAATGCCCGCAGCGAGACCGTGCTGGAGAAGCCTGCCTTCCGGAAAGCGACCCGCGCACGCCGCTGCGCCGTCCCGGCGGACGGCTACTACGAGTGGAAGGGGGAGGGCCGCACCAAGCAGCCCTACTACGTCCATCCCAAGGACGGACGCCCCATTGTCTTCGCTGGGCTTTATGAGTGGTGGCGGGACCCGTCCAAGGCGGAGGGCGACCCGGAGCGCTGGATGCTCTCGACCTCGATCATGACCACCGACTCGCCGCCGGAGGGCTACGCCGGGGGAATGCTGGCCGAGCTGACCGCGCTGCACGACAGGGTTCCGCTGCCCATGAACCGCGAGACCATGCAGACCTGGCTGGACCCGCAGGCCGATGACGCGGCCGGCCTCGTGGATCTGGTCCGGGCCGGGGCGCACGACGTGGCGGAAGGCTGGACGATCGACGCCGTCGGCACCGCCGTCGGGAACGTCAAGAATGACTCACCGGAACTCATCCAGCCGGTCGGGAGCCTGTTCTAGCGGTTGCCCCGGCACATCTATTGACCGCCCCGCGTGGAGGCGTTGGCACCTGAGGTCAGAGCGTCACTTTGCCGCCGCCGTCGACCGACCAGCCGGGGTTGAAGGCGACTTCCCAGCGGTAGCCGTCGGGATCGGCGAAGTAGCCTGTATAGCCGCCCCAGGGCTGGGTCCTCGGTGCCGCAACGATGCGGGCTCCCGCGGTCTCGGCTTCGGCCATCACCCGGTCGACTTCCGCCGTGCTGGCCAGGTTGTGGCTGAGCGTAATGCTCGCAATGCCGGCAGGGGGATCGGTGGCCGCTTCGGACTGCATCTGGCCCGCGTCTCAGAGCGAGAGGATGAGCCCATGGTTGACCTGGATGAAGAGCACCTCCTCGGGGACTTCCCGGTGGGCGGGCCAGCCGAGGCCCTCAACGTAGAACCGGCGTGAGGCGTCAACACTGCGGACACCTAGCGATATGAAGTCGACTCGTGGCTGCATCTTTCGATAATGTCATGCACATGCCCACAAATCACGCAGACGACAAGGCCGCCCAGGCCGACCGCGAACAGCTCGCCGCCGTGCGGGTGGCTGTTGACGAGGTGGACGAGCAGATTGTGTCCTTGATCGGGCGCCGCGAGCGGCTGATCCGGATCGCGGGGACCCTCAAGGCGGACAGCGCCGAGGTCCGTGCGCCCGGGCGCGTGGAGCGGGTCATCGAACATGTCCGCGCCACGGCGGAAAAGAAGGACATCGACGTCGAACTTGTCGAGAAGACTTACCGGGCGATGATCGATGCCTTCATCACGCTCGAGCTGGAAGTGTACAAGTCCACTTCCTAGCGGGAGCCCATAAGAAGTTGCCTAGAGGGCCTCTTCAACAGGCACGTTGGCTTGGTAATCCCGGCCGTCACAGTCGCTGAAGGCCGTCATGAGATGGCCCTTGGGCAGGCCAAGCACAGTTGCAATGGGGAAGTTCCCGGTGATGGTGTTTCCTGAGTGTTCCACGCCTTTGAGGTCGAAGTTCTCTTCCGTGCCGTCATGGTTGAAGTAGTAGAAGGACACGGCCTCGCCGTTCATGAACTCAATGCCCAGTCTGCGCTGATGGGAGTAATCCGGCCCGGCTGCCAGTAGGCCCACCACGTAGGCGCCCTGCCCCGGGATATTTCCGTCTATATCGAAGGTCGCCACCAAGGTTGAATTCTTGGCGGCGATCTTTACGTGCTTCAGGAGTGCGATATGGGAGCTCATGGCTCAATCCTGCTACCTGTGCAATCGTCCGTCCACCCCCGATCTGGGTTTTGTCGCCTCTCCGACGTAGACTGTATTTATTCGAAGATATGTTCGAATAAATACAGGGCTTTAAACAGAAGGCGCTGCAACAGAAGGCGCTGAAACACAAGGCGCTGGAAGCGGAATAGACGTAGGAAGTCGAAGCGGGGACTGGGCCGGCTCCAGCCCGGACTGGGTCGGGAGGCAACGTGGGCATTTTCAGCGAGTCCGTGGATGTCGTCTGCACGCCCTCCGGCCAGCCCCTGCGCCTGGACTGGGCCGGCCGGCGCTATACGGTCTGCGCGGAACCCGTCCGCTGGTATGAACGCCGCCAGTGGTGGGCGGAGGAACGCCGGGCGCCGCTCGGGAGCGGGCCTGGCCTGGTGGATTACGAGATCTGGCGGGTCCAGGTGCGAGCCGCCGGGGATCACGCCGCGGATTCGACCCTCACCCTGGACCTGACCCGGCACGTAGGCAGCGGCCGGTGGCGGCTCCTGAAGATCCACGACGCCCTGCAGCCCCTCCGGAAGTCCGAATCAGCATGAACTTCACCCATCTGCACGTCTCCACCGCCTTCAGCGCCCACTATGGCGTCTCCTGGCCGGATGAACTCGCCGCCGCGGCCGCCGCAGACGGCGCCACAGCGCTGGCCTGCACGGACCGTGACGGCCTGTACGGGACCGTCAAGCACCTGAAGGCGTGCATGGCCGCCGGGCTGGATGCGGTCGTCGGGGTGGACCTTGCGGTCTTCGACGACGACGGCGACCACCGCACCCAGCTCGGGGGACGCGTCGTCGTGCTGGCGCATGGACACAACAACGGCGCCGGCTACCGGGCGCTGTGCCGGCTGATCTCCGACGCCCATGCCCGCACTACGGGCAAGGCCGGGGGAATAGTGCCGGTGGCCGTCACCCGGGCGGAACTGGCCTCCCGCACCCTGCACCCGGAAACCCTGCAACCGGTCCTGACAGTGCTGATCGGCCCGGACTCCGACGTCGGCCGGGCCATGGGCGGCCGGCGCTACCTGCGGCCCCGCACCCTGTTCAAACGCTGGCTGGACGCCATGCCTCCCGGAACCCTCGCGGCGGAGGTTGTGTCCCAGCTCAGCCCGCCCGGGGAGCCGCTGAGCACCGCCCATGCGGTGCGCATGCTTAAACTCGCCGCAGAACACGGGGTGCCCGCCGTGTTGAGCAACGCCGTGCGGTATGTGGCCGAGGACGGCGCGGCCACCGCCGATGTGCTGGACTCGGCCCGGACCCTGAAATCCCTCCCCGAGCTCTCCGCCGCCCCGCTGCTGCAGCCCAACGGGCAGGGCTGGCTGAAATCGGCGGCCCAGATGCTGCAGCTGGGCAAGGAGATCATCCACGCCGCCGGCTACGGCACGGCGGACCTCAAGCGGCTCCTGGCCCAGACCGAGGCGCTCGCGGACCGCTGCCGCATGGATCCAGAAGCCGACATGGGCTGGAAACAGCCCGTGGTCCCGGAGGCCTCCGTGATCGGGATCGACGGCGACGCGCTCGCCGAACTGACCTTGCGTTGTGAGGCCGGCATCGGCCGCCGCTTCCCGGGAATTTCCGGGCAGCGGGAACAGCAGTTGCGGGCCCGGCTGGAGCACGAGCTCCGGATCATCGACTCACTCGGCTTCGCCTCCTACTTCCTGACCGTCGCAGAGGTCTCCCGGATGATCCTGGACCTGGGCGTCCGGGCGGCCGCGCGCGGTTCGGGCGCCTCCAGCCTGGTCAACTACCTGATCGACATCAGCCAGGTGAACCCGCTCCAGCACGACCTCATCTTTGAACGCTTCCTCTCCCGGGACCGCGCCACGCTGCCGGACATTGACATCGACGTCGAAAGCGCAGAACGGCACAACGTCTACCGGAAGATCTTTGAGCGCTTCGGAGCCGAACGCGTCACGCTGATGAGCATGCAGAACGGTTACCGCGCTCGCGGTGCCGTGCGCGACGCCGGCCTGGCCCTGGGCATGGACGACGGCGAGGTCGGGGAAATCGCCAAGCAGCTGTGGCGGTTCTCGGCCCGGCACTTCCGCGAAGCCCTCGTGGAGAAACCCGAGCTGAAGGAATTCGCGGACCGGGTGGAGCAGCGCGGCTTCACCGAAAACCAGCAGCTGGACCTGCTGGTGGACCTCACGGAGCGGCTGGACCGGCTGCCCCGCCACATCTCCATGCACCCGTGCGGGGTCATCCTCGGCGATGCCACCCTGCTGGACCGCACCCCCGTGCAGCCCAGCGGCCTGGGCCTGCCCATGAGCCAGTTCGACAAGCACGACATGGACCCCATGGGCATGCTCAAGCTCGATGTCCTGGGCGTCCGGATGCAGAGCGCCATGGCCTTCGCCGTCCGGGAAGTCATCCGGCTCCACCCCTCCAAGGCCGAGGTGGTGGCCGCCGGAGCGCATCCGGCCGGCCCTGACGGGACCGGGCCGGATTACATCTCAGGGGACGGGCACATCGACCTCAACGCGGTCCCGCTCGATGATGAGCCAACCTTTGAACTGATCCGCAGCACCCACACCCTGGGCTGCTTCCAGATCGAGTCCCCGGGCCAGCGCGAACTGATCGGAAAGTTGGCCCCCCGGGAATTCAACGACCTCATCATTGACATCTCGCTGTTCCGGCCGGGTCCGATGAAATCCGACATGGTCCGTCCCTTCCTGGAGCACCGGCACGGATTCGCCCCCGAGGTCTACCCGCACCCCGACCTCAAGCCGGTCCTGAAAGAGACCCACGGGGTCACGGTCTTCCACGAACAAATCCTCAAGACCTTCGACGTCATGACCGGGTGCGGGCTGGCGCGCGCCGACGAATTCCGCCGTGCGCTGGGCAATGAGGTGCTTGAGGCCAGGGTGGAGGAGTTCTTCCGGAAGGAGGCGCGGGCCAGGAACTACGGTCCCGAGGTGGTGGACAAGGTCTGGGGCACGCTGAAGGCCTTTGGCAGCTTCGGGTTCTGCAAGGCCCACGGCGCCGCCTTCGCCGTGCCCACCTACCAGTCCGCCTGGCTGAAGGCACACCACCCGGAGGCCTTCCTCGCCGGGCTCTGGGAACACGACCCCGGCATGTACCCCAAGCGCCTGCTCGTGGCCGAGGCCCGCCGGCTGGGGATCCCCATCCTTCCCCTCGACATCAACCGGAGCCAGGCCGAGTACCGGGTGGAGCGGGTGGAATCCGGGCCGGACCGGGGCAGGCTGGGCATCCGCCTGAGCCTGAACGGCATCTTCGGACTCTCCGGCGCCGAGCTGAAACGGATTGTGGCCGGCCAGCCCTATGACTCCCTGGCGGACCTGCGGGCCAGGTCGCGGCTCAGCCGGCCCAGCATCCAACGACTGGCCCAGCTGGGGGCCTTCGATTCGCTGCACCGGGCATCCGGGGGAGACGCCAACCGGGCGGATCTGGTCCAGCACCTGCAGAAACTCCAGGCCCGCCCCCTGCGGAAGGGCGTGGAGGTCATTGAGGGCCAGTTGGCGTTGCCGCTGGGGGACGTGGAGCTGACGAACCTGTTGCCGGCGCTGCCCGCACCCAGCATGGTGGACAACGTCCGTGCGGAGCTGGACCTTATGGCCGTGGACGTCAGCGAGCACCTCATGACCAGCCACCGCCCGCTGCTGGACCGGCTCGGCGTCACCACCGCGGACAAGCTGCTGGGCCTGCGCAACGGCACGGAGGTGCTGGTTGCCGGGGTCCGGGTGGCCACCCAGACTCCGCCCATGCGCGGCGGCCGGCGGGTGGTGTTCATCAGCGTCGACGACGGCACGGGCTGCGTGGATTCGGTCTTCTTCCACGAAGCGCAGGAGCAGTCCGGATCCTTGCTGTTCGGCACCCGCCTTTTGCTGATCCGCGGCACCACCCGCCGGACCGGGCCGCGGGGGATCAGTATCAGCGCCTCCATGGCCTGGGACCTCAGCCGCCCCAAGAGCCTGCCGTTCCCGGCCCCGGAATCCGGCGTCGACGGCCAGCAGGAGCCTTACCTGTCCGGCCCCCTGTCCGGCCCCCTGTCCGGCCACCTGTCCGGCCCACTGGACGGGATCAGCAGGAACCTCGCCATCACCGGGCTGGGCGGCTGACCGGCCCGCGGCGGGGCCGCTGCTGGGTTGCGGCCGCGCCCGTGGCGCGTTGGTTGGCCTCCGGAGAAACCGATAGCATGGACGAGGCTGGCTGTGGTCCCCGTACGCCACAAGCTACGAAGCCTTAACTTTGAATAGGAGACACCCGTGTCAGATGCCCAGCAGATCACCCTTCTCGTCGACGGCGAAGAGACCAAGGTGACTACCGGGACCACCGGCGCGGAACTCTTCTTTGAGCGCCGCGACGTCGTTGTGGCCCGCGTTAACGGCGAGTTGAAGGACCTGGACCAGCCCCTTCCCGAGGACGCCAACGTTGAGGCCGTCACCATTGATTCCCCGGACGGGCTCAACGTCCTGCGCCACTCCACGGCCCACGTCATGGCCCAGGCCGTGCAGCAGCTGCGCCCCGACGCGAAGCTCGGCATCGGCCCCTACATCACGGACGGCTTCTACTTCGACTTCGACGTCGCTGAACCCTTCACCCCGGAAGACCTCCGCCAGCTCGAAAAGATGATGCAGAAGATCATCAACCAGAACCAGAAGTTCGTGCGCCGCGTCGTGACCGAGGACGAGGCCCGCGAGGCGATGAAGGACGAGCCCTACAAGCTCGAACTGCTGGGTAAGAAGAATGTCGCCGCCGATGCCGGCGAGGGCGTCAGCGTCGAGGTCGGCGCCGGCGACATCACCATCTACGACAACGTGGACCGCAAGAGCGGGGACAGCGTCTGGTGCGACCTGTGCCGCGGCCCGCACCTGCCGAACACCAAGCTGATCTCCAACGCCTTCGCGCTGACCCGGTCCTCGGCGGCCTACTGGCTGGGCAACCAGAACAACCAACAGCTGCAGCGCATCTACGGCACCGCCTGGCCCACCAAGGACGCGCTCAAGGCCTACCAGGAGCGCATTGCCGAGGCCGAGCGCCGCGACCACCGCAAGCTCGGCGCGGAGCTGGACCTGTTCTCCTTCCCGGACGAGCTCGGCTCGGGCCTGCCGGTCTTCCACCCCAAGGGCGGCATCATCCGCAAGGCCATGGAGGACTACTCCCGCCAGCGCCACGTCGATGCCGGCTACGACTTCGTCTACACCCCGCACATCACCAAGGGCCACTTGTACGAGGTCTCCGGCCACCTGGACTGGTACAAGGAGGGCATGTTCCCGGCGATGCACATCGACGCGGAGCTGAACGAGGACGGCACGGTCCGCAAGCCCGGCCAGGACTACTACCTCAAGCCGATGAACTGCCCCATGCACAACCTGATCTTCCGCTCCCGCGGCCGGTCCTACCGCGAACTGCCCCTGCGGCTCTTCGAATTCGGCTCGGTCTACCGCTACGAGAAGTCCGGCGTGGTGCACGGCCTGACCCGCGTCCGGGGCATGACCCAGGACGACGCCCACATCTACTGCACGCGCGAGCAGATGAAGGACGAGCTCACCAGCACGCTGAACTTCGTCCTGGGCCTGCTCAAGGACTACGGCCTGGACGACTTCTACCTCGAACTCTCCACCAAGAACGAAGACAAGTTCGTGGGCGACGACGCCGCGTGGGATGAAGCCACCCGCACCCTTGCCGAGGTGGCTGAAGCCTCCGGGCTCGAGCTCATCCCTGATCCGGGCGGAGCCGCGTTCTACGGCCCCAAGATTTCGGTCCAGGCCAAGGACGCACTCGGCCGCACCTGGCAGATGTCCACCATCCAGCTGGACTTCAACCTGCCCGAACGCTTCGAACTCGAGTTCCAGGCCGCCGACGGCACCCGGCAGCGGCCCGTGATGATCCACCGCGCCCTGTTCGGCTCGGTGGAACGCTTCATGGGCGTGCTCACCGAACACTATGCCGGCGCCTTCCCTGCCTGGCTGGCACCCGTCCAGGTGGTGGGGATCCCGGTCGCGGAGGCCTTCAACGACTACATGTTCGACGTCGTGGACCAGCTCAAGGCGGCCGGCATCCGCGCCGAGGTGGACATCTCCTCGGACCGTTTCCCGAAGAAGATCCGCACGGCCAGCAAGGACAAGATCCCGTTCGTTCTGATCGCCGGCGGGGACGATGCCGAGGCGGGAGCGGTGTCCTTCCGCTTCCGCGACGGCAGCCAGGACAACGGTGTGCCCGTCGCCGAGGCCGTCCAGCGGATCGTCGACGCCGTCCGCAACCGGACCAGCTAGGCAGACGGAAGGGCAGCGCGTGCAGGAATCGACAGGGGCCGGGCCGGAGTATCCGGGCGACCACGCCGTGACGGACGACTTCGGCCTGGCCGGTGTCCCGGACGCTTTCCAGCGCCTCTGGACCCCGCACCGGATGGCGTACATCAAGGGCGGCCAGCACCAGTTCAAGGACCCCAACGACTGCCCGTTCTGCGCCGCACCCGAGCGGGGGGACGAGGACTCCCTGATCGTGTACCGGGGCCGCACCAGCTACGTGGTGTTGAACCTTTTTCCCTACAATCCGGGCCACCTGCTGGTTTGCCCCTACCGGCACATCCCCGACTACACGGACCTCACGGTCGAGGAAACGGCGGAATTCGCCGAACTGACGCAGACGGCCATGCGGGTGCTGCGGAAGGTCGCCAACCCCTCCGGTTTCAACCTGGGCATGAACCAGGGAGTCACCGGCGGGGCGGGCATCGCCGGCCACCTGCACCAGCACGTGGTGCCGCGCTGGGGCGGGGACGGAAATTTCTTCCCCATCATTGCCCAGACCAAGGCGGTCACGCAGACCCTCGGCGAGGTCCGACAGCAGGTCGCCGACGCCTGGCCGCAGGAAACGCCCGCGCCGCAGGAAACACCAAAGCAGCAAATACCAGCGCACCAGGAAACCGCCGGGGAGAAGGATGCTTAACAGGCACGCCCGGGGTTTCTTCACCGCCCTGTTTTCCCCGGTTGCCCGCTGGCTGCTGAGGATCGGGGTCTCTCCCGACGCCGTGACGGTGGTCGGCACGCTCGGCGTCGTGGTCGGCGCCCTCGTGTTCTACCCGCTCGGGCAGCTCTTTTGGGGGACCGTGTTCATCACGGCGTTCATTTTCTCCGACGTCATCGACGGCATCATGGCCCGGATGCAGCAGCGCGGCGGCCGGTGGGGCAACTTCCTGGACTCCACCCTTGACCGCGTGGCCGACGGCGCCCTGTTCGCCGGCGTCGCCGTCTGGTTCTTCACCGGCGGCGCCAACCCGGCGATCGCCGTCGCCGCCATTCTCTGCCTGGTGCTTGGCATGGTGGTCTCCTATGCCCGGGCCAAGGCCGAAGCCCTGGGTTTTCACGCCAACGTTGGCATCGCCGAGCGCGCAGAGCGCCTCGTGTCCGTGCTGGTGGTCACGGGTCTCACCGGCCTGGGCCTGCCCTCCGTGGTGTTGCTGGTGACGCTGTGCCTGCTCGCGACGGCGAGCCTGGTGACAGTGATCCAGCGCATCGTGACAGTGCACCGCCAGTCGCTTGGGGAACCCGAAGGTACCGCCACGGAACGTCCCGCCTGAGCGCGCCACACGGTGCCCTGACGGCCGCGCCGAATCCCTGTACCCGCGCGGGATTCGACTGCTGTAACCCGAATTCTGCCGTGCCCCGGCCGGGGGATAGTATTAGCCTTACCGGCCAATGGATCCGGTAATCCGGTGTGTGCGAGACGCGGCATGAACGTGCCGTCCGCGCCCCCGGCGAGGTCATCTATCTACCCATAGGGGTTTTTGTGTCTACACCTGATGTAAGCAGCGAAGCCGGCGCGTCCGCGAAGAACGTCACGGGCAGCAGCCGCGTCAAGCGCGGCATGGCTGAGATGCTCAAGGGCGGCGTCATCATGGACGTCGTCAACGCCGAGCAGGCCCGCATCGCCGAAGACGCCGGTGCCGTGGCCGTGATGGCGCTGGAACGCGTTCCGGCCGATATCCGCGCGCAGGGCGGCGTGTCCCGCATGTCCGATCCCGACATGATCGACAAGATCATCGCGGCCGTGTCCGTGCCGGTCATGGCCAAGGCCCGGATCGGTCACTTCGTCGAGGCGCAGGTTCTGCAGTCCCTCGGCGTGGACTACATCGACGAGTCCGAGGTCCTGACCCCGGCCGACTACACCAACCACATCGACAAGTGGAACTTCACCGTTCCGTTCGTCTGCGGTGCGACCAACCTGGGCGAGGCCCTGCGCCGCATCAACGAGGGCGCGGCGATGATCCGGTCCAAGGGTGAGGCCGGCACCGGGGACGTCTCCAACGCCACCACGCACATGCGCCAGATCCGCGCCGAGATCAAGAAGCTCGCCTCCATGCCGGAGGACGAGCTCTACGTCGCGGCCAAGGAACTGCAGGCCCCGTACGAACTGGTCAAGGAAGTTGCCGCGACCGGCAAGCTCCCGGTGGTGCTGTTCACCGCCGGCGGCATCGCCACCCCGGCCGACGCCGCGATGATGATGCAGCTCGGCGCCGACGGCGTGTTCGTCGGCTCCGGCATCTTCAAGTCCGGCAACCCTGCCCAGCGTGCCGCCGCCGTCGTGAAGGCCACCACCTTCTACGACGACCCGGACGAGATCGCCAAGGCCTCCCGCGGCCTGGGCGAGGCCATGGTCGGCATCAACGTCGACGAGATCCCCCAGCCGCACCGCCTCGCCGAGCGCGGCTGGTAGCGTTCGGGCGCTTCTCAACGTTCGTGGCGCTGAGCGCCCCGAACGTTGAGCCTCTGCGCCCTCTCTTATTAAGCCAAGAGAGTTGGGCGCGATTCTCGCCAGAGCAATAACCACGACGCCGGGCGGTCACCTTCTTGGGTGGCCGCCCGGCGTCGTTCGTTTTCCCCGTCGATTGCTCCGTAACTGCCGTTATCGGGCCTCAAAAGGGCATCTACGGGGCAGTCGATGAGGGGGCAGTCGATGAGGGGTCAGTCGAGACGGGTCAGTCGATGAGGGGTCAGAAGAGACGGGTCAGTCGAGGCCGCGGCGCTTCAGCAGCGGCCCGAGATCCGAGTCCCGGCCGCGGAAGGCGCGGAAGGACTCCAGCGGGTCCCGGCTGTTGCCGCGGGAAAGCAGTTCGGCGCGGAAGAAGTCGCCGTTGGCGCGGCTGAGGCCCCCGTTTTCCTTGAACCATTCCACGGTGTCGGCGTCCAGGACCTCGCTCCAGATGTAGGAGTAGTAGCCGGCTGCGTACCAGCCTCCCGCGAAGATGTGCTGGAAATAGCCGGTCCGGTAGCGCGGCGGGATCAGGCTGTGCGCCACGCCGGCCGCAGCCAGGGCCTTCGCTTCAAACTCGACGGCGTCGTCCGGGATGTCGGAGCCGTCCAGGACATGCCACGCCAGGTCCAGCAACGCAGCGCCGAGGTATTCCGTGGTGCCAAAGCCTTCGCCCCACAGCTGCGCGGCGTTGAGTTTGTCCACGGTCTCCTGCGGCAGGGGCTCGCCGGTGGCGTGGTGCCGGGCATAGTTGGCCAGGACCTCAGGCCACATGATCCACATTTCGTTGACCTGCGAAGGGTATTCCACAAAGTCCCGCGGCACGTTCGTACCGGAGAACCGCGGATACGTGACGGCGGAAAACAAGCCGTGCAGGGCATGGCCGAACTCGTGGAAGGTGGTGCGCAGTTCGTCCAGCGTCAGCAGGGTGGGTTCGCCGGCCGGCGGCTTGGAGATGTTGAGGTTGTTGATCACCACAGGACGGGTGTTCAGCAGCCCGGACTGCTCCACGAGGGAATTCATCCACGCGCCACCGCGCTTCGTGTCACGGGTGTAGTAGTCGCCCAGGAACAGGCCCAGGTCCGTGCCGTCGGAATTCTTCACCTCCCAGACGCGCACGTCCGGGTGGTAGCCGGCGAGGTCGGCGCGTTCGTGGAAGGTGACGCCGTACAGGGCGTTCGCCGCGAAAAACACGCCATCATTCAAAACCCGGTCAAGCTCGAAGTAGGGGCGCAAGGCCTGCTCGTCCACGGCATACCGCTCCCGCTTGACCTTGGCCGAGTAATACGCCCAGTCCCAGGCCTCGAGGGGGTGGCCGGCGGCCTCGGCAAGCGCCTCAGCCTCCGCATCGGCATTGCGGACGGCGGCCGGGGCCAGCCGGCTCATCATCGCCTGAACGGCCTGGAAGTCCGGCGCCGTCTGCCGGTCCACGCTGAGTTCGGCGAAGTTCGCGAACCCCAGGAGCTTGGCCTTCTCGGCGCGGAGCCGGACCATGTCCTTGACCAGATCGAGCACGTCGAAGCTGCCGCCGTCGCTGCCGCGGCCGATGGAGGCCTCATAGAGGCGACGGCGGACATCCCGGTTCGCCAGCGCGGCCATGGCGGGCTGGTTGCTCGGCTGGATCAGGGTCAGCAGGAACTTACCCTCGTGCCCGGCGGTCCGGGCAGCCTCGGCGGCGCTGGCGACGTCGTCGGCGGGCAGGCCGGCGAGGTCGGCGGCGTCATCCAGCAGCAGGGCAGCGGACTTCATGCCCTCTTTGACGCGCTGGCCGAACTCGGTGCCGAGCCGGGAAAGCTCGGCGTTGACTTCCTTGAGGCGCTCCTGGCCGGCGTCGTCGAGCTGGATGCCGGAGGCCCGGAACTCCTTGAGGTATTCCTCGACGAGCCGGGCGGACTCCGCGTCCAGGACCGTTGCGTCCAGCGCCGCGAAGCGCTCGTAGAGCCCGCGGTTGAGGTAGACCGCGTCCTGGTGGGCGGCAAAGAGCGGGGACAGTCGGGTCTCGAGGTCCCTGATGGTGTCTGAGGCGTCCGCGGAAACCAGGGTGAAAAAGGAGGCGGCGGCCCGGTCCAGGAGCCGGCCGGAGCGCTCCATGGCGAGGGCCGTGTTTTCGAAGGTCGGGGCCGCCGGGGTGTCCACGATGGCCTGGATTTCGGCAAGGTGCTCGGCCAGGCCAGCCTCGACGGCCTCGGCGTAGTGCGCGTCTTCGATATCCGCGAACGGCGGCAGTCCGTAGGGCAGGGTGCTGGGGCTCAGGAGGGGATTGGTCATGAAATGACTCTTTCATGCAGGCGGCCGCTTCTCAACGATCGCCTCCGTGTGTTGTGATGCCGGCCACCATAGGATGAGCGGCATGGGGAACACGACCGCAAGGCAGCGGGGCCGGATGCTGGCTGTCGCCGCGGCCGTTGTTCTCGCGTTTCTGCTGGCATCCTGCGGACTCTTTGCCGGGCCGGATAACCCCCCGGGTCCGACGGCGGGAGCCGGCGGTACCGGGGGAGCGGCTGACGTTGCCCGGCCGCCGTCGGGCACCCCGACGCCCACACCGACTGCCACACCGACTGCCACCCCGACGCCCGGGCAGGGTCCAGGCTGTGCGGCCGCCCGGTGCACCTCCGTCCTCGTCACCGGGGACATGCTGGTCCACCCCCAGCTCTGGCGGCAGGCCAGCGAGGACGCCCGCGCTGCCGGCGCGGCGCGGCTGGACTTCGGCCCGTTGCTGGAGGGCCAGCGGCGCTACATCGAGCAGAGCGACGTGGCGATCTGCCATCTGGAGACACCGGTGGCCGGCCCGGACGGTCCGTACTCCGGGTATCCCTCCTTCAACGTTCCGCCGCAGATCATCACCGCCGTGCGGGGTGTGGGCTATCAGGCCTGCACGACGGCCAGCAATCACACCGTTGACCGCGGCACCGCGGGACTTATCCGCACCCTGGACGCCCTCGACGCCGCCGGACTCCGGCACACGGGCTCGTACCGGACCGAGGCGGAGTCGCAGGGCATCCTGATCCTGCAGACCGCCGCGGCCAAAATCGCCGTCGTTGATGCCACGTATGGCCTCAACGGGCGGCGCGCCGAGCAGCCCTGGCAGGTTGACCTGCTCGATCCCGATGCCATGATTTCCAAAGCACGCAAGGCCAGGGCTTTGGGCGCGGACATCGTGCTGGGGGTCATGCACGCCGGACAGGAGTAGTCCAATGGGCCCGACGCCCAGCAGCGCGACGTCGCCCATGCGCTCGTGGACAGCGGCCTGTTCAGCCTGGTCTACGGCCACCACAGCCACTCGGTGCTGCCGATCGAGAAGTACAAGGGAACCTGGATTGTGTACGGGCTCGGGAACGGGATCACCGAGCTCTCGCCGTCGTTCGTCGTCAACAACGAGGGCCTGTTGGTCCGGGTGCAGTTCAGCCAGGACGCGGCCGGGTCCTGGGCCGCCTCGGACCTGGCCTGGGCGCCGTCGGTGATGGTCCGCGGGCCCTACCGCTGGTGTTCGGTGGCGGCCGACGCGCCGCAGGGCCGTTGTGCCGGAACGGCGGCGGACGCGGCCACGCGCCGGCGCACCACGGCCGTGCTGGAGTCGATGGGCGCCGCGGCGGCGGGCGCCCATGAGCTTATTCTCACCCCGGGGCCCTAAGCTAGGGCGGCATGGAGATGATCAACGAACGGCGGCGCACCGTCGCGTCCAACGGGGCCGAGCTTGCCGTGTTTGAGTATGGCAGGGAGCGGGGACCGAACGTGCCGACGCTGCTGCTGGTACACGGCTATCCGGACAACCATCAGGTCTACCTGCCGGCCATCCGTGATCTGGCCCGAAGCCACCACGTGGTCGCCTACGACACCCGGAACGCGGGCGCGTCCGCCGTCACCGGCCTCCCCGGGGACTTCACCCTGAAGACGCTCGTGGATGACATGTTCGCCGTGCTGGCCGCCGTCGGAGCCAGGGACGTCCATCTTGTGGGCCATGACTGGGGATCGATCCAGGGCTGGGCCGCAGTCCAGGACCCCAGGGCCGCGGGGCTGATCGGCCGGTACACGTCCATCTCCGGCCCGGACCTGCGGCACTTCGCCCGCTGGGTGCGCAGCCGGTATGCACGTCCACGGGCGTGGCCGCAGCTGGCCGGTCAATTGGCCCGCAGCTGGTACATCGCCGCGTTCCTTGTGCCGAAGCTGCCGGAGGCCGCCTGGCGCCTGTTCCTCACCAAACGCTACGCGCAGACAGCGAAGCGCGACGTCGGCGATGATCCCATCCGCGGCCTGGCCCTCTACCGCGCCAATTTTTTCTCGGCCGTGAACTGGCCGCCGGGCGGCCGCGTGACGCTGCCTGTCCAGGTGGTGGTGCCGTTGAAGGATTCCTTCCTGTCGCCGGACCTCGTGGAGGGATTGGAATCCTGGGTGGATGACCTCACGGTGATCCGGGTGGACAGCGGCCACTGGTGGCCGGCATCGCGGCCGGCGGAGTTCGCGGTACTGCTGCGGCAGCCGCAGCCGCAGCCGCAGCCGCAGCCGCAGCCGCAGCCGCAGCCCACGACGACGCCGTAGGCAGGCGTCGTCATGGCGCGGGCAGCCCGGCGGGTTCGGGAATACCGGAGCGGGACGTTCCCCAACGGGATGGACTACCTGACGTGGGGCCAGGGCCCGAAGACGCTCTTGTTCGTCCAGGGCGGACCGGGGAGCTTTGTGCCCCAGGGGGTGCTGCGCGGGGTGTTCCGGCGGGAGTTCGCCGCCTATCAGGAGGCCGGGTACGCCATCTGGATTGTCACCCGCCGGCGGAACATGCCGGAGTCGCACACCAGCGCCGACATGGCGGCCGACTATGCCCGGCTGATCGCCGAGGAGTTCGGCGGCCGGGTTGACCTGGTGGTGGCCGAGTCATTCGGCGGGATGATCGGGCAGTACCTGGCCGCCCGCCATCCGCGGTCCTTCGGGCACATCGCGATGGTGGTCACGGCGGCCGAACTGAGCGCGTGGGGCAAGGACGTGGACGAGCGGATGGCCGCCGCCGTCGCGGCCGGAGACCCGGGCCGCGCCGGCACGGTCCTGGCCGAGTACCTCTTACCCGGCCCGCGGACCCGGTGGCTGCGGGAACTGCTGGGACCTGTTGTCGGCAGGCGCGTGCTGGACCCCGCCGGTTGCCCCGCCGCGGACATCCTGACGGAGTCGCGTGCCGAGCTGGCGTTCGACGCACGGGCGGTGCTGCCGCTCATTCGCCCGCCCGTCCTGCTGCTCTGCGGCGGGCGGGACGCGTTCTTCCCGAGGACGGTTGCGGAGGAGACCGCGCGATTGATTCCAGACTGCACCCTGATTGTCTACGAGCGGTGGGGCCATCTCCGGGCGGGATCGAGCAGGCGGGTGCCGCGCGACGTCCTGGCCTTCGTCCGGAGCCGTTAATGGGAGCCGGCAACGGGGGCCCGTAATGGCAGGCCGGGCCGTGGAAAGCTGCCGGGCTGCTACCCGGCGTCGAGGCGCAGGCTCATGAAGACGCTGTTGGGGTCGGCTTCGTAGCCGGCGAACGGCGGGCAGCCCATGAAGCCGTGCCGTTCGTACAGCCGCCGCGCGGGGGCGAAAAACTCCTGGCTTCCCGTCTCCAGGAACAAGCGTTCGTAGCCGCTGTCCCGGGCCTCCGCCAGAAGGTGGCGCAGCAGCGCCGAGGCCACACCGCGCCCGCGGGCTGCATGCGCGGTCCGCATCGACTTGATCTCGGCGTCGCCGGAGGCCAGGTGTTTCAGCGCCGCGCAGCCCAGGAGCCGGGAGTCCTGCCGGGCCGTCCAGAAGCTGACGCCGGGGCCGGCCAGCGCGGCGGGATCAAGGGCGTGGACGCTTTCCGGCGGGGAGGTCGCGTACATGTCGGCGAGGTGCTCACCCAGCAGCTGCAGGACGTCCTGCCGCCCGGGCGTGTCGCGCCCAATCCGGATCGTGCCGCCGCCGGTGCCTGCCATCCCGGTCAGCGGGGCCGGCGGGCGGCGTGTTCGCGCGCCAGCACCGCGTAGGAGTCGTCCGGGGTGCCCGGGGTGAAGCTGCCGTATTTGCGTTCGACGGCGGTCCGGATCAGGAAATCCGCCAGGGCCGGGTTCTTGGGCAGCAGCGAGCCGTGCAGGTAGCTCGCCACGATGTTGCGGTAGCGGGCGCCCTCCTGGCCGTCGGTGCTGTTGTTGCCAGTGCCTTTGGCGGTGGTCCCGAGAGGTTCGACGCCCGGTCCCAGTGTGGTCTGGCCGCTGTGGTTCTCATAGCCCAGGATGCTGCCGAACTCGGGGGAGGAGACCGTGACGTTCCCGATCAGGCGCTCATCGGTGCCGTGGGTCTCCACGTCCAGGATGCCGATGCCCGGCAGGACGGACCCGAGCCGGGTCTTGAAGAACTTCCCGAACAGCTGGTACAGCCCGCAGATCACGAGCATCGGGGTGCCGTCGTCGGCCATCTGCTTCAGGGTGGACTCGCGCGAGAGGAGGTCGTCCTGGATGACGAGCTGTCCGCTGTCCTGTCCGCCGCCACCGACGATCAGGTCCACGTCTGCCGGGAACGGGTCACCAACGTTGTATTCGAGCAGTTCCGGCGTGTAGCCGTGCCAGCGCAGCCGCTGCGCGAGGACCAGGGCGTTGCCCCAGTCGCCGTAAATGTTCATGTCCCGCGGGTAGAGCTGCAGGACCCGGATGGTTCCCTTGCTGGGGGCCGCGGAATCTTCGGGCGGAAGTTCGTGCCCAAAGGACAGCTCGTGCGGGGTTTCGGGGGACCGGGGGGTCATGAGACCACCTCCACTGTGGTGATTTTGGACAGCTCGCGGCGGATGGCCAGCATGGCCGTGTAGGTGCAGAAAATCCTCTTCGGCTTGCCCTCGCCGCCGCGGATGAACGCTGCCAGTGCCGGCGCAATTTCCGTGTCGACGGCGCCGATCGCGACGTCGTCGTACTGCAGCCGCAGCGCCATGTCATACGCGCGGGAGCCCGTGAGCTGGTCCACGCCGCCGTCGCGGAGCGTGTCGAATTCGACGTCCCACAGCCAGGACATGTCCCGGCCGTCTGCGTAGTTGTCGTTGATCGCGATCATCGTGGCGTACCCCGCGGCCGGGAAGGATTTGAGGCCGAGCCGGAAACCGCTGGGGTTCTTGACCAGGACCAGTTCCAGCGGGAGGCCATCGACCACGAGGCTTTCGCCGCGGCCGAACGCCGGCGCCACCTTGGACAGCGCCGTGAGCAGGCCGGCCTGGTCGGTCCCGGTGCCGCGGGCGCCCGCGACACCGCGGGCCAGGGTCAGCGCGGCGGCGGCATTGAAGATGTTGTAGACGCCGCGCAGTTTCATCCCCGTGGTGACCGTCGCGCCGTCGTACTCGAAATCGGCGTCGTCGGCGCCCACGCGGCGCAACACGACGTCGGCGGCGGGCCGGGCGGGGGCGGCCGGCACCGGGCTGCCCGGGGCGGCGCGCATGTCGTCGTCGTTGGGGAAGGTGCTCAGCAGGGAATCGTCCAGCCCGAAGTAGAGCACCTCCGGCCCGTCCAGGGTCTGCGCGATCCGGGCGACCCGCGGGTCTTCCCGGTTCAGCACCACGGTCCCGGTGGTCTTGGACGCGATGTGCTGGAGCAGCTCGGCGGTCTTGTCGATCTCGCCGAAACGGTCCAGCTGGTCGCGGAGGACATTGAGCAGGAGGCTGTACCGCGGCGGGACCTTGTTGACGAAGTGCACGGCATGCGCCTCGTCCAGTTCCAGGACCGCGACGTCGGCATCGAGTCGGCCCCGCCAGTCCACCTCGCCCAGGAGCGCCGCGGCCACGCCGCGGGTGAAGTTGCTGCCGGTGCGGTTGGTGAAGACCTTCAGCCCCTGGCTCTCGAGCAGTTCCACCACCATCTTGGTGGTGGTGGTCTTCCCGTTCGTGCCACTGACGACGGCGACCCCCAGCGGCAGCGTGGACAACGTCCGCCGCATGAAATCGGGGTCGATTTTTTCGACCACCAGCCCGGGGAGGGCCGAGCCTCCGCCCCTGAGCCGGGAGACCCGGCGGACGAACTTGCCGAGCGGAACGCTGAAGTAAAGCATGCTCTGTAATATATCCCAGCAGCGGCATGGAACCCGGACGCCCGGGGCCGTTGCAGGCGCCTTCCATGCGCCTTCCATGCGCTGCGGCGCGGCGCAGCGCATTATGCTGTGGGGATGACCACCCCCTCTTTTTCCCCTGAATCCCGCGCGGGTTCGGGCCTCCGGATTGGTGTCCTGGCGCTCCAGGGCGATTTCCGGGAGCATCTGCATGCCGTGGAAGCCGCCGGTGCCGCGGGCGTCGGGATCCGGCGTCCCGCCGAACTCGAGGGCCTGGACGGGCTCATCATCCCCGGCGGCGAATCGACCACGATCGACAAGCTCGCCAGGATCTTCGGGCTCCGGGATCCGCTGCGCGAACGCATCCAGGCCGGCCTGCCCGTCTACGGCTCGTGCGCCGGGATGATCCTGCTGGCGGACGAGATCGCGGACCCGGCGAAGGACCTGGCCGGAAACCCGCAGCAGACGTTCGGCGGACTCGACATCACCGTGCGCCGCAACGCCTTCGGCCGGCAGCGTGAGTCCTTCGAGACGGACCTGGACTTCAGGGGGCTCGGGTTCAGCGCCGCCGGCGGGGCAGTGGCCCCGGTCCACGCCGTCTTCATCCGCGGGCCCTGGGTGGAGCGCGTCGGCGACGGCGTCGAAGTCCTCGCCCAGGTGGAACCGTCGAAAGCCGGCCACCCCGGATCCCTGGACGGGACGGCTAGAATTGTTGCAGTGCGTTCCGGCAAGCTGCTGGCCACCTCCTTCCACCCGGAAGTGACGGGGGAAAAGCGCGTGCATGAACTGTTTATTCGAATGATCAGAGGAGAAGCGTAAAGCATGTCAGGCCACTCCAAATGGGCGACGACCAAGCACAAGAAGGCCATCCTTGATAGCCGCCGGGCCAAGTCGTTCGCCAAGCTGATCAAGAACATCGAAGTCGCGGCGCGCATGGGCGGCCCTGACCTCTCCGGCAACCCCAGCCTGGAACTGGCCGTCACCAAGGCCAAGAAGACGTCGGTGCCCGCTGACAATATCGACCGCGCCATCAAGCGCGGCGCCGGGCTCACCGGCGAGGTCGTCGACTACACGGAAATCATGTACGAGTGCCGCGGCCCGCAGGGTTCCGCGCTGCTGATCGAGTGCCTCACGGACAACAAGAACCGTGCCGCCTCCGAGGTCCGGCTCGCCATCTCCCGCAACGGCGGCACGATCGCCGATCCCGGCTCCGTCAGCTACCTCTTCTCCCGCAAGGGCGTCGTTTCGCTGCCGAAGAACGGCCTCAGCGAGGACGACGTCCTGATGGCAGTCCTCGACGCCGGGGCAGAGGAAGTCAAGGACAACGGCGACAGCTTCGAGATCCACTCCGAGCCGACCGACCTGCAGGCCATCCGCGATGCCCTCAAGGAAGCCGGCATCGAGTACGACACCGACGAGGCCGAGTTTGTGCCGTCCATGCAGGTGCCGCTGGACCTCGACGCCGCCAAGAAGTTCATGAAGCTCGTGGACGCCCTGGAAGAGCTCGACGACGTCCAGAACGTCTACAGCAACGCCGACCTCAGCGACGAAGTGCAGGCCGCACTGGAAGCTGAGTGACGCGCTCACCTCGCCGAGACGTTGAGGCCCGGTCTTGACGGCCCAAGCGTGACGCTGCGCGTGTTGGGGGTTGACCCGGGCCTCACCCGTTGCGGGATCGGCGTCGTCGACGTCGAGCGGAACCGGCGGGCCACCATGGTGGCCTTCGGCGTCGTGGGAACTTCCCCCGAGGAGAGCCTGGACCAGCGGCTGCTGGTCATCGCCACATCCATCGATGAGTGGCTGGACAAGTACGAGCCGCACGTCCTCGCCGTGGAACGGGTCTTTTCCCAGCTCAACGTCAGCACGGTCATGGGGGTGGCGCAGGCCTCCGGCGTGGTGATTGCGGCCGCCGCGCGCCGTGGCATCCCGGTGGCGCTGCACACCCCGTCGGAGGTCAAGGCCGCCGTGACGGGAAGCGGGACCTCGAACAAGGACGCCGTCACCAAGCTGGTGACCAAGATCCTCCGGCTGGACGCGCCCCCGCGCCCGGCCGACGCCGCCGACGCCCTCGCGTTGGCCATCACCCATGCCTGGCGGGCCGGCAGCGGCGCCGCCGTCTCGACGACGGGGCCGGGCAGCCAGGCCCTCACTCCGGCGCAGCGGGCGTGGGCGGACGCGGAGGCAAAAGCGCGCCGTGCGCGCTGAATGTCCGGCCGTGGCGCCGCGGAGCTTGGTAGGGTATTCGTAGATATGTTCGGATAGCCGGCGTGCCGGGCCGTACTTTCTTCAATCCCCCAGTTACAGACGTCAGTTAGACCAGGAGCCCGGCCTTGATCAGTTTTCTTCGCGGAACCGTTGCGCATGTTGGCCTGTCCTCCGCCGTGATCGACCTCAACGGCGCCGGCATGAGCGTCAACGCCACACCGCAGACCCTCAGCGGCCTCCGGGTGGGTGAAGGGGGAAAGCTGTTCACGTCCCTGATCGTGCGGGAGGACTCGCTGACCCTGTTCGGCTTCGCGAGCGATGACGAGCGCGAGGTGTTTGACGTGCTGCTCAGCGTCAGCGGCGTCGGTCCCCGCCTCGCCCTGGCTGTGCTGGCCGTCCACGAGCCGGAAGCCATCCGGGTGGCCGCACACTCCGGCGACGGCAAGGCCTTCACGAAGGTCCCCGGCATCGGACCGAAGGTGGCCGGCCGGATCGTGCTCGAACTCGCCGGCAAGCTTGTGCCGCACGGCACTGCCGGCGCGCCCGTGGCGGCCGTGTCCGCGGAATCAGTCTGGAAGCCGCAGGTGGTGGCCGCGATGACTAGCCTGGGCTGGTCCGAAAAGGATGCCACGGCCAGCATCGACAAGTCCCTGGCTGATTCCCCGGACCTTGCCGCCAACGGCAATGTGGCGGAGATTCTCCGCGCGACGCTGCGCTGGCTGGGCCAGGACGGCGCCCGCGCCGGAAACCGGGTAGGCGCGCGTGGCTGAGCCGTCGATCGTCGCCGGGGGAGAGGAGCCGGAGGAGCGGGTCATCGAAGCCGCCCTGCGGCCCAAGAACCTGCACGACTTCGTGGGCCAGCACCGGGTCCGCAAGCAGCTCTCCCTCGTCCTGGAGGCCTCGCGCATGCGTGGCCGCAGCGCGGACCACGTGCTGCTCTCGGGCCCTCCCGGCCTGGGCAAGACCACCCTGTCCATGATCATCGCGGCCGAAATGAACGTCCCGCTGCGGATCAGCAGCGGCCCGGCCATCCAGCACGCGGGTGACCTCGCGGCCATCCTTTCCTCGCTCTCCGAGGGCGAGGTCCTGTTCCTGGATGAAATCCACCGCATGTCCCGGCCGGCCGAGGAAATGCTGTACATGGCGATGGAGGATTTCCGCGTCGATATCGTCGTCGGCAAGGGCGCCGGCGCCACGGCCATTCCGCTGGAGCTGCCGCCCTTCACCCTCGTCGGCGCCACCACGCGGGCGGGCCTCCTTCCCGGGCCGCTGCGGGACCGCTTCGGTTTCACCGGCCACCTTGAGTTTTACTCCGTCGAGGAGCTGGAACTGGTCCTGCGCCGTTCCGCCGGCCTGCTGGACCTGAAGGTCAATTCCGCCGGATTCAGCGAGATCGCCGGCCGGTCCCGGGGCACGCCGCGCATCGCCAACCGGCTCCTGCGCCGCGTCCGGGACTGGGCGCTCGTGCACGGCATTGAGCAAATCGATGCGCGGGCGGCGTCTGCGGCCCTGGACATGTATGAGGTGGACAAGCGCGGCCTGGACCGGCTGGACCGTGCCGTTCTCGAGGCCCTCATTACCAAGTTCGGCGGCGGGCCGGTCGGCCTGTCCACGCTCGCGATCGCCGTCGGCGAGGAAACGGAGACCGTGGAAACGGTCGCCGAGCCCTATCTGGTGCGGGAGGGACTGCTGGGCCGGACGCCGCGCGGCCGCATTGCCCTGGCGCCGGCATGGACGCACCTGGGCTTCGCCGTTCCGGCCGGCGCCTTCGGCCAGGACCCGCTCGAGCTGTTCCAGGCCGACGAGCTGGGCCAGAGCCCGATGGGCGGGCCCGGCGGGGACCTTGGCGAAGAAACCGATCCTCAATGGATCGGTAACAGCCGCTAGCACCGTTCTTTCAGCTTTTCCCTTTAGACTGGTATGACGCTCGGCACGTTCGGGTTTTGTTTCCGTGGGCGGAGAGCAGGTAGCCGCCGGCGGTCTGGGGGACGGTCTCGCTGCCAGTTTGCTGCGCAGACCCCTGCCCGCGCCGCCCGGAGCAAACGGACGTTGCTGAAAAACAGCTATGCAAGTACAGAACGGAACAATCCCTGTGTTCGGACTTATTTCTGCCCAGACCCAGCCGCAGGCCGGCGGCGGCATCGACATCATGACGATTCTCCTGTTCGTCATGCTCGGACTTTTCGTCTTCATGATGTTCCGCCGCAACAAGAAGACCCAGCAGCAGCAGGCACAGCTTCAGTCCAAGTTCGAGCCCGGTGTTGAGGTCATGACGAGCTTCGGGCTGTTCGGCCGGATCGTGAACATCGATGAGGCCGAGAACAAGGTCACGCTGGAGCTCTCCCCGGGGAACACCGCCACCGTGCACCGCCAGGCCGTCACCAAAATTGTGGAGCCGGTTGTTGCTGCCGAGGAGCCGACCGTCGTTCCCGACGACGCGTCCTCGCTGACCACCGAGAAGCTGGGTGCTGAGGGCACGGACGCCAGCGCCCCGGTCCACGACGCGCCGCGCACCGAAACGCCCGAGGAAACCCTGCGCCGCCTCAACGACGAAGGCAAAAAAGACAGCTAGTCTGCCTTCCTGAGCTATCCCGCGAAGCAACGGTTGCGGGCATCCGCCGGCGGGGGCCCAGAGCCCGCGCCGGCGGATCCGCCGTAAATAATAGAAAGATCGACAATGGCACGAACTGGCCCCAAATACTCAGCCATCAGGATGCTGGTCTGGCTTGGCGTAATCATCGCCGCCATGACGGCTGTCCTGGCGGGCGGCACGATGGCCGGCCAGGCGGGCTGGGCTCCAAAGCTCGCACTGGACCTTGAAGGTGGCACCCAGATGATCCTGGCGCCCAAGGTTGAGGGCGGTTCGGGTATCACCGAAGACCAGCTCAACCAGGCCGTGGCGATCATTCGCCAGCGCGTGGACGGCTCAGGTGTCGCGGAAGCGGAAATCAGCACGCAGTCCGGCCGCAACGTCGTCGTCAGCCTCCCGGGAACCCCTGCCAAGGAAACCCGTGCGCTGATCCAGGCTTCCGCCGACATGAACTTCCGCCCGGTCATCCAGACCGGTCCCGGCGCAGCGGTCCCCGCCGCGTCCAGGACCCCGGACGCCCAGCTGCCGAAGCCGACTGCCGCACCCGCCAACAGCAGCGACGAGAACTGGGTTACCCCCGAGGTCTACAAGCAGTTCGAGGCGCTCGACTGCGACAATCCCTCCCAGGACAAGCAGCAGCGCTCGGACCCGACCAAGCCGCTGGTGACCTGCGAGCCGGCGTCGGCCAATTCGCCGGCCATCAAGTACATCCTCGGTCCGGTGGAGGTGAAGGGCTCGAACATCAAGTCCTCCTCGTTCCAGCTGCAGCGCGGCGCCCAGGGTGCCGTGACCAATGAATGGGCCGTCAACATCCAGTTCGATGACGCGGGCACCACCAAGTTCAAGGAAATCACCGAGCGCCTGTACCAGTTCTACGCCGCCGGCGGCGGCCAGACCGGCTCGGATCCGAAGTCCCAGTTCGCTATCGTCCTGGACGACCAGGTCATCTCCGCCCCGCGCTCCCTCGCCGTCATCACCGACGGCCGGCCGCAGATCACCGGCGGGTTCACCGAGGAGTCGGCCAAGGCCCTCTCCGACCAGCTCCGTTTCGGTGCCCTGCCGATCAGCTTCGAAATCCAGAGCGAACAGCAGATCTCGGCGACCCTGGGCGGGGAGCAGCTCCGCATGGGTATGCTTGCCGGCCTGATCGGCCTGCTGCTCGTGGTGATCTACTCGCTGTTCCAGTACCGGGCACTTGGCTTCGTGACCGTGGCCTCCCTCGTGATCGCCGGCGTGCTGACGTTCCTGGCCATCGCCATCCTGGGCTGGACCGAAAACTACCGGCTTTCGCTCGCCGGCGTCGCCGGCCTGATCGTGGCCATCGGCCAGACGGCCGACTCGTTCATCGTCTACTTCGAGCGCATCCGCGATGAGCTCCGCGAAGGACGCGGCCTGGTCTCGGCCGTCGAAAATGGCTGGAAACGGGCCAAGCGCACCATCCTCGCGTCCAAGGCCGTGAACCTCCTCGCCGCCGTCGTGCTGTTCTTCGTGGCAGTGGGCAACGTCCGCGGCTTCGCGTTCACCCTCGGCCTCACCGCGATCGCCGACCTCATCGTCGTCTTCATGTTCACCCACCCCACCCTGCAGCTGCTGGCCCGCACCAAGTTCTTCGGCGAGGGCCACCGGTTCTCGGGCCTGGACCCGAAGCGCCTCGGCGCCGTCCCGCTGTACCGCGGTGCCGGCCGGATGCGTACCCCGGAGGACAAGCCCGTGGCAGTAGTACGGGCGAAGAACACCGGTGCCGCCGCCGAGGCAGAGCGCCGGATGACCATTGCAGAACGCCGTCTCGCCGAAAAGCAGGATCAGGCACAACAGGCACAGCTCGCCGGTACCTCCAAGAGCGCGTCCAAGGAGGGCAAGTAAATGGTCAACTTCTCAACATTCGGCAATGAGCTGTACACGGGCAAGCGCTCGTACGACTTCGTCGGCTACAGGAAGATCTGGTTCCTGATCGCCGGAATCGCCGTCGCGCTCTCGATCCTGATCCCGGTCGCCAAGGGTGGATTCAACCTCGGCATCGAGTTCCGCGGCGGCTCCGAGTTCACGGTCTCCAACGTCAAGACCACCGAGGCCTCCCTCGGCGAGAAGGCCGTCACGGACGTCGTGGCGGGGTCCGTGCCGCGCGTGGCGAACGTCGCCGGCACGACCATGCGGATCCAGACGGACAAGCTCTCCGACGACGAGACGCTGCAGATCAAGGAAGGCCTCACCAAGGCCTACGGCGTGACGGATAACGAAGTCACGTCAACCTTCGTCGGCCCCACCTGGGGTGCGGACGTTACGAAGCAGGCACTGATGGGCCTGGCAATCTTTGTGGGCCTGGCCGCCGTGCTGATGGCGCTCTACTTCCGGACCTGGAAGATGTCGCTCTCGGCACTTGTCGGCATGGCCGTCACAATGTTCATGACCGCCGGTGTTTACGGCCTCAGCGACTTCGAAGTGACGCCGTCCGCCATCATCGGCTTCCTCACGGTGCTCAGCTACTCGCTGTACGACACCGTGGTGGTGTTCGACAAGATCCGGGAGAACACCTCGGACATGCAGGCCTCCACCCGGCGGACCTTCGCCGAAGAGGTCAACCTCGCCATCAACCAGACCCTGGTCCGGTCCATCAACACCATGGTGGTGGCCATCCTGCCGGTCGGCGCGATCCTCTTCATCGGGGCCGGGCTGCTCGGTGCCGGAACCCTGCGGGACCTGTCCCTGGCGCTGTTCGTGGGCATCCTGGTCGGCACCGCCGCCACGATCTTCATCGCGGCTCCGCTGTACGCCGCGCTGCGGCAGGGCGAACCCGACCTGGTCAAGCAGGCCAAGCGGGTTGAGCAGAGGCGCGCCGAAGCGGCAGCCAAGACCGCGGCGCCGGCATCGCCCGCCACGGCCTGAACCGTCCCAAGCGGCCACAAACGGGCCGGAGACCGTCCCTTTCGACGGCCTCCGGCCCGTCGCCGTATCCCCGCCGGTTATCGAAGTATCCTGCTGCGGGAATACACTTGAATAATTAACCGGTCGCGAGAGGTGCTCCATTGGAAGAACGTTCGACGCCGGTGCCGGAGGCACCAGCGGACAAGGGCCAAGGCCAGGGGTCACAGACTGGCCTGGTGGCTCCCGGACGCCCCGATGTTCCCGTGCCGGTTGACAATTCCGGTGCCCGGCCCACTTTCCCCGGCCGTCGCGAACGCACGAGGTCCCGCCTTGCCCGGCTGACGGGCCGCGGCGCTCCGGCGTACTCGCCGATCCTGGAGCCGTTGTTGCGCACGGTGCGCGCCAACAACCCCAAAGAGGATTTCGACCTCATCCAGCGCGCCTTCGTGGTGGCCGAGCGCTGCCACCGGGGCCAGAAGCGCAAGAGCGGTGACCCATACATCACCCACCCGGTCGCGGTGGCCACCATCCTCGCCGAACTCGGCCTCAGTGGCACCACGCTGGCCGCGGCCCTGCTGCACGACACTGTCGAGGACACGTCCTACACGCTCGCCGACCTCAAGACCGAGTTCGGCCCGGAAGTGGCCATGCTGGTGGACGGCGTCACGAAGCTGGACAAGGTCAGCTTCGGTGAGGCTGCCCAGTCCGAGACTGTGCGCAAGATGGTCGTCGCCATGGCCAAGGACATCCGCGTCCTGATGATCAAACTCGCCGACCGGCTCCACAACGCCCGCACCTGGCGTTTTGTCTCGGCCGAGTCCTCGGCCCGCAAGGCGCGCGAAACGCTGGAGATCTTCGCGCCGCTGGCCCACCGGCTCGGCATGAACACCATCAAGTGGGAGCTGGAGGATCTGTCCTTCGCTGCCCTCTACCCGAAGGTGTACGAGGAAATCGTGCGCATGGTGGGGGACCGGACCCCGGAGCGCGAAAAGAACCTCGCGGTCATCCGCAACCAGATCACCGAGGACCTCCGGACCGCGAAGATCAAGGCCACGATCACCGGACGGCCAAAGCACTACTACTCGATCTACCAGAAGATGATCGTCCGCGACAAAGACTTCGACGACATCAACGACCTCATGGGCGTGCGCGTCCTGGTCGATTCAGTCCGGGACTGTTACGCGGCCCTGGGCGCGATGCACTCGCGCTGGAACCCCCTGCCCGGGCGGTTCAAGGACTACATCGCGATGCCCAAGTTCAACATGTACCAGTCGCTGCACACCACGGTGATCGGTCCCGGCGGCAAGCCGGTGGAAATCCAGATCCGCACCCACGAGATGCACCGCCGGGCCGAGTACGGCGTCGCCGCGCACTGGAAGTACAAGGACCAGCCGAACCGGACGGCCGCCGGCCCCGGCAGCCCGCGCGACGGCGACATGGGCTGGCTGCGGTCCCTCGTGGACTGGCAGCAGGAGACGTCGGACCCCGGCGAATTCCTCGACTCCCTGCGCTTTGAGATCAACGCCCGGGAAGTGTTCGTCTTCACCCCCAAGGGCGAGGTCATGGCCCTCCCCGCCGGGTCCACGCCCGTCGACTTCGCGTACGCGGTGCACACCGAGGTAGGCCACCGGACCATCGGCGCGCGCGTCAACGGCAAGCTCGTTCCGCTCAACAGCGAACTGAACCACGGCGACTGGGTCGAGATCTTCACGTCCAAGGCCGAAGGCGCCGGCCCCAGCCAGGACTGGCAGCACTTCGTCAAGAGTGCCCGGGCCCGGAACAAGATCAGGCAATGGTTCAGCAAGGAACGCCGCGAGGAAGCGATCGACCGCGGCAAGGACCTGCTGACCAAGGCAATGCGGAAGCAAAACCTCCCGCTGCAGCGGCTCATGACCCACGACGCCCTCGCGGCGATCGCGGAGGACTTCAAGTACGCCGACATCTCCGGGCTCTACGCCGGTGTGGGCGACGGCCACACCTCCGCGCAGTCCGTGATGGAACGCCTGGTGGAGAGCCTCGGCGGGAACGAGCACCCGGACGATGCCCTCACCGAGGTCTCCATCCCGACCCAGGTCAGCAAGGCCCGCTTCTCCGATTCCGGTGTTGTTGTCCGCGGCGTGGACGACGTCTGGGTGAAACTGGCCCGGTGCTGCACGCCGGTCCCGCCGGATCCGATCCTCGGCTTCGTCACGCGCGGCTCCGGGGTCTCTGTGCACCGGACCGACTGCACGAACGTGAGCGGCCTGATGGACCAGCCGGACAGGATCGTGGAGGTGGACTGGGCCCCCACACAGTCCAGCGTGTTCCTGGTGGAGATCCAGGTCGAGGCGCTGGACCGCAAATCGCTGCTCTCCGACGTCACGCGGGTGCTCTCGGAAAACCACGTCAACATCCTGGCGGCGAGCGTCCACACGTCCACGGACCGGGTGGCCATCTCCAAGTTTGCCTTCGAGATGGGCGACCCCAAGTACCTCAGCCACGTGCTCAGCGCGGTCCGCAGGATCGACGGCGTCTTCGACGTGTACCGCACCACCGGAAACCGCCGCCGCAGCTGACCCGGCAGTTCACGGCTCGGCCCGACCCTGGAGAGAGCGGGGTCAATCCGGTGCCGCCGGCTCTGCCACGAGGGCGGCGAGCTTCGCGAGGGCCGCCCGTTTGTGCGGGACGCGCGGACTCGCGTCAACGGCAAGCCTGAGCAGCCGCAGGCGCACGCCCAGTTCGGGACGAGCCAGCAGCGCCCTCAGGGCCGGCAGGGCCCGTTCCTCATCCACGTGCATCGCCACGTCCACGGCCGTGCGCAACGGACTGGACACCATCAGGCCTCCCATGCTCACGACGTCGAACGGCCCCAGCCGAACTTCGTGGAAGGTGCAGCCGCGCACGGACCGCAGGCTGGAAATCCGCCGGTTGGCGTCAACCAGCAGCGCCAGACGGTCCGGCTCCGTGGCACACCCATAGATCCACGCCGCGGTCATCCGGCCCGCCACAACCCGCTGCCGGATCGCCGGCGCCACCGCCAGGGACGCGGCACGCGCGCGAAGCTGCGGACTGGCATCGGCCCCGGGTGGCAGGTAGCCGCGCTGATACAGCTGCGTCAGCACGCCGTCGGCTGCCATGGCCTGCAGCTCGGGCCAGGAGAACAGCGCGCCGGGGGAGTAGAGTTCGCAGTTTCCCGGACCCGGCCCCCTCGGCCCCGGGGCGTGCCGGCCCGGAACCGGTGGGGCGGCGGGAGCGCGGGGCATGGGTACCATTCCGCCATCGTTCCCGGTTCCCAGGACATAGAACAGGCCCCGTACCGGTCATGTGGATAACCGGAACGGGGCCTGGACTGACCTGCTGGTGTACTTCGTACTGGGCTGCAGCGTGCCTAGGAGAGCTCGCTCGCTGAGCGCTCGAGCTGCTCCAGCCAGGCCTGGCGTGCCTCGAGGGCTTCCCGGGCGGCCTTGATCTTGCGTTCGTCGCCGGCCTTCTCCGCCTTGGCCAGGTCTTCCTTGAGACCGGCAATGGCGGCTTCGAGCTGGGTGAGGGCGCTGTTGGTGCGTGCCTTCGTCTCCGGGTTGGAGCGCTTCCAGTTTTCGTCCTCGGCCTGGCGGACAGCGTCCTCCACCTTCCGCAGGCCGGCCTCGACGCGACCCATGTCGGCGCGCGGCACTTTGCCGGCTTCTTCCCAGCGGTCCCGGATGGACTGCAGTGCCTTCTTGGCTGCCGCGAGATCCTTGATCGGCAGGAGCTCGTTGGCCTCCACCAGGAGCGCTTCCTTTACCACCAGGTTCGCACCGTATTCCTGGTCGATCTCGTCGTTGGCTGCCTGCCGGTTGGTGAAGAAGACGTCCTGGGCGGCGCGGAAGCGTGCCCACAGCGCGTCGTCGTCCTTGCGGCTGGCGCGGGGGGAGGCCTTCCACTCATCCATCAGGCGGCGGTACTCGCCGGCGGCAAAACCCCAGTCGGTCGAGGAGGACAGGGCCTCGGCTTCGGTGATCAGCTTCTCTTTTACGGCCTTGGCCGCCGAATTGTTGCTGTCCAGCTGGGAGAAGTAGGCGCGGCGGTGCCGGTCAAACACCGTGCGGGCGGCGCGGAACCGCTTCCACAGCGCGTCCTCGTTGCTGCGGCCGAGCCGGACGCCGCTCTTCTGTGCGGTCTTCCAGCTCTCGAAGAGTTCGTTCATCCGCGCACTGGAGGTCTTCCACTGGATCTGCGCGGGATCGTGGCCGGCGATTTCCTCGGCCTCGGCCACGATGGCCTCGCGGGCGGCAAGCTCAGCGGCCCGGACGGCGTCGTGTTCGGCTTTCTCGGCCTTTTCCAGCTCGCCGATCTGCGTCACCAGCGCGTCCAGCCGGGCCTCGGCGGAGCGGAAGTCGCCCACCATGTTCCGTTCGGCGAGCTGCTCGCGCAAGTGCGTGACGGTCTTCTGCATGTCCGCGGTGGGCGCCTTGGAGCTCACCCGCTGTTCAAGCAGGACGATCTGGGCCACGACGTCGTCGAACTTCCGGGCGAAGTAGCCCAAGGCCTCGTCGGCGCTGACCCCCGGGTACTGGCCTACGGGGTATTCCGTGCCGTCAACGGTCAGGAAGACGTGGCCGTCGCCTTCAACTCGGCCCCAGCGGGCCGCTTCGGCCAGTGAGGCTGCGGAGGACACGGCCACCGGCGCGGGAGCCGGTGCGGCCGCCGACGGCTTGGCCTTCGGCCGGGCGGCAAACGCTGCCGGGCTCGGCGCGGGACGCGCGGCCGTGGGGCCCGGCGTCGGAGCCGATGCGGGAGTCGCTTCGGCTCCGTCAACAGCCGCCGCCGTCTCCGCCGTCTCCGCCGTCTCCGCCGTCTCCGTCGTCTCCGCCGCCTCGGCTGGTTCCGCCGACACAGTGGGTTCGGATGCCTCGGCGGGCTCCTCGCCTGCGGCGGCCGGGGCCGCGGGTTCCGCGGTCTCGCCGGCGGCGTCTACGGCAGCGCCGGCACTCTCGGCTGGGGTTGCCTCGGCTTCGGTTTCGTTGGCAGCTGCTGTTGCCAATGTTTCGTCGGATTTCTGACTGTCTGTCACCGCTAGAAGTCTTTCGCTTGGAGGGAAATACCGGGACCACGGCCTTTAGGGCCGCGGCTGGTTACTTCAGTGAGAACGAGTCTATCGTGACTGGTTCCACAGGTGCGCCGTCGGTGGCGTTGTCGCCAGGCTTCAGTCCGGCGGCGGCAATACCGCCCACCACGTCGAGCCCCGAGGTCACCTTGCCCACCACCGTATAGCCGCCGGCGGCATCCGCTGGAATGACTGTGTCCTTGTACACAATGAAGAACTGGGTTCCGTTGCCGTTCGCGTTCCCGCCAGTCCGGGCCACGGCGATCGTTCCGGCGGGGTACTTGTTGTCCGGCGGGGTGTTTTCCAGCGGGCCCCAGGTGTAGCTCGGGTCGCTGCTGCCGTCGCCGGCCTTGGACCCGCACTGGAGTACGCCGAAGTTCTCGGCCGTGGTCAGCCGGTGGCAGCTGACGCCGTCGTAGAACTTCTGGTCGGCAAGGGATTTGAAGACCGCCGCGGCCTGGGGGGCCTTCGTGCCGTCGAACTCGACGCCGAGCGTGCCGCGGTTGAGCTTGAGCTCGCCCGTGAACGTCTTGCCCGCGGCGGTCTCCGGCTTGGGGATGTTCGCGCCATTCGTCGGGGCCGCGGTGGGTGTAGCGGATGCCGACGGGCTGTTCAGTCCCTCCTGCACGGCCGCGAACTCCTCTTCGGTCGGATTGGAGGCGAAAACGGTCAGCTGCAGCACCAAGGCCAGGCCAATTGCCGCCGTGCCGGCGCTGATGGCGACGACGTTGTCGCGCTTGCGGCGCTTGTCCTGGTCCCGGCGCAGGCCGCGCCTGGCCTCCATCTGCTGGACGCGCCGCTTCGCCTCGCGTGCGCTGCGTGAACTGGCCGCCAAAGGTCCTCCTGGTTGTATGGCCGCCACCATAACGGGCCGTAGGCGCCGTCGCGGTAGCAGCAGCAAGCTGCAGGCAGCCCCGCCGGGCCGGCTCCGTTGGAAGAAGCGGGCGCCGAACGCATAAACTGACTGCCGCACACAGTTTATGCACGACTGGCCGGTCTGCCGCTTATCTTCGTCACGTTTCGACAGTGAGAATGCCGCCTGACGCCCGCGCCCGAACATACTGCAGTAGCAACGAGATACCGCAGTGGTAACCAGAGGAGAAAATTTCACCATGGCACGCACAGCCTCCCTGTCAGGATTCCCCGAGTGGCTCCCCGAGGAGCGGCTGGTGGAACTCCATGTGCTGGACACGCTGCGCCGGACTTTCGAGCTCCATGGTTTCTCCTCGATCGAGACCCGCGCCGTGGAGACCGTGGGCCAGTTGCTGCGCAAGGGGGAAATCGATAAAGAGGTCTACGGACTGAGCCGGCTCCAGGACGAGGACGCGGACACCGCTGCCAAGGTTGACCCGCACGCCCTTGCCCTGCACTTCGACCTCACCGTGCCGTTCGCCCGGTACGTCGTGGAAAACGCCGGCTACCTGGCGTTCCCGTTCCGCCGTTACCAGATCCAGAAGGTCTGGCGCGGTGAACGTCCCCAGGAGGGACGGGCCCGCGAGTTCACCCAGGCGGACATCGATGTTGTCGGCGACGGCGAACTGCCGTTCCGGTACGACGTCGAAATCGCCCTCGTGATTGCCGAGGCGCTCAACGCGCTGCCCATCCCCGACTTCCTGCTGCGGATCAACAACCGCAAACTGGCCGAGGGCTTCTACACCGGGATCGGCCTCACGGACACCGCGGGCGTCCTGCGCAGCATCGACAAACTCGAGAAGGTCGGGCCGGCGAAGGTGGCCGAGTTGCTCAAGGAGGAACTCGGCGCCACCGACGATCAGGCGCAGGCTGCCCTGAAGCTCGCGGGCATCCGCACCACGGACACGTCCTTCGTGGAGCAGGTCCGGGCGCTGGGCGTCACCAACGAGCTGTTGGAGGAAGGCCTGAACGAGCTGGAGCAGGTCATTGCGGCCGCCGTCCAGCACGCGCCGGGACGGGTCGTAGCCGATCTCAGCATCGCCCGCGGCCTCGACTACTACACGGGCACCGTGGTGGAAACCGTCCTGATGGGGCACGAACAGCTGGGTTCGATCTGCTCCGGCGGCCGCTACGACGCCCTGGCGAGCAAGGGCAACCGGAAGTTCCCCGGCGTCGGCCTCTCGATCGGCGTGACCCGCCTGGTATCGCGGATCCTGAGCCAGGACCTGGCCAAAGCCACGCGCTCCGTGCCGACCGCCGTGCTGGTGACCCTGAACAACGACGACAGCTGGGCCGCCGCGCAGGATGTCGCGGCGCAGCTGCGCAGCCGTGGCATCGCCACGGAGGTCGCCGCTAAAGCCGAGAAGTTCGGCAAGCAGATCAAATTCGCCGACCGTCGCGGCATTCCGTTTGTCTGGTTCACCGACGACGACGGCAAACACCAGGTCAAGGACATCCGCACGGGCGAGCAGTACGACGCCGACCCGGACTCGTGGACGCCCTCCGAGGAGGACCTGCACGTGCGCGTCATCGCCGCGCGCTAGGCCTTCCGGGCAGGCCCGCTGTTGGCCCGCGTCCTGCGCACCCGCACGACGAGGAACCGCCCGGCCACCCCTGCCGCCAGCACCGCCGCCATGAACAGCACGGAGGCCGGCGGCAGGGTGACGGCCAGGATCAGGCAGCCGAGGAAGCCCAGCACATTGAGCCAGCGCGGCGCATGCCAGGGGCGGCCGGACAGCGTGAAAGCCGCGGCGTTGGTCACGGCGTAATAGACCAGCACGCCGAAACTGGAAAATCCGACCACGGTCATCACATCGGTGCTCAGCAGCAGGATGACGACGGCGGCCGCGACGGCCAGTTCCGCCGTGAACGGGACGCTGCGGGCGCGGCCCACCCTGGCCAGCGGGGCGGGCAGGTCCCGTTCCCGCGCCATCGCCAAAGTGGTCCTGCCGACCCCGGTGATCAGGGCCAGCAGCGCGCCCAGACAGGCGGCCGTCGCGCCGGCCTGGACGAACGGGACGCCGCCGCTGAGGCGGGAGGCCTCCACCGCGTCCAGCAGCGGCGCCGTCGAACCCGCCAGCTGCTGCGGCGGCAAGTGCCACTGCAGCAGCGCGGCCAGGCCAAGGTAGATCACGAAGGCCCCGGCCAGTGCGGCCAGGATGGCCCGCGGAATGGTACGGGCGGGATCCTTGACCTCCTCACCCAGGGTCGCGATCCGCGCATAGCCCGCAAAGGCAAAGAACATCAGCCCCGCCGCGGGAAGGACGCCCCAGCCGCCGGAGGGCGGCGCGGGGTAGGCCGGCGCCGCCGACACCGCGGGGGCGCCCGCCGGGTGCGGGCCGAGCAGGGAGGCCACGGCGACGAAGACGAGCGTGGCCAACACCACGGCCAGCAGGATCCTGGTCAGCAACGCGGTCCGCGTGATGCCAAGCAGATTAACTCCCGTGAGGGCGACGACGCCGGCGACCGCCAGCGGCGTGGCATAGGCCGGCGCCACGTAGTGCCCGAACGTCAGCGCCATCGCCGCGCAGGACGCCGTCTTGCCCGTGATGAAACCCCAGCCCGCAATGAAGCCGGGCCACTGGCCGAGCTGCCGTCGCCCGTACACGTAGGTGCCGCCGCTGGCGGGGTACCTTGCCGCCAGCTGCGCCGACGCGACGGCATTGCAGTAGGCGATGACGCCGGCCACGGCCACGGCGAGTGTCAGCAGCGGCCCGGCCAGGGCGGCGGCGGGGGAGAACACGACGAACACACCGGCGCCCAGCATCGACCCCAGGCCGATTGCCGTGGAATCGAACACGCCGAGCCGGCGCTGCAGCCGCTGGTGTGGCCGCTGCGGGCCGGGCCGGCCGCCGGGCTGATCACGGGGCTGGTCACGGGGCTGGTCACCGGGCTGGGTTCCGTTGTGCCGGGTTGCCATGGCGGAAGGGGCCTTTCCAACGGGTAAACTCGAACGGGATCGTTCCCGTAGCGATCCTATTAGAACGTCATTGTTTTAATATCGCTTTTGATTTTCCCTCTGTCTTCTTCAGAAAGGCGTGCTGTGCTGCGCACACATGACCTCGGATCACTTCGCTCCGAGCACATTGGACAAACCGTAACCCTCGCCGGCTGGGTCGGCCGGCGTCGTGACCACGGTGGTGTCGCATTCGTTGACCTGCGCGACGCGTCCGGCGTCGCCCAGGTTGTGGTCCGCGAAGAAGAGGTCTTCCACGGACTGCGCAACGAGTATGTGCTGCAGATCGTCGGCACCGTCTCCCAGCGTCCCGAAGGCAACGAGAACCCGGCGCTTCCCACCGGCGAGATCGAGGTCATGGCCGAGAAGGTCACCATCCTCAACACCTCGGATCCGCTGCCGTTCCAGATCGACGAGCACGTAGAGGTGGGCGAGGAAGCACGCCTGAAGCACCGCTACCTGGACCTGCGCCGCCCCGGCCCCGCCCGCAACCTGCGCCTGCGCTCGGAAGCCAACCGCGTGGCCCGCGAACTGCTCCACCAGGACGGCTATGTGGAGATCGAAACCCCCACGCTGACCCGTTCGACGCCGGAAGGCGCCCGCGACTTCGTGGTCCCCGCACGCCTGGCGCCGGGTTCCTGGTACGCGCTGCCGCAGTCCCCGCAGCTGTTCAAGCAGCTCCTTCAGGTGGGCGGCTTCGAAAAGTATTACCAGATCGCCCGCTGCTACCGCGATGAAGACTTCCGCGCGGACCGCCAGCCGGAATTCACGCAGCTGGACATCGAGGCCAGCTTCGTGGAACAGGACGACATCATCCGCCTGGGCGAGAACATCGTCCAGGCCCTGTGGAAGCTGATCGACGTCGAGATCCCGACGCCGATCCAGCGCATCACCTACCACGACGCCATGGCCCGCTACGGCTCGGACAAGCCGGACCTGCGCTTCGGCCAGGAGCTCACCGAGCTGACCGAATTCTTCAAGGACACCAACTTCGGTGTCTTCAAGGCGCCCTACGTCGGCGCCGTCGTCATGCCCGGCGGCGCCTCCCAGGCCCGCCGCGCCCTCGACGCCTGGCAGGAATGGGCCAAGCAGCGCGGCGCCAAGGGCCTGGCGTACGTGCTCTACAAGGAGGACGGCGAACTCGCCGGTCCCGTCGCCAAGAACCTCACCGAGACCGAGCGTGCTGGCCTCGCCGACGCCGTCGGCGCCAAGCCCGGTGACTGCATCTTCTTCGCAGCCGGCGAGAAGACCCCGTCCCGTGCGCTCCTCGGCGCGGCCCGCGTCGAGATCGGCCACCGCACCGGGCTCATCAACCCCGCTGACTGGGCCTTCTGCTGGGTCGTGGACGCGCCGATGTTCGAGCCCGCCGCCGCCGCGGTCGCCTCCGGCGACGTCGCCGTCGGCGCCGGCAAGTGGACCGCCGTGCACCACGCGTTCACCTCGCCCAAGCCCGAGTTCATGGACTCCTTCGACACGGATCCCGAGTCGGCGCTGTCCTACGCCTACGACATCGTCTGCAACGGCAACGAAATTGGCGGCGGCTCGATCCGTATCCACGAACGCGACGTCCAGGAACGGGTCTTCGAGCTCATGGGCCTGGACAAGGAAGACGCGCAGACCAAGTTCGGCTTCCTGCTGGAGGGCTTCAAGTTCGGTGCCCCTCCGCACGGCGGCATCGCGTTCGGCTGGGACCGCGTGGTTGCCCTGCTGGCCGGCGTGGAGTCCATCCGCGACGTCATCGCGTTCCCGAAGTCCGGTGGCGGCTTCGACCCGCTGACCCAGGCTCCCGCTCCGATCACGGCGCAGCAGCGCAAGGAAGCCGGCGTCGACTTCAAGCCCGAGGCCAAGTAGGCCGCGGACGGCACAACCAGGCTGGAAACACCAGCCGTAGCGGCAGGGGCTCCCCGGGCAACCGGAGGGCACCTGCCGCTGTCATGATCGGCCGCAACTGTTCCGGACGGAGAACCTCGATGGACCTGAACCCGATGTCCGATGCGGGCCCGGAACCGGACCCGGATGCGGCCCCTGAAGCGAGCCTCCTGGCCATTCCGGGGCTGGAAGGGCTGATGGATGCCGCGTGGCCGGCTGCCGAACGGGAGGAATCGGGCGGCTGGGTGCTGCGGGCGGCCTCCGGCGTGACGCAACGGGCAAACTCGGTCTGGGCGCGGCTTCCCGGCGATGATGACCCGCACCGGCTGCTGGCCGCGCTCCGGGAGGCCCGGCTTTGGTACCGGAACCGCCGGCTTCCGCTGATTTTCCAGGTCTTCGACGGCCCGCCCCATGCGGCGCTGCACGCGATGCTCGATGACGAAGGGTTCACCCGGCAGTCCGAAACCCTGGTCCTGGTCCGCGGCCCTTGGGCGGAGTCCGTACCCGGCCCTGATACCGGCGGCCCCGGACCTGCCGTGGAAATCTCCGCCGAGCCGTCGGCGGAATGGCTTGAGCTGTGGTGGAGCGTCGACGGCCGCGGGGGAGCGGACGAGCTCGCCGTGGCCCGCCGCATCCTGGCCGGGTGCCCGGCCCTGTACGCCCTCGTCCGGGACGACGGCGGGGCGTCGGCCGCCGTCGCACGCCTCGCCTTGCCCAACACCGGCCCGTCCGGGCCCGGGTGGGGCGGGCTGTACTGCATGGCAACGCGGCCGGATGCGCGGCGTCGGGGCTATGGCAGCCGGGTGGTCCAGGCGCTGCTGCACGAGGGCGGGGCCCGCGGCCTGGCGGGGTACTGGCTGCTGGTCATGGCCTCCAACGCCGGTGCCCGTGAGCTGTACGCCCGCGCCGGCTTCCGCGAAGCCGGCCGCTACCTCTACCGTCAGGACAGGCCCAAGCGGCACCTGACCGGCTGCTAGCCGGGCCGTCCGGCGGCCGTCACGTTCACTCGCCGGCGTGCCCATTTCCGAGCCCGCCCGTCCCCAGGTTGTGAGCCCCGGGGCCGCGGGCCAGCTGCCGGCGGAGGCGTCCCCGGGCCCGCGCGATCCCCCCGCCGTTGGTCGCCGTCCGGCCGGCGCCGGGAGTGCGCGCGGGTTTAGCCGAATACACGATCCTCGAGTGGTACAAATACCGCACCACGAACGCCGCCAGGAGCGTCGCGGCCTGCGCCAGGACGGCGTCGATGGCCAGGACGTTCACGGCCAGCATCAGGACTGGAAGCCGGGCCAGGGCCTCCAGATTGTTGAAACAGAACGATTGCGCAAACCGGGTCCGCAAGCCGTTGGCCTTGTGCGGCAGGGTGCCGAAGACAACGTGTTCCTGCATCAGGAAGTTCGAGACGATCGTCAGCTCCGCGGCCACGACGGCGGCCGCGACGAAGTATGTTCCGGAGGAGAGCAGGAATGCCATGATCGCAAGGTTCAGCACGGTCCCGGCAGCGCCCACGGCGGCGAACAGCGCGGCCGTTCCCGCACGCAGCTCGCCGAGCTGCCGGAGGAAGCGCAGCCCCTGGCCCACCCCCGCCTTGGACCTGCCTGCGGTCCGCAGTCCGGGGGTAAACGGAACTTCGGACACTGTGAGTTGGTGCCGGGCCAGGATTTCCAGCAGGATCTTGAACCCGCTGGGCCGCAGCGCGCTGCACTCAATGGCGGAGCGCCGCACTCCGAAGAACCCCGTCATGGGATCAGAACAGCCCCGCAGCCGCAGGGGAAACAGTGCCAGCGTGATGCGCGTGGCCCCGGCCGAGAGGACACGGCGGGACCATGTCGCCACGCCGCCGCTGCTGCCGCCAGTGCCGGGGACGCGGCCGCTGCAGCCGGCACCGTAGCGCGAGGCGACCACGACGTCGGCGTCGTTGTGTTCGAGCTCCGCGAGCAGGGCGGGGATGAGTTCCGGCGGATGCTGGAGATCGCCGCTCATCACCATGCAAAACTCGGCGCCGCTGGACCGCACGCCATCCACTACGGCGCCGCTCAGGCCGCCGGCGGGCGCCTCCCGGTGGATCACCCTGATGCGCATTGGCTCCGTCGCGGCGACGGCCGCAATGACGTCCCGGGTGTTGTCCGTGGAGTCGTCAACGAACACGAGTTCTGCGTCGATTTCACGGCAGGCCTCGGCAGCCCGGCCGATCAATTGTTGGACGTTCGGCGCCTCATTGCGCGTGGGGACGATGACTGAAAGTTTCATGACTGCCGTCCTGTTCGTCAGCGTCCTAGGTGGACGGGGGATTGATGACGCGGTGCACGCTCCATTCGCCGAAGGTCTGGACTTCCTCCGAGTTCTGCAGGGCCGTCTTCACCCGGCTCAGGCCCAGGGAGTCGATGTTGGCCGTGACGGACGGGCCGACGATGATCCAGCGGATTTCCCGCCACCCGCCGGGCCGTTCAATGTCGTATTGCTTGTCGAGGTCCGGTTTCTCCGTGGCGATCATGGTCCAGGCGTTGTTCCAGCCGCTTGAATTCAGGTCGTGCCACATGGAGTAGGGGGCGAGGACGACGTCGCTCCGTGAGACGTTGTCCTGGACCCAGGTCATGGCGCTGCGCCAGTTGGAATTGGTCTGGGCGGTAAGGAGCGTTCTGTCCTGCTCAAACCACTGCGGCACCGACATCAGGAGCAAAGATGCCGACAGCACGGCAACGAACGCGGCCTGCAGCGGCCGGGTCAGGCCCGGCGCGCGGCGGGCGAGCCCTTCCGCCCCGCTCCAGGCGATGTCCACGGCCGAGCCGCACGCCAACGCCAGGAACGGGATTACGCCGATGATGTACATCGCCGGGAGGTAGCCCTGGCCGAGCACAATCGGCGTGGCGAAGGAGGCAATGGCGACGAAGAGAATCCGGGACCGCGGGCGCAGCAGACAGACGACGGCGGCCACCAGTCCGGCCGCGATCAGGTACTTGTCAAAGTAGAGCCAGCCTGCGAGCAACTCCGCGCGGCTGGAGCCGGCCTCGAAGATGGTGCCCGAGCCGGAACGGTTCAGCAGCTGGTAGGCGAGGGCATCCTGGAGCGAGACGTGACCGGGTCCGGAGAGGAGCTCGTTGCGCAGCAGTGCCGACAGCGGGTAGAAGGCCAGGAGCAGTCCGCCGGCGGTGAGGAAGCCAACCACCGAAAATAGCCGGTTGCTCCATTTCGGCCGGTACATCAGGGCCAGCAGCAGGGCCGGGCCGAAGATGGACAGGGTTTCCTTCGAGAGCACGGCGACCGCGAAACAGATCCCGGCTCCCACGTGGTGCCACAGCGCGTCCCGCGAAGACAGCGCCAGATAGAAGGCCAGCAGGAGCCAGGGCACACCGATGTTGTCGAGGTAGATCTGCCGTCCGAGCACCAGGGAGAGCGGGGACAGGATGAAGAGCACGGTTGTCAGGGCCGCGAAGGGAATACGCATGCCCAGCCTGCGGGCCACCATGTAGAGCAGCAGCGCACTGGCCACGAAGTACACCGAAATAACGTACCGGGTGGCACCGATGGAGGTGCCGTCGCCGAGTCCGAGCAGGTTCGGCAGCCAGTTCAGTGAGGCTATCTGGATCCATCCCAGCGGCGGATGGTCGTACCAGTAGGTGTAGGGGGCCAGGGTTCCCGAGTGCACGGCGAAGGCCTGGGAGGTGTAGGTGCCTTCGTCGTCCTGGTAGCTGGGCGCTCCGTCGAGATTCCACAGGCTGAGGACGGCCGCGGCGACGGCCAGCGCAGCGAGGGCAACCTTGTCCCACAACGGGAGGAACCTGAGGTTGAACGTGGGGCCGTGCGCTGTGCCGCGGTGTTTGGGCGCGCGTTCGGCCTTTGCACCCGGGGCGCCGGCCGCCGCTGGTGGAGCGGCTTTTAGGTCCGTGGTTGCCATGACTGCCTCCTGAGGGGACGTTGCAATGTCACTGGGTTGCTATTGCCGTGCCGGTGCGGCAGTGCCGGGGACGAGGTAGGACAGATGGGATCCGGAATGGTCGGTCTTTTCCCAGGCAAAATCGCGGCGCCCGAACTTGAACAAAGCCCGCAGAGCCGCGAAGGCCAGGACCATCTGGTAGAGGGGAGTGCCGGCAACGAGGCGGAAGTAGTCGTACCAGCTGATGGCGAACTTATGGTCGCGGCCGAACTCGTGGAGCATGCAGACATCGAAGGCGACAGTCACCAGCGTGGGCACCAGCGGCAGGAAGGTGATCAACGTGACCACCAGCGGGAAATTGCCCCAGATCGCCGCCGCGATGGCGATGGGAATGCAGACGCCGGCCAGTGCCATGAAATGCTGCTGCATCAGGGTCCACCAGGCGATGGTCCGCATCCGCCGGGACGGCAGGGCCTTCCAGTCGCCCTTGGCGAAGACCTGCATGAATCCGAGGGACCAGCGGGTGCGTTGCCGGACGAGCCCGGACAGGCTGTCGGGCGTCTCCTCGCGCGTGACCAATTGCGGCGAATAGGCCACCACGATCTTCCGGCGCAGCGTCGACAGGCGCACACCGAGATCACAATCCTCGGCGAGGCAGGAGCCGTCCCAGCCGCCCACCGCCATCAGCAGTTCACGCTTGATGAACACGGTGTTGCCGCCGAGGGGAATGAATCCCTGCCGGGAATGGGCGTGCAGCCTGGACCGGAACCACGTGAAGTATTCAAGGCAGTTCCGCAGCGAATACCACGTGTCCTTGTAGTTGATCAGCTGCACGGCACCCTGGACGACGTCGGCGTTCTTGGTGGTGAAGACACTGTCGATATGGGCCAGGAGTTCTTCGGCCGCGATCGACTCGGCGTCGAAAACCCCGACCACGCTGTAGCGGCACATCGACAGCGCTTGGTTCAGCTGCCGCGGCTTGTTCTTCCGCTCGCTGACGTCGACACTGACCCGGACGAACTCCGGAAACTCCCGGGCGAGCCGGTGTGCGACCTCCACCGTCTCGGTGTCGTCATGTCCGACCGAGATGATGATCTCCTTGCGCGAATGGGTCTGTGCCAGGAGCGCGGCCAAGGTGGCGCGCATGACCTCTTCGCGTTCGTTCCGGCACGGCATGATCAGCGAAAACGAATGTCCCTCCGTCCCCTGAAGGCCGGAGTAGGAGGTCCGCACCTGCGTCTTGGGGTCCCACCATGCGTACGTGTTCAGGTAAAGGGTGGACACTGCGATGGCAAAGAGTGCCAGGGCGATGATGACGACGAGGGCGCTGGCCAGGAAGGTAGCGGACATGACGGAGCTCCAATGGGGTAGGTGGAAGCAGGGGATCTCGGAAACGCGCGGGATCGTCAGTCGGGTGGACAGTCAGCAGGACCGCAGGCGGGCCCGGGAAGGGACGCGGCGGCTAGTCGGCCGCACCGCAGGCGACGCCGTCATGGTTGGCGTCGAGCTTTTGCGGATCGACGTGCGCTTTGCGCACGGCGAGTCCGCCCTTGAAGTAGGTACGGACCTCGGTGCAGGTCCATGTAGGCGGCATGGACCCGGGGTCGAGGCCAGCGTCCTTCATTTCCTTCAGGTGCCGGCTCATGCTCGGCGGAATGGCGGGAAGGCACTGTCCGTCGGAGCCGTACTGGGGCAGACAACCGCCCAGGGACAGGCTCTTGCCGGACAGCACCGCTACCGGGTCAACGGGGCCCCGCTGCTTGAGGCCCATGGAATTGCCGCCCTCCGGCAAGGAGGCGGCCGCGCCGGCTTCCGTCCGCGCCGCCTCAGCCAGGGAGACTTCGGGTGCGTCGCCTGCTGACGTGGACGCCTGAGGCCCCGCGGAAACCGGGGGAATGGGCCCCAGTTTCACTGCGTTGCCGGAACCGGTGGCGTCCTGGGTGGGGTCCGTGGCCGCGTCCGTGGTGGCGGACGGCCCCGGCCGGGCGCCGGTGGGCGCTTCGGCCGGCGTGGCAGCCGGTGGAATTTGGCTCGCGCGCGGACCGGCGTTGACCGCACTGACCGTGGCGACGGCGGACATCCCGCCCCAGACCATGGCTGCCGCGGCTGCCAGGCCCGCCGTCGTCAGGGCGACGACGACGCGTGCCCCGCGGGCACTGCCCGTTGCGGTTTCTGTGCCGCGCCTCATGAAACCCACACCCAACGGGCAACACTGGGGATTCCGTCAGCGGACAACACGGTGAGCATGTACGGCCCGGGCGGCAGGAGGTTCGGATTGCTGGGGATTTGCACGGTGCGGTCCGCGCCCGTGCCCGCCAGCGGCAGGTCGACGACGCGCGCGTTGGTGTCGGTCTGGTGGGTCTGGGACATCGGCGGGATGAGGGAGGCGGCGGCGACATCGCCGGTCACAGCGATCTGCACATTCTGCCCGTGGCCCACCTGGCCGGGAGCCGATGTGATGGCCGGCCGGGGTCCCTTGAACAGGTACGGCGGACTGTAGACCGAGATCCTGGCTTCGAAGGAATTATCCAGCGGGTTGGAGCCCATGACCGCCACCCGGCCGTCCGGCAGGAGAATCGACGTCGAGTGGTAATTGCGGCCAACCGGGTCTGCCGCCACAGTCTTCCAGGAGTTGGTCGACGGAGTGTAGATGGCAGCCGTCTGGATGTTTCCAGAACGGTTCAACTGCCCGCCGTTAGCCGCAAGCACGGAGCGGTCGGGAAGGTTCAGGACGTTGACGTACATCTTGCCGGGTCCGGGAAGGTCTGGTCCGGGCACGTAGTGCGGGCTCGGCTGTTTGAGGTCGATGATGTCGACCAGGTTGATGCCGGGGGTGTTGCCGTCGGCGTTGCCGCCGCCAACGATCATGAGCTTCTGGTCCTGGACTGGACCGATGAAAACGGAGCCGGCCTGGTCCCTGAGATCCTTTTGCCGCAGCCCGGGGACATCCCAGATCTGCGCGGTTGCCCAGTCGTAGATCGACGAGCCCGTCCCCGGCAGCCCGTTGCCGAAGGTGTGGCCCCCGGAATAGAACATCCTGCCGTTTTCAAGAAGGAACATGTGCGGGTAGGTGCCCCAGAAGCTCCAGGTCTGCGGCACCTGGTTCTGCGGCAGCCACCTCATGGCCGAGGTGTCGAACATCTCCGTCAGGACCGTGCCCTGGGCTTTTTCATCGAGGCCGCCGGCGGACCAGATGTCACCGTTGCCCAGTTTCGTCAGTGACGGGTACCAGTGGGCCCCGGCCATGTCCGAGAGCTGATGGAAGGCGTCGTCCGCGGGGTCGAAGTAGTAGCTCTTCTTGGATCCCTGGAAAGTTGTGGGCCCCACATTGGCGGTGGGGAACGCCTGGGTGCCGCCGGCGAGGAGTACTTTCCCGTCGGGCAGGGTCACGTGTCCGGCACAAAACATGTCGTAGGGCACCGGGACGTTCTTGAAGACATTGGTGCTGGGTGACCAGACCACGGCCCGGAATGACCCTGCATTGAAGTTCGTCTCGTCGTTGCCCGAACCGGCGATCAGCAGCAGGCGTCCGTCGTGGAGCAGCGTTGAATGCAGCGCCCGCACGGGCATTTGCGATGACAGGATTTCCCAGGAGCCGACGGCGTCCGGCCCGCCCACCGGAGGCGGTCCCGCTGCGTCGTATTTGGCCAGCGAGTAGTTGGTGGTCGACAAGGTGCCGTTGCCGGCGATGGAAACACCCAGGGCAATACGGTCGACGCCGTTGGGGATCGCCGGTGTTCGCGCCTGGCCTGTCGTCCAGCCGGGGACTGGCGGCAATTCCTTCAGATCGGTCCAGTACTGCCAGCCGTTGACGGTATGGCTGAAGACGGTCAGGCCGGACGGGCCGGCCGCGGTGGACTTGTAGTCGACCTTGAAGTCGTATTGTTCCCCTGGTGTGACGGCGGGTGCGCAGCCCGGCGCGTCCGATTGGATGAGTTTTGCGTCTCCGGACTGATATGCGCTGGCACTTATTGCGAAGGATCGCGTTCCGGCGGGTGAATTTGCCGGGACGTCATTTGAGAGTGAAGTCGCTATTTGTCGGTTTCCCCAACCGGCCAGCATAAAGCACGCCGGTGTGGGAGTTCCGTCCGCGAGGCTTCCGTTAATTATCAATTCGGTGGTGTTTTGCGCCGGCGCAGGAATTTCCGTCAGGGAATAGTCATCGGTCGCCAGCGTCCCGTCAATTGCGAGCGACAGCCCGAAGCTTAGGAAATCCGTTCCGTCGGGGATCGTGGGGGTGGGGGCAGTGGCGAGGGTCCAGTCCGCTGCCGGTGCCTGCTGCTGGATATCGCCCCAGTAGCTCCAGCCCTGGGCTGAATGGCGGAACAGGGTGAGCGACACGGGCGCCGTGGACTTGTACCAGACTTGAATGGTGTAGCCGCGGCCGGGGACCACAGCAGGTGCACATTGGGTACTCTCCTCCTGGACGAGTTTGCGGTCGCCCGCCGTATGGCCCTGGAGAGTGACTGATGCCGCCCTGCCGCCGAGCCGTCCCTGGACGAAACTCCAGTCGCCTTCGGTTCCCCAGCCGGCCCGCTTGTAGCATGTGGCGTCCACGGCACCTTCCTCCAGAGACGGGTTCCTCACGAGGTTGACGGGGTCGGCTGCCAGAGCGGCGGCGCCCACGATAAAGTTCAGGGGAATAAGGAACGCCAGGATGAGCGCTATGAGGCGCCGGGGGCGTTGTAGGTTATTCACGGCCCGCCGCATCCAGTGCGTTGCGTATTCTGCCGTTGTAAATCCTGTTTTCGGTGGGCGTTGATTCCGTATTTGTCATTCTGGGAATCGGATGGTCAATGTTGCACATTGAATTCCCCATTAGCTTTTGATTTCAGTGACAAAGGGATGTGTTTGAGTCTATGGGCGGCAAAATGCAGGGGGAACGAGTAAAAATTACTCGACTTCGCACCGCGCCGGAATGCGGGGTGTACTCAGGTGGTGGACGGGGACCCCGCCGAACTACTTGGTCACCGGGTGGAAGCCAAGGTCAGCGCCCCTCCGGTGCTCCCGCGCCCGGCCGGAGCTGCCGGGCAGAGAAACTGCGGGGACGCTGTAAGAGACACAAAATGAGCCGCATCCGGGGCCGGCGCCTACCCGGCGGGAGCCTGTGCGGCAGGAACTACTGCGGGTCGGTCACCAGGATCCGCACGGAGCACAGCTCCGCGGCGGCCTTCTTCAGTACCGCCGCGCGTGGATCCGGGACGTCCAGGAACGCGAGCCGCGTCAGGCCGGCGTAGCGCCGGAGCACGGGCTCGGCGAGCACTTGGTCCGCCAGGGCCCGGTCGCCGCCGGGCGCGAGGTATTCGACCCGGTGCTCAGCGAAGATCCGTCCGGCGTGCTCGGCGACAGCCTCCACGAGGGCATCGGCCTGGTTGGCGCGCCGCCGGGCAAAACGTTGCTGGGACCAGCCACCCGCAGCCGTCCGCGACTGGACGTGGCGCGTGCCGGTCTTGGACGCCAGCACGGCGCCGGCGCTGACCACAGCCACCGAATATCCGCCGCGGCGGACCAGGACGGTGCCGATGCTCCGGGGCTGCCCGGCCAGGGAGGCCAGCCGGGAGATGGCGTCGTGGCCGCTGCCGGGCCGGCCGTCCACGGGCCAGGGCGCCCGGAGGACGGCCACGGCGCCGTCGGCGGCGCGCAGCTGCAGGCCGGCGTCGAGCTCCTCCTCCGCCAGTGCCCCGTGGCTCGCGGCGAAGCGGTCCACCCAGCCCGGCAGCCGGTCGCCGGAGACGAAAGCCACACGGGTCTCGGGGCTGGACATGGCAGGTACTCCGTTGCGGGGGATGAGGGTGAGGGGCGGCAGGAACTAGAAGTAGCCTATCTATGTGGATGATCTCTTTGGTGCAGGGCGGGACAACGCCGACGGCAGCGACGACTTCGGCGCAGCCGAGGGTGCCACCGACGATTCCGGCCACGCCCGGTCTGCCGCCGGGCCAGCGTCGCCACGGAGCCCCCTCGCCGTCCGGATGCGGCCGCGCACCCTCGATGATGTCGTGGGCCAGCAGCACCTCCTCGGCCAAGGTTCCCCGCTGCGCCAGCTGGCGGCCGGCTCCGACGCGACCGGCCCCGCGGGCCCCAGTTCACTGATTCTCTGGGGGCCTCCAGGAACCGGCAAAACCACGCTCGCGCACGTCATCGCCAAGGGCCCCGGGCGGAAGTTCGTCGAGCTCTCCGCCATCACCGCCGGAGTCAAGGACGTCCGCCGCGTCATGGACGAGGCCCTCACTGCCCGGGACCTCTACAAGACCACCACCGTGCTGTTCCTGGACGAGATCCACCGCTTCAACAAAGCGCAGCAGGACGCCCTGCTGCCCGGCGTCGAAAACCGCTGGGTGGTGCTGGTCGCCGCGACCACCGAAAACCCGTCCTTCTCCGTCGTCTCCCCGCTGCTCTCGCGGTCCCTCCTGCTGACCCTCAAGCCGCTCACCGACGCCGACGTCGAGGGCCTGCTCCTGCGGGCCGCGACGGATGTCCGCGGGCTCGGCGGCAAAGTAGAACTCAGCGACGACGCCCTGGCGCACCTCGTCCGGCTCTCCGGCGGCGACGCCCGACGGGCGCTGACTGCGCTCGAGGCCGCGGCCGGCGTCGCGTTCGGGGACGCGGACGACGCCGATGCGGCTCCGGTGAAGATCGACCTCAAGCACACGGAGCGCGCCCTGGATGTCGCCTCCGTCCGCTACGACCGGGCCGGGGACCAGCACTACGACGTCGCCAGCGCGTTCATTAAATCGATCCGGGGCTCCGACGTCGACGCCGCACTGCACTATCTCGCCCGGATGCTGGAGGCGGGTGAGGACCCCCGGTTCGTGGCCCGCCGGATCGTGATCTCGGCGGCCGAAGACGTCGGCATGGCTGACCCGACGGCGCTGCAGACCGCCGTCGCGGCGGCCCAGGCCGTGCAGCTGATCGGCATGCCGGAAGGCCGCATCATCCTTGCCGAGGCCGTGGTGCATCTGGCCACCGCACCGAAGTCCAACGCCGCGTACATGGGCATTAACCAGGCGATCGCCGACGTCCGTGCCGGGCTCGGGAACGGCATCCCCGCCCACCTGCGCGATGCCCACTACCCGGGATCAAAACAGCTGGGCCACGGCAAAGGCTACAAATACGCCCATGACGCCCCGCACGCCGTCGCCACCCAGCAGTACCCGCCCGATGACCTCGTCGGGCGCAACTACTACGAACCCACCGGCAACGGGGCCGAACGCGACATCTCCACCCGGCTCGAACGGCTTCGGAAGATCATCCGCGGCACCTGAACCGCTCGCGAACCGCCCGCGAACGCCCGTGACCAGCGGCTGGTCGGCAGCCGGGCCGCGGCGCCGGAATCCGCCGTTGACATAGGGGCCAAGAGGTCTAACGTGGAAATATGTCAGCACGGATCTGCTGACCGTCCGTGCGGCGCAGGGGACAGCGCGGGCACATGCCGGCTCCCGCTACCGGGAGCCTGGAACGGCAGCCGGCTTCGCTCCATCCCAGGTCATCCACCGCGAGCGTTCCCGCCCCCTCCCCAGCAGGTGCCCCATGAGTATCAACTTCGTTACAGCCATGGCAGTGAAGTCCTTCGATGTGCCGGACAAGAAACGGTGCCCGGACAAGGCCGAATTCGACCTCTGCACGGTGAACGACTACTCGGTGGCCCGGTTGATCCTGGGCCCGGGCTGGCGTTGGTCGGTTAACACCCGGCCCTACGAGCAGACCGACGTCTGCCTGCACCACCATCTCGGATTCTGCATTTCCGGTGAGATGGAAGTTGAAACGGCCGAAGGGCTGCGCTCCACGATCCACGCCAACGACACCTACGCGATTCCGCCCGGTCACGACGAATGGGTGGTGGGTCCGAAACCGTTCGTGGCCGTGGAATTCCTGGGGGCGGCGTCCTTCGGGCGCAGCGGAGCCAGGGGAGTGCACGCCCGGATCTGAGCCGGTCCGTCGGCCGGATCTGGTAGGCTTGTTCGTTGTCTGGCAAGGTACGGACGCACAATCCATTGAATCTTCGCATTTGATGAGGGTTGCCCTGTGCCCAGTAGCAAAAGGCAGCGGTTGGCCGATGCTCTCCATCGTGGAGGCCAGTAACACTGACACACCGCAGATATTGGAAGGACACAAGTGGCTAACAACACTCGTGCTCGCCGTACCGCACGCCTTTCGCGCGCACTCGGCATCGCTCTGACCCCCAAGGCCGCCAAGTACATGGAGCGCCGCCCGTACGGCCCCGGTGAGCATGGCCGTGCCCGCAAGAAGCAGGACTCCGACTACGCCGTACGTCTGCGCGAAAAGCAGCGTCTGCGCGCCCAGTACGGCATCCGCGAAGCCCAGATGACCCGTGCCTTCGAAGAAGCACGCCGCACCAAGGGCCTGACCGGTGAAAACCTGATCGAACTGCTCGAAATGCGTCTCGACGCCCTCGTGCTGCGTGCCGGCTTCGCCCGCACCATCGCCCAGGCCCGCCAGCTGGTTGTGCACCGCCACATCCTCGTTGACGGCATCCGCGTTGACCGCCCGTCTTTCCGCGTCGGCGAGGGCCAGCTGGTCCACGTTCACAGCCGCAGCGAGACCATGCCTCCGTTCCAGGTTGCAGCAGCCGGCGCTCACCGCGACGTCCTGCCGATCGTTCCGGCTTACCTGGACGTCAAGCTTGACGCCCTGCAGGCCCGCCTGGTGCGCCGCCCCAAGCGTTCCGAGATCCCCGTGACCTGCGAAGAGCAGCTCGTCGTGGAATTCTACGCACGCTAATTCAAAAGGCATCACCTACAAAGAAGCCCGTGGCAAGCGCCGCGGGCTTCTTTGTATGTAAGGTACTTGGGGGAGTTCCCCGGGAGCAGGCTCTGCCTGCCGGTTTAAACTGCCGGCCGAAACCGTCGGAACCCGACGCAACAAGCAGGTATCCACTGCAGTTCAAGGAGATGAGTGTCTATGTCTGGTGGCGATATTGCCGGCCTGATCGCGGCTGGAGTGTTTGCACTGCTGGTCTTGCTGCTCGCCGTGCCGATCCTGAAGCTCGGGGGAGTGTTCGACGAAATGCGGACCACCATCCGCTCCATCAGCGACGGCGCCACCCCGCTCATGGACGAGGTCACCGCCACGGTGACCACCACCAACGAGCAGCTGAAGAAGGTTGACGGCATCTCCTCGAACGTCTCGGACGCCTCCGCCAACATCTCGGCGCTGTCCTCGCTCATGGCCGCCACCGTAGGCTCGCCGCTGATCAAGGTGGCAGCCTTCAGCTACGGTGTGCGCTCCGCCTTCAGCACCCGCAAAAAGCCCGCCACCGGCCGCCGCAGCCGCTAACCCTCCGGGAGCACCTGACATGAACAGAATCATCTGGATGGGAATCGGCGTCGCAATCGGCGTCATCGCTTTCCGCAAGGTCACAGAAGCCCAGTCCGCCCTCGGCCCTGAGGGCCTGAACCGGGCTGTCGGACGGCTGGCGGACGGCCTGCTCGACTTCGCCGATGCCATCCGCGACGGCATGGGCGAGCGGGAGTCCGAACTCCGCGCGGCACTCGGGATCGAGACCGCAACGGACCTGGCTTCCGGCGGCACCGTCGCCCGCCGGGATGCGGTCCGGCGCTAGCCGGGAGAGAATTAGTAAGTAAGGTGCCCGTCACCGGGGGTGACGGCGCGCCAACGCCCCCGGTGGCGGGCACCAGAATGACGGGCCCGGATCAGTGCCGGTCCCCAGCTCGTCCCGCGCAACACCTACGCGGGCCACATATCGCAGTGAATATTGAAGGGTAAGAAATCAGCTCATGAAGTCGCAGGAGATCACCAAGCGCTGGATCGACTTTTTTGTCAGCAAGGGGCACACCGCCGTGCCCTCCGCCTCCCTGGTCTCCAGCGACCCGTCCCTGCTGTTCACGGTGGCCGGCATGGTCCCGTTCATCCCGTATCTGACGGCACGTGAGGAGGCCCCCTACCAACGGGCCACCAGCGTGCAGAAGTGCATCCGGACCGGTGACATCGAGGAAGTCGGGAAAACAGCCCGCCACGGCACCTTCTTCCAGATGTGCGGCAACTTCTCCTTTGGCGACTACTTCAAGGAAGACGCCATCAAGTTCGCGTGGGAGCTCCTGACCACCAGCGTGGACGACGGCGGGTACGGACTGCCGCCGGAGCTGCTCTGGGTCACCGTCTATGAAGAGGACGACGAGGCCGAGCAGCTGTGGCTGAAGAACACCGGCATGCCGGGCGAACGGATCCAGCGGATGGGCAAGGCCGATAACTACTGGTCCACCGGCCAGCCCGGTCCGGCCGGTCCCTGCTCGGAGATCTACTACGACCGCGGACCGTCCTACGGCGTCGAGGGCGGCCCCATCGCCGACGAAAACCGCTACGTCGAGATCTGGAACCTCGTGTTCATGCAGTACCAGATCGACAACGTCCGCTCCAAGGTGGATTTCGACATCACCGGAGAGCTGCCCAAGAAGAACATCGACACGGGCCTCGGCATGGAGCGCCTCGCGATGATCCTCCAGGACGTCGAGAACATGTACGAGACGGACCAGGTCCGTCCCGTCATCGACCGGGCCGCGGCGCTCTCCGGCCGGGAGTACACCTCCGCTGAGTCCGCCGAGGACCCGCACCACACGGACGACGTCCGCATGCGCGTCGTGGCCGACCACATCCGCTCGGCGCTCATGCTGATCGCCGACGGCGTGACCCCCTCCAACGAGGGCCGCGGCTACGTGCTGCGCCGCCTGATCCGCCGGGCCGTCCGCTCCATGCGCCTGCTCGGTGTCGAAAAGGCCTGCCTGCCGGAGCTGCTGCCTGCCTCGCGGGACGCCATGAAGGGTGTCTACCCGATCGTCGAGACCGACTTCGAGCGCATCAGCCGGATTGCCTACGCCGAAGAGAAGGCGTTCCTGCGCACCATCGCGTCGGGCACCGCCCGCCTCGAGGACGCCGTCAAGGAGTCCAAGGCCGCCAACCAGCCGCTCTCCGGCGCCGACGCCTTTGCCCTGCATGACACCTACGGCTTCCCGATCGACCTCACCCTGGAAATGGCCGAAGAGGCCGGGCTGAAAGTCGACGAGCCCGAGTTCCGCAAGCTCATGCTCGAACAGCGCCAGCGCGCCCAGGCCGACGCCAAGGGCAAGAAGGGTTCGCACGCGGACCTCAGCGCGTTCCAGGAACTGCTGTCCGCCGGCGAGACCGTCTTCACCGGCTACACCGAGCTCCAGGGCGAGTCCAAGGTCCGCGGCATCCTGTCCGGCGGCCGGAAGGTCGCCCAGGCCTCCACCGGCGACGAAATCGAACTGGTCCTGGCCGAGACGCCGTTCTACGCCGAGGCCGGCGGCCAGGCTGCCGACACCGGGCTGATCACCGGCGACGGCTTCGTCGTCGAGGTCCTGGATGTCCAGCGCCCCGTCAAGGGCCTCAGCGTCCACAAGGCAATCGTCCGCGAAGGCGAAATCGGTGCCGACTCGCTGGTTCAGGCCGCCGTGGACCGGGAACGCCGGCACGCCGCGGAGCAGGCCCACACCGGCACGCACATTGTGCACGCGGCCCTGCACCAGATCCTCGGCCCGGAGGCCCTGCAGCGCGGCTCCTTCAACAAGGCCGGCTACCTGCGCTTCGACTTCGCCTGGGGCGAGGGCCTGAGCGCCGCCACCCGGTCCGAGATCGAGGAAGTCTCCAACATCGCCATCCGCAACAACTTCCGGGTGGAAACCAAGATCATGGGACTCGCTGAGGCCAAGGCGCTCGGCGCCATGGCGCTGTTCGGCGAAAACTACGGCAACGAGGTCCGCGTCGTGGAAATCGACGGTGCCTGGTCCCGCGAGCTCTGCGGCGGCACGCACGTCGAAAACACCTCGCTGATCGGCAGCCTGTCCCTGCTCGGCGAACAGTCGGTCGGCTCAGGAAACCGCCGCGTCGAAGCCTTCGTGGGCATGGACGCCTTCCGGCACCTGGCCGCGGAGCGGGCACTTGTCACCGAACTCACGGAAATGCTGAAGGTTCCCTCCGGGCTGCTCGCGGACCGGATTTCCAGCACCCTGACCAAGCTCAAGACGGCCGAAAAGGAACTCGAGCGGCTGCGCAAGGAGCAGCTCACGGCCGCCGCTGCCCAGCTGGTCGGCACCGCCCAGGACGCCGCCGGCGTCAAGGTCATTGCGCACGACGCCGGCCAGGTCAGCGGCGCGGACGACCTGCGCGGCCTGGCCCTGGACCTGCGGACGCGTCTCGGTTCCGAGCCCGCCGCCGTCGCGGTGGCCGGTGTCAGCAACGACCGTCCCGTGATCCTGATCGCCACCAACGAAGCCGCCCGGGCAGCCGGAGTCAAGGCCGGCGCCCTGGTGCGCCTCGCCGCAGGCATCCTCGGCGGCGGCGGCGGCGGCAAGGACGACGTCGCCCAGGGCGGCGGCACCGACGCCGCCAAGGTCGGCGCTGCCCTCGGCGCCGTCGTGGACGCCATTACCCGGCGATAGCGGAGCCCACGTGTCTGAAGCTGCTGTTGCCGGCGTCTATCCCCGGGGCGTGAAGCTCGGGGTGGACGTCGGCACCGTCCGCGTGGGCGTGGCCGTCTGCGACCGCGACGGAATCCTGGCGACCCCGCTGCGCACGCTGCAGCGGAACGCGAAAAAGAACACCGACGTGCGACTCCTGGCCGCCCTGGCCGCGGAGCTGGACGCCGTGGAGATTTTCGTGGGACTGCCGCGCACCATGAAGGGCGAAGAACACGCCTCCGCCAGGATGGCCACAGAGTACGCACAGCTGCTGGCACTGGCCCTGCGCGACGCCGGATCCGAGGTGCCCGTGCGCCTGATTGACGAGCGGCTCAGCACCGTGACCGCGCACCGCAACCTGCACGAGGCTGGCATGAGCAGCAGGAATCACCGTACAGTTGTTGATCAGGTTGCGGCGGCAGGTATTCTGCAACATGCGATTGATATGCAAAAGGCCAGGGGAACGGAGGTCGGAACCCGCGTGTACGCGGAGTCTGCGCCGGGGCCGACCGGAGGCGGCGCACAGACCGGCCCGGCAGTACAGACGCACTCTTCAGAACATGGAAGGCTACAGTGAGCCCGGTCAACAGTGATGACTCCTCCGGTGACGCCCTTGGTGGCGCCGGCCGACCGCTGACGCGCAAAGAAATCCGGGCCCGGGAGAAGCTTCTGGCCACCCAGGGCCACAACGTGATCCCGCCGCAGGCTTTTGAGACGGGAGCGGACGTCCCTACCCCGGCCCCGGCACCGGCACAGGACCGCGAACTGCCGCAGGCGGCACCGGAACTCCCCGACGCGGCTCCGACCGTGCACGAAGAAGCCGTTCGTGAAGAGCCCGTGCACGAAGAAGCCGCGCAGGAAGAGCCTGTGCGTGTAGAACCTGTGCAAGAAGAAGCAGTTCCTGAAGAGACTGTGCACGAGGAAGCCGTGCGTGAAGAGCCCGTGCACCGGGAAACAGCGCACGATGAGCCCGCGCACGAAGACTTCACACAGCTGATCCCCGTGCGCGAAGTACCTGTCCACGAAGAACCTGTCCCCGGCGAGCCCGTCCGCGACGACGTTGGCCACGAGGACGTCGTCTATGCGTCAGCGGGACGGCTCGGCTACGAGGCCCGCCACGATGCGGCTGCCCATGACGCCGGCGTCCACGATGGCTACGCCCCGCACCCCCTCGACGAGGCGCACCATGCCTACGACAACTCCGGTGACCCCCAGGCACAGCCGCACCCGGACGCTGAGTACCACGGCGACCCGGGCGAGGAGCTGCTGGCCGGAGCGGTCCGCCACAACAAGGGTCCGTCCAAGAAGGTCCGCCGCCGGCGCCGCTTCCTGGCCCTGGTGCTGACCCTGACGGTCTTCGTCGTCGCAATCGCCGTCGGCGCCCAGTTCCTCAAGCCGCTCCTGGGCGGGGACACCATGGCCGACTACCCCGGCCCCGGAACCGGTGAGGTCACTATCACGGTTGAACCCGGCGCCGGGCCGCGGTCCGTGGCCACCGAGCTGCAGTCGAAGAAGGTCGTGGCGAACGCGGACACGTTCCTCAAGGAGTTCACCGCTTCGGGCGGTGCCCTGAACCCGGGCACGTTCTCGATGCGCCAGGAAATGAAGAACTCCGATGCCGTGGATGTCCTGCTCAACAAGGGCCAGGACAAGGTCATGTACTTTGCGCTCAGCGCCGGGTTGCGGATCGGCGAATCCCTGCAGGCGATTTCCGAGGGCACCGGGATTTCTGTTCAGGAGCTGAAAGCGCTCAGCGATGCGCCCGCGCAGTTCGGCGTCCCGGCCAAAGCCAAGAACCTCGAAGGCTACCTTTCGCCGGGAGAGTACCGCTTCCCGTTGGGTTCCTCCGCCAAGGACATTATGCAGAAGCTCGTCGGCAACACCCAGGCTGAACTCAAGGCCCAGGGCGTCACCGATCCCGCGAAACAGTACGACGTCTTGACGGTAGCAAGCATCGTCCAGGCCGAAGGCGGCCAGGCCGAATACGGCGACGTGGCCGGGGCTATCTACAACCGCCTCAAGCCCAACAACACCGAGACCAACGGGCTCATCCAGTCCGATGCCACCGTCACCTATGGCCTGGGCATCCGCAGCTTCCACATCGACGAGGCCCAGAAGGCTGACAAGTCGAACCTGTACAACACCTACGCCAACCAGGGACTGCCGGCCGGCCCCATCGGTTCTCCCGGCAAGACGGCCATTGACGCCGCCGCCAAGCCCAAGTCCAACAACTTCCTCTACTGGGTCACCATCAACCTGGACACCAAGGAGACCAAGTTCTCCAAGACCCTGGCGGAGCACAACGGCTACGTGGCGCAGTACAACGCCTGGTGCGAGGCCAACCCGGGACGCTGCGTATGACGCTGCGGGCGGCCGTCCTTGGGCATCCCATCAGCCATTCGAAGTCGCCGGCGCTGCACCGGGCCGCGTACGCCCACCTCGGCGTGGACATTGCCTACTCCGCCATTGACGTGACCGAGGCCGCCCTGCCGGATTTCATGCGGCAGGTCAGGGACGAGGTGCGCGCTGACGGTTCCTGGCGGGGCCTGTCGGTCACCATGCCGCTCAAGTCGGCCATGGTGGCGGAAGTGGACGAGGTCCGGGGCGTCGGCCGCGTACTCGGGGTCGTCAACACGGTGGCGTTCGAATCCGACGGCGGCAGTGCTGGCCACACCCGGCTGGTCGCGTACAACACCGACGTCGCCGGGATCGTCAACGCGCTCCGGCATGCGGGGGCAGCCTCGGCGCCCACGGCCGTGATCCTCGGCGGGGGCGGGACCGCGGCAGCAGCCGTCGCGGCGCTCAAGGAGCTGGGGGCGGTGTCCGCCGCAGTGTTCGTCCGCGATGTCAGCCGCGCGGCGGAAGCCCGCGCAGCTGCCGACGCCGTAGGCGTCCCCGTCCGGGTCCTTCCCCTCGCCGGCGCGGCAGCCGCCGTCGCCGCCGCCGACGTCGTCATCTCCACGCTGCCGCCCCGCGCGGCGGACGCACTGGCCGGTGAACTGGCCGAAGAGCTGGAGGCGAATCCGTCGAGCGCGCTGCCGGCGCACGGCAGCCCGGGCGTCCTCCTGGACGTCGCCTACGATCCATGGCCAAGCCGGATCGCCGCGGTCTGGCAGGAAGCCGGCGGCACCGTGGTCCCCGGACTGGAAATGCTGATCTACCAGGCGGTGGAGCAGGTACGGCACTTCACCGGGCTGGGCGAGGCCCTCCCGGCCGGAGTCACAGATGTGATGTGTGACGCAGTCGGAGCGCCCCGACGGGTGTTCTAACCGCCGGACATGGCAGGATGGAATGTATGTTGCGTTGGTTGACTGCCGGAGAATCCCATGGCCCGGCACTGGTCGGAATAATTGAAGGCGTGCCCGCCGGTGTGGAACTCACCAGCGCCCACATCAGCGAGGCGCTGGCCCGCCGCCGGCTCGGCTATGGCCGAGGTGCCCGGATGAAATTCGAGCAGGACGTGGTGACGATCCTCGGCGGAGTCCGCCATGGCCTGACCCAGGGCGGCCCCGTCGCCATCCAGGTCGGCAACACCGAATGGCCCAAGTGGGAACAGATCATGTCCTCCGATCCCGTGGAGCCCGAAATCCTGGCCGACCAGGCCCGGAACGCCCCGCTGACGCGCCCGCGGCCCGGCCACGCCGACTTCACCGGCATGCAGAAATACGGCTTCGACGAGGCCCGCCCGGTCCTGGAGCGCGCCAGCGCCCGCGAAACGGCCACGCGGGTGGCGCTCGGCACGGTCGCCGCGGCGTTCCTCAAGCAGCTCGGCATTGAACTCGTCTCCCACACCGTATCCATCGCCAGCGTAGCCGTGCCGGAAGGCCGGCCGCTGCCGGTCCCGGGCAACGTGATCGCCCTGGACGCCGACCCGTTGCGCTGCTTCGACCGCGAAACCTCGGACGCCATGGTGGCCGAGGTCGACGTCGCGCACAAGGAAGGCGAAACCCTCGGCGGCGTCGTGGAAGTACTCGCCTACGGGCTCCCGCCGGGACTCGGCAGCTACGTCCACTGGGACCGGCGCCTCGACTCACGGCTGGCGGCGGCCCTGATGGGCATCCAGGCCATCAAGGGCGTTGAGGTCGGCGACGGGTTCCTGACCGCGGCGCGCCGCGGCTCCGCCGCCCACGACGAGATCGTCAAGGACGCCGACGGAAAGATCATCCGCACCTCCAACCGCGCAGGCGGGATCGAGGGCGGCATGAGCATCGGCGATGTCCTGCGCGTCCGTGCCGCCATGAAACCGATCGCCACCGTGCCCCGCGCCCTCAGGACGGTCGACGTCAGCACGGGGGAGGCCGCCAAGGCCCACCACCAGCGCTCCGACGTCTGTGCCGTGCCGGCCGCCGGTGTGGTGGCCGAGGCCATGGTGGCCCTCGTGATCGCCGAAGCGGTCGCGGAAAAATTCGGCGGTGACTCCGTGCAGGAGACTGCCCGCAACATCAAGGGTTACCTGGACAGCATTCCGGCGTCCCTGGACTCGATCGGCCACTAGTGCCGGCCGGGAACACCGACGGGCCCTCCGTTGCGGCGGCGCCCGCCGCAAGAAACGTCGGCCCGGTGGTCCTGATCGGACCGATGGCGGTGGGCAAGTCGGCGATCGGGCAACAGCTCGCCCAGCACCTGGGGTGCGCCTTCATGGACACCGATGCCCTCGTGGTGGCCCAGCACGGGACGATCGCCGAGATCTTCGCCAGCCGGGGCGAGCACGCCTTCCGCGAGATGGAGGCCCGGGCCGTGGCCCAGGCCATCGAAGAGGCACAGGGCGGCACCGCCATCATTTCGCTCGGCGGCGGGGCCGTCCTTGACTCCGGTACGCAGCAGCTCCTGGGCCGCTGTACCGTTGTATACCTCGAATGCGACGCCGAGACTGTGGCGGAACGCATCGCCAGAAATTCGGGCCGGCCGCTCCTGGCCGGCGACGCCATGGGCCGGTGGCGGACCTTGTTCGCCACCCGGCAACCGGTCTACGAACGGCTCGCCGACCTCGTCCTCGATGTCCGGCGCGGCAGCGTTCCGGAGCTGGCTCACCGGCTGGAAGATGCGCTGGGGGAGCACGCCGCGGCTAAGGCCGCGGCGGCGCCCACTCCGGCGTCGACAAAGGAAGTTGAATAGTGAGTACCGAATCAACCGTCATCAAAGTCACCGGACAAACGCCGGGTGAGAACTACGACGTCGTAGTGGGCCGCGGCCTCCTGGCAAGCCTGCCGGGCCTGCTGGGCGAGCGCGTCAAGCGCGTCCTGGTCATCCACCCACGCGCGCTGCGGCTGACCGGGGACACCGTCCGGGAAGAGCTGGCCGCCGCCGGCTTCACCGCGCTGACCGCGGAAATCCCCGACGCCGAAGAGGGCAAACACATCGAGGTCGCCTCCTTCTGCTGGCAGGTGCTGGGGCAGAACGACTTCACCCGCTCCGACGCCATCGTCGCCGTCGGCGGCGGCGCCGTCACGGACCTGGCCGGCTTTGTCGCCGCGACCTGGCTGCGCGGCGTGAAGGTCATCCACATGCCCACGAGCCTGCTGGGCATGGTGGACGCCTCGGTCGGCGGCAAGACCGGGATCAACACCGCCGAGGGCAAGAACCTGGTGGGCGCGTTCCACCCGCCCGCCGGCGTCCTCGCGGACCTCGACACGCTGGAGACGCTGCCGAAGAACGAGATCATCTCCGGCATGGCCGAGGTCATCAAATGCGGCTTCATCGCCGACCCGGCCATCCTGGACCTGATCGAAAAGGACCCGTCCGCGGTCTCCGATCCGCGCTCGGACATCCTGCGGGAACTGATCGAACGCGCCATCACCGTCAAGGCCCGGGTCGTGTCCGAGGACCTGTTGGAAACCGGCCAGCGCGAGATCCTGAACTACGGCCACACCCTGGGCCACGCGATCGAACTCGCCGAGCGCTACTCCTGGCGGCACGGCGCCGCCGTCTCCGTGGGCATGATGTTCGCCGCCGAGCTCGCCCGCAGCGTCGGCCGGCTCAGCGACGCCGACGCCGACAGGCACCGCAGCATCCTGGAAAGCCTCGGGCTTCCCATCACGTACCGCCGCGACCGCTGGCAGGCCCTTCTGGACGGCATGCGCCGGGACAAGAAATCCCGCGGTGACCTGTTGCGGTTCGTGGTGCTCGACGGCGTCGGCCGGCCCGGGATCCTCGATGTCCCGGACACGTCCCTGCTGTTTGCCGCCTACCAGGAGATTGCCTCCTGATGAACATGGTCAAGGGCGGCACGAGCGAGTGGCCGGACGCGGGATTTCCCGGGATCCGGATCAACCCGCAGTCCCTGATGCCCCAGATCGTCAATGACGAGGTCCTGGCCGAGGCGCTGGCAGCCTCGACGGACCCCGGGGACCTGATTCTCGTCCGGCTCGTCGAGGGGCACGCGGCCGAAGCCGCGGACCTCCTCGCCGAGGCCCGCTACAAGGACCCCGGCTCGCTCCGGCTGCGGATTTTCGAGGCGGACGTGCTCCGGGTCTCGAACCGGTTCGACCGGGCCGTGGAGGTGTTCCGCCAGCTCCTCGCTGAGACCCAGGGCACCCTGGAGGAGGCCGCCGTCCGCCAGCACCTCGGCCGGTCCTACTTTGCTGGCGGGAACACCGGCGCCGCCGTGGAATCCTTCGCCAAGGCGCTGGATCTGCGCGTCGCCGGGTCCGCCGACGCGGCCCTCATCTACGCCTCCACCGTGGCGTTGCAGCGCGCCAGGGACGTGCTGGAACAGCAGTCCTGAGCCTGCGTCAGGCAGCTGTCCGCCGGAACCGGTAGAATAGATCTTGGATTTTTGACAAATACGCGCTGGCGGGCCGCTTGGCTTGCCGGCCCGGCATAGATCGTCCGGCCGATAGCACCGGCCTGATGGAACCAGAGAGAAACTAAGAGGATACAGTGGCAACCACTAACGACATCAAGAACGGAACCGTCCTTAAGCTCGAGGGCCAGCTTTGGAACATCATCGAGTTCCAGCACGTCAAGCCCGGCAAGGGTGGCGCGTTCGTGCGCACCAAGATGCGCAACGTGATGTCCGGCAAGGTCGTCGACAAGACCTTCAACGCCGGATTGAAGATTGAGACCGCCACGGTGGACCGCCGCGACTACCAGTACCTGTACCAGGACGGTGCCGACTTCGTCTTCATGGACACCTCGGACTTCGACCAGCTCACCGTCTCGGCTGCGACCGTCGGCGACGCCACCAACTTCATGCTCGAGAACCAGATGGTCAACATCGCCATCCACGAGGGCAACCCGCTCTACATCGAACTGCCCCCGAGCGTCGTCCTCGAGATCACCTACACCGAGCCGGGCCTGCAGGGCGACCGCTCCTCGGCAGGCACCAAGCCCGCCACCCTCGAAACCGGGTACGAGATCCAGGTGCCGCTGTTCGTCGAGAACAACACCAAGGTCAAGGTCGACACCCGCGACGGCAGCTACCTCGGCCGGGTCAACGACTAGTGAGTGCGCGCGGTAAGGCCCGGAACCGGGCCCTCGATGTGCTCTTTGAGGCCGAGCAGCGCTCGGCCTCGGCGTTCGACGTGCTGAAGTCCCGCCGCGAGCAGACCGACCAGATCGTCAACCCGTACACCCTCGAAATCGTCGAAGGCGTGGTCTCGCACCAGGTGGCCATCGACGAATTCCTGGAGACCTATTCGCAGGGCTGGACCCTGGAGCGCATGCCCTCCGTGGACCGCATCATCCTGCGGATCGGCACCTGGGAACTGCTCTACAACGATGACGTCCCGGACGGCGTGGCGGTCAGCGAGGCTGTGGCCCTGGCCAAGACGCTCTCCACGGACGAGTCGCCGTCGTTCATCAACGGCCTGCTGGGCCGGCTGCAGCAGCTGAAGCCCTCGCTGCTGGCGTAAGCTCTCGGCGCCCCGAAGAACCCCGGCCAGGACATCCTGGCCGGGGTTCTTTCTGTTCCCCCGGTGACCGTCATGTACTGGTCGGTTTCTCATAAACGTCGCAACAGGTCTGATCCGAACGTAACAGGAGAGGCGTGAGCTCGAGACTAGTACTACCACGGTGAAGCGCGGGCGTGTCCGCGGGGGACGGTAGCATGTGAGAGTACAGAATTGCGTGAATACATCATGCGTTGTACTTTGTGTGGATGGAAATGCTCACGCAGGCACCCGTGCTGGCCAGATTTGGCTATGCAGTGTCAGACCCAACCCGCGCCCGGATCCTCCTGGCACTCTCAGATGCCCCGTCCTATCCCTCGGATTTGGCTGAGGCGCTGGGTGTTTCCCGCCAGAGCATGTCCAACCATCTGACGTGCCTGCGTGGCTGTGGGCTGGTGGTGGCTGTTCCTGACGGGCGGCGGACCCGGTATGAGCTGGCGGACGCGCGGTTGGGCCTTGCGATCCAAGATCTGCTCGGTGTTGTTCTCGCTGTTGATCCGGCGTGCTGCGCCCCGGACGGGGAGTGCCTCGTATGACGGCGCGGCTGCAGGCACCCACCCGGGAACGCCGTGCCGTGCTGAACCGCCGCATCCGGCTGTTCGCGGCCGCGACCATCACCTACAACGTCGTTGAGGCCGTCGTGGCGCTCTGGGCCGGCAACGTCGCCGACTCTGCTGCGTTGATCGGTTTCGGGCTGGACTCGGTCATCGAGGTGACCTCGGCAGTGGCGCTGTCGTGGCAGTTCTCCTCGATGGATCCTGAACGGCGCGAGCACCTGACGCTGCGGATCATTGCCATCTCGTTCTTCGCCCTCGCCGCGTTCGTGGCCATTGACTCCATCCGGTCCCTGACCGGTGCCGGTGAAGCGCAGCATTCCCTGCCGGGCATTGTGATCGCAGCGTTGAGCCTGGCGATCATGCCCGTGCTGTCCTGGGCCCAGCGCCGGGCAGGGCGGGAACTCGGGTCCCGGACGGCCGTCGCCGATTCCAAACAGACCCTTCTATGCACCTACCTTTCCGCCGTCCTACTCGTTGGCCTGGTCCTCAACAGCACGCTGGGCTGGTGGTGGGCCGACGCCGGCGCCGCCCTGGTCATCGCCGGCATCGCGGTCCGTGAAGGCATCAACGCCTGGCGTGGGGTAGCGTGCTGCGCCCTTCCCCACGCCGATGACGCGCACGGCCAAGGGCACGGCGGCGAAGACGATGACTGCTGTGCACAGGCAGTTGGCACAACCAGCCCTGCAGTATCCGTGGCTTCGGCCCCGGCGGCGCAGGAAGGGGCCTGCTGCGCCGGGTGCCAGGCCGATGCGAAGCCGGCGCCGGTGACCTTGGCTCTCGGGACGAAACCGGCTGATCGGTGAGTGCTGGTTAGACCGCACGGAACGTGCGGATCGCAGCTGCTCGACGACGCCGCTAGCCCGTAGAAGCAAGAGCTGCATGCATCAACACCAGTTTCAGACGGTGTTGCGACGTTGTGGGAAACCGCCCTGGTCCCGCTGGCGTCCGCCGTTGCCTAGCCGACGACGGCGGCCCGGAGTGCGGCGATCCGGGCGAGCTGGTGCTGCTCATCGCGCTGGTGGGCCGGCACGTCCCGGCCGCTGAGGATCCGTTGCCGGGTGAGGGCGAGCTGGGTGGCGGCATCGAGCAGGGCCTTCATCTGTGCGCCCCGCCCGGTGGACTTGGCCCAGCGCAGCGCCGAACGGCGGCCGGCCGTGGTGGCCAGCATTTCGACCTCGGCCGCGGTGAACCAGCCCGCGGCCGCGTATTCCTTGAGCCGCTGGCGGGTGAGCCTGCGCTCAGCCACCCGCAGCAGCGCGATCACCAGCACGGCCAGCAGGAAGATCGGCACCTGCACCATCACATACCGGTCCAGGAAGTCCCGGCCCATGCTGTTCCAGGCGCTGTGCAGCAGCATCGCGGGAACGAGGCCGGCGAAGAACGCCAGCACGGACAGTCCGGTGTTCCCGCGGCTGGCGGCGAAGCCCATCACCAGGCCCGTGGTACCCGTGAAAATGGCGTGGGCGAAGGGTGAGAGGACCCCGCGGAGAAAGAAGACCACCGCGAGGTCCGTGCCGGGGTCGCTTGATTCGGCGATGGCGCGGCCGAAGTAGAGGATGTTTTCGGTAAACGCGAAGCCCGCCGCGATCGTGAAGGCGAACACCACACCGTCGACCGGTCCGTTAAAGTGTTTCGGGGCATAGAGCACGAGCAACAGCAGCCCCAGGGACTTCGCGAATTCCTCCACCACCGGCGCCTGGACCGTCACAGCGAACGTCGTATAGTCCAGTCCCGAGGCGGGCCCCGCCACCAGTGAGAAATAGGGCTGGATCAGCATCGTCACCGCGATCGAGACGATGGCTCCCCAGGCAAACGCGAAAAGCAGCAGGGCCCTCGGCTCGGGTTCCCAGCGGTCGATGAAGCGCACCGTCAGCAACACGGTCGCCAGGGGAATCAGTGAGGCGACGAAGCCGACAGCAAAGCCGGCGATTCCGGTCCTCTCCAGCAGGAAGGGAAGGACCAGGAAGAGGCCGAGGAACGCCAGGAATCCGCCGGCCAGCACGAGGCCGAAAACGCCGGAGCCGCGGCCGTTCTTCCAGCCCGGGCCGCCGCCCGCCGGCCGGGCGGGAGGCAGCGCCGGCTGGAACTGGCTGCGGTCGTTGGCAGGGGGCCGCTGGTAGTACGCCGGCTGGACCCGCCCCAGCCACGTCGGGTTCGCTTGCTCCGGCAGCGGCCGCTGGCGGGAGCCTCCGGGTTGCCCGTGCCCCGGCCGCGGCTCGTTCATCGTCATGGAACCGAGCCTATGTCCGTGTGAGGTTAAACGCATTCCGGCGGCGACGGGGCGGCAGTGCCGTTGTGGTAATTTGAAAGAGCAAATAATCCTTTTTTAATTCCGTCCCGTGAGGCGGGGAAAGGGGAGACGAGCTTTGACTTCCGTGCCTTCAGCACCGGGTCCGGCGCAGGTGGTGCTCACCCGGGTTGTCCTCAACCAGGCTGACATCGACCGCGCCCTCACTCGTATCGCCCATGAAATTCTCGAGGCCAACAAGGGCTCCCAGGACCTCGTCCTGCTGGGCATCCCGCGCCGGGGCTATCCCCTCGCCGTCCGCCTCGCCGCCAAGATCGCCGCCGCGGATCCCACCGTGGACGCCGCCGCGATTGTCGGCCAACTCGACGTCACGATGTTCCGCGACGACCTCTCCCACCAGCCCACCAGGCCGCCGTACCCCACCCAGCTGCCGCGCACCGGCATCGACAACAAAGTTGTGGTGCTGATCGACGACGTCCTCTATTCCGGACGCACCATCCGGGCGGCCCTGGACGCCATCATCGACCTCGGCCGGCCGCGGATTGTCCGCCTCGCCGTGCTGATCGACCGTGGCCACCGGGAACTGCCCATCCGCGCGGACCATGTAGGCAAGAACCTGCCCACCTCCTCATCGGAGAAGGTCCGGGTCCGGCTCGAGGAAACCGATTCTGTGGACGGCGCCCCCGTCAATGAAGTGGTCATCGAGGCCACCGCATGAGGCACCTGCTCTCCACCGAAGACCTGAGCCTGCACAACGCCATCCGCATCCTTGACACCGCCGAGGAAATGGCGGCCGTGGGGGAGCGCGAGGTCAAAAAGCTCCCCGCCCTGCGCGGGCGCACCGTGGTCAACCTCTTCTTCGAGGACTCCACCCGCACCCGGATCTCCTTCGAGGCCGCCGCCAAGCGGCTCTCCGCCGATGTCATTAACTTCGCCGCGAAGGGCTCGTCCGTCTCCAAGGGCGAGTCGCTGAAGGACACCGCCCAGACGCTCGCGGCGATGGGCGCCGACGCGGTGGTCATCCGGCACTGGGCCTCCGGCGCCCCGCACCGGCTCGCCGCGACCGACTGGATCGACGCCGCCGTCATCAACGCCGGCGACGGCACCCACGAACACCCCACCCAGGCGTTGCTGGACGCGTTCACCATGCGCCGGCACTGGTCGAAGCTGGCCGGAACACCGTCGGCCGGCGCCGACCTCAAAGGCATGCGCGTCGCCATCGCCGGTGACGTCCTGCATTCGCGCGTGGCCCGCTCCAACGTCTGGCTGCTGCGCACCCTCGGCGCCGAGGTCACCCTCGTCGCGCCGCCCACGCTGCTGCCCGTCGGCGTCGAAAAATGGCCGTGCGCGGTCAGCTTCGACCTCGACGAGACCCTCGCGCAGGGCGTGGACGCCATGATGATGCTCCGCGTCCAGGGCGAACGGATGAATGCCTCCTTCTTCCCCACCACCCGCGAGTACTCGCGCCGCTGGGGCTTCGACGACAACCGGCTCCGTGCCCTCGACAGCCTGGGGCTCAAGGACACCATCATCATGCACCCGGGTCCGATGAACCGCGGCCTGGAAATCTCCGCGGCCGCGGCCGACTCGCCCCGCTCCACCGTGCTGGCGCAGGTCCGCAACGGCGTTTCGGTCCGGATGGCGGCACTGTACCTGCTGCTGTCCGGAGAGAACCGCGAGCCCGCCGCCGCAACAGTTTCTGCCTCTGCGGCCGCCCCTGCGGCCGCGTCTGCGGCCCACGCCGCCAACCCGAACCTTACTTATTCCCACCAGGAGAGCCACTGATGGCCGATCAGCACCAGAACGCAGATAACAGCGGCGCCTACCTCATCCGGGGTGCCTCGATCCTGGGCGGAGCAGCCGAAGACCTCCTGATCCGGGACGGCGTGATCGCCGCCCGCGGCCGGCAGCTGGACGCCGACGTTGCCGGGGTGCGGGACGCGACAGTCATCGACGCCGCGGGCCTCGTCGCGCTCCCGGGCATGGTGGACATCCACACCCACCTGCGCGAACCCGGCCGTGAAGACGCCGAAACCGTCGAAACCGGCACCCGCGCCGCCGCCCTGGGCGGCTACACGGCCGTGCACGCCATGGCCAACAGCACCCCGGTGGCGGACACCGCCGGCGTCGTGGAGCAAGTCCTCACCCTTGGCCGGACCGCCGGCTGGGTGGATGTCCGCCCGGTAGGCGCGGTCACCGTGGGCCTCGCGGGGGAGCAGCTCGCCGAGCTCGGCGCCATGGCAGACTCCCGCGCCCACGTTCGGGTGTTCTCCGATGACGGCATCTGCGTGCACGATCCGGTGCTGATGCGCCGCGCGCTCGAATACGTCAAGGCGTTCGACGGCGTCGTGGCCCAGCACGCGCAGGAACCCCGCCTCACCGCCGGCGCCCAGATGAACGAGGGCGAGGTCTCTGCCGTCCTCGGCCTGGCCGGCTGGCCGGCCGTCGCCGAAGAGAGCATCATCGCCCGTGACGTGCTACTGGCCCAGCACGTCGGTTCCCGCCTGCACGTCTGCCACGTCTCCACGGCCGGGTCCGTGGAGATCATCCGCTGGGCCAAGTCCCGCGGCGTCAACGTCACAGCCGAGGTCACCCCGCACCACCTCTGGCTCACCGATGAACTCGCCCGCAGCTACGACCCCGTCTACAAGGTCAACCCGCCGCTGCGCACTGACGCCGATGTCCAGGCCCTCCGGGCTGCCCTGGCCGACGGCACGATAGACGTAGTCGGCACCGACCACGCCCCGCACCCGAGCGAACACAAGGAATGCGAATGGGCGCAGGCAGCCATGGGCATGACCGGGCTGGAAACCGCGCTCTCGGTGGTGCAGCACACCATGATCGAAACGGGCCTGATGGGCTGGGAGGACTTCGCCCGTGTGACCTCTACGGCGCCGGCCGCCATCGGCCGGGTCCAGGACCAAGGCCGGCCGCTCGAGGCGGGGGAGCCGGCCAACGTCATACTCGTGGACCCGGCTGCGCGCTGGACCGTGGACCCTTCTAAGATGGCAACCATGGGCCGAAACTCTCCGTTTGCCGGCCGGGAACTGCCGGGGAAGGTAGTGGCGACGTTTTTCAAGGGCCACCCGACCGTTCTCGACGGAAAACTCAACACCCCGTACCGGTGGCCGGTCGATGCGCTCGACGCCGGACCGGCGGGCCGCCGCCCGTGAGTGTCAAGGACCTTTCCCTGCTCTTCACGCTCGTCCTGATTGGCGTCGCGCTTGCCCTCATCGCAGTCGGCTGGCGTAACCGCCTGCGCCGCCAGTCCGACGTCGAGCCCCTCCCCGAGGTTCCGGCCGGACTCGGCGCTCCGCTGGCCGCCGCCGACGGCCAGTACGTCGCCTCCACCACGGCCGGTGACTGGCTGGACCGGATCGCCGTGCACCATCTGGGCATCCGCACCAACGCCAGGCTCTCCGTGCACCCCGAAGGCGTGCTGTTCGAGCGGTCGGGCGCCGGCCCGGTGTTCATCCCGGCCGGACGCCTCACCGGTGTGCGGCAGGAAAGCGGCATGGCCGGAAAGTTCGTGGAAAAGGACGGCCTGCTGGTGCTCAGCTGGATGCTCGGTTCCCACGAGCTCGACACCGGCTACCGGACGCGCCGCGCCGAGGACAAAGCCGTGCTCCTCACCACCCTCCAAAATTTGATCTCCGCAGCCCCTCAGGCAGAAGCCGATAGTGGAAAGTAACGACGTGACGGAAGCCAACGAAGTGCCAGAAAATTCAGTGTCAGAAAAAACAGTGCCAGAAAATTCAGTGACAGCAACACCCGCCGCAGCAGCATCCACCCCCGCAGTCCTCGTGCTCGAGGACGGCCGGATTTTCCGTGGCACCAGCTACGGCGCCACCGGAACGGCCCTCGGCGAGGCAGTCTTCGCGACCGGCATGACCGGCTACCAGGAGACCATCACCGACCCCTCCTACGCACGCCAGCTCGTGGTGCAGACCGCGCCGCACATTGGCAACACCGGCGTCAACACCGACGACGCCGAGTCCCGCCGCATCTGGGTGGCCGGCTACATCGTCCGCGACGCCGCGCGCCGGCCCTCCAACTGGCGTTCCGAACGCTCCCTCGACGACGAGCTCGTCGAGCAGGGGATCGTCGGCATCCAGGGCGTCGACACCCGCGCCATCACCCGCCACCTGCGCGAACACAAGACCATGCGCGCCGGCATCTTCTCCGGCGACGCCGCCCGCGCCACGGACAAGGACCTCGTCGACGCCGTCCTGGCCAGCGCGCCGATGGAAGGATCCCGGCTTGCCGAGGAAGTCAGCGTGGACGCCGCCTACACGGTGGAGCCCAAGGACTTCGGCTGGGACGGCGAGCCGCGGTTCAGCATTGCCGCTATCGATTTGGGCATCAAGCGCATGACCCCGGTCCGCTTCGCCGAGCGCGGGGTCCGGGTGCACGTGCTGCCCGCCACGGCAACCCTCGCCGACGTCCAGGCCGTCAACCCCGACGGCTTCTTCATGTCCAACGGCCCCGGCGACCCCGCCACCGCGGACAACCAGGTGGCGCTGCTGCGCTCCGTGCTCGATGAGAAGATCCCGTACTTCGGCATCTGCTTCGGCAACCAGATCCTGGGCCGGGCCCTCGGCTTCGGCACATACAAGCTGCGCTACGGCCACCGCGGCCTGAACCAGCCGGTGATGGACCGCCGCACCGGCAAGGTCGAAATCACCTCGCAAAACCACGGCTTCGCCGTCGACGCCCCCCTCAACGGCGCCACCCAGGCCCCTGAGGAACGCTTCGGCCGTGTCGAGGTCAGCCACGTGAGCCTCAACGACGACGTCGTCGAGGGCCTGTCCTGCCTGGACATTCCGGCCTTCTCCGTGCAGTACCACCCCGAGGCGGCCGCCGGCCCGCACGACGCCGCCTACCTCTTCGACCGCTTCATCGAGCTGATGGCGGACGCTTCTTCAACGACAGAGACCGGCACAAAGACTGCCACCGATTCCAAGACTGAGGACACGAAGTAATGCCCAAGAGAACTGACCTCAAGAGCGTCATGGTCATCGGGTCCGGCCCGATCGTGATCGGCCAGGCGGCCGAATTCGATTACTCCGGCACCCAGGCACTGCGCGTCCTCAAGGAGGAAGGCCTGCGGGTCATCCTCGTCAACTCCAACCCGGCCACAATCATGACGGACCCCGAGTTCGCTGACGCGACCTACGTCGAGCCGATCACTCCCGAAGTGGTGGAGAAGATCATCGCCAAGGAGCGCCCCGACGCGCTCCTGCCGACCCTCGGCGGCCAGACGGCCCTGAACACGGCCATCGCGCTGGACAAGAACGGCGTCCTGGAGAAGTACAACGTCGAGCTGATCGGCGCCAATATTGCCGCGATTGAGCTTGGCGAGGACCGCGAGAAGTTCAAGGGCGTCGTGGAGCGCTGCGGCGCCGAGTCGGCCCGCAGCCACATCATCCACACCATGGACGAGGCACTCGAGGCGGCCGGGGACCTCGGTTACCCGATGGTCGTCCGGCCCTCCTTCACCATGGGCGGCCTGGGCTCCGGGCTGGCCTACGACGAGGGGGACCTGCGCCGGATTGTCGGCCAGGGCCTGCAGTACAGCCCCACGTCCGAGGTGCTGCTCGAAGAGAGCATCCTCGGCTGGAAGGAGTACGAGCTCGAGATGATGCGGGACAAGAACGACAACGTCGTGGTGGTCTGCTCCATCGAGAACTTCGACCCGGTCGGCGTGCACACCGGCGACTCGATCACCGTCGCCCCGGCCCTGACCCTGACGGACCGCGAATACCAGCGGCTGCGCGACATCTCCATCGCCGTCATCCGCGAGGTCGGCGTCGACACCGGCGGCTGCAACATCCAGTTCGCCGTCGAGCCTGACACCGGCCGCGTCGTCGTGATTGAAATGAACCCCCGCGTCTCCCGTTCCTCCGCCCTCGCGTCCAAGGCCACCGGCTTCGCGATCGCCAAGATCGCCACGAAGCTGTCCCTCGGCTACACCCTGGACGAGATCCCGAACGACATCACCCAGAAGACCCCGGCGTCCTTCGAACCGACCCTGGACTACGTGGTGGTGAAGGTCCCGCGCTTCGCCTTCGAGAAGTTCCCGGCGGCGGACCCCACCCTGACCACCACCATGAAGTCGGTGGGCGAGGCCATGGCCATGGGCCGGAACTTCACCGAGGCGCTGCAGAAGGCGCTGCGCTCCCTTGAACAGAAGGGCTCCCAGCTGGACTTCAGCCACGTCCCGGAATGGGAAGTCGCGGAGCTGATCGAGAAGGCCAAGCGCCCCACCACCGAGCGCCTGCACCAGGTGCAGCGCGCCATGCTCGGCGGCGCCACCGTCGAACAGCTCTTCGAGGCGACCAAGATCGACCCCTGGTACCTGGACCAGCTCCAGCTGCTGAACGAGATCTCCCTCGAAATCCGCCAGGCCGCGGCGCTGACCCCGGAGATGCTGACCCGCGCCAAGCGCCACGGCTTCTCCGACGAACAGATCGGTGCGCTGACCCACAACTCCGAGGACGTCGTCCGCGGGGTCCGGCAGGCCCTGGGCATCCGTCCCGTCTACAAGACCGTGGACACCTGCGCGGCCGAGTTCGCCGCCTACACCCCGTACCACTACTCCTCCTATGACGAGGAGGACGAGGTGGCGCTGCACGCCAAGCCGTCCATCATCATCCTCGGGTCCGGCCCCAACCGGATCGGCCAGGGCATCGAATTCGACTACTCCTGCGTGCACGCCTCCATGGCGCTGCGCAAGGCCGGCTACGAGACCGTGATGGTCAACTGCAACCCGGAAACCGTCTCCACGGACTACGACGTCTCCACCCGGCTCTACTTCGAGCCGCTCACCCTGGAGGACGTCCTCGAGGTCATCGCGGCCGAGGAGCGCACCGGCGGGGTCATGGGCGTCTTCGTCCAGCTCGGCGGCCAGACCCCGCTCAAGCTCGCCCAGCAGCTCGCCGACGCCGGCGTGCCGATCCTCGGCACCTCGCCGGAGGCAATCGACCTCGCCGAGCACCGCGGCGCCTTCTCTCGCGTCCTCGACAAGGCCGGGCTCGTCTCGCCGAAGAACGGCACCGCCGTGTCCTTCGAGGACGCCAAGAAGATCGCCGACGAAATCGGCTACCCCGTCCTGGTCCGCCCCTCCTACGTCCTCGGCGGGCGCGGCATGGAGATCGTCTACGACGAGCCCAACCTCTCCCGCTACATCGCCAACGCGACCGAAATCACGCCGGACCACCCGGTGCTGATCGACCGCTTCCTTGAGGACGCCGTCGAGATCGACGTCGATGCCCTCTACGACGGCACGGAGATGTACCTCGGCGGCATCATGGAACACATCGAGGAGGCCGGCATCCACTCCGGCGACTCGGCCTGCGTGCTGCCGCCCATCACCCTGGGCGGCAACGTGCTGGAACGGGTCCGCACCGCCACTCTGGCCATCGCCGAGGGCGTGGGCGTCCGCGGCCTGATCAACATCCAGTTCGCCCTGGCCTCCGACGTGCTCTACGTCCTCGAAGCCAACCCGCGCGCCTCCCGCACCGTGCCGTTCGTCTCCAAGGCCACCGGTGTGCAGATGGCGAAAGCCGCGGCCCTGATCGGCACCGGCGTCACCATCAACCAGCTCCGCAGCGCCTACAAGATGCTGCCGGAGAGCGGCGACGGCTCCACCCTGCCGCTGGACGCGCCGTTCTCGGTCAAGGAAGCCGTGCTGCCGTTCAGCCGCTTCCGCACCCCCGAGGGCAAGGTGGTGGATTCCCTGCTCGGCCCGGAAATGCGCTCCACGGGCGAGGTCATGGGCATCGACAAGCACTTCGACACGGCCTTCGCCAAGAGCCAGGCGGCCGCGAACAACGCGCTGCCCACCGAGGGCAAGATCTTTGTCTCGGTGGCCAACCGGGACAAGCGCTCGGTCATCATGGGCGTCAAGCGGCTCTCGGACCTCGGCTTCGAGATCGTCTCCACCGGCGGCACGGCGGACGTGCTCCGCCGCAACGGCATCCAGGCCACCCCGGTCCGGAAGGTCGCCGAAGGTTCCAGCGCCGAGGGTGAAGGCACCATCGCCGACCTCATCATCGCCGGCGAGATCGACATGGTCTTCAACACCCCCTCCGGTGGCGAGGCCCGCAGCGACGGCTACGAACTCCGTGCCGCCGCGACGTCGATCGGCATCCCGTGCATCACCACCGTGGCCGAGTTCAACGCCGCCGTCCAGGCCATCGAGGCGTTGCGCACCTATGAATGGTCTGTCACGAGCCTGCAGGAGCACGCCGCGAACCTGAAGGCGCTCCAGGATGCCTGAGGCATCCGCCGCCGAAACGGCCGGCCGGGAGTCCTTCGGCTCCCGGCTGGGACGGGCCATGGCGGCCCGCGGACCGCTGTGCGTCGGCATCGACCCGCACCCGGCGCTGCTGCAGCGCTGGGGGCTGGGTGACGACGCCGCCGGGCTGGAACGCTTCTCGCTGACCGTGCTGGAGGCCGTGGGTTCCCTCGCTGCCGCGGTGAAACCGCAGGTGGCCCTGTATGAGCGCCACGGCTCGGCCGGCATCGCCGTGCTCGAACGCACCCTGGCGGCGGCCGCTGAAGCGTCCGTGCTGACCATCGCGGACGCCAAACGCGGCGACATCGGCTCCACCATGGCCGCCTACGCGGACGCCTGGCTGCGGGACGGTTCGGCCCTGGCCGCGGATTCGGTGACGTTGAGCCCGTACTTGGGCTTCGAGTCACTCCGGCCCGCCCTGGACCTGGCGGCCGAGACCGGGCGCGGGGTGTTCGTCCTGGCGCTGACCTCGAACCCGGAGGGAGCCTCGGTCCAGCACGTCGGCGGGACGGACTCCGTGGCGCGGCGGATCACGGAAGCGGCCGCGGTGGAGAACCGCCGCTATGACGGTTCCCTTGGTTCCGTAGGCCTGGTGGTCGGCGCCACGGTGGGCTCGGCCCTCACGGCACTGGATCTCGATCTGGCGGCGGTCCGCGGGCCCATCCTTGCCCCCGGGCTGGGTGCGCAGGGAGCCACCGCCGCGGACCTGCGCCGCACTTTCGGTGCGGCCTATCCCCAGGTCCTGGGCACCTCAAGCCGGGACATCCTCGGCGCCGGACCGCAGCAGCAGGCCCTCCGGGATGCCGCGCGGCGCACCCTCGACGAACTCCTCGCCGCCTAGCGGCAGCCGCACACCGGCCCGGGACCGGAGCCAACGGACCCGGGCCGCGGGCTGCCCCGTCCGGGGACTGCGCTTTTCCGTTCCCGAACTGGCCGGCGCGCAGATTTCCATTGATTTCTGCCGCCGCGTGACGGTAGGTTCGGGGCAAGGGCATGAGTGCCCCGTCCCGCCATGCAGGGAGGCCTTCCGTGAGTTTGAGACCACTCACTCCTCAGGAGCGTTCCGACGCCCTTCGCAAGGCTGCTGCCGCAAGGGCCACCAGGGCCGAGGCCAAGGAGCGCCTCAAGACGGGCGAGCTGACCATCGCCAAAGTCATCAGCGCCGCCGAATCCGACGACGCCATTGCCCGCATGAGAATCGTGGAGCTGCTCGAGGCCCTGCCCGGGATCGGCCGGGTCCGGGCGGCGGCCATCATGGACCAGCTCGGCATCGCACAGTCCCGACGGGTCCGCGGCCTGGGAATCCACCAGCGCCGGGCGCTGGTAGATTTTATTGACGACAAGTAGCTCGGTCCGCCGAGTTGCCCACCACCGCCCAAAGGAATATGTGAGCAAGAAACCGGGACTGACAGTCCTCGCCGGCCCGACGGCTGTTGGCAAAGGCACCGTGTCCACCTACATCCGGGATAACTATCCCGGCGTCTGGCTCTCCGTGTCGGCCACCACGCGCCCGCCGCGGCCGGGGGAGCAGGACGGGATCCACTACTTCTTCAAATCGGCTGAGGAATTCGATTCTTTGGTCGAAAACGGCGAATTGCTCGAATGGGCCGTCGTCCACGGCCGGAACCGCTACGGCACGCTGCGCAGCACGGTTGACGCCGCTATTGCCGAGGGGCGCTCGGTGCTGCTGGAGATCGACCTGCAGGGCGCCCGGCAGGTCAAGCAGGCCGTCCCGGATGCCCAGTTTGTGTTCCTGGCGCCCCCGAGCTGGGACGAAATGGTCCGCCGGCTGGTCGGCCGCGGCACGGAAAGCACCGAAGAACAACAGCAGAGGCTGGAAACCGCTAAACTAGAACTTGCCGCTGAACCGGAGTTCGACCACACCGTCATCAATGATGACGTTCGTCGGGCAGCGGACGAGCTTGTTTCACTCATGGGGCTGACCCCGAACCCGCGCTAGGCGCCGGGACGTACCGGCCCGTTAGAATTTGGAGAATTCGTGTCCACGAACCTTGAAGGCATCATCAACCCGCCGATCGACGAGCTGCTGAAGGCCGCCGACTCGAAGTACGGACTGGTGATTTTCGGTGCCAAGCGCGCACGCCAGATCAACGCGTACTACGCCCAGCTGCATGAGGGCCTGTTTGAGTACGTTGGCCCGCTGGTCGACACCAAGCTGAACGAGAAGTCCCTGTCGATCGCGCTGCGCGAGATCAACGAAGGCAAGCTCGTCTCCACGCCGATCGAAACCGCAGAGTAATTCCCTCCGCGGGAAGAGCCAAGTAAACAGACTGCCTGCTGACGGAGATCACGTGCGCATAGTCCTCGGAGTCGGGGGAGGGATTGCCGCCTACAAGGTGGCATCGCTCCTCCGGCTTTTTACTGAAGCCGGGCATGACGTCACGGTCATCCCCACCGAGGCGGCCACCCGCTTCGTCGGCGTCGCCACGTGGGAGGCCCTGTCCGGGCACCCGGTGAGCAACAGCGTGTTCGACGCCGTCCACACGGTCAACCACGTCCGGCTCGGCCACGAGGCCGAACTGATCGTCGTGGCCCCGGCCACGGCCGACCTCCTGGCCCGTGCGGCCACCGGCCAGGCCGATGACCTCCTCACCAACACCCTGCTGATGGCCGGCGACTGCCCGGTGCTCATGGCCCCGGCCATGCACACCGAAATGTGGCAACACCCCGCCACCGAAGCCAACGTCGAAACCCTGCGCAGCCGCGGTGTCACGGTGCTGGAACCCGCGAGCGGCCGGCTCACCGGCGCCGACTCCGGCCCCGGCCGCCTGCCCGAGCCCGAGGCGATCTTCACCGCCGCCATGGCCCTCGCCGGCGCCGCCGCATCCGCCGCTTCGGCAGCCATGCCGGCCGTTAAGGCTGACGTGCACACCGCCCCGGCCGCCGGGCCGGCAGCGGCGCAGCCGGCGGTCCCGCCGTTGGCCGGGCTGACGGTGACCATCAGTGCCGGCGGCACCCGGGAACCGCTGGACCCCGTGCGGTTCCTCGGCAACCGCTCCTCCGGCAAGCAGGGCGTGGCCCTGGCCGCGGCCGCCAGTGCGGCCGGCGCCCGCGTCCGCCTCCTGGCCGCCCACATGGAGGTCCCGGCGCCCGCCGGCGTCGAACTCGTCCAGGTCGAAACTGCCCTGGAACTGCGGGAGGCGGCCCTGCACGCCGCCGCCGACTCCAACGTCGTCATCATGGCTGCCGCCGTCGCGGACTTCCGCCCGGCGGACGTCGCCGGGACCAAGATCAAGAAGCGCGACGACGTCGCCGACCCCGTGATCAACCTGGTGCGCAACCCGGACATCCTGCGCGAGCTCGTCGAGGTCCGCGACGCCGCGTCCCGGAACCAGCTGATCGTCGGCTTCGCCGCCGAGACGGGCGACGCCGGCGGTGACGTCCTGGACTATGCCCGGGACAAGCTGCGCCGGAAAGCCTGTGACCTGCTCGTCGTCAACCAAGTGGGCCGGGACTTGGTCTTTGGTGAGGACACGAACTCAGTAGTCATCCTTTCCCGCGACGGCTCCGAACCCCAAGAGGCGTCGGGTTCCAAATCCGACGTCGCGGCTGCCGTGATCGACCGGATCAGCGCCGAGCTGAGCCGGGCTGTACCGCCGGCGTAGCCCGGCGTAACCAACATCTCCTTAGCACGGGGACACACGCCGCCGGACGTCCGTTATCCAACCAGTAAGGTAGTTGAGTGACTTTACCGCTGCACATCCCCGCCTTCCACGGGTCCACGCCCGCCGCGCTCCGGCTCTTCACATCCGAGTCGGTGACGGAGGGCCACCCCGACAAGATCTGTGACCAGATCAGCGATGCGATCCTCGACGCCCTGCTCGACAAAGACCCCGAGTCCCGGGTAGCCGTGGAGACGCTGGCCACCACCGGGCTGGTCCACGTCGCGGGCGAGGTCACCACCGACGCCTACGTCGAGATCCCCCAGATAGTCCGGGAGACCATCCTGGGCATCGGGTACGATTCTTCGGCCAACGGCTTCGACGGCGCCCGGTGCGGCGTCTCGGTGTCCATCGGCCAGCAGTCCAACGACATCGCCGGCGGCGTGTTCAACTCCCTCGAAGCGCGTGAAGGCCGCCAGGAGGACGACTACGACCTCCAGGGCGCCGGCGACCAGGGACTCATGTTCGGCTACGCCAGCGACGAGACGCCGTCCTACATGCCCGTGCCGATCTGGCTCGCGCACCGGCTCTCCGAGCGGCTGACCGAGGTCCGCAAGAACGGCGAACTCGACTACCTGCGCCCGGACGGCAAGACCCAGGTCACCGTGGGCTACGACGGCGACCGTCCGGTCTCGGTCGAGACCGTCGTCATCTCCAGCCAGCACGCCGAGGGCACCAGCCTCGACCGGCTCCGGGCCGACCTCGCCGAGCACGTGGTGGGACCGGTCATGGCGCTGTCCAACCTGGACACCTCACGGACCCGCAACATCCTCAACCCCGCAGGCGCCTTTGTGATTGGCGGCCCGGTGGGCGACGCCGGCCTCACCGGCCGCAAGATCATCGTCGACACCTATGGCGGCATGGCCCGCCACGGCGGCGGCGCGTTCTCCGGCAAGGACCCGTCGAAGGTGGACCGCTCGGCCGCCTACGCCATGCGCTGGGTCGCCAAGAACGTGGTGGCCGCCGGCCTCGCCAAGCGCGCCGAAATCCAGATCGCCTACGCGATCGGGCAGGCCCGCCCGGTGGGAACCTACGTTGAGACGTTCGGAACCGAAACCGTGGACCCGGCCCGGATCAGCGCCGCGATCGCCGAGATCTTCGACCTGCGCCCACGGGCCATCATCGACGCCCTCGACCTCAAGCGCCCGATCTACGCCAAGACCGCCGCCCACGGACACTTCGGCCGCGAAGACCCGGACTTCACCTGGGAACGCCTGGACCGGGTGGACGAGCTGAAGGCGTTCTTCAACGCCTAAGGCCGGGCCACACCGTCCGAAGCCGTCCGGGCGGTTTGTTTTGATGGTGAGTTTGTCAGTCCTGTGTGATGCACTGTAGCCAGGCCGCCCTCCGGTGGCCTGGCTACAGTTTTTCTTAGCGTCACAGTTTTTCCAGCATCACAGTTTTCCAGCATCAAAGTTTTCCAAGATCACAGTTTTCCAAGATCACAGTGCATTGGAGAAACCGCCATTTAGCCCGAGGGGAGGTGCGAGCAGTGAGTCCCAATCCTGCCGGCGGCGCGCCCGGCGAACCCCAGCAGCTCTCCCTGCTCCAGGGCTTTCCCGCCTCCGCCGCGGAAGCGTCCGGGCCCGCCCTTGCCGCGCACCTGCCGGTGGCGCGGGTGCTGATCGAATCCTCGCTCCCACACCTGGACCGGCCTTTCGACTACAGCGTGCCCGCCGCCCTCGACGCCGCAGCCCTGCCCGGAGCCCGGGTCAAGGTCAAGTTCAACGGGCAGGAACTGGCCGGATACCTGCTGGAGCGCACGGCCGGGTCCGACGCCGGCCACCCCCTCGTGCCGCTGCACAAGGTGCTCTCCGCCGTGCCGGTCCTGACCCCCGCCGTGGCCGAGCTCGCCGGCCGGATCGCCGCGCGCTACGCCGGAACCGTCAGCGATGTCCTGCGCGTTGCCGTGCCGCCGCGCATGGCCAAACTCGAAAAGGAATTCGCCCCGGACGGCCGGCTCGACCCAGGACTCTTCGGCACTGAGATGTTCGGTCTGGCGACCGACGTGTCGCTTCCGTCTCCGGCCGCCGGCAGCATCTGGACCCGGTACCGCAACGGTGCGGCGTTCCTCGCGCACCTCGCCGCGGGGGAGTCGCCCCGGGCCGTGCTGACCGCCCTGCAGGGGTACGGGCCCGCCAGCTGGCCGCGAATGATCGCCGAAGCCGTGGCTGCGGTCCGGATCTCGGGCCGCGGCGCCGTCGTGGTGGTGCCCGACTACCGGGACCTCGACCGCGTGGAATCTGCCCTGCTGAAACTGCTTCCCGCCGGCGACGTCGCCCGGCTCACCGCCGACGACGGCCAGACGCCGCGCTACCGCAGTTTCCTGCGCGTGCTTAGCGGCGCCGCCGGAGTCGCGGTGGGTACCCGGTCCGCCGCCTACGCGCCGGTGCCGAACCTCGGCCTCGTGGTCTGCTGGGACGACGGCGACGACCTCCACATTGAGCAGCGGTCACCGTACGCACACACCCGCGAAGTCCTCCTGCTGCGGGCGGCCCAGGAAGGAGCCGCGTGCCTGCTCGCGGCCCATTCGCGCAGCACCGAAACGGAGCGGCTGGTCGGCTCCGGCTGGGCCCAGGCCGTGGAAGCGGACCGGACCGTCTTGCGGCGGACAGTCCCGCGCGTCCTGAACACGGCCGACAGCTACGAACTTGAGCATGACCCGCTCGCCCGCATCGCCCGCCTCCCCGGCGCGGCCTGGCGGGCTGCCAAGGAGGGCCTGGAACGCGGTCCGGTCCTGGTCCAGGTGGCCCGCGCCGGCTACGCCCCCTCGCTGGTGTGCGACACCTGCCGGGAACCTGCCCGCTGCACCGCCTGCAGCGGGCCCCTGGCGATCGCCGGCCCGGCCGGGAGCAGCGCCGTGCCGCAGTGCCGCTGGTGCTCGGCACCGGCTCCGGCATGGCGCTGCGGGACGTGCAACGGCGCCAGGCTCCGGCGCGGCGCCACGGGAGCCCTCCGCACCGCGGAGGAGCTCGGCCGGGCCTTTCCGGGGAAACCGGTCATTACCTCTTCCGGGGACCAGATCAAGGCCACCGTTGCGGAGACCACGGCCCTCGTGGTGGCAACCGTCGGTGCCGAACCGGTGGCCGCCGGCGGCTACGCCGCAGCCCTGCTGCTCGACGGCGATTCGCTGCTGCGCCGGGAGAACCTGAGGGCGGGGGAGGACGCAGTCCGCCGCTGGTTCAACGCCGCGGCCCTGGTGCGGCCGGCTTCCGAGGGCGGACTGGTGGTCATTACGGCCGACGACGCCGCCGGGGTCGGCGCCCTGCTGCGCTGGGATCCCGCCGGGTACGCCAGCCGTGAACTGGCACTGCGGCAGGAGCTGCAGCTGCCGCCCGCCGTGCGGGTCGCCTCCGTCACCGGCGGCAGGACCGCCGTCGGCCATTTCACGGATGCCATTCAGCACCAGCTGGCGGCGCAGGGAACCGTCCTCCGGACGGCCGGGCCCGCGCCTGTCATCCTGCCGGCAGCCGCGGGGGCCGGCCGCACAGGGCCAAAGGATGCTGGGCCGTCGCGGGATACTGTGCCCCGGGATTCCGGCGAGGAAGTCCGGACCCTGCTGTTCATCCCCTACGCCCAGGCCGCGGCCGCCACGGCCGTCATGCGGGCCGTCAAGGCGGCGGCCGCAGCCAGGCGCAGCGACGACCCGGTGCAGCTGCGCCTGGACGGCGTCGACGTCCTCTAGAACCTTCCAAGGCGTCCCCGCGGCTCACTGGCCCCCCGGCACGGCGGACCCGCCCATGCGCGGCGGCCCACCCGCCCATGCGCGGCGGCCCCACCGGGCCCGGCGGCCTCACCCTGGACGGCGGCCCCACCCTGGCCCGCGGCCCCGCCCATGCAACGGGCCTGCCTGCGGACAGCCATTCGCCACAGATGGCCGGAATGAGACCCCTATAGCGGCCCTCTGCGACAAATGGGTGGTCGGGGACCCGTGGCCCCGGCGTCATCCCGGCCCCGCCGCGGGTGCGGCGTGGATCTCCGAGCCGGCCGCTTACGGCCGTTCCGGCTATCTCCGGCCGCGAGGCCGGTTCCGAAGCGCGACGGCCTCTTCGGCGACGGCCACGAGCCGCCGCGCCGACTCGTCCCAGCTGAAGTCTGCCGCCCGCTCCACGGAACGGCGGGAACGGGCTTTCCACAGGGCGGGGTCCTCAAGCGTGCGCACCGCCTCGGCAAACTCCGCCGGGGAGTCCGGATGCACGTAGCTGACGGCGTCGTCGCCGACTTCCCGGAAGATCGGGATGTCGCTGGCAATGACCGGCGTGCCGTGCGACATGGCCTCGACGAGCGGCAGGCCATAGCCCTCGGCCCGGGACAGGCTGATCAGGGCGGTGGTGCGTGCCAGGAGGGCCTCGTACTCGGCGTCGGTCACACCGTTGTGGAAGACGATGTTTGCGCCCTCCGGGGCCAGGGCCTCGAGCTCGGCCCGCCGCTCCGGGGCGATGCGGCTGAGCAGATGGAGGGTCATATCCGGCAACTCCGCCATGCCGCGGACCATGGTCTCCACGTTCTTGTAGGGCATGAAGGAACCCATGTAGAGCAGCGTCTTGTCGGCCCCCGCACCGGGGTCGCGGGGGGTGTGGCCGTGCTGGGGGGCGTTGCCGACAATCCTGACGGGACGCCGGGTGAGCCGGTACTTCGCCATCAGGGCCGCCGTGGTGGAGCTGATCGTTGCCACGATGTCCGCCCGGTTCAGCAGAAGCCGCTGGGGCCAGAAGGCCTTGTGGTACAGCCGCCACAGGACCCTGACCGGGGCCGGCAGGAATCCGGGAGGAGTGGGGTGCTCATAGTAGATGAGGTCGTGCAGGGTCAGCACCAGGGCGTACTTCCGGCCCCAGCTGCCCATGGTCTGCATGGGGCACACCACCACGTCCGCGCCCAGCTTGTTGACCCTGGCCGCCACGAAGAGTTCGGCCGGGGACAGCGGGCTGTTGATCACGGTGTACGGAACTTCGGGCAGGAGCGCGAGCTGGCGGGGGTCGCTGATCAGCATTGAGACGTCGGCGATCTTGGCCGCCGCCGCGATCAGGCTGGCGCCGTAGCGGCTGATCCCGTCGTGCTGGTCCAGCCGGGTGAAGCGGGCATCAATGAGAATCTTCACGCGGCGTGGTCCTTCAGGAAGCGTCGGATGTAGCGGGCGGCGGGTTCGGGGGTTTCGTAGTGGATCAGGTGTCCGACGCCGGGAATGACTTCCAGCCTCCCGTCAGGGAGCCGCGCCGCGAGTTTGTGCTGGTCCGCCAGCATGGCGATCTCGTCCTTCTCTCCCGCGATCAGCAGAACCGGAAGCGTCAGTTCGCTGGCCACCTCGGTGACGTTGCTGCCCACCGAGGCCTTGAAGGCCTGAAGCAGGCTGTCCCGGTCCGCGAAGGACGAAAAATAGGCGCTGTGCTGGGCGTGCACGAACCGGCGGATGTCCTTGTCCCCGGTCTTGGCCATGGTCACGCTCATCACCCGCACGATCGCCTGGCTGCGCAGCAGGGCCAGCCCGAACCGCTGGGGAAGGCGTGCGGCGGCCTCGTAGTAGAGCACCGCAAGCTTCGTCATCAGGCCTTTGGGCCCTTCGAGGGCAGGCGCCGCGATGGGATTGACCAGGATCAGCTCGGCCACGGCGCCGGGCCTGGCCGCCACGAAATGGCTGGCGATGATCGAACCGAACGAATGCCCCAACAGGACCGTGTCCGCGCCCAACCCCAGCGCGGCCATGAAGCCTTCAACGAATTGGCAGTAGGCGGCAACGCTGTGCCCTGTTCCTGCGAAGGCAGCCGAGCTGCCGAAGCCCGGCAGGTCCGGCATGATCAGGCGCATGTCCGTCAGCTGGTCGGCTACCCGGAGCAGGCCGTGGTGGTCGCCGCGGAACCCGTGCACCACCAGGATGGTGCGTGTCTCGGCGGTGACCTCGGCGGGTTCGTAGACCCAGTACGCGATCCGGGCGCCGTCAACCTCAACGGCCGCGGCCCGGGTGCGGGCGTCGAGTCCGCCGCTGAACAGGGGCGCGCGTGAGGGCCCGGTATCCACTTGTTCCATTAGTTCGAATCCTATGCGACGTTGTCGGGGTGGGAGCCGGTCCGGAAGCCGCGTTCGAGGCCGCCGACCTCCGTCATATCCAGCGGGGAGAGCTCAAAGTCGAAGACCTCGAAGTTTTCACGGATCCGCCCGGACGAGCTGGCCTTGGGAATGGCGATATTGCCCAGCTGCAGGTGCCAGCGCAGGATGATTTGCGCCGGAGTGCGGTCGTGTTCGGCCGCGAGGGCCAGGATCACCGGGTCCTTCAGGACCTGGCCGCGGCCTAAAGGACTCCACGCCTCCGTGCGGATGCCCAGGACCTCGTGCTTTTCCCGCAGTTCATCCTGCTGCAGCCAGGGATGAAGCTCGATCTGGTTCACGGCGGGGACCACCTCCGCCGTTTCCAGGAGCCGGTCCAGGTGCTGGGGCTGGAAGTTGGAGACGCCGATTGCGCGCACCTTGCCCTCGCGGTACAGCGTCTCAAGGGCCCGGTACGTTTCCGGGAACAGGCCACGGCGCGCGCACGGCCAATGGATCAGGTAGAGGTCGATGTACTCCAGGCCGAGGTTGGAGATCGAGGTGTCGAACGCACGCATGGTGGCGTCGTAGCCGTGGTCGTCGTTCCAGACCTTGGTGGTGATGAAGAGGTCCTGGCGGGAAACATAGGGCGCGGTTTCCCCGGGGCCGCCGCCGGTGCCCTCAAATCCGGACAGGGCACCGATTCCCTTGCCGACGCCGGTCTCGTTGCCGTACATGGCGGCGGTGTCGAAGTGCCGGTAGCCGGTCTCGACCGCCATGGTCACCAGGCTGGCGGCGTCGGCCGGGGGAACCTTGTACAGCCCGAATCCCAGCCGGTCGATCAATACGCCGTTGTTCAGGGTCAGCCGGGGGGAGAGTCTCATGACAAAGACTTTACCCACTGGCGCTGGCGGATGCCGGACCGCCGTTGCTGCAGACCACGCCGGCCACGGTGCCCCGCTGCCGCTCAGCCCAGTCCGTCGAACCGGACCAGCCTGCGGGCGCTGGCCTCGTCCAGGATCAGGTCGGTGGCCAGTCCTGCCGCCAGCGCGCCCCTGAGCCCGTTGATCTTGGAGGCACCTGACACCACGCAGATGCGGCGCCGGACCTGGCGGAGCTGGGCCAGGCCCGGGCCGGTGGACCGCGCGTTGAGCGTGATGCCGTCCGAGGACCCGTCTGCGCGGAAGAACACCGTGGCCACATCGCCCACCACATCGGAGTTCGCCAGCACGTTCAAGTCGTCTTCATCGAGGTAGCCGCCGGCGTAGACGTGGCTGGGGTAGTCGGCGTCGACCGATCCGACACCAAAGATCGCGATGCTCATCCTGGCCTGCAACTCCAGGATCCGCTGAACACTGCGCTCATTCCACATGGCCTTTTTGGTCGCGGCGTGGTCGAAGAAGGCCGGTACGGGAAACTGTTCCACCCGTGCTCCGTAGGCGCTGCCGAACCGCCGCATGATGTCGGAGGCATAGGTGATGCCGGTGGTCTGCATGTTCCCGGCGCCGTTGAGCTGGACGATCACGCTGTCGTGGGTGATCTTGCGCGTCAGGTGCCGGCTCACGGCACTCAGGGTGGAGCCCCATGCGACGCCGATGATGGCGTTGGAGTCCACCAGCGGTCCGATCGTCCGGGCGGCCTGCATGGCCACCCGGTCCAGTGTTTCCGCCTCATTGAGCGTGTCCACCACCGGAACGACATGGACATCCACCTTGTACTCGGCGCGGATCATGCCCTCGAGTTCGGGCCCGGTGTCCAGCGGGCTGCGGATCTGGATCTGCACCAGACCCGAATCGCGCGCCGCCGACAACAGCCGCGAAACCGTGGACCGGGACGTCCGGAGCTCGCGGGCGATGGCATCCATGGTCAGGTCCTGCAGGTAATACAGCTGGGCCGCGCGGAGGGCGTCGGACTGGCGTGATTGCATCATGAAATTTCCCATCTGCACGTTTGTGCATAGTGCTTGACTCCATTTTCCATTAGTCCAAAGAATAGTGTTGAACGGCGCCGCGCCACGGGCGTGCCGCACAGAATCAAACCCAAGGGAGCAGTTTTGGGACAGAAGGACTCAGTCGGCACACCGGCGAACGATCGCGCCTCGGTGCAGAAGCTGCGGACGCGGCGGCACGCGCAGGTTCTGATCATCGGAGGCGGAATCAACGGGGTCGGCACGTTCCGTGACCTGGCGCTGCAGGGCGTGGACGTGGCGCTCGTTGAGCGCGGCGATTATTGCCAGGGCGCCAGCGGCGCCTCCTCCCACATGATCCACGGCGGCATCCGGTACCTCGAAAATGGCGAGTTCCGCCTCGTCCAGGAGTCCGTGACCGAGCGCAACAGGCTCCTGCGGATCGCACCGCACTACGTCAAGCCGCTGCAGACCACGATCCCGATCTTCAGCACCTTCTCCGGAGTCCTGGCCGCCCCCATGCGCTTCCTGACCCACAAGCAGGGCAAGCACACCGAACGCGGGGCGTTCCTGATCAAGCTCGGCCTGAGCATGTACGACTTCTTCTCCCGCGACGGCGGCACGGTCCCGCGCCACCAGTTCCGCGGACGCAAGCGCGCCCTGGAGGAGCTGCCCCGGCTGCACCCCGGGATCAAATACGCGGCCACCTACTTCGACGCCTCGGTCCACAACCCCGAGCGCCTCACCCTCGACGTGCTCCAGGACGGCGAGAAGGCCGGCGGCGCGGACAGCCACGCCCGCGCCAGCAACTACGTCTCGCTTGTCTCCCTGGGCGGCTCCGGGACCAGCGGCACCCCCGGAACCACGGTCCAGTTGCGTGACGAACTGACCGGCGAGATGTTCGACTTCACTGCCGACGTCGTGGTGAACACCACCGGCGCCTGGGTCGACCTGACCAACGAGGCCATGGGGGCGGCGTCGTCGTTCATGGGCGGCACCAAAGGTTCGCACATCGTGCTGGACCATCCGGAGCTGCTCGCGGCGTGCAACGGCCGCGAGATTTTCTTCGAGCACACCGACGGCCGGATCGTGCTGATCTATCCGATGGGGGACCGCGTCCTGGTCGGCACCACCGACGTCGACGCCGATATGGCCCAGGACGCCGTGTGCACCGAGGCGGAAATCGACTACTTCTTTGACCTGATCGGCCACGTCTTCCCGGACATCCCGGTGGGCCGGGACCAGATTGTCTACTCGTTCTCCGGTGTGCGCCCGCTGCCGAAGCATGACGCCACCCAGCCCGGGTTCGTCAGCCGGGACTACCGGATCGAACGCCGGCAGGCGGCGGGCGGAGCCGTCCTCAGCCTCGTGGGCGGCAAGTGGACCACGTTCCGGGCCCTGGCCGAGCACCTGAGCAACGACGTCCTGGCCGAACTCGGCCTGGAACGGAAGGTTTCGACGGCGAAGCTCGCCATCGGCGGCGGAGCAGGGTTCCCGGACAGCGAGGACGGCGTCCAGCGCTGGATCAAGGCCCACATGTCGGCCGGCCGCGACGCCGCCCGCGTCACCGGGCTGCTGACCCGCTACGGGACTCGCGCCGAAGAAGTCATCCGGTTCCTGGACGGGCCGGCCGGCGGGCCGGACCGGCTGCTGCATTCGACGCGTGAGCTGAGCACCCGCGAACTGGAGTTCATGGCCGCCCACGAGCAGATCGGGCACCTCGTGGACGTCCTCATCCGCCGCACGTCCCTGGCTTTCCGCGGCCTGGTGACCGGGGAACTGCTGAACGAAGTCGCGGACATCCTTTCCGGACCGCTCGGCTGGGACGCGGCACGCCGGGCCACAGAGATCAGCCACGCACAGGAGGTGCTCCAACGGTTCCACGGTGTCCGGGTCCACAGCCTGGTCGCCTGATATTGCTTGCGTGCCCGGGCAGGGAAGCCCGGGTGCAAGCACTGCGCGGTCCGCCCCGGCGGCCGGCGCAGTGGCTGGCCGGCAGCACGAACATGCTGCCGGCCCCACGGCTTCCAAACTCGCGGACGCCGACAACAGAAAATAGAGGAGTCAAAGATGTCTCTTGGAATAGTTTTCCTATCCGAATTATTCGGTACCGCCATGCTGACCCTGCTGGGTTGCGGCGTGGTGGCCAACGTTGCGCTCAAAGGCACTAAGGGCAACAACGGCGGGTTCCTGATGGTGACCTGGGGATGGGGCATTGCCGTCTTCTCCGGTGTCTATGTTGCCGCCATCTCAGGTGCACACCTGAACCCTGCCGTGACTTTCGGCCTGTTGGTCAACGGCAAGAAGCTGTACGCCCCCGGCGTTCCGGTCGACTTCGCCTCAACCCTGACCTACTTCGGCGGGGAACTGACCGGCGCCTTCCTGGGCGCCGTCATCATGTGGCTGGCCTACCGGCAGCACTTCGATGCCGAATCCGAGCCCGCCAGCCAGCTGGCCGTCTTCTCCACCGGCCCGGCGATCCGCTCGAACCCGTGGAACCTGATCACCGAGATCATCGGCACCTTTGTCCTCGTCTTCGTCATCCTGACCTTCGGCGGGACACCGTCCGGACTTGGCCCGCTTGCGGTCGCCCTGCTGGTTGTCGGCATCGGTGTTTCCCTCGGCGGCCCCACCGGCTACGCCATCAACCCGGCCCGTGACCTGGGCCCGCGCATCGCGCACGCCCTGCTCCCCATGAAGGGCAAGGGGTCCTCCGACTGGAGCTACTCCTGGATCCCGGTCGTCGGACCCCTGATCGGTGGCGGCCTCGGCGGCCTCGTGGCCGCGGTTGTGCCGATCATCCCCCCTGTACTGCCCCTCTGATTGCCAGATCAACTGCCACGCTAAACAGACAAGGACGTCAATATGAACCAGTACGTAGTTGCCATCGACCAGGGCACCACGAGTACCCGCGCCATCGTGTTCGACCACAGCGGCAGCATCGTCTCCTCCGGCCAGATGGAGCACGAGCAGATCTTCCCCCAGCCCGGCTGGGTGGAGCACAACCCCGCTGAAATCTGGAACAACACCCGCGAAGTGATCGGCTCGGCCCTGTCCAAGGCGAACCTGACCCGGCACGACATCGCCGCCGTCGGCATCACCAACCAGCGCGAAACAGCGGTGGTGTGGGACAAGACCACCGGCGAGGCGATCTACAACGCCATCGTGTGGCAGGACACCCGCACCCAGCCGATCGTGGACGAACTCGCGAAGGACGGCGGGGTTGAACGTTTCAAGCAGAAGGTGGGCCTGCCGCTGGCGACCTACTTCTCGGGCACCAAGATCAAGTGGATCCTGGACAACGTCGAAGGCGCCCGGGCCAAGGCGGAGGCCGGTGACCTCGTCTTCGGCAACACCGACTGCTGGGTGCTCTGGAACCTGACCGGCGGGACCGACGGCGGAGTGCACGTCACGGACGTGACCAACGCCTCACGCACCATGTTCATGGACCTTGAGACGCTGTCATGGGACCAGGAGATCCTGGACGCGTTCGGTGTCCCGGCCTCCATGATGCCGACCATCAAGTCCTCCTCCGAGGTCTACGGCACGGTGCACACCTCCCAGTTGCTGCGCGAGGTTCCTGTGGCCGGCATCCTGGGCGACCAGCAGGCGGCCACGTTCGGGCAGGCGGCGTTCGATGCCGGGGAAGCCAAGAACACCTACGGCACGGGCTGCTTCCTGATCTTCAACACGGCCGAGGAGATTATCCATTCCAAGAACGGGCTGCTGACCACCGTCGGCTACAAGCTCGGCGACGCGGCGCCGCACTACGCGCTGGAGGGCTCCATTGCCGTCACCGGTTCCTTGATCCAGTGGCTGCGGGACAACCTCGGCATGATCAGCAGCGCCCCGGAGGTCGAGGCCCTCGCGGCCTCGGTGGAGGACAACGGCGGGGTGTACATTGTTCCGGCGTTCTCCGGCCTCTTCGCGCCGTACTGGCGCTCGGACGCCCGTGGCGCCATTGTGGGCCTGACCCGCTTTGTTACCAAGGCCCATATTGCCCGAGCGGCGCTGGAGGCCACCGCCTTCCAGACCCGCGAGGTGCTCGACGCCGTCAACGCCGATTCCGGCGTCCCGCTGACGGAGCTGAAGGTCGACGGCGGCATGGTCGCCAACGACGCCCTGATGCAGTTCCAGGCGGACATCCTTGGCGTGCCGGTCATCCGTCCGAAGGTGGTCGAGACGACGGCGCTGGGCGCAGCCTACGCGGCCGGCCTGGCGGTCGGATTCTGGAAGGACCTGGGCGAGTGCTCGGCCAACTGGGCCGAGGACAAGCGGTGGGAGCCGCAAATGGACCAGGCCGAGCGGGAACGCCAGATGCGTCTCTGGAAGAAGGCCGTCACCAAGTCCATGGACTGGGTTGACGACGACGTGAAGTAGGCGCACACACCGACCCGCCGGGTGCCGCCCCGGCGGGTACGGCTTCGGCGGACAAAGAAGAGCTCCGGCCAGGGAAACCTGGCCGGAGCTCTTCACTGTCTGCGTCAGCGCTGTCCCGCGTCGGGTTTGTCCCTCAGGGAACAGGCCGCGTAGACGGGGTCCTCACGACAGCACGCGGCGTCTTGGCGTAGACGTCCTTGCTGACCGTGTAGCCCCTGCTGTCGAGCTCAAGGGCACGGGTGTTGATCCTGTCCAGCACCGCGCTGGTGAGCCTGGTGATCTTGACCAGGTCCATGAACTCTTGGTCTTCGCCGCCGACTGCTGTCACCTTGATGAGCCCGGTCCCGGCTGAGTAGAACTTGCGCTGGTGCCCGGCGCTTGGCGGGTCGAGCGGGTTGAACTCATCAATCACCAGCACGTCGTTGTAGCATCCCGTCGGGACGCAGACTCGTTGGTACTTCGCGAACACGTCCCCGCAGTCCAGGAAGTCCACGGTGGGGGCATAGGCCTGGACGTATGCAGGGGTGTTCCGGTGCGGCTTGGCCTGCATGGCGATGCCGGCCCGGGCCCTGTCGATCCCGCTGATGAACGTGCTGGGCGCGCCGACCAGCTTCCCGTCCTCGTACTCCTCCGGATACTCGCCGAAGAGCCAGACTGTCCCTTTCTCCGTTTGGGCGAAGAATGCGAGTTCGGACTCCACGAGTTCACCGTCGGAGTAGTCCCGGTCCCAGACCACGATCGTCTTGACCCCGTCAATGACCTTGGTTAGCCCTGTGACGGTGCTGACAACCGTGCGGGTGGTCGTCCCGTCCGGGGAGATTACTTTGCCGGTTGTGGTGTATTGCATCCCGGGCCTGAGCCTGAGCCACTGGTTGTCGATATTCGGTTTTGCCGGGAACGCGGAACGGTTGAACCTCAGCACCGAGCCGGGGCCGCACAGTTCCTTGGTACTCGTGGCCGCCGGCGCGGCGGTGGCCGTCGCCGCGGCCGCCGTCGCCGCCGTCAGCGACGCCACCACCAGCAAGACCGCGGAGCCGTAAGCGGTTAATCTCTTAGACAGTGGTGTCATCTGACTTGCCTCTCCTTATTGGTGGTGGTATTAGGCGACAGGGACGGGTTCCGGCTGGCCGGGCTGGCGGTCACGGCGTGACGGGCCCTTCTTGGCGAACCGCAGGTAGAGCGATGGGACGATGAACAGGTTGACCAGTGTCGACGTGACAAGGCCGCCCAGAATGACCACCGCCATGGGGTGCTCAATCTCATGGCCGGGGAGGTTCCCCATCACCACCAGTGGCACAAGGGCCAGCGCAGTGGCAAGAGTGGTCATCAGAATCGGCGACAACCGCTCGGAAGCCCCCCGCAACACCAAGGCAGGTCCGAAGGTCATTCCCTCGAACTGTTCCAGGTGCTGGCAGTGGTTGATGAGCAGGATGCCGTTGCGGGCTGCGATACCCATCAGGGTCAGGAATCCGACCAAGGAACCCAGCGACAGGATCCCGCCGCTGAGGTGGGCAGCAATCACGCCACCGACCAAGGCGACCGGCAGCGTCAGGATGGCCAGGACGGCCAACCGCCAACTGCGGAACGCCGCCTGGAGCAGGAGGAAGACCACGAGGACCGCGCCAATCGAGTAAAGCAGCAGCCGTTGTGAGGCGGCCTGGCGTTCAGCGTATTCGCCGAGGACAACCGCTTCATAGCCGACCGGGAACTGAACCGACTCCATCTCCGATTTCAATGTCTCCACAACCTTGGCCAGATCGCCTTCCTTGACGTTGGCACTGACGTCGATGCGCCTGGAACCCTCCGAGCGTTCAATGACGTTGGGCGTGGGTTTGACCGAAATCGTGGCGACATCGGCCAACCGGATCCTTTGCCCGCTCGGCGTATCGAGTGGGAGGTTCTCAATGCTCGTGACACTGGTCCGGATTTCCGGTGCGCTCCACACCTGGACGTCGTAGGCCTTGCCGTCACGGTAGACGTCGCCCACTTCTTCGCCGGAAACCAGGGTGGCCGCGGCGCGTCGCACATCGCCCGGCTTCAGCCCGTAGCGATTGGCGGCCTCCAGGTTCACTTCCACGTTGATTTGTGGAATGTTCGCCTGGAGAGCGACCTTTGCGCCGATGGCTCCGTCAATGCCGCCCAGAATGCCCTTGATCTTGTCAGCTTCCGTGCGCAGCGTCGCGAGGTCGTCTCCGTACACGCGAACGACGACCGCGTAGCCAGTTCCCGTCAGCACCTCGCGGATGCGCTCCTTGAGGTAGGTTTGGACGTCCCGCACGATTCCGGGATAGCCGTCCACCACTTCCGTGATGGAGGCCAGCGTTTTGTCATAGTCCACTGAGGGGTCAACGCTGATCCAGTTCTCGCCGAAGTAGACGCCCACAACCTCATCGGCGTTGAATGCCTGCCCGATGTGGGACCCGCAATTGTTCACCCCTGGGATTGTCATGAGTTCCTTGCAGGCCAGTTGGCTGACACGGACTTCCTCGGCGTTGGACGTGCCAGGCTGCGTGAGCCAGTGCATCAGGAAATCCCGCTCCTTGAACGACGGGAGCAATGATTGGCCCAGCAGCGGCGCCGCCACAAGGCCGATGACGCCGAGAGCGCCCAAGGCGAGATATCCCGGGGCGGGCCTGCGGACCATGGGCCGGAGCAACTTGCCGTACCAGCGCTTCAGCACCCTGACTACCGGGGGATCCCGGTCCTCCAGCTTGGCGTTCCGGAGGAAGATGTACGCCATGGCCGGGGTGACAGTGAGGGCCACCAGCATGGAGGCCATCACGGCGAGGGTGTACGAAGTGGCCAGCGGCCGGAAGAACGCGCCGGTCAACCCGTCCAGGAAGAAGATCGGCACCGTGGCGGCGACGATGATCAAGGTGGCGTACACAATAGGTCCGCGGACCTCAAGCGAGGCATTGACGACCACACGGGCGGTACTTTCGGTGCCGCCGCTCGCACGGTGGTGCCGGAGCCGTCTGACGATGTTCTCGACGTCGATGATGGCATCGTCCACCACCACCCCGACGGCAATCACCAGCCCCGCAAGCACCATCGTATTTATCGTGCCCCCGGTCCAATAGAGCACCAGGGCCGCTGCCATCAATGACAGCGGGATCGCCGTCACGCTGACCAGCGCCGTCCGCCATTGGAACAGGAAGACGCTGAGCACGAGGACCACCAGGAGGCAGCCCAGCAGGAGTGCGAGGCTCAGGTTGCCGAGGGACTCCTCGATGAATGACGCCGGCCGGAACAAGGTGGTGTCGACTGCGATCCCGGTCAGGCCGGGCTGCAGTTCTTTGAGCGCCTCCTCCACGCCGCGCGTGACTTCGAGCGTGTTGCCCCACGGCAGCTTTTCAACGATCAGCATCAGGCCGGGGCCGCCGTTGATCACCGCGTCACCGATCAGCTGCTGGTGGTCCTCGACGACGTTCGCCACGTCAGCGAGCCGCAGGGGAGGCAGTCCCTCGCGCTCCTCCAAAGCAACCTGGGCAAGGTCGGCCGGGGACGTGATGGCCTGTACGTGACGGATGCCAATACTCTGGCTGGGTGTATCGAGCGAGCCGCCAGTTCCGATGAGGGCGCCGGGGGAGTACTGCAACAGACCAGCGTCCAGGGCATCGGAGGTTGAGCTCATCACGTTTTCCAGGGTGACGTTGTTGGCCGCCAGTTTGGCGGGATCAACCTGCACTTGAAGCATCTGGAGGCGTTCGCCCCAGATGGCCACATTGGCTACGCCCGGAACCCGCAGCAGATGAGCCCTGATGTTCCAGTAGGAAATCATGGACATCTCGATGAGTGAGCGGGTGTCCGAGGACAGGCCGATCTTCATGACGCGACTGGTCGAGGACAAGGGCTGCAGCATGAGCGGAGGGGCAGCCCAGGTGGGCAGGGTCGGGATGACCGTTGCCAGGCGTTCCGACACCAGTTGCCTGGCCGTGAGCAGGTCAGTGCCGTTCTCGAACTCCATCACAATCGACGAGAGCTGGGGGACTGACTTTGACCTCATGTGATCGAGACCATCAATGCCGTTGAACGCCTCTTCCATGGGAACCGACACCAGCTCTTCGACCTCAGCGGCGGTAAGTCCCAGGCAGGCTGTCTGGACCTCGACTTTCGGTGGTGCGAACTCGGGGAATACGTCCACCGAAGCGCTGCTGAGCTGCGCGCCGCCCACGACCATCAGCGCCACAGCGAGCGCGATGACGATCGATCTGAACCTCAGACTGGCTGCGACTATCCGGCGCATGTCATTTACCCGTGTTCAACTCGGCGCCAAATAGTTCGACCGCGCCTACCGTTACCACTGCAGTCCCGACGGCGGGGCCTTTGCTGGCCGTCACCACGCCGCCTTCGATCTTGCTGACGGTGACGGCTTGGCGTTCGAACACTCTCGGTGCGGGGGTGGTGTAGACCCAGGTCTTGCCATTGGCGTCATACAACAGCGACGCATATGGCAGCAGCACGTCCGTTCCGGTGCCCGCCTTAACGGGTTCCGTCTTCAGCTCGATGCGGGCCAGGCCGTGTTCGGTCACGGTCAGCTTGGCGATGCCGGTGGTGGCGTTCTTTTCCACCTTGACCGGAGCCGCACCTGCCGCCGCAGCGGGTGCCACCGCTGTGGACTGTGCGCATGCCGGGAGGGTGAATAGCGCGGCGGCACAGGCTGCGGCCGCCAGGGCCAGACGGAGTTGGGGCTTTTGGCTGGTCATTTTGCTTCCACCTTTTCCTGCATGTCGGGCTGAACGGGAACCTCGGCTTCGTAGACTTCGGCCCACTCCTCAGGGGCGGACCGGGGCCCGAACCAGAGTGCGAGCAGGGGGAGTACGAAGATCCCGATGAGGGTTGTAGTGATAAGTCCGGTGACAATGATCAGGGCTATCGGCCCCAGGAGGGCTCCACCCACGGCGCCGCCGAAAAGTCCCGGCGGGATCAGAATCGCCACCGTGATCAGGGCGGACTTCAGGATGGGCGATACCCGGTCCCTGGCTGCCATCATGACGACTTTTTCATGGGACTCCTGCGGGGCTGCGCGCCACAGTTCATCCGCGCGGGCAGAGAGAAGTGCCGCGTTGCGGCCAGCGATGGCCAGCACGGCGGCAAACGCCGTGAGCGCCAGCACACTGATGGCGCCTCCCGCGATCCAAGCTGCCACGGCAGCCCCCGCCAGCGCCGCCGGCAGTGCCAGGAAGTTGGCGAGGGCCAGCTTCCAGCTCCGGACCGCCGTCTGGAGCAGCAGGAACACTCCGAGGAGCGCTGCTGCCGCAAGCCAGAGCAAAAGGGCGGCGGCATCCTGCATCTGGGCATACTTCGTGGGGATCTCCGCGTGGTATTCCAGCGGGAACTGGATCTGCTGGATGGCCGTTTCAATGTCGCGCTGAATGTCGGCCAGCGGCCGTCCGCTGACGTCGGCCACGACGTCGATCCTGCGGGACGTGTCATCGTGCAGGATCACGACCTCGTTGGGGACGAGTCGTACGTCGGCGATCTGGCCCAGCTGGACCTGGCCGCCGTTTGGCGTGTCGAGCAGGAGTTCGCGGATGCTGGTCAGGTCATCCCTGACGTCCACTGCCCCGCGCACCACCACTTCAAAGACCTTCTGTTCTTCGAAGAGGTTGCCGACCACAATGCCTTGCATCAGGGCCGCAGCGGCGCGCCGGGCGTCGCCGGGTTTGATCCCGACCTTTTGCGCCGCCTCGAGGTTGACCTCGACTTCGACGATGGGTGTCATCGCGCTGGCGTTGATCGTCGGGTTCTGCACGCCGTCGATCTTCTCGATGGCCTTGCGGACCTCTTCGGCCTTCTCGCGCAGAACCGGCATCTCGGTTCCATAGACGCGGACCGCGAATCCCGGATCCATGTGGGTGTTCTGTGCGCCGATCTTCTGCTGGGAGTAGTTCACGACGTTGTTGGCGATGCCCGGGTAGCCCTGGACGACGTCGCGGACTGCCCTTTCCGTTTCGCTGAAGTCGGCATCCGGTGTGATGGTGACCCAGAGCTCCGCGGAACTGTTGCTCACAATCTGGTCGGAGGAAATGGCGCGGCCGATATGCCCGCCAACGCCCGAAACCCCCGGCAGGGTCCGCAGCTCATCGGAGGCCTTCGACGCCACCCTGCGGACCTCGTCGTTGGACGTGCCGGCCATGGAGTCCCACTGCACCAGGAGCGTTCGGTCCGGAAGCGTCGGAATGACCGCCCGGGTTCCGACCAGCTGGGATGCTGCGGCGAGTCCCAGCAGGCCAACGACGGCGACAGCGATGATGCCGAGGGTGCGGCGGGAACGTCCGCCCTCGAGAGCCCGGTCGTAGTAGGACCGCGCCCGCGCAACACCGCTCGATTCGGTCCGTGGGGCCGTTTCACGGGGAAGCAGGAGATACGCCAGTACCGGTGTCACGGACAGGCCCACGAGCATTGACACAGCAAGCGTCAGGGCCATTGACCAGAACAGCGGATGGAAGAACGCACCGCCGACGCCAGGAATGAACAGCGTTGGAATAAGCGCGACCACCATGATGAGGGATGCGTGGAACAGAGGTGTGCGGACGTTGCGGACGAGTTGGACCATACGGAATCGGATGGTGGCATCAGTCTCGGTCTCGGTGGCCTGCAGGGGCCGGCGCCGCTGCGCCTGCACATCTTCCACGATGTCTCCCACAATCACGGACACACCAAGGAGGATGCCGGCCAGGATCGAGATATTCAGTGTGGACTCGGTCAAGTAGAGCACCACTGCTGCCGCCATGACTGTCGTGGTGATGGCCACGAGGGCAATAGCGGCGACACGCCACGACCGGAAGAGTAGCCAGAAAAGCAGGACAGCAAGCAGGAGGCTCACGAGCAGGGCCACGCCGAGTCCGTCCACGGCATCCTGCAGGAAGGAGGCGGGCCGGAAGACGGAAGTGTCCATCTGGATTCCGGAAAGCCCGGGCTGCATGTCGTTCAGGGCAGCTTCGATGTCCTTGGTGACCTGCAGCGTGCTGGTTCCGGGGAACTTCTCCACGACCAGCAGGAGGCCTGCATCCTGGCCGACGACGGCGTCTCCGATCAGCGGCTGGTGGTCCGCCTTCACCTGGGCGATGTCACCAAGGAGCATGGGAGATGGGGCGTCTTCGACACTGACCTTGGACAGGTCGTCGGGCGTGCGGATGGGCAGGACATGCTGGATGCCCAGTCGCTGGCTCGGCGACTCCACGAACCCGCCTGTGCCGGGGGTAGACGCCTCAAGGAAGGTCAGCGGAGACACCCAGACGGCGTTGCCCGTGGTCTTAATGATCTGTTCGAGCGTGATGCCCTTGTCACGCATCTGCGTGGGGGTCACCTCGACCTGGAGCTGCTGCTCGCGCTGGCCCCAGATGGAAACGTTGGCGACACCGGGGATGCCGATCAGCCGCGGCTTGATCTTCCACCGGGCCAGGACCGACATTTCAATGCCGGAGAGCTCCTTGGAGTTCATCCGGACCATGAGGACACGGCTGGTGGACGACAGTGGCTGCATAATCAACGGCGGTGCCGAGACGTTCGGCAGTGCGTGGGCCTGGGTCATGCGTTCGGCCACAAGTTGGCGCGCTCGCAGAAGGTCGGTGCCCGGCTCGAAGACGAGCTCGATGGAGGACAGGCCCGGGACCGATTTGGACCGGATTTCATCGAGCCACGCCACACCGTTAAGGAGGTCGGCTTCCATTGGAGACGTGATGAGCTGTTCAACTTCGGCAGCTGAGAGGCCCAAGGCCTCGGTCTGGATCTCAACGTGCGCCGGGGCGAACTCGGGCATGCTGTCGATGGCGACATGGGGGACGTTCACTACCCCGAAGGCAATGAGTCCAGCGGCCAGGGCGAGAACCAGGATGCGGAACTGCAGACTGAAACGGGTGATCCAGCCGAACATGGCTAGCTCTGTTCCAGGGAACCGGCGGCGTAAATGCGGCCGGTGGGGGTTTTCGGCAGTTGCACGGCAGAATTGCGCAAGTGATTCATGGCAGGCTCCTCAACCCGAGACCATTTGCGAATCCCCCCAAGAGATCCCATTTGCTGATCTTTATCGAATAGTGTTCCCATTTGAATCGTTTGGCAAGATCAAAATTTTAAGCCTCGCCCCCGGGTTTTCACGGGTTTCTCCCAGCATGGAGGCCCATAATCCGCATTCGGATCAGACTTCGTGGAACGGGCTGGCCGCACGCGGACGGCCACCCGAGTATTCATTGTTTTTCTACCTGCATTTCTACGCCAAACTACTCGAATTTTCGTCGTGACTACTCGCCCGATGGGTCCGGCAATTGGCAGTAAGTACCGCTATTCCATAGGTATGTCATTTGTAACAATTGTGGACATAGCGGGACGCGCCGGGCTCCGGAGCGCGAGTCGACTGCGATTACCGGGCCGCCACCGGCCCCGTCCGTTCAGCGCGAACCAGCCCGAGGGGCTAAAGTGGTCCTATGCGCGCCGTGCTCCTGCTTAGCTAGCCGCCCGGCATCCCGACGAGACCTCGATTCCGAAGAGTCCCCGGATTGCCGAGCGGCGGCCCCTCCATGTCGAGGGGCTTTTGTGTGTCCGGGGTGCATTCCGGGCCGCAACGCACGAAGTAACAGCAGGAGTAACACGTACGGACAGTATGGAGTCGGGACCGGCCAGCCGGCCGTGACAGTGCAGACTTGATGGTGAACAGGCCTGGCGGCAGGCAGGCCTGAAGGTAGACAGGCCTGGGATAACAGGCCGCATAGAACAGAAGAGGCCAGCAGTGAGCGTTCAGCCGGAAACACAGACCGGATCGCCAGCAGCCGCGGCGGAGGGGCCCGAGGAAGGTGCCTACAGCTTCGCGGCAATGGAAGCCAAATGGCCGCAGGTCTGGGAAGACCTGAAGGTCTTCACGCCGCTTGATGACGGCTCTAAGGAACGCCGCTACGTGCTGGACATGTTCCCGTATCCGTCCGGTGACCTTCATATGGGCCACGCCGAGGCGTTCGCGATGGGCGACGTCGTGGCGCGCTACCTGCGCCAGCAGGGCTACGACGTGCTGCACCCGATCGGCTGGGACTCCTTTGGCCTGCCCGCGGAGAATGCAGCGATCAAACGCAACGCGCACCCCAGCGAGTGGACGTACGCCAACATTGACACCCAGGCCGCGTCGTTCAAGCGCTACGCAATCTCTGCGGACTGGTCCCGCCGGCTGCACACTTCCGACCCGGAGTACTACCGCTGGACCCAGTGGCTGTTCACGCGGTTCTACGAGCGTGGACTGGCCTACCGAAAGAATTCGCCGGTCAACTGGTGCCCCAAGGACCAGACCGTGCTGGCCAACGAACAGGTGGTCAACGGGTCCTGCGAGCGGTGTGGCACTCCTGTGACCAAGAAGTCCCTGAACCAGTGGTATTTCAAGATCACCGACTACGCCGACCGCCTGCTCGATGACATGGACGAACTGCGCGGGCACTGGCCCGAACGCGTCCTCGCGATGCAGAAAAACTGGATCGGCCGTTCCGAGGGCGCCCACGTCAACTTCGTGATCGAGGCCGACGGCGGCAAAGCCGCCAAGGATGTCACCGTGTTCACGACGCGTCCGGACACTCTCTACGGCGCCACGTTCTTCGTCGTCGCCGCCGACGCGCCGCTCGCCGTCGAACTGGTCACCGACGAGCACGCCGCTGCCCTGGACGCCTACCGCGAACAGGTCAAGGCGCTCTCCGAGATCGAGCGCCAGTCCACCGAGCGCGAAAAGACGGGCGTCTTCACCGGGCGCTACGCGACCAACCCGCTCAACGGCGAAAAGCTGCCCGTCTGGGCCGCCGACTATGTCCTGGCCGACTACGGCACAGGCGCCATCATGGCCGTACCAGCCCATGACCAGCGCGACCTCGACTTCGCCAAGACCTTTGACCTGCCCGTCCGGGCAGTCCTGGACACCGGCGAGGAAGACCCCGCTGCCACGGGCATCGCCACCACCGGCGAGGGAACCCTGATTAACTCCGGCGGGCTCGACGGGCTGCCGAAGGCCGAGGCCATCCCGGCGGCCATCGAAATCCTGCGCGAGTTGGGCACCGGCGAGAAGTTCGTGAACTTCCGGCTGCGTGACTGGCTGCTCAGCCGGCAGCGGTTCTGGGGCACCCCGATCCCCATCATCCATTGCCCGGCCTGCGGCGAGGTCCCGGTCCCGGACGATCAGCTGCCCGTGACCCTGCCGGCGGACCTGCGCGGCGAAGACCTGTCCCCGAAGGGCACGTCGCCGCTCGCCGCGGTCGAAAGCTGGGTCAATGTCGAGTGCCCTAACTGCCACGGCCCGGCCAAGCGGGACACGGACACCATGGACACCTTCGTGGATTCCTCCTGGTACTTCCTGCGCTTCGTCTCCCCGCAGTACACCGGCGGTCCGTTCGATCCGGAGAAGATCAACGACTGGATGCCTGTGGGCCAGTACGTGGGAGGCGTGGAGCACGCCATCCTGCACCTGCTCTATGCGCGGTTCTTCACCAAGGTCATCCATGACCTCGGCATGATCGAGGCGGACGAGCCGTTCAGCGCGCTGCTGAACCAGGGGCAGGTCCTCAACGGCGGCAAGGCCATGAGCAAGTCCCTGGGCAACGGCGTCGACCTCGGCGAACAGCTGGACAAGTTCGGCGTCGACGCTGTCCGCCTGACCATGATCTTCGCCTCCCCGCCGGAGGACGACGTCGATTGGGCGGACGTATCGCCGTCGGGCTCCGCGAAGTTCCTGGCCCGGGCCTGGCGCCTCGGCCAGGACGTAACAAGCGCACCCGGCGTCGACGTCGCCACCGGTGACCGTGCCCTGCGTACCGTCACCCACCGCACGATCGCCGATGCGCAGGCACTGCTGGAGCACAACAAGTTCAACGTGGTTGTGGCAAAGCTGATGGAACTGGTCAACGCCACCCGCAAGACTATTGACGCAGTCGGCGGTGCCGGCGGCGCAGACCCCGCAGTCCGCGAAGCCGTGGAAGCAGTAGCCGTCATCCTGAGCCTGTTTGCGCCCTATACCGCCGAGGACCTGTGGAACGTCCTGGGGCACCCGGCATCGGTCGCCAACGCCGGCTGGCCCACCCACGACGAAGCGCTGCTCGTGGAGGACACGGTCACCGCCGTCGTCCAGGTGCAGGGCAAGGTGCGGGACCGGCTGGAGGTTTCCCCGGACATCTCCGAGGAAGACCTGCGCGAACTGGCGCTGGCATCAGAAAATGTCCAGCGCGCCCTCGACGGCCGTGCCCTTCGCACGGTGATCGTGCGGGCGCCTAAACTGGTCAACATCGTCCCGGCCTAGCCGGGCGTACTAGCCTGACACTGGCCGCCGGTTGACCCCGGCGGCCAGTACAGGCAACCAGTGCAGGCAATGGGACGGGCACGATTGCCCTCGCCGGCAAAAAGTCCATGCGTCCCCCCACCGCAGGAGGTCCTTCGTGCCAGACCGCGAGCCGTCAGGCTGGCCATGGCTGCGCGAGCGGCTTGTTCGCCTGCGGCAGGGTTCCCGGGGAAGCATCCCCGAAGCGGCTCCGGCCGCCGTCGTGCAGGTTGCGGTGGTCACGGACTCCGCCGCCGCGCTGCCCGCCGACTGGATCCGGGCTCTCGCTGCTGACGGTCGGCTCACTGTAGTCCCCATGCCCGTTATGGTCGGCGCCGAAATCTACGGCGAAGGTGAGGACGACATTGCGGAGACCATCGCCGTGGCCCTGGCCAGCGGCAAGCCCGTCAAGACCTCGCGTCCGTCACCGGGGCAGTTTGAACACGCCTACCGGGAGGCCAGCGAGCGTGGCTTCCAGTCCGTGGTCTCCATTCACATCTCCGCAGGGCTTTCCGGGACTGCCGACGCCGCCCGCCTGGCAGCCCAACGGGTCGGCATCCCGGTAGAGGTTCTCGACTCCCGGACGGTTGGAATGGCGCAGGGGATGGGCGTGCAGGGCGCGGTGGTCGCGGCCGCCGACGGCAGGAGCGCGGCCGAGGTGTTGGCCTTCGCGCAGGACAGGCTGGACCGCACCAAAGTGTACTTCTATGTGCCGAGCCTGGAACAGTTGCGCCGGGGCGGCCGGATCGGGGCGGCGGCCTCGCTCTGGGGGACCATGTTCTCGATCAAACCCATCCTGGCGGTAGACGATGGCCGGATTATCCCGTTGGAAAAGGTCCGGTCAGCGGGGAAGGCCATCGCACGGCTCGAAGAAATCGTGGCCGCCGACGCCTCCGCCCGCCCTGCCGGGCAGGCACGGCTGGCGGTGCACCACTTCGGCAACCAGGCCGAGGCCGAAGACCTTGCCCGGCGCCTGGCCGTGGCATTGCCGGAATGCCCGCCGGCCCAGATCAGCGCACTCCCGGCCGTCCTGGCGGCCCATGCGGGGCTCGGTGTGCTGGCGGTGATCGTGGGGGAGGGCAGCACCCCAACCGCAGCGAAGCCCGATGCCTTCGCCGGGGACGTCGCTGCCCCGGCGGGCGGGGAAGCGGGCCCTGGCGGGGCGGCGGCCGAGGCGACGGAAGCCGGGAACTAGTCCGGCGGGTCCATCCGCTCCATCTGCGCGGGCGCTGGCCTCTGGCCGTGAACGGGCGGCGGAGGTAAAGTCACTCCACCGAACATGCGAATCCGGAGGCCGCCATGGCAATGCAGGTGCACCACGTAGCCCAATTCGACCGCGACGTCGCCGAAGAGGTGACCAAGTGGCTGAAATACCTCAAGGGCCAAGTGACCAGCGTTCAGTTCCTCACCACCACGGTGCCGGATCCCAAGGCCGCGGACAAGTGGCGGGTGCAGTACGAGGCGTACATCACCTATCAGAAGTGAGCCCCGGGCTGTAGCTGCGTTTCAGGGGGTAGGCACGGGCGATGTCCGTCCGGGCGTCGGCGATTCCGTCGACGCAGGTGTGGACGATGCCGTTGGCGGTGTCGCTGGCACGGTCGTTGGCTCCGACGATGGCTCGGAGGTTGGTGGGGTGGCTGGCTCGGACGTTGGCGGGATGGTTGGCTCGGACGCTGGCGGGACGGTTGGCGCGACCGTCGGCGCTGGCGTTGGCGGGATGGTTGGCTCGGACGGTGGCGGGGCGGGCGTTGCCGGGGTCGTCGGCGCGGTGACTGGCTCGGACGTTGGCTCGGTGGTCGGTATGGCCGCCGGCGGCGGGGTCGGCGCGAGGGGTGCCGGGATCGTCGTCAGGGTCGTTGGCAAAGGCGTGGGCGCGGTTGTTGACACTGACGTCGGCGGGGCGGTTGATGGCAGGGTCGTCGGCGCCGTCGATGCAGGCGGAGTCGTTGGCGGGGGCGTTGTTGGAGGCGTCGGCCCGGGGGCTGGCTGATTCGGCCCGATCGTGTAGCTGGGCTGCTCGCCTGAGCCGTTGACCCAAAGGGCCGCTTTCACCCTGTGGGCGCTGCCGGGCTCCAGCCACCAGAGCACCTGGACGTTGCAGTGGTAGACAATCGTGACATTGGCGACGGCGCCCTGCGGCGGAACGGCATGGATGGATGTGGCGGCTGTTTGGGTCGTCCAGATAAAATTCTGGTCGGCATTCATTCCCGCGGTGCCGTCGACCGAAACATGCGCTATGCCGTAAAGACCGTGCTGAGGGCAGAAGCTGCTTTCCAGAGAAAACTTCACGACCTGGGTTGAGGTGGCTTGCGTTGTGTCTGCCACAACGGGCGGGGCCGGCAGCATGGCACCGCCAAGCGCCAGAACCGCCGCGGGCCCAAACAACCACTTCATTGCACACCAGCTTTCGCCGCCTGATGTTCACATCCAGGCGATCAGGGTTGCCCCCAGCCGGCAAAGTCTTCTCGATTGGATGCAGACGTTACCACCGGGTCCGGGCGGGCACCAGCGTAGGGAATACTTGCCTGATGCCGCGGATCTACGCGTATTACTCAGGTATTTCCACATACGCCCGGTCCCCGGTATCAGCGGGCGTGAGGGCTGCCTAGAGTCGTTTCCATGTCACGCCGCAACCCGGGAGCTGGATCCGACACGGGAGTTAGGGCTGCCCGTGAACGCCTGGCGGCGACGCACGGGGATGCCCGGGATGCGGGGGACGCCGCGTATCCGGGCAAATTCCCGGATCCCGGCCAGGAACCAGGCAACTCCATGGGGCTGTTGGAGGTGCAGGCGTCGGCACCAGACACCCCTGTTCCGACCCGGGCCGCTGATGCCGTCCGCGCTGCTGGACGGCGCGTTGGGGGCGACCCTTCACACCATGCGGATGCAACCCGCGGGTACCGCCGTGCAGGGAGGCAGCCGCTGACTTTGCGATTGCGGGCCAGGACCGGGGTGCAGGCTGCGGCGCTGCTGGGCGTCCTCGCCGTGCTGCTGGGCGGCTGCTTCTGGTGGCAGGCCGGCACCGGCGGTGCCCAGGTGGTGGCTCTCAGCGACTCCGTCCCCGCTGGCGAGGAAGCATCCGGTCCGGCAACTGGCGAGACAGCCGCGCCTCCGGGAGACGGTGGCTCCGGGGATCCGGAAAGCATCGAGGTCCATGTCGCCGGTGCCGTGGCCAGCCCGGGGGTGGTTCAACTGCCGGCGGGAAGCCGTCTGCACGAGGCGATTGCGGCCGCCGGCGGACCCACTGGCCTCGGGGACCCTGACCGGCTCAACCTGGCAGCCGTCCTGGAGGATGGGCAGAAAGTCCTGGTGCCGATCCGCGGCGAACCCGATGAGCCGGGTGCGCCCGCGGGTGGCTCATCTGCGCCCGGTTCCGGTGCGGGCGGCACAGGGCCAGTCAGCGGTGGTGGGAAGGTCAACCTCAACACCGCCGGCCTCGAGGAACTCGGGACTCTCCCGCGCGTCGGGCCGGTGCTGGCGCAGCGGATCGTGGACTGGCGCCGGCAGCACGGGCGGTTCAAGACCGTGCAGGAGCTCGACGCCGTTGACGGGATCGGTCCGAAGTTGCTCGAGGCCCTGCTCCCGTTGGTGGGTATTTGACGTGGCACAGCCTGACATCGCACCGCCTGACACTGCACAGCCCGGCAGTGCAAACCCCGGCAGTGCACAGCCCGGCGTGAATCGGACCAGCCGGCTGGGTTCTGTGAGGGTCCCACCGAGCCGCTGGCGGCGCTACGCCGACGCGGCCGTCCGTTCCCCGGCGCGCAAGGGGAACGATGATCCGGTGGCCGCCGGCCGGATCCGCGAAGCCCTCGAACCCGCGCGTGACACCGCCTCTCGTCAGTGCCAGATCGCACGGAGACGGCGGACGGACCTGCGGCTGGTGTTCCCGGCACTCCTCGTCTGGGGTACCGCCGGTGCCGGGAATTGGTTGCCCCCTGCTGGACTGGCCGGCCTCTGCACTGCCCTGGCGGCGGCGGCCGGAATCATGCTCTTCTTGCCCGGCCGCGTCAACCTCGGCCGTTCTGGGATCCGGCCGGCGAGGAAGCGGCGCGCCAGGATTGGGCGCGGCGGCGCCGGGCTCGGCCCCAGTGCCGGGCGGGCGGCTCCGCGCAGCTTACGTGCCACGGTGGCAGTGGCGCTGTTGCTCTCCCTCGCGGCGGCCGCGCACGCCGCCGTCGAGGCCTCCCAGCGGCATGACGGCGCAATCGCCGAAGCCGTGGCCGCCGGGGCGGCCGTCGTCGCGGAACTGGAAATTGCAGGCGCCCCGCGGCGGCTCAGGATTCCCGGGGCCGGTGGCCTGGCCGACCGCTGGGCAGTTCCCGTGAAGCTGACCGCGATGACCTTCGGCGGCCACAGGGTCGCCGGGGACGCCCGACTCGTCGTCATGGGCGGGGCCTCGTGGGGAGACGCCGTTCCGGGCCAGCACCTGCGCGCCACAGGCAAGCTCCGGCCGGCCGCGCCAGGACAGCCGGAGGCGGGACTCCTGGCAGCGACGTCCGCGCCGACCCTGTTGCGCGGACCCGGGCCCTGGCAGCAGGGCCCCGGGGAGCTGCGCCGCGCCTTCACCGCCGCGGCGGCAAGGTTCGGGGGCGACGCCGGCGGGCTGCTGCCCGGCATGGTCACCGGCGACACCAGCGCCCTGGACGCCGAGTTGGAAGCCGCCATGAAGACCGTCGGGATGACGCACCTGACAGCCGTCAGCGGGGCAAACTGCAGCCTGATCCTGGGGACGCTGCTGCTCACCGCCCGCACCCTCCGGCTTCCGCGCACGGCAGCCGCTGGGGCCAGTCTCGCGGGGCTCGCGCTGTTCGTCCTCATGGTGGGACCCGATCCCAGCGTGCTGAGAGCCTCGCTCATGGGCAGCATCGGCCTCGCGTCCGTGGCCTTTGGCCGGGCAGGGCGCGGACTCAGCCTGCTCTGCGTGGCCGTCATCGGCCTGCTGGTGGCGCAGCCGGTCCTGGCGACCAGTTTCGGGTTCCTGCTCTCGGTCCTGGCCACGCTGGGAATCGTTGTCACCGGACGCCGCATCATGGACTGGCTGCCACCCTCGGTGCCGCGCTGGGCGGCAGCCGGCGTCGCCGTCCCCCTCTCCGCCCAGCTCTTCTGCGCCCCGGCGATCGTACTGTTGCAGCCGCAGTTCGGCGCCTACGCCCTGCCCGCGAATATGGCCGCTGCAGCGCTCGTGGCGCCAGTAACACTCCTCGGCACGGCCGGCGCGGCGCTCCTGCCCGCTGTCCCCGCCGCAGCGGGTCTCCTCATGGCCCCAGCTGCTGTCTTCGCAGGCGCGGTGGCGGGGGTCGCACGGCTTTTCGCGGCCCTCCCGGGCGCCGTCTTGCCTTGGCCGGAAGGGGCCTTCGGCGTAGCCACCATGGGACTCTTTTCCGCGACTGTGCTGGCGGCGGCGTGGCTCGCCCTGCACCCGGCCGCGGTTGTTCGGGGTGTCCTGGCGGCGCACGCGCGGGTGGTGGCCGTCCTCGACGGACGGTCGCAGGCGGCGGCACGGTCGGCCGCCCGGCAGACCTTTAGCCGCGGCTTGGACCACCGGTCCGGGCGTGGGACGCTTAGAGTCCGCAAACCAACTTCCGGGAGGAATCACGAGTGGCTGCTGCCCAGACCCAACGGCCCAGGACCTCGGCGTCGAACACCGCCACCTGGCGCGACGTGACACCTGCTGCCGTCGTCCTGGTGGGCGGTCCGGAAGACTACCTGGGTGCCCGAGCCATGGACCGTATCCGCGGGCAAGTCCGCGCGGCGGCGCCCGACGTCGAAATTACGCGGCTCAATGCCGGCAGCTACACGGCCGGGTCCCTGGCAATGAACGTCAGCCCTTCACTGTTCGGCGAACAAAAGCTTATCGAGGTCGACGGGCTCGAGGCGATGAACGATGTGTTCCTCGCCGATGCCCTGAAATATGTGGCCCAGCCGGAACCGGACGCCTTCCTGGTGCTCCGCCACGGCGGGGGAGTGCGCGGCAAGAAGCTGCTGGACGCCATCAAGGCCGCGGGCTGGCCCGTAGTCGACTGCCAACCGCTCAAGAAGGACGCCGAGAAAATCGCCTTCGTCACGGCCGAGTTCCGGGCGGCCTCCCGTCGTATCGAGCCCGACGCCGTGCACGCCCTCGTCAACGCCGTCGGCGCGCAACTTGCGGAACTCGCCGCCGCCTGCGGCCAGCTGATCGCTGACGCCACCACCGGCGTGGACTCGGCAATGGTGGACAAGTACTATGGCGGCCGGGTCGAGGCAACAGCTTTCAAGGTCGCAGACGCCGCGATGGCCGGCAACGGCCCCCTGGCCCTCTCCACACTTCGCCATGCCCTGGCTACCGGTGCGGACCCCGTTCCGATCGTGGCTGCCCTGGCGTCGAAGTTGCGCTCCCTGGCGAAGGTGGCCGGTGCGCAGGGATCGTCCTCGCAGATCGCCAAGCAACTGGGAATGCAGCCCTGGCTCGTCGAACAGGCCCAGCGGGAAGTCCGGCGCTGGACGCCCGAGGGGCTGGTCCGCTCCATCCAGGTCACCGCCGAGGCCGACGCCCAGGTCAAGGGCCTCTCCCGGGATCCCGTTTATGCCGTGGAACATGCGGTGACGGTGATTGCCACTTCAGCCCGAAGTTCCTGACACCCGCGTTCGAACGTATCGGCCAGGCGGGTCGGCCCCGCAGACCCGGACCCGGCGCCGCCAGTTGGCGTCGTACCCGAATTGGCGCGAAGTTGGTTCATGACGGTACGGCTTAAAAGGATGTGGCCGGCACCCAAGGGGTGCCGGCCACAATCATCAGTTCAAGTGAACTGGAAACCTTAGAGCGCGTTGACCTTCTTGGAGATGGCCGACTTGCGGTTTGCAGCGTTGTTCTTGTGGAGAACACCCTTGCTGACGGCCTTGTCCAGCTTGCGGCTGGCAGAAAGCAGTGCAACAGCCGCAGCATCCTTGTCGGTGGACTCAACGGCGGTGTTGACGGCGCGGATGGCCGTCTTCAGCTCGGACTTGACTGCGTTGTTGCGCAGGCGAGCCTTTTCGTTGGTCAGGATGCGCTTCTTCTGGGACTTGATATTAGCCACGTGTGAACTCTCTTTTTCAATGCGGAAAATGGTCTAGAGGGCTTTCAGATTGGCCATTGACTGAGCGGCGTGGGGATACCTATGGCGACCAACCATCTGTGGCCGTCGACCTGCACGGACACACAGCTGTAAATAATAGCAGAGATCAACGTGCAGGCACGAGTGCGGGTGGCGATCCGCCGCCGCACAGGGTGTCCGCCGGGTCAGCTCCAGCCGCGACTCTCCCGCAGCGCGGCCGCGACGAGGTTGAAGCGGCCGGCGTCCAGGATCGCCCCTTCGCGCCGGATGTCCTTGGAATTGATCTGCAGAACCCGGTCCAGCTTCGCTTCGCTGGGCCGGCCCTGGCGGTCCCAGGGTCCCGTGCCGATGTCCACGTAGTCATCCGACCGGCGGGAGTCGCCGTCGTGGTCCTTGCTCGTCAGCATCAGTCCCAGCAAATACCGGCCACTGGTGCCCACCAGCAGCACCGGACGGTCTTTGCCCTGGGAATAGTCCTCCTCGTAGGGCACCCAGGTCCAGACGATTTCTCCGGGCTCGGGCAGGCCGTTGGGTGCGGGGGCGTAGCGGACGGCGGCCCGCCCCCGGAAGTCGCCGGGATATGTCCCGGACAGTCCGGCGGCCGGGGTGCCGCCCGTGGCGCGGGTCGGGGTGCCGGGACGTGCCTGGCCGGGCCGCCGCTTCGCCGCAGGCTTTCCGACAGGTTTTCCGGCGGGTTTCGCCGCCGGCCCGCGGGTGGTCCCCGGTGCGGAGCCGCCGAGTTTGTCCAGGAAGCGCAGGGCATCGCGGACGGCGCCGCTGATCGATCGTAAGTTCCAAGCCATGGGGAAACCATACCGGCAACCTCCCGCAGGGAAGGGCATAGAAAGGGGCAGGGAAAGGGGCAGGGGAAGGGCAGAGAAAGGGGCAGGGTAAGGGAGGGCGAGAGGGGCGGTGCGCGGCAGGCGGCAGGCGGATGCTGCCCCCGGAACTGCAGCGGAATCGAGGCCAGATCCGCGGGCGGAATCCCGCCGAGAGTCCACCGGAGCTGGCAGAGTGCGCAACGCAACACAGGGATGCACTGCCACTGGCCCGGACGTGGGAGACTATAGGGACAGAAATGCGCCACGTCGCAGGATGGCATACGAGCATCCGCACCGAGCCGTGGAAAAGCCAACAGTAATGCCAACAGTAAGGACCCTGCGTGTCTCCCATGGCCCGCACCGCCCCGGTGCCCGCCGCAACAGATCCGGCCATCATCCGGAACTTCTGCATCATTGCGCACATTGACCACGGCAAATCCACACTGGCCGACCGGATGCTCCAGTTCACTGGTGTTGTCCAGTCCCGTGACATGAAGGCCCAGTACCTGGACCGCATGGATATTGAGCGCGAACGCGGCATCACCATCAAATCCCAGGCCGTCCGCATGCCCTGGGAACTCGACGGCACCAGCTACGCGCTGAACATGATCGACACCCCCGGGCACGTCGACTTCACGTACGAGGTCTCCCGCTCGCTCGCGGCCTGCGAAGGTGCGATCCTGCTGGTGGACGCGGCCCAGGGCATCGAGGCCCAGACCCTCGCCAACCTCTACCTGGCGATGGAAAACAACCTCACGATCATCCCGGTCCTGAACAAGATCGACCTCCCGGCAGCACAGCCGGAGAAGTACGCGGCGGAACTCGCCAACCTGATCGGCGGCGACCCCGACGACGTGCTCCGCGTCTCCGGCAAGACCGGCATGGGCGTAGAGGTCCTGCTGGACAAGATCGTCCGCGACCTGCCGGCCCCGGTGGGCGACCCGAACGCCCCCGCCCGGGCCATGATCTTCGACTCGGTCTACGACACCTACCGCGGTGTGGTCACCTACGTCCGCGTGGTCGACGGCATGCTGCACCCGCGTGAACGCATCCAGATGATGTCCACCCGTGCCACGCACGAGCTCCTTGAGATCGGTGTGAGCTCCCCGGAACCCACCCCCTCCAAGGGCCTTGGCGTCGGCGAGGTGGGCTACCTCATCACCGGGGTGAAGGACGTCCGCCTGTCCAAGGTGGGCGACACCGTCACCAACCTCGCCAAGCCGGCCACCGAGTCCCTCCCCGGCTATGCGGACGCCAAGCCAATGGTCTTCTCCGGCCTGTATCCGCTCGATGGCACGGACTATCCGGTGCTCCGCGATGCGCTGGAGAAGCTGATGCTCAACGACGCCGCGCTTGTGTATGAGCCGGAAACGTCGGCCGCGCTGGGATTCGGCTTCCGGGTGGGTTTCCTGGGCCTGCTGCACCTGGAAATCACCCGCGAGCGGCTCGAACGCGAATACAACCTGGACCTGATTTCCACCGCACCCAACGTGGAATACGAGGTGACGCTGGAGGACAAGAAGGTCGTCCACGTCACTAACCCCAGCGAATACCCCACCGGCAAGATCGCGGAAGTCCGCGAGCCGATGGTGTCCGCCACCATCCTTGCGCCGAACGAGTTTGTCGGCGCCATCATGGAGCTGTGCCAGAGCCGGCGCGGCGTCATGGGCGGCATGGACTACCTCTCCGAGGACCGGGTGGAAATCCGTTACCGCCTGCCGCTGGCCGAAATCGTCTTCGATTTCTTCGACATCCTCAAGTCCAAGACCCGCGGCTACGGGTCACTGGACTGGAAGGCCGACGGCGAGCAGGTGGCCGACCTGGTCAAGGTGGACATCATGCTCCAGGGCGAGCAGGTTGATGCGTTCTCCGCCATCACCCACCGTGACAAGGCCTACGCCTACGGCGTGATGATGACCGGCAAGCTGCGCGAACTCATTCCGCGCCAGCAGTTCGAGGTGCCCATCCAGGCCGCCATCGGCTCCCGGATCATCGCCCGCGAAAGCATCCGCGCCATCCGCAAGGATGTCCTGGCCAAGTGCTACGGCGGTGACATCACCCGAAAGCGCAAGCTGCTGGAAAAGCAGAAGGAAGGCAAGAAGCGCATGAAGATGGTGGGACGCGTCGAGGTGCCGCAGGAGGCCTTCATCGCCGCGCTGACAACGGACGAGTCCAAGGACAAGGCCAAGAAGTAACGGTGCAGGTAATGACTGTTGCTGCAGTATCGGCAGGCCAGGCCCGTGCCTAGCGTCCTTCCCCTCGGCGACCCGGCGCCGCCGGACGGGCTCCTGCCCGCCCAGGCGCGCGAGGGCGCCGGTCAGCGCGCTTTCGGGTTGTATGTGCACATCCCGTTCTGCGCGGTCCGCTGCGGGTACTGCGACTTCAACACCTACACCGCCACCGAGCTGGGCGGCGGGGCCTCCCAGGACGCCTACGCCGCCACCGCGATCGCGGAAGTGGAGTTCGCCGCCGCGGCCCTGAGGGGCAGCGGCCTGCCTGACCGTCCGCTCAGCACGGTCTTCTTCGGCGGCGGCACCCCCACGCTGCTGCCGGCGCAGGACCTGGCGCGCATCCTCACAGCCGCGATCGGCGCCTGGGGCCTGCAGCCCGGCGCCGAGGTAACCACCGAGGCGAACCCCGATTCGGTCACGCCCGCATCCCTGCAGCTGCTCGCCGACGCCGGGTTCACCCGGGTCTCGTTCGGCATGCAGTCGGCCGTGCCGCATGTCCTGAAGGTCCTGGACCGCACCCACACGCCGAGCCGGGTGCCAGAGGTGGTGCAGTGGGCGCGCGATGCCGGGCTCGCCGTCAGCCTCGACCTCATTTACGGGACGCCGGGGGAGTCGCTGGAAGACTGGCGCTACTCGCTCGAGACCGCGCTCTCCTACGCCCCCGACCACATCAGCGCCTATGCCTTGATCGTTGAAGACGGCACCAAGCTTGCCGCGCAGATCCGCCGTGGCGAAGTCCCGGAAATTGACGACGACGACCACGCCGCCAAATACGAACTCGCCGACGAGCTGATTTCCGCCGCCGGGCTCGCCTGGTACGAGGTCAGTAACTGGTCCCGCACCCCCGAACAGGCCTGCCGGCACAACCTCGCCTACTGGCGCGGGGACGACTGGTGGGGCATCGGGCCCGGGGCGCACTCGCACGTCGGCGGCGTCCGCTGGTGGAACGTCAAGCACCCCACCGCCTACGCCAACCGCCTCGGCGCCGGCGTCTCACCGGCCGCCGGACGTGAAACGCTGGACAGCGAAACCCGCAACGTGGAACGCGTCATGCTCGAGGCCCGGCTGAACTCCGGACTCGATATCCCGAGCCTCGGCGGCCTGGGGGACACCGGCAGGCACGCCGTCGCGGGGCTGATCGCTGACGGCCTCGTGGACCCCGCGGCCGCGTTCAAGGGCCGGCTCATCCTCACGCTCAAAGGCCGGCTGCTGGCCGACGCCGTCGTCCGCAGGATCCTGCCGGACTAGTCTGCCGGCCGCAACGCGTCCACAGCTTGGCTGCCTGCAGTAGCGGCCGCACACGGCCGGCGGCACAAAAAAGAGCCGGCCGCTGCCCCATACGGGCAGCGGCCGGCTCTCTCTAGTTTGGTCCGGCCGGCTATTTGATCCAGCGCAGGTTGAACTCGTAACGGTGCGGCTGGCCGCGGTTGACGTGGATGCCTGCCGCGACCGAGAAGCACGTCACAGCAATCCAGATCACCGTGGCGAGCACGGCGAAGAGGTTGCCCACCACCGGGATGAAGACCAGCAGATTGGCCAGCACTGCGGCGAGGGTCGGCGGCAGCGTGAAATTGAGGGCTTCCTTGGATTCCTGCGCCGTGAACGGGCCGCGGTCCTTGAAGATGAGGTAGATCAGCAGCGACGGCACGCAGCCCAGGATGCCGCCGAAGTGGGCGAGCGTGGCCCACTGCCGGTCCTCGCTGGCCGTCAGCGGCAGCGCGTTTGCCGGAACCCCATGGTACGGGGGCTGGCCATGGCCAGCCTGATTGCCCGTGTGTTCGCGTGCGTTATCTGCCACGGTGTAGCCCTTCGGATTGCGGTGATGCGTTGCTGCCTGGGTTGTGCCTGAACTAGCCGGGACCGCACTGGAAGCGCGGCCGCCGTTTCAAGAATACTTGCTCGCACCCGGAAATGGAGATCAGGGGCGGCCGCCGCGGCGGACTAGGGCACGGTGAGGAAGTCAATGACCTCTTCCACGCGGCCGAGCAGCGACGCCTCCAGATCAGCGTAGCTGCGGACAGCACCCAGGAGTTTCTGCCAGCCCAGGCCGATGTCCTCCTTTGTGGAGTGGGGCCAGCCGAAAGCCATCAGGATGCCGGTCTTCCAGTCCATGCCGCGGGGGATCACGGGCCACTGCTCGATCCCCAGGACCGCGGGCCGGATGGCCTGCCACACGTCCACGTAGGGGTGCCCCACGATGAGGACGTTGCCGGCGGCGCCCGGTGAGGCCATGACGGCATCGGCGATCCGCGACTCCTTGGAGTCGGGCACCAGGTGGTCCACGAGTACGCCGAGGCGCCGCCCCGGGCCCGGGCCGAACTCCGCCACGGCGGCTGCGAGGTCGTCAATGCCGTGCAGGGGTTCGACGACGATGCCCTCCACCCGGAGGTCATCGCCCCACACCTTCTCCACCAGTTCGGCGTCGTGCTTTCCTTCCACCCAGATACGGCTGGCCTTGGCCACTTGGGCGCGCTGCCCCGCCACCCGCACCGAGCCCGACGCCGTGCGGCCGGCACCGGCGGCCGGTGCCGCTTTCTTCGGGGCCGGCGGCATCAGGCGGATGGGCTGGCCCTCCAGGAGGAAGCCAAAGCCGAGGCGGAAGGACCGCGACTTGCCCCGCCGGTCCTCCAACGCCACCACGTGCATGCCGCCGGACTTCTCCACCCGGGTCACGGCCCCCACCCAGCCGGACTGGACCTCCTCGAGGACCATCCCGCGTTCCACCGGGACTTCCGGCAACTGGGTCTTGGCGGGGGCGGACAGGTCCTGGGGTCCCCAGTTCTGGTACGACATCTCTACACGCTAACTTTGCACTCGGAATGTACGGCGGTCGGTGGAACTCTCCGGGGCCGGAACCGGACCGCGACGGCGCGGCAACGGCAGCGGCTGCCACGGTCTCGGCACCGGCGTGACGGGAATCGCGTTCCCGCGGGCCACGCCTGGAGCGAATCCAATGCTAACAACGCGGCGACTCATATTAGACTGGTTAGCACTTAGGCATGTCGAGTGCTAACCCTTGTCCTGTTGCGGACCGTCCGTGCAGCACTTGTGGACCCGGACGGACACGGCGGACGGCACCGACTGCGGGACAGTCGATTGGAGGTGGAGCGTGAGCGAACCGCGCAAACTCGAAGTGCTGCGCGCCATCGTGGAGGACTACGTTCATTCGCGTGAGCCCGTGGGTTCCAAAGCGCTCGTGGAGCGGCACCATCTCGGCGTCTCCAGCGCCACGATCCGAAACGACATGGCGGCGCTGGAAGACGAGGGCCTGATCACGGCACCGCACACGAGCGCCGGCCGGATCCCCACTGACAAGGGCTACCGGCTTTTCGTCGACCAGATCTCAGCGGTGAAGCCGTTGTCCCCGGCCGAGCGCCGGGCCATCCAGGCGCTGCTGGAAGGATCCGACGACCTCGACGACATCCTTGACCGGACCGTGAGGCTCCTCTCGCACCTGACCAACCAGGTCGCCGTCGTGCAGTATCCGTTGCTCAGCCGCGCCCGGGTGCGGCACATCGAGTTCGTGCTGCTGGCGCCCCGGAAAGTGCTGGCGGTACTGATCGCGGACACCGGAAAGGTGGAGCAGCGCGTGATCGACGTCGGGCAGGACCTTCCCGACGACGCGTTGGCCGAACTGCGTACCAGCTTTCTGGCCAGCCTCTCCGGAACCCCGCTGAGCCTGATGCCGCAGCTGCTGCCCGCCGTCGTTGCCGGTGGCCCGCCCGCGCGGCGCGGAGCGGCCCAGGCGCTGGCCCGCGGCCTGGAGGCCCTGGCCACGAGCAGCCGCGAAGAGCGCATGGTCATGGCCGGCACCGCCAACCTTGCCCGCTCCAACGTGGACTTCCCGCTCAGCATCGGCCCCGTGCTGGAGGCCCTCGAGGAGCAGGTGGTCATGCTCCGCCTGCTCAGCGAAATGGCCGAAGACCCGCGGGGAGTCACGGTCAGCATCGGCCGGGAAAACCCTTACGACGGTCTGGCCGAGGCCTCCGTTGTGGCCACCGCTTACGGGCCGGACGCCACGGCCAAGGTCGGCGTGCTCGGCCCCACCCGGATGGACTATCCCACCACCATGGCCGCCGTCCGCGCGGTGGCCCGCTACCTTTCGAGGATCCTGGGGCCCTGACAGGCCCGGGACCGAACACGACTTCTTGCCCACAGGCAGTGCCCCACAGGCAGTACGAAAAGGAAGAGATACACACTTTGAGCAGCCACTACGACGTTCTTGGAGTCTCCCGCGACGCATCGGGGGAGGAGATCAAGAAGGCCTACCGGAAACTGGCCCGCACCCTGCACCCGGACGTGAACCCCGGGGAGGACGCCTCGGACAGGTTCAAGGCCGTCACCCACGCCTACGAGGTCCTCTCTGATCCGCAGAAGCGCCGGGTCTACGACACCACCGGCAACGAGAACGGCACCGACAACGGCTTCGGCGGCGGCAGCTACTCGGGCCAGGGCTTCGCCTTCCAGGACATCTTCGAGACCTTCTTCGGCGCCGGCGGCGGCCAGGGCGGCCCGGCGTCCCGGGTCCGCCGCGGCCAGGACGCCCTGATCAGCGTCCGCATCGACCTCCGCGACGCCGTGTTCGGCGTGAACAAGAAGCTCGAGGTCGACACGGCCGTCATCTGCCCCACGTGCGAGGGGTCCTGCTGCCGCGAGGGCACCCACCCGGTCCGCTGCGACATCTGTGGCGGCAGCGGTCAGGTCCAGCGCGCCGTACGGTCGATCCTGGGTCAGGTCATGACGTCCGCCCCCTGCGGATCCTGCGAGGGCTTCGGCACCGTCATCAAGGACCCCTGCAACGAATGCAGCGGCCAGGGCCGGATCCGCAGCCGCCGTTCCCTGACCGTCAAGGTCCCGGCCGGCGTCGCCACCGGTACCCGCATCCAGCTGTCCGGCCAGGGCGAAGCGGGCCCTGCCGGCGGCCCCGCCGGGGACCTGTACGTGGAGATCCGGGTCAACAACGACCCCACCTACGTGCGCGAGGGCGATGACCTCCACGCGAGCCTCAACATTCCCATGACCGCTGCCGCGCTTGGCACCGAAATTTCCCTCGACACCTTCGACGGTCAGCAGGAGATCGACGTCAAGGCCGGCACCCAGTCGGGCGAGATCATCACCCTGCGCGGCCTGGGCGTCACGCACCTGCGCGGCCACGGCCGCGGCGACCTGAAGGTGCACCTGCAGGTGGAAACGCCGGTCAAGCTCGATCACGTTCAGGAGGAACTGCTCCGCCAGTTGGCCAAGCACCGCGGCGAGCACCTCACGGAAGGAAAGCTTGCGGCCAGCGGCGGCGTCTTCGCCAAACTGCGGGACCGGCTCGGTAACCTGTAGCGGTGAGTAACCCGGTCTTCTTCACCGCCCCAGGCACCCTGGACCAGCAGGTCCCCGGCTCGGCCTTCGTCCTTGAGGGCGGCGAGGCACGCCACGCCGTCACCGTCAAGCGGATCGCCGTCGGGGAAACCGTCGACATCGCGGACGGCGCCGGCAAACGCCTGACCGGCACCGTGACCGCCGTCGCTCCCGGGGAGCTGACCGTCGAATGCGTGGACCTTGCCGAGGAACCGCGGCCCGGAACCCGGCTGGTCCTGGTCCAGGCCCTCGCCAAGGGCGATCGCGACGAACTCGCGGCCGAGACCGCGACTGAGTTGGGCATCGACGCCGTCATTCCCTGGCAGGCCGAGCGGTCCATCGTGCGGTGGAAGGCTGAGCGGGCCGCGAAGGCGCATGCCAAATGGCAGTCGGTGGTGACGGCCGCCGCCAAACAGGCGCGCCGGGCATGGATTCCCGAGGTCCGGGCCGCCGTCGACGGTGCCGGGCTGCAGGCGGCCGTGGCGGCGGCAGACCTCGCCGTCATCCTGCATGAAGACGCCGTGCGCCCGCTGCGGCAAGTGCTCGAATCCTGGTTGGAATCCGCGCAGCCCGGCGAGGTCATGGCAGGCGATGCCGGATCCCGTGAGGTCCTGCTGATCGTGGGTCCGGAAGGCGGCATCAGCCCGCGGGAGGTGACCCGGCTCTGCGACGCCGGCGCGGTCACGGCCCTTTTGGGGCACCATGTGCTGCGCTCGTCCACGGCCGGGCCCGCCGCCACCGTGCTGGCCAGCGACATCCTCGGCCGCTGGTGACCTGCGGCAGCCGCCGTCACCGGTGACAGGGACGGCTATTTGACGGTGACGGTTATTTGACCGTGAACCCGCGGGTGTCCTGGAATACTTCCTTGGCGCTGTCGGATGCGTCCACCTGCGACACCCGGACCTCGTAATTGCCCGGGCCGAGGTTCACGGACAAGGTGAACAGCCCGGACTGGGTTGCATCGGCCGAGGCCGTGGCGCTGCCGTTGAGATACGCGGTCTTGGCGTTGTCGCTGTCGCCGTCAACCTTGAGGATCGCCCAGCGGAGCTTCCCGCCCTGGACGGTGCTGCGGCCACGGATCTTGACCGAACCGTCGCCCACGGACGTGCCCTCCTGCGGATCAATGATCCACACAGGGGCCACCATCCCGGCGCTGCGGGACGTCGGTTCGCCCAGACGGACATGGTTGAAGGCGACGTAGTCCGTGTGACCGTCCACCAGCACAACCACCTGGACCTGCTGTCCGGCATCGATGAGGCCGGCGCTGGCCGCGGCAGCTGTCGCCGTGTAGACGAGCTGCTGGATGGCGCGCTCGGCCATGGCCGCATCCACGTTGCTGTTGAAGGCATCAGCGGAGACATCCACGGTGATGACGTTCTTGCCGGAAATCGACGTCGCCAGCTTCTTCGGATTCTGCCAGGGCGTGAAAAAATCCGGATCCAGCGGCTTCTGCGACATCATGACCCGCAGGGCGCGGGTGACGGGATTGTCCTGGTCCGGTACGTCGCGGAACTCGCGGTACAGAAACGCGTTGTCATTGCCCCGGCCGATCCAATACACGGGAGCCTTGTTCGACGTCTGGGCTGTCTCGAGCGGAGCGCTCGTGGTGGGCACGCCCGACGCCGGGACGGGAATGAGTTCCGACGGGCTGCTGGAATTCGTGATGCCGCTTTGCGGCGTCGCCACGCAGCCGGACAGGACGAGGGCGGCAGGCAGCGCCAACGCCAGCGCGGCGCGGCGGATGCGCCCCACCGATGGCTGCTGAACTCCACGCTTGCTGATGCCGCTGTCCCTTCGTCTTACGCCCCGCGTTCCGCGGTGATGATCCGTTTGTAGCCGTCGTCGACCGCTGGCGGCCGCCCGTCCCTCACCGGCCGGAGACCGGCCCGGCGATCCCGGGGGAGCCGGATTCCAGCATGGCACACGGGCACGGCGCGGCAGCCGGGTTTGGGCCCCGGCGCCGGAACTGCAACGGGAACGATATGAGGCCGATACAAAGTTGATACCTAAAGTGGCCCGCTGGTGGTTCCAGGCGCGGACGCCGATGGCGCCCCTCGTTGCTGAGCCAGCGATCCCTGCCGGGGTCGTTTAGGGCAGACTGGTGGCGTGAGCGGAATCCCGTGGGTGCTGCACGTCGATCTCGACCAGTTCATCGCGGCTGTCGAAGTACTCCGGCGGCCGGAGCTTGCTGGCAAGCCGATCATTGTCGGCGGCCGGGGCGATCCTACGGAACGCGCCGTGGTGTCGACCGCATCCTACGAAGCCAGGGCGTTCGGCGTGGGTTCCGGCATGCCCTTACGCATTGCGGCCCGGAAAGTGCCCGACGCCGTGATCCTGCCCGTCGATCAGGAGGCTTACCTGGCGGCGTCTGAAACGGTCATGGCCACCCTGCGCGCGCAGCCCGGCGCCACCGTGCAGGTGTTGGGGTGGGACGAAGCCTTTGTGGGCATCAAGACAGAGAATCCGGAAGCCTACGCCCGGCAGGTGCAGGCCGCTGTCCTGGAGCGTACGCAGCTGCATTGCAGTGTGGGCATCGGCGACACCCTGGTCCGAGCCAAGGTCGCCACCGGTTTCGGCAAGCCGGCCGGCGTCTCCCGTCTCACTGCCGGGAACTGGCTCGCTGTCATGGGCAGTCGGCCCACCAAGGACCTGTGGGGTGTCGGAACCAAGGTGTCGGGCCGGCTGGCAAAACTCGGCATCAACACAGTCGCCGAGCTCGCCGCGTCCGACCCCCAAGACCTGGTGCCGGAGTTCGGCCCCAGGATGGGACCCTGGTACGCGGAGCTCGGACGCGGGGACGGCGCCAGCGTTGTGGACGCCACCCCGTGGGTTGCCCGCGGGCACAGCCGGGAGACCACCTTCCAGCGCGACCTGACCGAGCCCGCCCAGGTGGACGGCGCCGTGAGGGAGCTGACGGCGCGTGTCCTGGAGGATGTTGTGGCCGAAGGACGGCCCGTGGTTGGGCTGACCCTGAAGGTTCGCTACGCGCCGTTCGTCACCAAGACCCACGCGAGGAAGATTCCCGAGACATTCGACCGGGACGAAATCCTCGCGCGGGCCTTGGACCTCGCAGCCGGAATCGAAGCGGGCCGTCCGATCCGGCTCCTGGGCCTGCGGGCCGAAATGGCAATGCCCGACGATGCCCGAACGGGACATACGCCGACGCGCGGCGGTTGGTGACGGCGTCGCTGCCTTAGCGCCGCAGCGTTCTGCGGGCAGGCTGAAGATGACTCTGGGAACCCCTCAAGTCAAAGCTAGGCTGGGAGGATGGAATACCAGATCCGCCAGGCCGCGGGTGGGGACGCTGATGCCGTAGTCCGGATGCACACCCGGGCCCATGAGGAATGCTACGGGCACCTTCTGTCCGCGGCGTTCTTCGATGCGCGCCGTGCCAGCATCCCGGAGCGTGTGGAAAAACGCCGGCCTTATCTGGACAGCGCCGAGCCTCGAATCATCGCCCTGGACAAGGGCAATGAAATCGTCGGATTTGCCGACGCAGGCAGGGGACGTGACGATGACTTGCCCGGAGAACTTGAGCTTTACTCCATCTACACGCTGGGGCGCACCCATGGCACTGGGCTCGGGGAAGCCCTGCTGAGGGCCGCCCTCGGCGATTTACCCGCCTACCTGTGGGTGCTTGAGGCCAACCCCCGTGCTCAGGCCTTCTATGCCAAGAACGGTTTTCAGCCCGATGGGACACGAAAATTGCTTTCACCCGACTGGGAGGAACTACCGGAGATAAGGATGGTCCGCTCCGACATTTAGCCGGGCACATCCACGCCGCATCGGCCTGGCGGATCCGAGGCGTCAGAACCTGAGAATGTTCAGTTCCGCGGCCGGCTCGAAACCAAGCCGTGCGTAAAAGTCGCGTGATTCGTCGGAGGGGGAAAGCACCATCCGTACGGCATTGATGCTTTGCGCGAACCGGATCGAGGCATCCACCAGTTGGCCGCCGACTCCGGCGTTCCGAAACTCCGGAAGGACGTAGGCGTTGCCCAGATAGACCCACCGGGACGATTCCGTCCCCGGTTTGGGCATCCGCTCGAAAATCATCAGGTTGAGCATCCCGACTAGTTCGCCACCGTAGTCGGCCACGAAGAACTTTCGGGGACTGGCAGTCATCCACTCTCTAAAGGTGGCGTCGAAGGCTGGATCGTCCATGAGTGCGGGGTCCTGTTCCGCCGCCCACGTGGCCCTTAGCACCGCAAGGCCGGGCACATCGTCTGGGCGCCCTTCGCGAATGATGAACATGGAAGTACCCTACTTTGGCGGTGCGTCCGCCCAAAGCACCCGTCCGTTAGAGTCGGACCCATGAAACGGGCTGTGATCCTTGGAGGCACTGGCGTTCTCGGCCGCGCAATTGCGTGGCGGCTGATCCGTGCCGGCTGGGCCGTGGACATGACGGGCCGGGACCGGACCAAGATGCCGGCTGACCTGGCTGCCGCCGGTGCCCGATTTATCGCCGCCGAACGTCGTGACGACGCCGCCCTGGCCGGGGTGATGGCCGGTGGTGCCGATCTCCTCGTGGACGCGGCGTGTTACACGGAGGCCGACGCCCGGCAACTTCTGCCGCACCTGGCCGCGGTGACCTCCGCCGTCATGCTCTCCAGCAAGGCCGTGTACGTCGACGCCGCCGGCAACCACGTCAATTCCGATATACCGCCCCGCTTTGAGGCGCCCATCCTCGAGGGCAATCCGACCATGCGGCCGGGAGCCGGGGAATACCGTTCCCGGGAAGGCTATGGCGCGAACAAGGTGGCCGCAGAGCACACCCTCCTGGACAGCGGCCATCCGGTGACAGTGATGCGGGCCTCCAAGGTACATGGTGAGGGCGCGGCCCTGCCCCGGGAATGGATGTTCGTCAAACGGGTGCTCGACCGGCGCCCGGCCGTATTCCTGGCCCATGCGGGGCAGGGCGCGGACCACACGACGGCAGCGGTGAACACGGCGGCCCTCGTGGAGCGGGTGGCCGCCGTGCCCGCGGCACGGATCCTCAACAGCGCCGATCCAGATGCGCCGAATGCCCGGCAGATCGCCGCAGCAATCGCCCGCCACCTGGGCCACCACTGGGAAGAGGTGCTCTTGGATGACAGCGCACCCGCGGGCCTCGGCGACCACCCGTGGGATTTCCGGCCCCCGCTGGTACTCAGCACCAAGGCCTCCCTCGACCTGGCCTATGAGCCGGTTGGGACATACGCCCAGACCATTCCGCATCAGGTGGACTGGCTGGTGAAGGCGGCAGCGGCCGGAGCCATGCCGGGAACCGATGATCCGTCCCTCGGGCACTATCTCGACTACAGCCGTGAAGAGCAGTTCACCGCCGGTTCTGCCCTGCGGACACGCCAACGTCCCCTGTGATGGGCTAAGGGTTTAGGGGGCTAAGGGTTGAAGGGGCTATGGGTTTGTCGACGAGAATGGCGGCCTGCGGATGTTTTTCCATGGCTCGCGGTGAACGCACCAGCTGGGCGCGCATCGCAAAGCCCTGTTCCGTGAACCGGAGCGCCACCTCGTCGGGGGCGTGCAGTTCCGTGCGGAGCTGGACGTCATGTCCGTAGGCGCGGTCAACCGTGTGGTGGCCGCTGCCGGCGTGGAAAGCGACGAGCGCCGAACCGCCAGGGCGGAGCGCTCTCCAGAACTCGCGCGCGATCGCCGGCAGCGCCGTCGGGGGAGAGTGGATGATTGAATACCAGGCGAGGACGCCGTCCGCGGCTGCGTCGGCTTTGGGCAGGTCCGCCAGTTCTCCGACTTCGAACAGCATACCGGGATGCAGTTGTTGCGCGACCCGGACCATTTCGGGCGACACGTCGACACCGCTGACGTTCAGCCCCGCGTGGCCGACGTAACTGGTCATTCGTCCGGTGCCGCATCCGACGTCGATCACCGTCCGGTCTGCCGTGGCGCGCAGGTGCGCGATGAAGTGGTCCACCATGGCCATATCCAGCGTGGCCTCGAAGCTGGTATCCGGGATCACCGCTGAATAGGTCTCGGCGACCGTGTCGTACGCGGATCTGACGGCCATCAAGTTTTCGTGGTTTGCCATCAACCGAGCCTAACGGCCATGGCCGGCGAACCCGTGGCGCCCGATTCTTACGTCATGCAACGGGTCCGTGACGCGTTGTGTCGCTGCGCGACTGTGCGTTGCGGCCGGCTTGGGAACCCGTGTCCGCGGTGGTTGATTGGGGCTACCAGCGCTCGAAAGGTCCCGCCATGACGGAACAAACTGATCTCAGCCCGAAGGCACTCCGCCACATTCTCGGACACTTCGCCGCCGGGCTGACGGTGATCACCGCGGCAACGCAGCACGGGCCGGCCGGTTTCACCGCGGAACAGCCGTGCCCGGCAACAGGCGCCCACTGGCTGGATGGGTGGGTCGTCTTCGGCAATACGCACCCGTAACGGCCGACGCCGGATCCCCTCCGGCGTCGGCCGCGCCGCGCTGGCGTAAGATGGAAGAACCCGTTGACCCCGGCCGCGGGCGGTGCGAACCGCCGTCGGTACGGATCACGGCGACAGACCATATTCATACTGGAGGGGACCAGAGGCCCGCGGGCCAACACCATGACTGAAGCAGCGAACGGCAAGGCCCGGTTCAGCGCCCGAGAACGCACCGCAGGGGAATTTCCCCACTCCCTACCAGGGCTGCGGACGGAGGTGGTCTTGTTCGACGACTCAGAGCAGATGGTCCAGTCGCTGGGCAGCCATGACGAAGCCCTAAGGTTCATCGAAAACCAGTTCCCCGCCGTCGATTTCCACGTCCGGGGCAACGAGCTTGCGATCAGCGGTCCGGCCGCCGACGTGCCGCGCATCATGCGCCTGCTCAACGAGGTGCGCGGGCTGGTGGCCCGAGGCACCGTCATCACCCCGGCCGTGCTGCAGCAACTCGTCTCCATGCTCCGCAGCCAGTCACTGCAGAACCCCGTGGAAGTGCTGACCACCAACATCCTCTCCACCCGCGGGAAGACCATCCGGCCCAAGACGCTGAACCAGAAGAACTATGTGGACGCGATCGACGCCAACACGGTCATCTTCGGGATCGGGCCGGCCGGTACCGGCAAGACCTACCTGGCGATGGCCAAGGCCGTCCAGGCCCTGCAGCAGAAGGAAGTCAGCCGCATCATCCTGACCCGGCCTGCCGTCGAGGCGGGGGAGCGGCTCGGCTTCCTGCCGGGCACCCTGAGCGACAAGATCGACCCCTACCTGCGGCCGCTCTACGACGCCCTGCACGACATGATGGACCCCGAATCCATTCCCCGCCTCATGGCCGCCGGCACCATCGAGGTCGCCCCGCTGGCCTACATGCGGGGCCGCACGCTCAACGATGCCTTCATCATCCTCGATGAGGCCCAGAACACCACGCCGGAGCAGATGAAGATGTTCCTGACCCGTCTGGGCTTCGGCTCCAAGATGGTGGTCACCGGCGACATCACCCAGGTGGACCTGCCCTTCGGCACCCGCTCGGGGCTCAGGATTGTCGAGGAGATCCTGCAGGGAATCGAGGACGTCAACTTCTCGATCCTGGATGCCTCCGACGTCGTCCGGCACCGCCTCGTGGGGGATATCGTCAACGCGTACAGCATCTGGGACGAAGTCCAAAGGAACCGGGTCAAGCACTCCGTTGCCCGGGAAACGCGGGGAGAACACGCATGAGCATTGAGGTTAACAACGAATCCGGCGTCGTCGTGGACGAGTCCGAACTCGTGGCGCTGTCGCGTTTCATCTTCGAAAGCCTCTACATCCACCCACAGGCGGAGCTGTCCATCCTGCTGGTGGACGAACCGGCCATGGAAAAGCTGCACCTCGAACTGATGGACGAGCCCGGCTCCACCGACGTCCTCTCGGTCCCCATGGACGAGCTGACCCCGGGCACGCCGGACAAGCCGACACCGCAGGGCATGCTCGGCGATATCGCCATCTGCCCCCAGGTGGCCGAGGTCCAGGCCCGCAACGCCGGCCACTCCACCCAGGACGAGATGCTGCTGCTGACCACGCACGGCATCCTGCACCTGCTGGGCCATGACCACGCCGAGCCGGAAGAGAAGGAAGAGATGTTCGGGCTGCAGCGCGAACTCCTGACCGCCTTCACCGGCAAAGCAGCCCCGTCCGAGACGGTTCAGTGACCCCACTGATCCTCGCCGGCATGGCGCTGGTGTTCCTTAGCTTTGCCGCAGTGCTCACCGCTGCCGAGTCCGCTTTCAACTTCCTGCCCCGGCACGACGCCGAACAGGCGGTCCTGAACAGCAGGGGCACCTCGCTCAAACGCATCCTGGCCCAGCCCGTGGGGCACATGCGCGCCCTGCGGTTCTGGCGGGTCTGGTTCGAGATGGCCGCCGCCGTCGCCGTCACCGTCCTCCTCTACAGCATGCTGGACAACGTCTGGCTGGCCGGGCTGGCGGCCACCGGCATCATGGCGCTGGTCGGCTTCGTGATCGTCGGGGTGTCCCCGCGGCAGCTCGGCCGGGTCCATTCCGCGGCCCTGGTCCGGTTCAGCGCCCCGCTGGTCCGGTCCCTCTATGCCGTGCTCGGCCCGATCCCGGGCTGGCTGGTGCGGCTCGGCAGCGTCGTGGCGCCCGGCGCGCCGGCCGACAGCGAGGCGTTCTTCAGCGAAGAGGAATTCCGCGAACTCGTGGACCGGGCCACCGAGTCCGACGTGATCGAGGACAACGAGGCCGAGCTGATCCAGTCGGTCTTCGACTTCGGGGATACCCTGGTCCGCTCCGTGATGGTGCCGCGGACCGACATCCTCACGATCGACTCCGGATCCAGCCTGCACCGTGCGATGTCGCTGTTCCTGCGCTCCGGGTATTCGCGGATCCCGGTCATCGGCGAAAACACGGACCAGATCCTGGGCATTGTGTACTTGAAGGACGTTGCCGCCTCGCTCCACAACCTCGGCCCGGACGAGGAACCCCCGGTCGTGGACGAGGTGGCCCGCGAGGTCCGCTACGTGCCGGACTCGAAGCTCGTCAGTGACCTGCTGCGCGAACTCCAGAAAGAATCCACGCACGTTGCGATCGTCATTGACGAATACGGCGGAACTGCGGGGCTGGTCACGCTCGAGGACCTCATCGAGGAAATCGTCGGCGAAATCGTGGACGAATACGACACCGAAAGCGCCGAGGCCGTGGCCCTGGGGGACGGAAGCTACCGTGTCAGCGCCCGCATGAGCATCGAGGACCTCGGCGAACTCTTCGACCTCGAGCTCGACGACGACGAAGTGGACACCGTGGGCGGCCTGCTCGCCAAGGCCCTCGGGCGGGTGCCGATTGTCGGCAGCACCGTCCAGGTCCACGGACTGACCCTCCGCGCCGACAGGCTGGAGGGCCGGCGGAACCGCGTCAGCCACATCATTGCGGCCGCCGTGGCAAAAGAACAAACTGACCTTGAAGACCTTCTCGACGAGGCCGCACCAATCCAACAGGGAGTCTCACGTGAGCAAGCAGAATAAGTCCGACGGCGAAGCAGCCTACGGCGGCTACCGCGCCGGTTTCTCGGTGCTGGTCGGGCGGCCAAATGCGGGCAAGTCCACCCTCACCAACGCCCTGGTCGGCCAAAAAGTCGCGATCACCTCGGCCAAGCCCCAGACCACGCGCCACACAATCCGTGGCATCGTGCACCGGGACGACGCCCAGCTGATCCTCGTCGACACCCCGGGCCTGCACCGCCCGCGCACGCTGCTGGGGAAGCGGCTGAACGAACTGGTCGCCGACACCCTCGCCGAGGTCGACGCGATCGGCTTCTGCCTGCCGGCCAACGAGAAGATCGGCCCCGGGGACAAGTTCATTGCCGCCCAGCTCGCCGCCATCCCCAACAAGCCCATCATCGCGATCGTGACCAAGGCCGACACCGTGGACCGCCAGGCCCTCACCGAGCAGCTGCTCGCCGTCGCCGCCCTGGGCCGCGAGGTCCTCGGCGAGGAGGGCTGGAAGGACATCGTCCCGGTCTCCGCCACGGACGGATTCCAGGTCGACACCCTTGCCGACGTCCTGATCGGCCACATGCCGGCGTCGCCGCCGCTGTACCCGGACGGTCACCTGACGGACGAACCGGAAGCGGTGATGATCGCCGAACTCATCCGGGAAGCGGCCCTCGAAGGCGTCCGCGACGAATTGCCGCACTCCCTGGCGGTCGTCGTCGATGAGATCGTTCCGCGGGAAGGCCGACCCGAAGACCGGCCGTTCCTGGACGTCCGCGTCAACCTGTACGTCGAGCGCCCCTCCCAGAAGGCCATCATCATCGGCAAGGGCGGCGCCCGGCTCCGCGAGGTCGGGACCAACGCGCGCAAGGCAATCGAGGCGCTGCTCGGTGCCCGGATCTACCTCGACCTGCACGTCAAGGTCGCCAAGGACTGGCAGCGCGACCCGAAGCAGCTCGTCAAACTGGGCTTCTGAACCGCGCTGTTCCTGGGCCCCTATTTTGGCCGTTGGGCCTTCCCGCCGCTCCCAAGAGAGGGCCATCGGCGTTTTCTCAGATTCGGACTCTAAAATGGGCTGACTCCCCGTTCGTTTAGGAAGGCTCAACAAGTGGCTCGACCCCGCGACAACCGTGCCGACGGCTCCGCCCCGCCGGCACGGTCAACTGCCGCTGCCCGGCACACGGCCGATCCCGCCGTTGGTCCGGCCCGCCACCTCGGCTCCGCCCGCCGGACCCCCACCTGGCTGAAAGTCTTCACGGGCGTGGTGGCCGTGCTTTTGGTCGGCGTGATCGCTTTCGGCGCCTACTGGGCCATCCGGCTCCAGGGCAACCTCACAAAGGCCCCGCTGAGCGCCGGCAGCACCAAGACCGAGGGTGCCGTGAACGATTCGACGGACCGGATGCAGATCCTGATCCTCGGCTCGGACACGCGCGACGGGAAGAACTCGCAGTACGGCACCAGCGATGACGCAACCGGCTACGGGCACTCGGATGTGATGATGCTGATGGACATCTCCGCGGACAACAAGCGGGTCAACGTGGTCAGCTTCCCCCGCGACCTGCTGGTCGATATCCCCAAATGCAAGGATCCGAAAACCAACAAGGAGTACCCGGCCCAGACCGGTGTCATGATCAACTCGGCAATGTCCGAGGCCGGCATCGGCTGCGCCGTGGACACCGTCAACAAGCTCACCGGCCTGGAAATCGACCACTTCATGATGGCCGACTTCAACGCCGTCAAGGAACTCTCCAACGCCGTCGGTGGCGTGTCAGTGTGTGTCAGCGACGCCGTCTACGACCCCGATTCGAAGCTGCGGCTGCCCAAGGGCACCTCCACCGTCCAGGGCGAGCAGGCATTGTCCTTCGTCCGCACCCGGCACGCCTTCGGCGACGGCGGCGACCTCGGCCGGATCAAGGCCCAGCAGGGCTTCCTGTCGGCCCTGACCCGGAAGATCAAGGACGACGGCACGCTCACCAACCCGGCCCGGATGCTTGGCATCGCGGACGCGATCACCAAGAACCTGACCATCGACGACGGCCTGGCCTCGGTGCCGACGTTGCTGACCGTGGGCAACCGGCTCAAGAACATCGACGTCGGCAAGGTAGCCTTCGTTGCCACCCCGACAGTCCCGGCCGAAGCGGACATCAACCGGCTGCAGCTGGCCGAGCCCGCGGCATCCCAGCTGTTCGCCGCCATGCGCAACGACGTGGACCTGACGGATCCGACCGCGAAGCCGAGCACTTCCCCGAGTGCCAGCGCCACGCCGACGCCGACTCCCAGCCCCACCGCCCCGGCGTATGACAAGACGCTGCAGCCCGTCACCGTGGCCAACGGCTCGGGCGTTCCGGCCCGGACCCAGGAAATCATGCAGGCCATCACGGGCGCCGGCTTCACCCAGGTGGGCCAGTTGACGGCTCCGCCCGTCGCCGCGACGGCGGTCTACTACGGCGCGGACTCCGCTGACGTGGCCGCGGACGTCGCGGCCCTGCTCGGCGTGGCGCCGGACCGGGTGCTCCCGGCCGCCGGAGTAACCGGGGTCCAGGTCTACCTGGGCAGTGACTTCGCCAACGGGACGCCGACCGCCGCCGCTGCCGCCCCGCAACTGCCCAAGGACATCGTCAACCAGACCGCCGGTGACACCGTCTGCCAGCAGGCCAACCCGGCGCTGATCACGCGCTAGCCCCGCCCGCAAAAAGGGTCCCCGTTCAGACTTCTCTGAACGGGGACCCTTTTTCTGGTCAGGGGTTTGGGCGACGGCCTGCGGAGGTGTTGTTTCGGCGCCGCAGCCGTCGCAGCAGGCCCGTTCCGTTGCCGCCCGGCTACGCTGGTGCCTCCGAGGATCCCGTGCCCGGCGTCTCCCGCTCATTGTGCTCCGGCTGCAGGGCTGAGACGGCGTTTCGGACGAGTCTCAGGTAAGAGTCGTTGGTGTACAGGCCGTGCGTGTATAGCTCCAAGGCCGGCAGAGCGAGACGGAGCAGCATTTGCTGCTGTGAGGCCGGCAGCCCGAGGGTGCGTTCAATGTGCGGTCCCATGGTTATCAGGCCCACGACCATCGTGGCGGTCAGGACGGCCAGCGCCCGCGGGTCGTCGGAGGGGCGCATCGTGCCGTCCGAAATGCCGGCCCTGATGATCGTCTCGCTCTCATCGGTAAGGACGTCGATGAACCGGGCTGCGGCTGGTGTGTTCTCAGCCACGACGCGTCCGAGGTAGCTAATCTGTGCCTGATAGCTGCCGGGGTCAGCCTGGTAGGAGCGCATAACCTCGCCCATGCCCTCCAGTGTGGCCTTTTCACGGGCCCACCCCACCAGCGCTTGGAGCACATAGTCGTCGCTTGCCTGGCGAAGTCCTTCTTCGCCCTTTAGGTTCAGTGAATGCTCTGCCCCGGCAGGGCGACAGAGAACAAAGCCCTCATTGGGGACGGCAGTGGGGCGGGGTGCTCCGGCTGGACCCGGGGCCTGCGGCATCCGCATCGCCCCGGGTCTTCTGGTCACCAGATGCTGACGCGCTCCTGCGGTGCCATCCACATGCCGTCCTGGTCCGTGACGCCGAACGCCGCATGGAAGGCGTCAAGGTTTTTGGCGATGGCGTTCGTGCGGAACTCGTTGGGGGAGTGCGGATCCGTGGCGAGCCGGCGGATGGCCTCTTCAGTCCGGATGACCTGCCGCCACCCCGCGGCCCAGGACGCGAAGAACCGCTGCGCCCCGGTCATGCCGTCGAGCACGGGCGGTTCCTGCCCGTCGAGGCTGATCAGGTAGGCCTTATAGCCGATGGTGAGGCCGCCCAGGTCGCCGATGTTCTCACCCAGGGTCAGCTTGCCGTTGACGGTGTGGCCGGGGGCGGCCGTGGGGGAGAGGGCATCGAACTGCGCCACGAGCCGCGAGGCCAGAGCCTCAAAGGCGGTGCGGTCGTCCTCGGTCCACCAGTTGCGCAACAGGCCGCTGCCGTCGTACTGCGAGCCCTGGTCATCGAAGCCGTGGCCGATTTCATGGCCAATCACGGCACCGATGCCGCCGTAGTTGACGGCGTCATCGGCGTCGGCAGTGAAGAACGGGGGCTGCAGCATGGCTGCGGGAAACACGATCTCGTTCAGAAGCGGATGGTAGTAGGCGTTGACCGTCTGCGGCGTCATCAGCCACTTCTCGCGGTCCACGGGCTTGCCGACCTCGTCGAGGTGGCGGTCGACGTCGGCGCTGTGCGCACGCTCCACGTTCCCGAGCAGATCGGCGGGGTCGATCTCCACGGCGGAGTAGTCGATCCACTTGTCCGGGAAGCCGATCTTGGCGCGGAATGAATCCAGCTTCTTCAGGGCCTCGAGCTTGGTTGCCTCGCCCATCCAGGCCAGCCCGGTGATGGACTCCCGGTACGCCTCGATCAGGTTGGCCACGAGGGTCTGCATGCGCGCCTTGTGCCCCTCCGGGAAATGTTCGGCCACGTAGATCTGCCCGACCGCCTCCCCGAGGGCCGCCTCGACCACCGCGACGCCGCGCTTCCAGCGGTCCTTGATCCGCGGCGTACCGCTCAGGGTGGTGCCATAAAACGCGAAGTTCGCGTCCACGAACTCGGAAGACAGGTACGGGGCGGCCGCGCTGACCACCCGCATGGCGAGCCATTCCTGCCAGGTCGCCAGCGGTTCGGAGTCCAGCAGCGAGGCCGCGCCGGAGAAGAAATCCGGGGTGCTAACCACCAGCTCGGCACGCTTTTCCGGCTCGATGCCGGCCGCGTCGAACCAGTCGGCCAGCAGGGGGAACAGCTCCGCCGCTTCCTCGGCAGACTTCAAGTTGTACGTCTTTTGCGGATTCCGCAATGTCACGTTGTCCCAGTGGTGCGAGGCCAGTGCAGTTTCCAGCGCCACCACGCGACCGGCCGCCCCCTCGGGGTCGGCCACATCAGCGAGGCCCAGCATGGCCCCCACATGTGCACGGTAGGCCTGGACCATCGGGGCGAACTTCGCCTCCCGGTAATAGGACTCATCGGGCAGGCCCAGGCCGCCCTGGCCGGTGTAGAGCAGGACCCGGTCCGGGTTTCCGGCATCCGGGGCGGGGTAAATGTAGAAAAGCCCGGAGACGTCGGCGCGGAACAGCCGCCCGGCCAGCGCCACGAGACCGGGCACCGACGTCGTCGCGAACACCTCCGCCAGCCGCGCCCGGAGCGGGTCCAGGCCCTTGGCCTCCACCGCCGCTTCGTCCATGAAGCTGTTGTACAGGTCCCCAATCTTGCGCTCGATGCCGGTAGCCTCCGCGCCGCGTGCGGCGGCCTGCTCGATGATCTCCTTCACCGCGAGCTCCGACGCGTCGCGCAGGGCGGTAAACGTGCCCTCCAGCGGCCGGTCGTCCGGGATGACCGTGCTGTTGAGCCAGCCGCCATTCACATGCTGGTACAGGTCGTCCTGCGGGCGGACGCTGGCGTCGATGGTGGACAGATCGATCCCCGAAAGTGGCACGGATGCTCCTTTGAGAGGCAGTCCGGCCCGGAGCGTTTGCCGGCGCACGGTCTGCATGGTGGACGTTACGGTGGTCTGGCTCCTTCATCTTACGCACCCGTGTTACTGTGAAAAGGTGCGCGCAGAACTGCTCCTTCTTAGCTGCCGCGGCGAGGCCTCAGACGCGATCTAGCGCAAGGCCCACCCTCGCTGCGGAGTTTGTGTTGCCCGGCCACCCTTTCACCAAGAATCACAGAAAAGGCCCCGATTGTAATGCGAAACGCACAGAAGCCCTCAGGAATGCCGGTCCACCGCTACGTCCCGTTCCAGGACCAGATCACCGTTGAACTGCCGGACCGCACCTGGCCGGACAAAGTCATCACCAAGGCCCCGCGCTGGTGCGCCGTGGACCTGCGCGACGGCAACCAGGCCCTCATTGATCCCATGAGCCCGGCCCGCAAGCTGAAGATGTTCGACCTGCTGGTCCGGATGGGCTACAAGGAGATCGAGGTCGGGTTCCCCTCGGCATCGCAGACCGACTTCGACTTCGTGCGGCAGCTGATCGAGGGCAACCACATCCCCGACGACGTCACGATCCAGGTGCTGACCCAGGCCCGCGAGCACCTGATCGAGCGGACCTATGAGTCCCTGGTCGGGGCGAAGCAGGCCATCGTCCACCTCTACAACTCCACGTCCGTCCTGCAGCGCCGGGTGGTCTTCAACCAGGACGAAGACGGCATCCTGGACATCGCCCTGCAGGGTGCACGGCTGTGCAAGAAGTACGAGGAAACCCTCGCCGATACGCACATCACCTACGAATACTCGCCCGAGTCCTTCACCGGCACCGAACTGGAGTACGCGATCCGGGTCTGCAACGCGATTGCCGACGTCTTCGAGGCCTCGGCGGACCGGCAGGTCATCATCAACCTGCCCGCCACGGTGGAAATGGCCACCCCCAATGTCTACGCCGACTCCATCGAGTGGATGAGCCGGAACCTGCACCCGCGCGAAGGCATCATCCTGTCCCTGCACCCGCACAACGACCGCGGCACCGGCGTCGCCGCCGCCGAGCTGGGCTACCTGGCCGGCGCAGACCGGATCGAGGGCTGCCTCTTCGGGAACGGCGAACGGACCGGCAACGTGGACCTGGTGACGCTGGGCCTGAACATGTTCGTCCAGGGCATCGACCCGATGATCGATTTCTCCGACATCGACGAAATCCGGCGCACGGTGGAGTACTGCAACCAGCTGCCCGTGGCCGAGCGGTCCCCGTACGGCGGAGACCTCGTCTTCACGGCGTTCTCCGGCTCGCACCAGGACGCAATCAAGAAGGGCCTGGAGGCCCTCGAAAAGGACGCGGCCGCAGCGGGCAAGGACGTGGCCGACTACACCTGGCAGGTCCCCTACCTGCCGGTGGACCCGAAAGACCTTGGCCGCAGCTACGAGGCGGTCATCCGGGTCAACTCACAGTCCGGCAAGGGCGGCGTCGCGTACCTGCTCAAGAACGAGCACAGCCTGGACCTGCCGCGCCGCGCCCAGATCGAGTTCTCCGGCGTCATCCAGAAGCGGACCGACACGGTCGGCGGAGAAGTCAGCGGACCCCAGCTGTGGCAGGTCTTCCAGGACGAGTACCTGCCCTCGGGCTCTGCCGACAAGCAGTGGGGCCGCTACGCCCTCGGCTCGATCAGCACCGAGACGGACGAAGACGGCGACATGACCCTGACCGCCGCCCTGAAGATCGACGGGACCCAGGTCCGCCGGACCGGGACCGGCAACGGCCCCATCGCGGCCCTGCTGAGCATCCTGCGGGAGGACGGCGTGGACGTCCGGGTCCTGGACTACAGCGAACACGCACTCTCCGAGGGCGGCAGCGCCCTGGCCGCCGCGTATGTCGAGTGCGCCGTGGGTGAGCGCGTGCTCTGGGGCGTGGGGATTGACGCCAACACGAGCACGTCCGCCCTCAAGGCCGTCATCTCGGCCGTGAACCGCGCCATCCGGGACGCCCGCGCCTGAACCGACCCTGCCTGAACTGGACTTGCCTGATCCGACCGTGCCTGGTCCGTCCGCGGACGGGCGGGCACTGTCGAACCAACGCATGCTGCGCCGCCGGAACATTCCGGCGGCGTAGTTTTTTGCCAACGCGTTTTGCCTCGGCGGTGCTGCCCATGCCGTGATTCCGCAAAGACAGTGCGAAGATTAACTGTGGTCCAACAATCCTTCGCAGCGCGCGCCTACCGTGATGACGCCGTCGTACTGCGCACCCACAAGCTGGGCGAGGCCGACCGGATCATTACCCTGCTGACCAAGCACCACGGCCAGGTGCGGGCGGTGGCGAAGGGCGTCCGGCGCACCAGCAGCCGCTTCGGTGCCAGGCTGGAACCGTTCATGGTGGCCGATCTCCAGCTGATTTCCGGACGCACCCTGGACGTCGTCACGCAGGCCGTGGCCAAGGGCGCCTACGGCGGAAACATCGCCGCGGACTATGGCCGGTACACGGTGGCGGCCGCCATGACCGAGACGGCGGAGAAGCTCACGGACGTCGACGGCGAAGCCGGAACCGCCCAATACAACCTCCTGGTGGGTGCCCTCGCGTCCCTGAGCCGGGGCGACCACGCCCCCGAACTCATCCTGGATTCCTACCTGCTCCGCGCCCTCGCGACCGGCGGCTGGGCGCCCAGCTTCACCGACTGCGCCCGGTGCGGTGCACCCGGGCCGCACACCGCCTTTTCCGCGCCGCTTGGCGGCATGGTCTGCCACGCGTGCCGGCCGCCGGGATCGCCCGCCCCGGCCCCGGAGACGGTACTCCTGATGGGTGCCCTGCTCACCGGGAACTGGACGACGGCGGATGCCTCCGCGTCCGTCCACCGCCGGGAAGCGGCCGGTCTGGTGGCCAGCTACCTCCAGTGGCACCTGGAACGAGTCCTGAAATCCCTCAAACATGTGGAGCGAACGTAAAAGTGGCATTGGGAAGAAGCTTGGGAAAGAACCTGGAGAAGAGCCAGGCGAAACAGGCCAACGGCCGGCGGCGGACCACCCCGGTGGTGGCTCCGTATCCGCACCCGTCCGGGGCTGTTCCGCCCGCGATTCCCGCGGAGTTCATCCCGAGGCATGTGGCGATCGTCATGGACGGCAACGGGCGCTGGGCTAACCAGCGCGGCCTGCCGCGGATCGAGGGCCACAAGGCGGGGGAGCCTGCGCTGCTGGACGTCATGGCCGGTGCGATCGAGCTGGGGATCGAGCACGTGAGCGTGTACGCCTTCTCCACCGAGAACTGGCGGCGCTCCCCCGAGGAGGTGCGCTTCCTGATGGGCTTCAACAAGGACGTGCTGCGCCGGCAGCGGAACCAGCTCGACGACTGGGGGGTCCGCATCCGCTGGTCCGGGAGGCGTCCGAAACTGTGGGGCTCGGTGATCCGCGAGCTTGAAGAGGCCGAGGACTACACCCGCGGCAACAGCACCTGCACCCTGAACATGTGCGTCAACTATGGCGGACGCGCCGAGATCGCCGACGCCGTCGCCGCGATCGCCGAGGAAGTGGCGCAGGGCCGGCTCAAGCCGGGCGCCATCACCGAGCGGACCATCCAGAAGTTCCTGGACGAGCCCGACCTGCCCGACGTTGACCTGTTCCTGCGCAGCTCGGGGGAACAGCGGCTGTCCAATTTCATGCTGTGGCAGTCGGCCTACGCCGAGTTCGTGTTCCTGGATACCCTGTGGCCGGACGTGGACCGCCGGACCCTGTGGGACGCCGTCGAGATCTACGCGCAGCGGGACCGCCGCTACGGTGGAGCCATCGATGCCGCTCCCGCCGCGGGCGGCCAGGTCAGCTGATCCGCGTCAATCGTAGACGTATGCCCTGATCCACCGGGACAACCGGGCATAGGCGTCAGCCCGGACCCGCGGGGCGGAGAGGAAGACGTCATGCAGGGCGCCGTCAATCCGTTCCAGCGTCACGGTGCGGCCCAGGCTGAGCGCGCGGAGGGCGATCGTGTTCACGTCCAGGACCGCGTCCGTGCGGCGCATGGACTCCTTCCAGAACATCCCGTTGGCGCTGGCGCCCGAGATGAGCACCAGGATGGGTACATCGATGTTCAGGCCACGGGCGACCCTGGACTGTCCGGCGAGCACGGCGCTAAGCCAGCCGGCGCGGACCGGAAAGGCGTGCGGCGGGCGGTAGGCATCGTCCAGGGCCCACTCGCCCTCCGCGGCGCTGCTGATGCTGCGCCAGTAGAAGGCCCGCTCGGGCAGCCGGATCACCGACTCTGGCCAGAACCGGGCGAACGGCTCCACCATGGTCCGCGCGGCCCGGCGCAGGGCGGGGCTGCCGTGGACTTCCAGCCACGGGCTGTCCAGGACCAGCTGTGACACCACCCCCGGATGCCGGTCGGCCCACAGCGCAGCGATCAGGCCGCCGGTGGAGTGTCCCATCAGCGTCACCGGCGGCGCCTTGCCGGTGGGCCGGAGCGAGCCGATGATCCCGATCGCTGCGGTGATTTCGGCGTCGTAGTTGTCCAGGTCCGCGACGTAGCCGCCGTGGGTTCCCGGGCGCAGGCTGCGGCCATGGTTGTGCATGTCGAGGGCGAAAAACTCAAACCCCTGCCCCGCCCAGAATTCCGCGAGCTCCTCATTGAAGAAATAGTCACTCCAGCCGTGCAGGAACAGCACGGCCCGGGCCGGCAATCCCGATGGTGCCGGCGGGAGCGGGGTATGGCGGACCAGGGTGGCCGTGCGCAGCACACCGTCGGGGCCGGCGGCCTCGAAGGCGCACGCCTGGAAGTCATCCCCCAGAATGTCGGTCCGCCACTGCATCGACTTTCCTCCTGCGCTGCTGACTCTGTGCTTGCTGCGTGCCGGCTATGCCGCGGACGCCGCGGCATAGCCCGCCGAACGTCCGGAGAAGAGACACCCGCCCAGGAACGTCCCCTCGAGTGCCCGGTAGCCGTGGATTCCGCCGCCGCCAAACCCTGCGGCCTCACCGGCCGCGAACAGCCCGGGCACCGGCTGCCCGCCGGCATCCAGGACCCGCGACTGCAGATCCGTCTGCACACCGCCAAGGCTCTTGCGCGTCAGGACCGAGAGCCGGACGGCAAGCAGCGGACCGTGCCGCGGATCCAGCAGCCGGTGCGGCGGAGCCACCCGCATGATCTTGTCGGTGGCGAAACGCCGTGCTGCCCGGATCGCCGCCAGTTGCGGATCCTTGCCCATCCCGCTGGAGAACTGCCGGTCCCGGTCGCGGATCAGCTGCTCCAGGGCCGCGGGGTCGATGAGCTGCCCGCCCGTCAAATCGTTCATCCGGCTGGCCAGCCCGGCGGGGTCCCGTGCCTGCAGGAAGTCGACCCCGCGGTCCAGGAACAGCTGCAGCGGCGTGTCGCTGCCGGGCTTCAGCCGTGAGACCAGCCGCCGGACATCCTTGCCCGTGAGATCCGGGTTCTGCTCGGATCCGGACAGCGCGAACTCCTTCAGGGCGATGCTGCGGTTCAGGACGAACCATGAATGGGCATGTCCCGTGGCCAGGATGTGGCGGAGGGCGCCGAGGGAATCGAAGCCCGGAAACAGGGGAGGCGGGAGCATCCGCCCGGTCGCGTCCAGCCACAGGGCCGACGGTCCGGGCAGGATCCGGATGCCGTGCCGCGGCCAGACCGGGGCATGGTTGTGGATGCCCTCCGGGTAGTGCCACATCCGGTCCTCGTTGATGAGGTGTCCGCCGGCGCGGCCCACGGCGGGGAGGAAATCCCCGTCCACGGATGCCGGCACGCCGCTTAACATCCGCTCCGGCGCCGCGCCGCCCGGCCACTGCTTGCGGACCGTATCGTGGTTGCCGCCGATCCCGCCGCTTGTCACCACCACGGCCGCGGCCGCAGCCTCGAAACTTCCGGCCACACGCCGTGAAGAGCGTTCGCCCCGGCCCGCGCCGCTGGCCTCGAGCAGTTCGCCGCGCACGCCGCTGACCCGGCCCGCGGTTTTCACGAGCCCGGTGGCGCGGTGGCGGAAATGGAAGGACACGCGGCCGGCAGCTTCGCCTTCGCGCAGTTTGGCAAGGAAGGGGGCCACCAGAGCAGGTCCCGTGCCCCACGCGACATGGAAGCGCGGGACAGTATTGCCGTGGCCGTCCGGACCGTAGCCTCCGCGTTCGGCCCACTGCACCAGGGGAAACAGCCCGACGCCCAGCGAGGCGAGCCAGGCGCGCTTCTCCCCGGCGGCAAAGTTCACGTACGCCGCCGCCCAGTCCTTGGCCCGGGCGTCCTCCGGCCGGTCGAATCCCGCGGACGCATGCCAGTCGGCGAGGGCCAGCTCTTCGCTGTCCCGCACCCCAAGCCGCCGCTGTTCCGGGGTGTTGACCAGGAAAAGGCCGCCGAAGGACCAGTGCGCCTGGCCGCCGACGGAGGCCTCGGGTTCCTGATCGAGCACCGCCACCCGGCTGCCGGCGGCATAGGCCTGGGCAGCGGCCACGAGCCCGGCCAGGCCGGCGCCGACCACCACGACGTCGGCCTCGATCCCGCGCCCTGATGCCCCATAACCGCCCGTTCCGACACCCTCATCGCTGGTCATGGCTTCATGCTAGCTCGCCTCGGTGCCCTTCGGCCGCCGGGGCCGGGGCCGGGGCGTGCGGCGTTGCAGCCACAACGGCAGTCACAACGGCAGTCACCGGCGCACTGGTTTGGTCTGCGCGGCCCGAACCGGAAAACTAGAGGCATGCGCGTATATCCCACATTCTTCCGGCTGGCCTTCTCATGGATGGACGCCGAACGCGCCCATAAGATCGGGTTCAAGGCCATCCGCCTCGCCCACAGCTGCGGTGCCGGGCGGTTGCTGCAGAAGGTGACCGCCCCGGCGGCGTCGCTGCAGACCCAGGCGTTCGGCCTGACCTTCCCGTCGCCGTTCGGCCTGGCGGCCGGGTTCGACAAGGAAGGCCTCGGCATCGAGGCGCTGGCCGAGCTCGGCTTCGGCCATGTGGAGGTCGGCACCATCACCGGTCAGGCCCAGCCCGGGAACCCGGCGCCGCGGCTCTTCCGCCTTGTGGAGGACAGGGCCGTCATCAACCGCATGGGGTTCAACAACGACGGCGCCGCGGCGGTGGCCCCGCGCCTCAAGTCCGCCCGCGCCGCCCTGCAGCGCCAGCACCCCGGCGTCCGGCCCGTGATCGGGGTGAACATCGGCAAGAGCAAGGTGGTTGGGCTCGAGGACGCGGTGTCCGATTACCTGATCAGCGCGCGCAGCCTTGCCCCCGCAGCGGATTATCTCGTGGTGAACGTCAGCTCGCCCAACACCCCGGGGCTTCGGTTGCTGCAGGACGTGGAGACCCTGCGCCCGCTGCTGAGCGCTGTGGGGGAGGAGGCGGACAAGGCCGCCGGCCGCCACGTTCCCCTCCTGGTCAAGATCGCGCCCGACCTCAGCGATGAGGACATCGACGACGTCGCGCGACTGGCGCTCGACCTGAAGCTGGACGGCATCATCGCCACGAACACCACGATCGCCCGCACCGGGCTCGCCTCCAGCCCCGACAAGGTCGAGGCGTGCGGGGCAGGGGGTCTTTCCGGGGCACCCCTGAAGAAGCGGTCCCTGGAGGTCCTGGCCCGGCTCAAGTCCGTCACCGGCGGAGCACTGACCCTGGTCTCGGTGGGCGGCGTCGAAACGGCGCAGGATGTGCAGGCACGGCTGGACGCCGGTGCCACCCTCGTCCAGGGCTACACGGCGTTCCTTTATGAGGGCCCCTTCTGGGCCGCCCGCATCAACCGGCTGCTGGCCACCCACCCGAGCCGGCGCTAAAGCTCCCGGGTACCCTGGCCCGGACGTTTTCGCTGCAACCAAGAAGCCCCCGGCAGGTGACTGCCGGGGGCTTCTCGGTTGAAAAATAGTGGAAGGGACTGTTAAGCGGGGTACTCGCCGCGCCGGACCTGGGGCTTGGGCAGGCGCAGGCGGCGGAACTGCAGGGAGCGCATGGAGCCGTACCAGACGGTGCCGCGCTCGACGTCGCCGAACTTTTCGCCGAGCCGCTTCTTGAGCTTGCGGGAGAGGATGAAGACGTCCACGAAGACCGCGAGGAACATGACCCAGAAGGCGCCCAGGACGTAGACCATCTGTGCACTGGAGGCCGGCACGAGCAAGGAGATGATGACAAACAGCAGGGCACCGAACATGAGGAACTCGCCAAGGCTGAAGCGGGCATCGACGAAATCACGGGCGAACCGCTTCTGCGGACCCTTGTCCCGCAGCGGCAGGAACTTCTCATCACCGGTGTCCATGGCCTGCCGCATCTTGAGCCGCTGCTCCGTGACGGCGGCGCGCTCGGCAGCCTTGGAAGCCTTGCGGTCCTCCGGCACGAGGGGCCGCTTGCGGGCCGCCTCCTGGGCGCTGCGCTTGGGCGTGGGTGCGCCCTTGCCGGTCACGGCGCTACGGGCTGCTGCCTCGGATGCCTGCTGGTCAACTACGTCCTGCGCCGAAGGCGCTTCCTTTTTACGTCCAAACACCCCTAAAGAATACCCCGCAGACACAGGCCCGAGACCCAGCCCACACGGTGCAGGCCCGGCCGTGACGCTGTTTGTAGTGATTCAGAGCACGGGTAGTGTTTTGGCCATGACTTCATCTACCGCGGGGAACCCGCAGACCACCATGGACCACGACGGCACCATCGATGCCGAGGCCCTCCGCCAGGCCGTTGCCGAATCGTTCGACGAGACGATCGGCCAGCTGACGGACCTTGTCGCCATTCCGGGCATCGCCTGGCCCAGCTTTGATCCTGCTCCGTTGAACCGCAGCGCCGACGCCGTCGCCAGCCTCGTACGGGCCAGCGGCTTCGACGACGTCCGGATCCTCCGCTGCGACAAGGAAGACGGGACGCCCGGCGGGCCCGCCGTCGTCGCCCGCCGCCCGGCCGCGGAGGGCAAACCGACAGTCCTGCTGTACGCCCACCACGACGTCCAGCCCACCGGTGACCTGGCACTGTGGGAAACCGACCCCTTCACCGCCGTCGAGCGCGACGGCAGGCTCTTCGGCCGCGGCGCCGCCGATGACAAGGCCGGCATCCTCGCCCACGTCGCCGCATACTCGGCAGTGACGCGCGTACTCGGGGACGAACTGGGCCTGGGCGTGACGTTCTTCTTCGAGGGCGAAGAGGAGGCCGGCTCGCCAACGTTCCGGCAGTTCCTGGAAACCCACCGCGAGCTGCTCCGCGCGGACGTGATCGTCGTAGCCGATTCCAGCAACTGGAAGGTCGGCATTCCGGCCCTCACCACCAGCCTGCGCGGCCTGGTGGACGGCACCATCGAGGTCAAGGTTCTGGACCACGCCGTGCATTCGGGCATGTTCGGCGGCCCGGTGCTCGATGCCCCGACCCTGCTGGCCCGCCTGATCGCCACCCTCCACGACGACGAGGGCAGCGTCGCGATCAAGGGCCTCGTGAGCCGCGATGACGTCGTTGTCGACCTCACCGAGGAGGAGTACCGCGCTGACGCCTCCGTGCTCGACGGCGTGAAACTCGCCGGGACCGGCAGCATTGCCTCACGCATGTGGACCAAGCCCGCCCTGTCCATCATCGGTTTTGACGCCCCGGCCGTGGACGTAGCCTCCAACACCCTGCTGCCGCGGGCACGGGCCAAGTTCAGCCTGCGCCTGGCCCCGGGCCAGGACCCGGAAGCCGCCATGGAGGCTGTCCGCAAGCACGTCGAGGACCACGCCCCGTTCGGCGCGCAGGTCGTATTCACCCCGGGGGAGAGCGGCAATTCCTTCCTGACCGACACGAGCTCGAAGGCCGCGTCCGTGGCCATGTGGGCCCTCGGCGAGGCCTGGGGCGTGCCCGCCGTCGAAATGGGGATCGGCGGATCGATTCCCTTCATCGCGGACCTGACGGATCTCTACCCGGACGTGCAGATCCTGGTCACCGGCGTCGAGGATCCCGATTCCCGCGCCCACAGCGCCAACGAATCGCTGCACCTGGGAGACTTCCGGAACGCGATTGTCGCCGAGGCCCTGCTGCTCGCGCGCCTGAACGACGAGGGCGCGCTCTAGCCCCCGCGCACTGGCGGGCCCGGGGAACATCCAGCCGTCTCCCACAGTTACGTCAGGAGTTAGAGCTACAAGGCTGCGCGAAGTAGCATGTAGCTATAGCCCATACCGTTTAAGTAGGGGCGGGCACCGTGCGAGCGGGGCCGCCACCACCGTTGCAAGAAGGTAGGCCATGAGCACTACAACCAATGAAAACAGCGCCGGCAACACTGCCGCCGAGACCGGCGAGCTGGCCACGCACGAGGTCATGCTGACCGACGTCGCGGCCGGTAAGGTCCGCAGCCTGCTGGAGCAGGAAGGCCGCACCGATCTGCGCCTCCGCGTTGCCGTGCAGCCCGGCGGTTGCTCCGGCCTGATTTACCAGCTGTACTTCGACGAGCGGCTGCTCGACGGGGACGCTGTGCGCGACTACGACGGCGTGGAGGTCGTCGTCGACAAGATGAGCGTTCCTTACCTCAGCGGTGCCAGCATCGATTTCGAGGACACCATCGCCAAGCAGGGCTTCACGATCGACAACCCGAACGCCGGCGGGTCCTGCGCCTGCGGAGATTCTTTCCACTAATTCCTTCCACTAAGGCCGGGCATTTTGCCCGGCCTTAGTGCCGCAGGATCCTCAACGAGCGGCGCCTACAAAAAGCTCCCGACGCACGGTGCGGACATGTGGGCGAAAACTCCCGGGGAGCGGTAAGCTCTACACCGAGTAGTAAAACTTTTCGTTTGCCCTGCCCGTAATTTGCGGGGCAACAGCAACAAGTAGGAAGGGCCGTCTGTGAGTTCGCAGAACCGAACCGGCAGCCGACGCAAACAGATCACTACGATCACTGGCTTGGCACTAGCCGGCGCGTTGGCTTTGACTGGATGTTCACCAGAGGTACAGAAGGGCTGGTTGCCCACCGAGCGTGGCACCACCAATCACACTGACCTCATCATGGACCTCTGGGTCAACTCATGGATTGCCGCGCTGGTCGTCGGCATCATCACCTGGGGCCTGATGATCTGGTGCATCGTCGCTTACCGGCGCCGCAAGGGCACCGTGGGCTTCCCGCGCCAGAACAGCTTCAACCTTCCGCTTGAAGTGTTCTACCTGACGATCCCGCTGTTCATGGTCCTGGTGTTCTTCTACTTCACCGACCGTGACCAGCAGTCGATCGATGACCGCTCAACGCCGGCCGACGTCGTCGTCGACGTCCGCGGCAAGCAGTGGGCCTGGGACTTCAACTACTTGAAGGGCAACGTCGTCACCGAGGACGTGCACGAAGCGGGCGTCCAGGCGCACCTGACCGGCAACGACGTGGACAAGGAAAAGCTGCCCACCCTGTACCTGCCGGTCAACAAGTCGGTTGACCTCGAGCTCAACGCGCGCGACGTCATCCACTCCTTCTGGGTCCCTGCCTTCCTGCAGAAGCGGGACATGATTCCCGGCAAGACCAACTACATCCGGTTGACGCCCACCAGGGAGGGCACCTACGACGGTAAGTGCGCCGAACTCTGTGGCGAGTACCACTCCGAAATGCTGTTCCGCGTGAAGGTTGTCTCCGAGTCGGAGTTCCAGGCGCACATGGACAAGCTGCGCCAGGACGGGAACACCGGCCTGCTCGGTGAAGAGTACGACCGCAACCCGGCCCCGGCCGAAACCAAGTAAGGGGAGCGACGTGGCAACTTACACTCAATCCGCCGGGATCCTCGAGACTCCCGTAGTACCGAAGTCCAAGGGACGCATCGTCGTCAACTGGATCACCTCGACCGACCACAAGACGATCGGGTACATGTACCTGATCGCGTCGTTCATCTTCTTCTGCTTCGGCGGCATCATGGCGCTGCTGATCCGTGCCGAGCTCTTCGAACCCGGCATGCAGATCCTGCAGACCAAAGAGCAGTACAACCAGCTCTTCACCATGCACGGCACCGTCATGCTGCTGATGTTCGCGACGCCGCTGTTCGCCGGCTTCACCAACGTCATCATGCCGCTGCAGATCGGTGCCCCCGACGTCGCCTTCCCGCGACTGAACGCACTGGCCTTCTGGTTCTTCCTCTTCGGCTCCACGATCGCCGTCTCCGGCTTCATCACCCCGCAGGGCGCCGCGTCGTTCGGCTGGTTCGCGTACGCGCCGCTGTCCAACACCACGTTCAGCCCCGGCGTCGGCGGTGACCTCTGGGTCTTCGGTCTGGCGCTCTCCGGCTTCGGCACCATCCTTGGTGCGGTCAACTTCATCACCACCATCATCTGCATGCGCGCCCCGGGCATGACCATGTGGCGGATGCCGATCTTCACCTGGAACGCCCTCGTAACCTCCATCCTGGTCCTGATGGCCTTCCCGCCGCTGGCCGCCGCGCTGTTTGCCCTCGGTGCGGACCGCCGCTTCGGTGCGCACATCTTCGACCCCGAGAACGGCGGTGCCGTCCTCTGGCAGCACCTGTTCTGGTTCTTCGGCCACCCTGAGGTGTACATCATTGCGCTGCCGTTCTTCGGCATCGTCTCCGAGATCTTCCCGGTCTTCAGCCGCAAGCCGATCTTCGGCTACAAGGGCCTGGTCTACGCGACCATCTCCATCGCCGCCCTGTCCGTGACCGTGTGGGCCCACCACATGTACGTCACCGGCTCGGTACTGCTGCCGTTCTTCTCCTTCATGACGATGCTCATCGCCGTTCCGACCGGCGTGAAGTTCTTCAACTGGATCGGCACCATGTGGCGCGGTTCCATCACGTTTGAGACCCCCATGCTGTGGAGCATCGGCTTCCTGGCGACGTTCCTCTTCGGTGGCCTCACCGGCATCATCCTGGCCTCGCCGCCGCTGGACTTCCACGTCTCGGACTCCTACTTCGTGGTGGCGCACTTCCACTACGTGGTCTTCGGCACCGTCGTGTTCGCCATGTTCGCCGGCTTCTACTTCTGGTGGCCCAAGTGGACCGGCAAGATGCTCAACGAGCGTCTCGGCAAGATCCACTTCTGGATGCTGTTCCTTGGCTTCCACGGCACCTTCCTGATCCAGCACTGGCTCGGTGTCGAGGGCATGCCCCGCCGCTACGCCGACTACATGCCGCAGGACAACTTCACGTGGATGAACCAGTTCTCCACGATCGCCTCGTTCGTCCTCGGCGCGTCGCTGATTCCGTTCTTCTGGAACGTCTACATCACCTGGCGCAGCAACGAGCGTGTGGAAGTTGATGACCCGTGGGGCTTCGGTGCCTCCCTGGAGTGGGCCACGTCCTGCCCGCCGCCGCGCCACAACTTCACCTCCCTGCCCCGCATCCGCTCCGAGCGTCCTGCCCTGGACCTGCACCACCCGGAGCTTTCCCAGTCCTACACCGTCGATTCGCCTGCTCCGGCAGCAGCGGCTCTCGGTAACGCCGACCAGAAGGACACCGCCAAGTGAAAATCGAATCAAGGATCTTTGGCTACGGCGTCTTCTTCTTCGTGCCCGTGGCATTCATCTACGGTTACCTGACCAACTGGACCGAATGGGTGGGCGCACTGGCCATCCTGCTGGTCGGTGGCCTCGCCGGCATGATCGGCGCCTACCTCGGCTTCACCGGCCGGCGCGTGGGCATGCGCCCCGAGGACCGCAACGACGCCGAGATCCACGAAGGCGCCGGCGAGCAGGGACACTTCAGCCCCTGGAGCTGGTGGCCGCTGATGCTGGGCCTGTCCTGCGCCGCAGGGTTCCTCGGCCTGGCCGTGGGCTGGTGGATCGTCTTCATCGCCGGCGGAATGGCAGTGGTCGCACTGGTCGGCTGGGTCTACGAGTACAGCCGTGGTGACCACGCGCATTAGCGCGCATCCGGACTAGAAGTTCAGAACAAACGACGGCGGGCCCCACCAATGGTGGGGCCCGCCGTCGTTAGTGCCTTGCTTCCTTGTTGCTGCCGGGGCTTGTTCCTGCCGGCTGGGTGTGGTGCGCCCTCGCGCGACCGGCCCGCGTGCGCCCCTCAGGACGCCGCTGCCGACTCCAAGAGGATCCGGAGTTCCTCCAGCGCACCCTCGGCCTCTGCGGGGCTGCAGGCGGCCGGGAGGGCGTCCACAGCGACGGCCAGCTCCACCTCACAGCCGCACTCGAAGTCCTCGGTCATGACCTCCAGCAGCGAACGGGCGTCGACGCCGGGCCTGCCGTCCTTGCTGATGGTCACCGGGAGGCCGGTCGCCGTGACCGCCCGGACAAATACTGCCGCCGGCCGGGCGTGGAGGCCGATGGCGGCCATGACGATTGCCTTGCGAACTGGCAACGGGACTCCCTCATGCTGGTGTTGTTCTGTACGTGCTGCTACTGGGCTGGCCGGCCACCCGAGCGCGATCCAGGTGGAGACGTTCGGCAGGCATTCCGTCGGACCGGGCGGGCGCCCTTGCCCCGGCACCGGTCTTTACCTTCTAGGGTAGCCGCGGGGGAGTGCCCCGCACGACTTGAGTCGGCGGCGTGGTCTAGACCTGCCGGGCCACGGGCTTACCCTTGAGATATGAGTGTTTTTCCCGCGCCGGGCCGCGACCGGAGGCTGAAGCATGGCGTCCACTAACGCGTCCAAAATGATCGGCGAGATCGACCGTGAGAGCGGGGTGCCGATCTACGTGCAGTTGCGGGAAATCCTGCGGGCGCACATCGCCGCCGCCTGCCCGCCCGGATCCGCCCTGCCCTCCGAACGGGACCTCGCCCAGCGCTTCGGCCTGGCCCGGATGACTGTGCGCCAGGCCATCGACGCCCTTGTGGGCGAGGAAGTGATCGAGCGCGTCGTGGGCCTGGGCACGTTTGTGCGCAAACCCAAGCTGGATCTCCAGGTGAAGCTGACCTCCTACAGCGAAGAGATGCAGCGCCGCGGCATGGTCCCCGCCGCCAAGGTCCTGAGCTTCGAGCAGATTGGCGCGAGCGCGTTCCTGGCCCGCGAGCTGCAGTTGGAGGAAGGGACACCACTGGTCCGGTTCCGGCGCCTCCTGCTGGCCGACAACGAGCCGATGAGTGTGGACGAGAACTTCATCCCGGCCCACCGGGTTCCCGGGCTGCTGGACGGCGAACCGCCCACGTCCCTGTACAACGTGCTGAGCGAACGCTACGGGCTGGTGATGGAGTGGGGCGAGGACATGATCGAGGCCACGGCGGCGTCGCCGTCCACGGCCCGGCTCCTGAACGTCGAGGTCGGCACTCCGCTGCTGAAGATCCAGCGGCACGCCTTTGTGGCCCGTGCCATGGTGGACTACTCCGTGTCCTACTACCGGGCTGACCGCTACAAGCTCTGGGTGCCCCTGCAACGCCCCGGCGTCCGGCCTACCCGCAACTACGCCTCGGGGTACCGCCCGTAGCACCAACAACGCGGGGTCACTTCGCGCCCATCCCGAGGGGGGTTAGGGGCGCGAAGTGACCCCGCGTTGTTGTTGTTTCTGTTGTTTCGTTGGGAATGCAGGAAGGCCCGGTCCCCAAGGGGACCGGGCCTTCCTGTGTATTGCTTGGTACTGCCTAGTGGCTCAGCGTCTTCTGGGACTCTGCAGCTTCGACAGCCTCGTGGGCGCCGTGGTGGCCGTGGGCGGCCTCCAGCTCTGCCGGAGTGGCCGGGGCAACCCGGTCCTCGAAGAACCAGCGGGACAGCTTCGCGCGGCGCTTTTCCCTGCGGTCGACGACGCCGTTCTCGTTCGGCACCGCGGGGAGCGGGGCCGGGGACTCGAAGCCGACCAGCTTGTAGCGCTTGTATTCATCCAGCGGGGCGTGGACCTCGATGAACTCTCCGTGCGGCAGGCGCACGATGCGGCCGGTTTCGCGGCCGTGCAGGGCAATCTCGCGGTCCTTGCGCTGGAGCGCCAGGGCGACCCGCTTCGTGACGATGAACGCGATGACCGGGCCGATGAAGAACAGCGCGCGCAGCCAATAGGTCACATCGTTCAGGGCCACGTGGAAGTGGGTGGCGATGAGGTCCGAGCCGGCGGCTGCCCACATCACGCAGTACCAGACGAAACCGGCCATGCCGATTGCCGTACGGGTAGGAGCGTTGCGGGGACGGTCCAGGACGTGGTGCTCACGGTTGTCCTTGGTGATCCAGCGTTCGATCCACGGGTAGGCAAACATGACCGTGAAGAGGATGCCCGCGGGGACCAGGGCCGGAAGCAGCACGTTGAACGTGAACACGTGGCCGAACCAGATCTGCTCAACCTTCCAGTCACCGATCGTGCCCGGCATCAGGCGCAGGGCGCCGTCAACGAAACCGATGTACCAGTCAGGCTGGGTGCCAGCCGAAACCGGGGAGGGGTCGTACGGGCCGTAGTTCCAAATCGGGTTGATGGTGAAGAACGCCGCCATGAGGGCAACGACACCGAACACGATGAAGAAGAAGCCGCCGGCCTTCGCCGCGTAAACCGGTCCCAGGGGGTAGCCGACGACGTTGCCGTCATTGCGGCCGGGGCCGGGGTACTGCGTGTGCTTGTGCACAACCACCATGAAGAGGTGCATCACGATCATCAGCAGGATGAGCGCGGGAACCAGGAGGATGTGGAGCATGTACAGGCGGCTGATGATCATGGTGCCCGGGAACTCGCCGCCGAAGAGGAAGAACGAGGTGTAGGTGCCGATGACCGGGATGGACTTGATGACGCCGTCGATAATCCGCAGGCCGTTGCCGGAGAGCAGGTCATCGGGGAGTGAGTAGCCGGTGAAGCCTGCGGCCATGGAGAGGATGAGCAGGACGCTGCCTACTACCCAGTTCAGTTCGCGGGGCTTGCGGAATGCGCCGGTGAAGAACACGCGAAGCATGTGCACGGAGACAGAGGCCACGAACAGCAGGGCTGACCAGTGGTGTACCTGGCGCATGAACATGCCGCCGCGGACATCGAAGGAGATGTCCAGTGAGGAGCTGTACGCCACGGACATTTCGACGTTCTTCAGGGGCGTGTAAGAGCCCGCGTAGTGCGTCTCCGCCATGGACGGATCGAAGAAGAAGGTCAGGAAAGTGCCGGAGAGCAACAGGATGACGAAGGAGTACAGCGCCACTTCGCCGAACATGAACGACCAGTGGTCAGGGAAGACCTTCCGGCCGAACTCACGGAGGATTCCGGAGCCGCCAACACGCTGGTCGACGAAGTCGGTGATGCGGCCGCCTTTCGTCTTGGCGACGAAGACGGGGGCATCAGGAGTTAGGGATGAGGACATGCTGCTCACGCTCCCAGTAGCTCGGTCCAACAGGTTCATGGAAGTCGCTCGTGGCGACGAGGTAACCCTCAGAGTCGACGGAGATCGGCAGCTGGGGGAGAGGGCGGCTGGCGGGGCCAAAGATCACCTTGCACTGCTGGGTCAGGTCGAAGGTGGACTGGTGGCACGGGCACAGCAGGTGGTGCGTCTGCTGCTCATAGAGGGCAACAGGGCAGCCCACGTGGGTGCAGATCTTGGAGTAGGCAACGATTCCGTTGTAGGCCCAGTCTTCGCGCCCGGGAGAGGGGTGGAGCTCCTCGGGGTTCAGGCGCATGAGGAGAACAACGGACTTAGCCTTCTCATTCAGCTTGCCTTCGCTCAGCTCGTTCAGCCCTTCCGGGATGACGTGGAAAGCAGAGCCCAAAGTGACGTCCGCGGCCTTGATCGGAGTGCCATCGGGGTCGCGGGCGAGACGCTTGAGTTTGCCGTCCTGCGGGGCCCACATGGTGTGGGCCAGCGTGTCATCCGGCCGGGGACCGAGGTCACCAAAGATGGCAAGGGCCGGCAGGGGCGCCAGTGCGACGGCGCCGAGCAGGGTGTTGCGGATCAGCGGCCGGCGCTTGATGCCGGTTTCCTCCACAATGTCATCGACGATGCGGACGGCGGCCTGGCGGTCTTCCTCGGTGCGGATCGCGTGGCGCTCTTCTGAGACCTCGTGGTCCGGCATGAGGGCCTTGGCCCAGTGGACGATACCGGTGCCGATGCCCAGCATCGCGAACGCGGTACCCAGGCCCAGCAGTGCATTCTGGAGACGGATCGTGGCGATCGTGGAGTCATCCCCCAGATCGATCGCGAAATACGCCACCAGGAATATCAAGGTGCCAACGACCGAGATGCCGAACAGAAGGGCTACCTGCCGTTCTGCCTTTTTTGCGGCCTTCGGGTCCGTGTCAGCCAGGCGCAAACGGTGCGGGGGAATTCCAGGATCCTGGAATTTCTCCACCTCATTCTGACCAGCCGTAGCTACGGTGCCCGAGTCGTTCGGACCGCCGTCACTATGGTTGCCCATAATTCGCCTCATCCTTCTCTCGTCTCGGCGAGTGCCGAGTTAGGTTTCAATTCAAACTGCTGACGGGTCAGCAGAAAATTCTTACAGGTGCAAGGTCCGTTTAGGACGTGCGGGACGTGAGCCAGATGGTGAACGCGATGATGACGCCCAGGCCGGCAATCCAGACAAAGAGACCTTCGGAAACCGGTCCCAGTGCGCCAAGATCGGCGCCGCCGGGCGAACCGTTGGCCTCAATCTGCTTCAGGAACGTGATGATGTCGCGCTTGCCCTCCGGGGAGATGTTCGCGTCGCTGAAGACCGGCATGTTCTGCGGGCCGGTAACCATGGCTTCGTAGATGTGCTGGCCGGAGACACCTGCGAGGGCCGGGGCGAACTTGCCCCGGGTCAGGGCACCGCCGGCAGCGGCAGCGTTGTGGCACATGGCGCAGTTCGTGCGGAACAGCTCGCCACCCTTGGCGGCGTCGCCCTTCTCATCGAGCACACCTGCCTCGGGAATGGCCGGGCCGGGGCCGAGGGATGCAACGTAAGCAGCCAGCTGCTTGGTCTGTTCCTCATTGAACTGGGCGGGCTTCTTGTAGGCCTGCGGGCCGTTCATCTGCATGGGCATGCGGCCGGTGCCGACCTGGAAGTCAACAGCGGCGGCGCCGACGCCCACAAGGGACGGTCCGGCCTGCGATCCGCTGGCACCCATGCCGTGGCAGGTGGCGCAGTTGGCGGCAAAGAGTTTGCCGCCTTCCTCTACGTCGCTTGCGCTGTAGGTGGTGGTGTCGGCCTTGGCCTGGTTGACGGTGGTGGCAACGGCGTACAGCCCACCCGTGACCAAGAGGCCCATCAGCAGCAGTGCAATTGCTGCCAGTGGGTGACGTCGCTTCTGCGAGAGTGCCTTCACGTGGTGGTTCCTTTATTCGATCCTGCGGTGGCTCCGGGAGCCGCTTCTTGAAATTCTGCCTCTTGTAGAAAAAGAGTCAAGTCTGACTACTTGAGGACGTAGATGACCAGGAAGAGGCCAATCCAGACGACGTCCACGAAGTGCCAGTAGTACGAGGTGACGATCGCCGAAGTCGCTTCAAAGTGTCCGAACTTCTTCGCGGCGAAGGAGCGGCCCATGATGAGCAGGAAGGCAATCAGACCGCCGATGACGTGCAGGCCGTGGAAGCCCGTCGTGATGTAAAAGGCCGAACCGTAGGCGTTGGACGACAGCGAGACATGCTCGGAAACGAGCATGGCGTACTCGGTCGCCTGGCCGGCGACGAAGAAGGAACCCATGAGGAATGTCAGGATGAACCATCCGTTCATCCCCCACTGGGTAAAGCTGAAGCGTCCGCCGGTCCGGCGCGGCTGGAGCCGCTCGGCAGCGAAGACGCCCATCTGGCAAGTAAAGGAACTTGCCACGAGGACGATCGTGTTAACGAGCGCAAACGGGAAGTTGAGCTTGGCTGTCTCTTCGGCCCACATCAGTCCGGAAGTCGAACGGAGTGTGAAGTACATGGCGAAGAGACCGGCGAAGAACATCAACTCACTGGACAGCCACACAACGGTTCCAACAGAAACCATGTTCGGGCGGTTCAGCGTCGGGTGCGCCGGGGTACTGGGGGCATGGGTCGCAGATGTCACATAGACATTATGTCTATAAAAGTCCGTCCTGCCCAACGCAAACCGCGTTTTCGGAGGACTTTTTCTACAAAGACGCGAATTCGCGCGGAAAAGTTCCCGGCGGGGTTCACATTGGTCTTTGCGGGGCCGACCTCGATAGCATCGGGAGGTGACTTCACAGGCATCTGCACAGGCGGCAGGCAACACCTGGCCGCGGCTCATCAACGCTCTCATCAGCGGCGCCGACCTCACTGCCGGGAGCACTGAGTGGGCCATGAACTCCATCATGTCCGGTGAGGCGACGCCGGCCCAGGTGGCGGGATTCCTGGTGGCGCTGCGAGCCAAGGGCGAGACCGTGGATGAGCTTGCCGGCCTCGTGGAGGCGATGATCGCCAACGCCAACCCCATTGACATTGCCGGTGAGAAGCTGGACATCGTCGGCACTGGTGGGGACCAGCAGAACACCGTCAACATCTCCACGATGGCCGCCCTCATCGCCGCCGGAGCGGGGGCCAGGGTGGTCAAGCACGGCAACCGTGCGTCGTCGTCCTCGTCGGGATCCGCCGATGTCCTGGAGGCCCTCGGCGTCCGGCTGGATCTTCCCATTCCCCGCGTGGCACTCAACGCCGAAGAGGCGGGAATCACGTTTTGCTTCGCCCAGGTTTTCCACCCCTCCATGCGGCATGCCGCCGTCGCCCGCCGCGAACTCGGCGTTCCGACGGCGTTCAACTTCCTTGGCCCCATGGTCAACCCGGCACATGTCCAGGCATCGGCGGTGGGCGTCGCCAATGAGCAGATGGCCCCGCTGGTGGCCGGAGTGCTGGCCAAGCGCGGCAGCCGGGGCCTGGTTTTCCGCGGCAATGACGGACTGGACGAGCTCACCACCACCGGCCCGTCGCGGGTGTGGGAGATCCGCAACGGTGAGGTAACTGAAGAGATGTTTGATCCGCGCGATCTCGGCATCCGGAAGGCCACACTGGAGGAGCTGCGCGGCGGCGACGCGGTGGCGAATGCCGCCGTCGTCCGGGCCGTCCTGGGCGGTGCGCCGGGGCCGGCCCGCGATGCGGCGCTGCTCAACGCCGCGGCCGGACTGGTGGCGTTCGACCTCGACGCCGTGGGTCCGCTGGCGGAGCGCATGGCCGCCGCGTTTAGCCGCGCCGAGCAGTCCATTGAATCCGGAGCGGCGGCCGCCGTGCTGGACAGGTGGGTTGCCCTGTCTCAGACCGCCTAAAGATCAAGTAGGACGGGCCCGGCAGATTCTGCCGGGCCCGTCCTGTGTGCTGCTGGTATGTGGATTGTTCGCTACTGCTCGAAACCGAGGGCAAAGGCCGCATCGAGGTCGTGCTGGGAGTACGCGCGGAACGCGATCTGCGTGGTGGTGTGCGCGACGCCGGGCACTTTCGAGAGCTTGTCCGCGATGACGTCCGCCAGGTCCTCGTGCTTGGCGACCCGGGCGATGGCGATCAGGTCCCACTCGCCCGTTACGGAATAGACCTCGCTGATCCCCGGGATAGCAGAGATTTCCTCGGCGGTCTCCGGGATGCGTGAGGCGTTTGTCTTGATCAGGACGAATGCGGTGACCACGTGTGAACCTTTCCGGATCGGTTGCGCCGTTTGCGGGCCTGTCGGCGGCCCTTGCGCGGGCGCTGCCATCTTCTGCAAGCCTAGTGCATTAGGCCTGGCGGCGGCGTGAACGCAGCCGCCGAACGCCCGCGGCCACAAGGCGGTAACCCAGGAGGAAAACGGCCAGGCTCAGCAGGGCCACGATGATGAAGGGCAGGACCACCGTCTGCCCGGTGAGGGCCCGCAGGATCATTCCGACGCCGACGGCTCCAAGCCAGACAGCGACGCCGGCGGGCCACACCCGCAGGGGGTCATGCCACAACCGCAGGACCAGCCAGGCCAGTGCCGCGCCCGTGAGGAACGGCCACGCCGTCGCAAAGACACCTGTGATGATTTCTCCGCGCTGGTGCGCGTCGCGCCCAATCGCTGCGAAGAGCAGAATCAGCAGTGCATCCGCGCATGCGGCCAGGGCCGCTGTCTGCGCGGGCCGGAGGCCGGTACGTGGACTGCCCTGAGCGGACGGGCGGGGGAGTCTGGGGGCTGGAGAAGGCATACATCCAAGCCTAGTCCCGCTGGCCATCGCCGCCCTGCAGGAGGACTACGCATGACGCCCCCGGTGCCCGCCCCGGACCCCGGTCGGCGTGGCCCCCAGGCTCAGGGACTGTCCGCACATATGATCGTGGCATGAGTAGCGACGCCGTTCCGGAGGCTGTTGTCCCGGTGCAGCTGGATCCTCAGCTGGACGGCCAGCTGAGCATTAACGACATCCTGCTCGAACTTGGCCAGGCTCCCGTGGTGCACCCCTCGCCGGATGTGGCCAGCGAGCTGCACTTCTTCTAGGCCCGCCACTCCGCTGAAATCAGGCCCTTTGGTCCTAACGGCGCACAGCCCGGGAGACTAGCTTGGCGCATAAGGATGCCAGCAGGGCCTCCTCAGAACGGAAGGATGGCTCCCGTGGAGCAATTCTGGAACTTCATTTGGCTGTTCTTTTGGTCATTCGCGTTCATCGCGTATCTCTTCGCACTGTTTGCGGTTATCACAGACATCTTCCGGGACCGCGAACTCAGCGGTTGGCTCAAAGCCGTGTGGGTCATCTTCCTGATCTTCGTGCCGTTCCTCACGGTTCTCGTATACCTGATCGCGCGGGGCCGCAGCATGGCCGAGCGCCAGGCCCGCAGCGCCCAGCAGGCAGAAGCGGCAACAACGGAATACATCCGCTCCGTGGCCAAGGCGTCCCCCACCCAGGAAATCGCAAAGGCCAAGGAACTTCTCGACGCCGGCACGCTGACCCAGAGCGAATTCGACGCTGTTAAGGCGAAGGCGCTGAGCCAGGCCTGACTCCACTGCCTTCAAAGTCGGCCACCGCATCAGCGGAAAACGCAGGCGTCGTCGCGGCTGCGTTTTCCTTTGGCGTGCGCAACGTCCGGCGCGAGGTTCGGCGCGAGCTATGCTTGCTGATTCCCCTGCTGGACATCAGTGGAGTGCAAGTCCCAGGTAGAGGGCTGCAAGGGCAAGCGTGGTGGGGGTCATGACGAGACGCTCAGGTTTACTGCGGGAGATCCCGTTCATGAGGACGCCAAGCACGAAGTATGCCGTCATCACCCACACGGTGACCGCCGTAAAGGATTCGCTGACCAAGGCCGGGACAAAGTCGGCCTTTGCGAGCGCGGCGTAGGCGAAGAGTGCGTACACGGCAATGGTTGCGGCGCTCCCGATTCGCAGTTTGGCTGGGAGGACACGGTGGTTTCCGCCCCACGCCAATCTCCCGAGCGGGGCACCGGCGGCCAACGCCCCTTGGAAAACGGTCAGGCCAGCCAGAAGTATGCAAGCGAGTATTGCGAAAAGCTGATCTAGCGGCATCTAATTCCATCTCCTTGTAGCTGTCCCAAGCCGCAACGTGTGTCCACTGTGCCGCGAGCTTGACGAGCAATTTCCCGGGCCTTCGCGAACCCGGTTCCTCCCGGCGCTGCGCTCCGGCGCTTCATACATGTTGTCGTAGCTGTGGAGAGCTTATTCGTGTATTCGAAAAATCGCGGCAGGCGTCATCCGACCTCCTCGCAGCGGGATTGTCCGTCCCTGTCTGCCGGCGAGACCGCCGGGGTATTGTGGGGCGCATGGAGATGCGCCTCGAGGTCGTACAAGTACCCGTCAGTGATGTGGACAAGGCCAAGTCGTTCTATATGGACCGACTCGGGTTCGTCCTGGACCACGACGTCGAATACATACCGGGCATGAGGGTCGTGCAACTCACGCCACCCGGCTCTGCCACCTCTATCGTCATCGGCACGGGAATGACCAGCATGCCGCCGGGCAGCCTGGAGGGCCTGCAATTGGTGGTCCCCGAAATGGCGTCCACGCGGGCTGAGCTGCTCCAGCGGGGAGCGGAAGTCAGCGAAGTCCAAGACATGGGTGGAATCGCCTTCGCCTACTTCAGTGACCCGGACGGCAACCGCTGGGTCATACAGGAAGCTACGGGGCCGGAGGCTAGGCAAGCCGGCTCCTAGGGCTGGAGCATTCGACGGCAGACTGCTCCGCCACGGCGGGTTCCCCCAAACACGCATCGCGTTATTCATGTTTAGCCCCTAAAGTCTAAATAGCAAGGTGACTATTTAGACTTCCGGAGGATCCATGACCCGCTGGCCTGCGCACGGCAGCAAGACGATGCCGTGGAAGTCGTCTGGGCGGCCGCCCCGCGAAGACCGGGAATTCTCTGAGGTTGTGGTCTCGCTGCCGCCCTTGATCGCCGGGAGCTGGTTCGATCCGGGGCGTGAGACCATCGTCGCCCTGGAAGAGGCCGCCGTCGCCATAGCGTCCCTGGACGTCACCGCCGGCACGCGGATGGCCGCCATCAGCGGGTTCCTGCTCCGCAGCGAGGCGGTCTCCTCCTCCAAAATCGAGCACGTCAACGCCAACCGCGACGACTACGCACGGGCCATGATCGGGCTCAAGGCCAGTGACGACGCCCGCTCCATGGTGGCTGCCGCCGACGCTGTGCAAGGGATGATCGACGACGCCGGGCGGACCGGCGAGATCCGGCTGGAGGCTATGCTGGCCGCCCATCACACGCTCATGAAAGACGACCCGATGGACGGCCCACACGCCGGCCGGCTCAGGGACGTGCAGAACTGGATCGGCGGCAGCGACCATTCACCGCGCGGCGCCATCCACGTCCCGCCCCCGCCGGAGCTCGTGCCGGACCTGATGGAAGACCTGATGGTCTTCTGCAACCGCCGCGACGTGCCGATCATGGCGCAGGCGGCGATCGCCCACGCCCACTTCGAGTCCATCCACCCGTTCACCGACGGCAACGGCCGGATCGGGCGGGCCCTCATTGGCGCGATATCCCGGCGTCGTGGGCTCACCAAGAACACCGTCACCCCGATCGCGTCGGCGATGGTCGCAGACGTCGACACGTACTTCAGTCTGGTCAACAACTACCGCTCCGGTGATGCCGATCCGTTCGTGCTCTACCTGGCCCGTTCCGCTGTCCGCGCCTCTGATGCGGCCCGGGAATCCGTCGCCGCCCTCGATGCGCTGCCGGCGATGTGGCTGGAGCTGGCCAGGCCCCGGAGAGGATCCGCGGACGAGAAGATCATCCCGTGGCTGCTGGAGCGGCCCGTGTTCGAGGCCCACAGCGCTGCCCATATTGCCGGCGTCGCCGAGAGCTCCGTCTACGCCGCACTGCAGCGGCTCTCCACCGCCGGAGTCATCACCCCGGTCACCCAGTCCAAGCGCAGCCGCGCCTGGGCGGCGACCGAAGTCCTCGACGAGGTGGACCGGCTGAACAACCGGCTGGCCGACGTCGGGAAGGCCGGCCGACCGGGGACGGAACCCGAACCGGCGGCCGGTCCCCAAGGGGCGGCGGAGGGACTTGATCTTCACGCGGGGTGAGGATCTACGGTGGATCACATGACAGAGACGAGCGGTGCCGCGGGCCAGTGGAGCATCGGCGACCTTGCCAAAGCATCTGGAGTCACGGTCCGGGCCCTTCATCACTACGACGAGATTGGGTTGCTGTCGGCAGGCCGGCGGACGGCTTCCGGCCACCGCCGCTACTCCGAGGACGACGTCCGGCGGCTCTACCGGATCCGGGCGCTGCAGATGCTGGGCCTGCCGCTGGCCGAAATCGGCGCCGCACTGGGAACCCCTGCCGATGACATGGGCTCGCTGCGCACGCTCCTGGAAAGACAATTGCTGCACCTGCGCCGGCAGGTCGAGCAGGTCCAGGCGGTGCAGGACCGGATATGCGACTTGCTGTCGCGCATCGACGGGGCCGCCATGCCGGCACCGGAACAGTTCATGGCAACTTTGGAGATGATCACCATGATGGAAAACTTCTTCACACCAGAACAGCGACAGGAACTGGCCGGCCGCAGAGCCGAACTTGGCAGCGACAGCATCGAGGCCGCCAAGGTGCGATGGGCCGCATTGGTCGAGGAGGGCCTCAGACACGTCGAAAATGGGACGCCGGTATCTGATCCGGCCATCCGGGACTGGGCCACGGCATGGGACGAAATCGGATCTATGTTCCACGCCGGCGAAGGGACCAAAGCCGCGGCCCGTTCCATGTGGCAGGACAATCAGGCTGCCCTCAGCACCGATCTGCCTTGGACCCCGGAGCAACTGGCCGGACTCATGGCCTACCTGCAAAAGGCAAGGGCGCAGCCCTGATGGCCGTGTTCTCTGACGCAGCTATTTGGCGGTGCTTTTTGATGGTGGCGGATGCAGAATGGAAGGAAGCCGGGCTGATTCCTCAGCCCCCTCCAGCGTTGAGGACGGCACATCATGACGAGCAACAAGACACGGACTGCACTTGTGCTGGCAACGGTACTGATCGGGCTGAGCGGCTGTGCCGGAGGCGGCGGAACGCAGACGCCGGCGCCCGCCACGACGGCCGGGACCTCTCCCAGCATGTCGATGGAACCGTCTGCCCCGGCGGGATCCGCCCAGTCAGGACCGGGCAGCGGGGCGGCAAACGCCGCCGCCGTGACCATCACGATCAGCAACTTCGCCTACGAGATCCCGGGTGCCGTGGCTCCCGGCGCTGAGGTGAAGGTGATCAACATGGACACTGCCGAGCACACGGTAACCGCTGACCAGAATGCGACCCTCTTTGATGTCGAGGTCAAGGAAAACGGCGGTACGGCCACATTCAAGGCACCTTCCGAACCGGGGACCTACGCCTTTCACTGCACCTACCACCCCAACATGCACGGCTCACTGACGGTCAAATGAGCACGACGCCGTGGGCCGGGGAGCGTTCCTGATGATCTCGAACGAGAAAGGTGCCGTGGCGTGGCTTTCCGGACCCCCTCACCGTCGCTTGATCCGGCCGACGTCGATGGCTTGAGTTCGGCGCTCCGGGGCCTGCTGTTGCGTCCAGGGGACGTCGGCTACGACGAAGCCCGGAAGGTCTTCAACGCGATGATTGACCGCCGTCCGGACATGATTGTCCGCCCGGCCGACGCCGACGATATTCGCCGTGCAGTGACCTTCGCCCGGGAAAAGGATCTCCCCGTCTCCATTAAGGGCGGCGGCCACAACGTGGCAGGGAACGCGGTTGGCGCCCATGGGCTCATGCTGGATTGCTCCGGCATGAAGAGCGTTCAGGTCGACGCCGAACGGCGGGCCGCCGTGGCTGGAGCGGGTGCGCTCCTGGCCGACCTTGACGTCGCAACTCAGGCGCACGGCCTGGCCACGCCGCTCGGAGTCGTGTCGGTTACCGGCATCGCCGGCTTGACCCTCGGGGGTGGCATCGGCTGGCTCAACGGCAAACACGGGCTCGCTTGCGACAACGTGCTGGCCGCCGACATCGTGACTTCGGATGGCAGGCTGCTGACGGCGAGCCCCGACCAACACGCAGACCTCTACTGGGCCATCCGTGGGGGCGGCGGCAACTTCGGCGTTGTCACGTCTTTCACCTATGCTTTGCATCCCGTCGGGCAGGTTCTTGCCGGAGCGCTCTCATTCCCGGCCGAACGGACAAGGGAGGTCCTGGAGTTCTATCCCGGATTCGCCGCTTCCTGCCCCGACGAGCTCTCGATGTCGGCCAGCCTGGGGTGTGACGCCAATGGGCGCCCTGTTTTCGGCGTCGGCGTCTGCTGGAGCGGCGGGCATGATGAGGCGGCGCTGGCGCTCCGACCCCTGCGCGAGCTCGGCCCAGCAGTGGACGTGGTGGTTCCAACCGACTATTGCGCTTGGCAGAGCGCCCACGACGCCGGCTTTCCGCGGGGCCGGAACCACTATTGGAAATCGAGTTTCTTCACTGACTTCACCGCCGGCGCCATCGATGTCCTGCTCCAATTTGCGGCCGAGATGCCTTCAGCGGCGAGCGGCATCGGAATGCAGCAACTGCACGGTGTGGCCGCGAGGGTTCCCCCGGCAGCCACGGCATTTCCGCATCGCCGGTCCCAGAGCGAACTCCTCATCCTGGCGCAGTGGTCTGATCCGGCAGAAACGGAGCGGCACGTCGGCTGGGCCCGCGCCTTCTTCGAAGCGATGCAGCCATTTGCCGCGAGCGGTGTATACGTCAACGATCTGGGCCAGGAAGGGGAGGAACGCGTGAGGGCAGCCTACGGCGCGAACTACGATCGGCTGGCCGCAGTCAAGGCCGCATACGACCCCATCAACCTCTTCCGCTCAAATCAAAACGTGCGCCCCACCGGATAGGAAATGACGATGACTCGTGTCCGGGTACTGACAGCCACGATCACGCATAGCTGGCGGTAACCGTCCTAGCTTCTCCATCGAGTTGAATTCGACTGCCGTAGGGGAGGATCCACTGCGGCCGGGTGTGCCCGAAGGGTACCCCGATGCACACGACGGCATCCGGGTTGTACCGTGCGATTTCGGTGCTGACCACATCGCGCTGTGCGGCGCGCAGCCGAGCCCGTTCGGCGGCAGGCGGAACCTGCCCGTGGCTGCTGACGGGAGGCCTGGCGACCATCACGCCGTCGACCGCCCCCAGGACACCACGCTCGCCGAGCGCACGAACCCATCGCTTGACCCAATCTGCGGGAGCGAGCAGTTCGCTGGTTTCGAGGATCAAGATTGCGCCCCGGAGCGCGTCGACGGAAGGCAGCCTGTCGGCGATGGCGAGCTGGTCGAGGACTTCGACGCAGCCACCCCACGTGTAACCGGAGACCGTGCGTTCGGCGCCCGTCCACGCCCAGGGTTCGGTGGGTTCGCGGTCGCCGTATTCGACGAGTGCCCGCGGATCGAGCCAATCCGGCCCGAAGTCCTCTGACTCCCCGGGATCGGTAATGTCGAGCTCGCCCCCGGTGAGCAGCGCAGCCCGCAGGGAAGCGACGTGGACGTCGTCCGCACCCGGCCCGGCGCCGAGGTGGACTTGGGTCGAACCGCCGTAATATGCGGATATCCCGAGTGACCACAACCAGTTGAGCAGGTTGGTGTTGTCGCTGTATCCGATGAAGATCTTTGGATTCGCCCGGACGGCCGCCTCGTCGAGATGAGGTACGACCGTGATCTGGTCGTCGCCGCCGATGGTGGCGAGAATAGCGTGGATGCTGGGATCGGCGAACGCCGCATTGATGTCTGCCGCCCGTTCCTCGGGACTGGATCCGAGCTTGCGAGTCGTCGGGAATTCCACAGGGATCAACCCCGTAGCCGCAGTGAGCCGCCGCATCGCCTGCTCATGCACGGCCGGGGCGTATCCCGGGGCGGCGAAGGACGGGGAGAGAACCGCGACCCGATCGCCCGCAACGAGCTTCGGGGCGGACAGCTTCAGCTGCGAATGATCCATTCACTCATCGAATCAGATGGGGCGTGGTTCGAGGCAACTCGACGCCCCGACGTGCCGGTGCAGGATCCTCAACCATGCTGCGGAGGAGGCGCGGACCATATGGCGCTGCGGGTGGCGAGCCTGATAAATCCGTGATTCAGAAATTTTGTGGGTTATAGCCGTATCTCCCACTCATCCATTTTCGCCATTTGGCGCAACCGGTGCTGTAGGCTCCGATTCGAACCTTGGGGGACTGATGCTGAACTACTTTCGTGAGACGCAAGAGGCACGATTCGCGACCCGTGCACGCCGAATCTATGGCTACGTCTCTGTCGGCTTCGTTGTTGCAGTCGGGGTCTGGGTGATTGCCGGCCTTGCGCCAGTGTGGATTTCCTGGACGGCCCTCGGCGCTTCGTTCGTTCTGGACGCTTTCCTGACCCGAAAGTGGATCAGGGAGGACGCACTCAGGGCTTATCGTAGCGACCGGGCCGGCTGACGTCGCCCCCGGCGGTGGGCAACGGGCAATGCATTAACGGCGGCTGTAATGGCCGCGACTGAGACTAAACGGGGGAAGCTATGGACAAACATGCGTCGAGCCACAATGGACGGTAGGCCGCGCCTGGCTGATTTTCGATGGCTGGAATACTGAGGAAATGACTCTCGCTGAACTGGAACTGCCCGGCCGCCGATTCACAATCAGGAAAGCTGAATCATATGATGTGGCTTCGATTGTTGGGCTGCTGGCTGCCGACCAGCTCCGAGCCTCTGTCGACTCGATTGCAATCGAGCACCGGAATCCCTACGATCTTGCTTTCCAGGCGATTGATGCGGACCCCGCGCAGCTTCTTCTCGTAGTTGTCTCGACCGAAAATGAAGTGGTTGGGACCATGCAACTTACATTCATTCCCGGCTTGGCCAGAGGCGGAGCTACACGGCTGCAGATCGAAGCAGTACGTGTCCGGTCCGACCTTCGGAGCCTTGGCCTTGGAGGGGCGATGATCTCGTGGGCGGTCGCAGAAGGGCGCCGACGTGGCGCACAACTGGTTCAGCTCACGTCTGACCAGTCCAGGGTCGCAGCACACCGGTTCTATGAGCGGCTTGGCTTCGAAGCGTCGCACGTAGGCTTCAAACTTTCCCTCTGAGGTTGCCGCTCCAAGCCTCGGAACATGGGGACGCCCCGATGCTATTGGGGGATGCATCGGGGCGCCTCAGAAAACCATAGGCGGAGACTTGTTCAAGTTCAAACGTGACGGCGGCGGTCGCCGCGAACAGGCTTGTGATACTCATGGCGGACCGTCCAGTCCGGGGGGCTGTGCCGGCGCCCCCCAATAAATGCGCCCCGACACAGCCCTCTTCAAGCGGAGTCCCCAATGGATCCGAGACAAGAATAATTGACCACCAGCGCTAAAACAAGGCGGTCATCCGGTTTATGGGAGTTGGGCTCGCAGAAAGTCCCGAGGAGGGCGCGCAAGGCACCTCCTGCTCCGGAGTCGCAGCCCTCGCTGGCCGTGCGAGGCGGTCACGGTGCTGGTGGGGTACGAATCCCTGTCGGGCTGAGGCTTCCAGTGGAAACCAGTCCGGAGAGGGCATGAGGGTCCTCGTTGAATTCGTCATGCATGATCCCCGGCAGCACGATCTCCCACATTTCTTCGATCCGTTGCATGACGTCCGCGCGGTCGGTAAGTACTCCGGAGACCATCTGAACCCCGGTGAACGAAGCAACAAGGTATCGGGCAAATGTTCCGGCGTCGATGGAAGGCCGGACCTGCAATTCTGCCTTGGCCCGCTCGGTAAGCTGCTCCATTACGGCGATCCAGTCCTCGTAGGGGCCGCGCACGGGCGGACCAAAAGCCGTCGCCTCAAACGTCAATCGGATGCCGGCCCTCACAACTGGCTCGTGCACGAGCTGGAGTCCAAAAGCGCGGCACAGCAGGATCATTGCCGTCAGGCCTGGCCATTCCCCGGCAAGGATGCTCTCGCTTTCGGCCACGACGATCCGATGCTGCTCCTCGATGACCGCCCTGGCGAGATCTTCCTTGGACTGAAAGTGGAAATAGAGGGCGCCCTTGGTCACCCCGGCCGCCTCAGAGACCTGGGTCAAGCTGGCACTGCCGTAGCCATGCTCCTCAAAAACTGCAGCGGCACCGACGACAATGGCGCCGCGGGTGGCCTTCGCGCGATCCTGAAGGACCATCTATGAACCTCAACTTCAACTCTGGGACGTGGAAGCAGGATCTTCACCCACCCGCTGCGCGGAGTGATCGGGAGTTCCGCCTGCCGGCGTTCTCTGAAGCACCCGCTGTCGCGTCGCAACTCCGGGACCCACCAGTAGCCAACTGAAAGGTAGGAGACGAAAGCCTGGTCCGATCCTAGCAAAGCGGTCAACCGTCTTGTAGCGGTGGATCGGCTGCAACTTCTGCCACGGCACGGGCCGGTACTTTCTTGGCCAAACCAGAGCCTCCGGCTCCGGAGCTCGGCGTTACCGGTGCGCCAGCCGAGGCTCCGGCAGGACGCGTCACTGTTAGGACGAGGGGATGATGGGCCGCTTCGACTAAGGCCGGTGCGGGCGCCCGGACGCCCGGTGCACGCACCCGCTCCGGCGTCTGGCCCCAGTACTCCTCGGTGCCCCGTGGCAGACTTTCTGCCATGGAGCCCATGGATTGTCTGGTCATCTATGTCCCCACCGACGCCGCGTCCGCGGTCAGGCAGGCCATTGGCGACGCCGGGGCCGGCAAGCTGGGCAATTACTCACACTGCTCGTTCAGCCTCGACGGCACCGGGCGCTTTACCCCGCTGCCCGGCGCGAACCCGGCCGTCGGCGTCGTCGGCTCTCCCGAGGAGGTGCCGGAAACCCGGATCGAGGCGATCTTCCCCCACTCCCGTCGTAACGCCGTCGTCGACGCGGCGCTGTCCGTTCATCCGTACGAGACGCCGGCGTTCATGACCTTCCCGATCGATGCCAGCCTGCCGGACTGAGCAGGACCGGGGGTGTAGCGCGCGGGAAGCGGTCAGGTCAGCTGTGTCGGGTGGCGCGCACGACGACGTCGTGCAGCGGGAGAGCGCGGTCACCGGGCCCGGGGAGCGTCCGTGTGATCTCCTCGGCACTCGCGATGCTCCATACGGCAGAGTCGAGACCCCTGGTGATGTCCGCCAGGGTGACAGTCGCTTCCGGGGGAGGACGGTGCCCATGCCCCGGGGTGGCGGGACCGTGCAGGTGCCCGACGATCAACAGTGTGCCGCCGGGGGCTACCCAGTGCGAGATGCGTTCGTAGAAGGCAAGCTGCGGCATCGCCGGGTGCGCGTAGTGGGTGGTCACAAGGTCGAACCGGCCTCCCGGCGCCCACGACGTCAGGTCCGCCTCGACCCAGGTCACTCTGCCGGGCGCGGACTGCCCTTCGGCACGCTCGGCCGCCTGAGCGAGGGCAGCGCCGGAGATGTCGGCGCCGGTGACCTGCCAGCCGCGCGCGGCCAGCCAAGTCGCCTCGGCCCCTGTCCCGCACCCGGCATCCAGCGCTGTACCCGGTGCGAGTCCGCTGGTTTCGCGGACGAGATGCGGGTTCGGGGCACTCCCTCCCGAATCTGCCTGCGCGGCACCGTGGGCCAATGCCCAGTGCCCTTGCCAGTAGTCCTTGTCGAAGCTGTGCGTCATAGCATCCCCATCGCGTCCCCCAGCTTCTTCCCCTGACGATGTCCCTGCCGTCTCGGCCATCTGGAACCCCTTCCGATCTGATTACGCTTGAGATTCCATGGTCGTGAACAATCACGTGGGCGTGCAAGCGGTATTGCCGAATGGCAAAATGGCCCCATGAGCGACGATCTCGACCACACACTCAGCGCCGTCGGGCCGCGCCTCAAGCGCCTGCGACTCCGCCGTGACGTCACACTCGCTGACCTCGCCGAGCAGACAGGCATCTCCGCCAGCACACTCTCCAGACTCGAAGCAGGCCTGCGGCGGCCCACCCTCGAGCAGCTCCTTCCACTGGCCCGCGTGCACGGGGTAACCCTCGACGAACTCGTCGATGCGCCGCCGACCGGCGACCCCCGGCTCAATCTGCGGCCCGTCGCCGGTGCAGACGGGTCGACGATCCTGCCGCTCACGCGCCGGCCAGGCGGTATTCAGGCCTACAAGTTCATCCTCCCCAAGGGGCGGGATGGACAGGAGCCTCAGCTGCGCACCCACGAAGGCTACGACTGGGCCTATGTCCTCAACGGCACCTTGCGCCTCGTCCTCGGTGAACATGACCTGATCCTCAGGCCCGGCGAAGCCGTGGAGTTCGACACCCGAACCCCGCACTGGTTCGGCGCCACCAGCGCCGGGCCGGTTGAATTCCTCAGCCTCATCGGCAAACAAGGTCAGCGCGCCCACGTCCGGGCTGCACCCAAACGCGATAGCTAGGCGCATCCTCTGACGGGCTCACTCCTTAGGCCGCTGCCGGCGCCATCCGGAGGGCCAGCATCCCGCCTTCGAGGAGCTCAAGTTCGACGATGTGCAGCGTGTGCCGGGTTCCGGGCCGGTCAGCCGGCCTGGGTCCTCACGGTTATGCCGCGGATCCTTCTTCTGCCGCGGGAGCAGTCAATTGTCCCAGCCACTGCCTGGCAACGTCGACGGACGTGAAATATCCGTGCGGGCAATCCTGTTGGCGCAGCAGCGCCGCGGCTACCACGCGGTCCACGACGGAAGTCCCGACCAGTGCCACTGCTGAGACGAAGCGCTTCGCCAACAGCGTCTCTCTCGCCCCGGGACTCATGCACACGTCCACAACCTCCACAATCATCGGCTGCCGACTGGTTCCACTCACCGCGCGGACGGCCGCAACGACGGCGTCGGCATCGGCTGCCGAGACCGTGGAGCCGGGCTTCCAAGTCAGGTGGAAGGCGCCCTCCGCATCCAGGTCCAACTTTGCGTTTGTGCAGGTCAACGCGATATCCGCCATGAGTTCCCCTTAGTCTTCCGATGAGGGTAGCCCACCCCGCGGAATAAATGTGACGTGTTGAACAATCACACGGCATGACGGCAAAGGGCAGGAGCGCATAAGTGGTCCGCGGAGGCCCCGCATCATCGCGCACTAGCGGGCGGCAGGAGCGTTTTGACGGCTTCCGGTCACGGCCCCTGCCCAACGACCTGATCCGAGATCGTGACGGTGCCGGCGTCGCCGTCCACACGGATTCGCTGGCCGCTGGTGAGCCGCTGGGTGGCCACGCCGGTGCCCAGTACGGCCGGGATGCCATACTCGCGGGCCACGATTGAACTGTGGCTCAACGGCCCGCCGACGTCGGTGACCACGGCGGAGGCCATCGCGAACAGCGAGGTCCAGGCCGGGGTGGTGATGCGCGCCACTAGGACGTCCCCGGGCTCCATCAGGCCGAAATCCTGGGGCCCGCTCAGGACGCGGGCGGGGGCGGTGACCTGGCCGGAGCTGGCGCCGGCGCCCTTGATGACGTCGCCGGGCTGGTCCTGCGGGCCCGCCGGCATCATGGAGCCGAAGGCCCGCTCCATCCACCGGCTCTCCGGCAGCAGTTGCGGGGCAGCGGCCTTGGCCCGGCCCCGCCACAGCATCTTGCGCTCCTCGACGGCACCGGCGCGGACGGGCCGGTCTGCCCCGGTAATTGCCACGGCCGCCGGTGTGCCCGGCCCGGCAAGGCCGAACTCGACGGCGCTGCGCAACTCCCGGTGGCGCAGCCAGAAGACGTCGCCGGGCTCGGCGATGACACCGGAGCCGACCAGCCGTCGTCCGAGCTCGAACAGCATCCGACGCAACAGCGGCCACGCCAGGCCGACGTCGGCCAGGGCATCCTCGCGGATCGGGGCCGCATTTTGCGCCCACCGGAGCAACCGGAGGAACGCGGCACGGCGCCTCGGCCCGAGCCGGGCGATGATCCGGCTCGTTTCCTCCTCGCGGCGGGCGGCCGAGAGCCGCTGGCGCTCGTACGGGTCATTGCCCTGTCCCCGCAGGTAAAACTTCACCGTCTCCAGCAGCGGCGAGGGATCGTCGGCCGGCACCGGGCTGACGAAGTCCAGGTTGTAGACCGCATGGCCGAACCGCCCGAGGTGCTCCTGGAAACGGGCATGCCAGCGCTGCCAGGATGCCGGGTCCACGCCGGCAGGCGGGAATCCGGTGCGCTGCGACCCGGCCAGTGCCGCGGTGGGGGCGTTGAGGATCGCCGGGGCCAGCCCCGGGACGTCCCGGGCCCAGGCTGCGAGGTCGTACAGCGACTTCTCGGCGCGGATGGGTTCGCTGTCGTAGCCGAGGAGGAAGGTCTGGGCGGGGGGATCGCCGTCGCGCCGAACGAACTTGTCGTAGTAGGCCCGGAAGGAGATTTCGCTTGTAGCGGCGATCGGAATGATGGACTGCACGGCCGTGTAGTACACCGTGCCACCGTCCAGCAGCGTCTGCACACCCGCGAGCAGTTCCTCGCCGGAGAGCTCCCCGACGGGCTTCGCCGACCAGTCCTTGATCACCTCCTCGTAGCGGGGATGCGAAAATTCCCGCCAGCCGGCCACTCCCATATGCGCCTTGCCGCGGGCCAGCGCGCGCATCGCGGTCAGCGACTTGCCCATCACCCGCCACATTCCCGAGTTGCGGTAGTAGTAATAGGCGTAGCCGTTGATGGTGGGCAGCCCGACGTCGTCCTCGCGGATTACTTCCTTCCCGACGGCGCCGGCCATCAGGGCCCTCAGCGACCGGGACACCGAGCCGTCAATGAGGTCGGCGAACAGCGGCGAGAGCGGGTCGGGCAGCTGTTCAACGATGCTTGCCCGGAAGTACAGCCCGTGCCGGTAGGGCACCGGCCAGGCGTCCGGGACGTCGGCTGCCGGTTCGGGCAGTGCGGTGATGGGCCGGGATTGCAGGATGAAGAACTCGCCACCGGCGCGTGCCCATTCGATGTCCTGCGGCGACCCGAAATGATCCGTAATCCGTGTGCCGTAGCCGGCCAGCTCGGCCGCCGCCCGGTCGTCCAGTACGGCCTGGCGACGGCGCGCCGCCGGCACCGGCTGCTCCACGGTGCCGCGCTCCGCGTAGACGGTCATGACCTCCTTGTCAGCTGTCCGGCGCGACAGCACATGGCCCGTCTCCACTTCGACGACGACGTCATCCGTGGTGACCGATCCGCTGACGACGGACTCGCCCAGACCCCATGCTGCACTGATCAGCGTCTGGTCGCGGCGTCCGTTGGCCGGATTGGCGGTGAACATCACCCCGGCCGCCTCGGCGTCGACCATCTGCTGGACCACGACGGCGAGGCGCACCGTGTCCGGTCCGATGCCTTCACGGGCGCGGTAGGCCATGGCACGCGCCGTCCACAGGGAAGCCCAGCACTCGGTCACGGCCGCGGCCAGGGCCTCTTCCCCGCGGACGTTGAGGTAGGTTTCCTGTTGCCCGGCGAAGCTGGCTGAGGCGAGGTCCTCGGCCGTGGCGGAGGAGCGCACCGCCACGGCCGCGTCCCCGTTGCCGAGCCTCCCGTAGGCGGCGCTGAGTTCCGCCGCTATCCCGGCCGGCATGGTGCCGCCGGTAAAGAGGGCGCGGATGCGTTGCGAGGCTTCCTCGTAGTCCTGGGGCGCCGCCGTCGGCGACAGGGTGGCCAGTTCTTGGATGCCAGGCCCGAGATGGTTGGCAGCCACATAATCCGTATAGGCTGCGGTGTTCAGCACAAACCCCGGAGGGACCGGCAGTCCTGCCTGGCTGAGGCCGCCCAGTCCGACGCCCTTGCCGCCGGCCACGGCAATGTCGCCTCGCCCCACATCGCCGAAGTTGTTGATGTAGGTCATGACCTCGAGTCCTTTCCGCCCGGAGCCGGGGGCTCCGTGGTTGAGCCTGATTCCCAACATACTGGCACCGCCGCAGGCAAGAGGCCATAGCCGTGCGGGGCCAAGGTATCCCGTTGACGCCGCCGGCCGAGCGTGTGGCCCGGAGTCACGAATGGCTCCGGCCTCCAGTTCGACAACGAGATGCCCGGGGCGATAGCCGTAGCCGTTGCCCCGGGCCTCTACTCGGATCGAATGCTCAATCGCGGCTGTCTTCGGCGCCCTCGGACCCCTGGTCGTCGAAGTGTTCTTTGTGGACCTTCTCACGGATGGTGACTTCATCGGTGACCGTTTCAGTAACGATGCGGACCCGTTCAACCGGGACGGTCTCCTTGGTGACTATGACTCGCTCTTCGTGAAGGATTACCTCGTCGTCGCTGTCCGGACGGCCCGCGAACTCGCCGCGGTCTTCCTCGGCAATCGGTTCCCGCTCGATGCGAACCTCTTCGCGCTGCACTGGCACCGTCCTGGTGACGGTTTCCGTCGTGACGTACTTGCGCAGGCGTGCGCGGCCCGTGCCGGTGGCGTCGCGGGTTTCCGCGGGGTTCGTGCGGGTGGTGTCTTGTTGTGTGGTGGGGTCCGGGCCGGCGTCGGTGGTGGGTGTGGTGGTGGCGTATCCGGCGGTGCCGGTGGCGTCGCGGGTTTCCGCGCGGTCCGTTTCGGTGGTGTCTTGTTGTGTGGTGGGGGCCGGGCCGGCGTCGGTGGTGGGTGTGGTGGTGGTGTATCCGGCGGTGCCGGTGGCGTCGCGGGTTTCCGCGCGGTCCGTTTCGGTGGTGTCTTGTTGTGTGGTGGGGGCCGCGTCAGCTGTATTCGCTTCGGTGAAGGTGCGTCCGCTCTCCATCCGGTAGTGCTCGTAGAGCCGGTCTTCCTCGGCAGGCTCCAGAGGCCGATCGGCGTCGATCCTTGGCGCGTCTTTGACCTGATTCTTGTTGTAAGGAACGACGATGTCATTGCCCTCCAGTCGAGCACCCTCAAGGGGCACGAATGATTCGGACATCCCGAACAAGCCCGTTCGGACGGTCACCCAGCTGGGCTGTCCGGCCTCGTTGTCTACGAAGACCTGGCCGATCGAGCCGATCTTTTCTCCGTCTCCCGAAAGGACATTTGCGCCTTGGCTGAGCAGACGGTCAATTTGTTCTGTGGTGAGCACGACGTCTCCTTGGATCTCCTCGATTGGAATGGTGGGTCCGGCCGGGAGCCCTTGATGGACTGCCTGACCGGTACCGGACAGTACGTTTTGGTGCTGCCCGGTGCTTTGGAAGCGTCCGTGGCGCTGCGAACTCCGGGAAGGGGCCATCGGTCGGCAGTACGCTCAGCTGAGAACTTCCGAGGACGACCCGCAGATCTGGCAGGGGCAGGGTCCTGGGCGACACCTTCGCGAGCGGCGGCCTGAGGGCGAAAGCGAGTAGAGACTGGGGGATGAACGTTGTCACCACCGCCAGTCCGGCTTGGAGCCGGTGCAAAATGTCCAATGATATGCGCCGCCATTCGATCAGGAGGCTGGGACCGGTCCCGTTGCGCAGGGAGCTCTCCCGCGCCTTTTTCTGTGTTATATCACGAGTCGGGTTTTGTTAGGAAGCACCCTTATGAATAGTTGAGATCCCGGCGGCTGGGCTCCGCCGGCAGGCACGGGAAGCCCGACGGGGCACGGCCGAGCCGCTCTGCTGAGGAGGATGGAATGCGACGTGGTGAGCGCAGGGCGCTGCAGATCTGGGTCCCAGCGGTGCCCTGAAGGCGCGCGGCCGTGATCGCTGGTGAGAGTGCCGGTTGAGTCGAGTGCCGGAATTGCCGGTCAGGTCACGAAGTTCTCAGGTGCTTCCGGTGACTGGCTTCCGCCGCGGGAGACGTGGACTTTCGTGGCGGATGCTCCGGACTGCTCCGGGATCTGGGCGCGGATCTCCAGGACACCGTCGATGTAGCTGGCCTCGACGTTGTCAGTGTCCGCCCCGCGGGGGAGCGGGACGATGCGCGAATATTCGCCGTACCGCACTTCGCTGCGGTAACCCGGCTGATCCTTGTGCGCAGGTTCCGTGCGCCGGGCCACAATGTTCAAGTTGCCCTCGGTGACGGTGATATCTATGTCCCTGTCGGGATCGATGCCGGGGATGTCGGTTCGGACCACCAAGGTGTTTCCGTCCCGGTATTCTTCGACTCTGAGCCAGGTGTCGGTCTCGACCTGCAGGAAACGCCGGACAGGTTCGGGCACGTCGATGCCCGTGCGGCGGAATAGGTTGTCCATCTCTATCTCCTTGCTGTTTTGCATCTCTGGTCCCGTGAGGCCGGATGCGCGCGGAGCCGTAACATCGGCCGCTTTGGCGGCTACTACTTCTGACGGCGACGCTGGCCGCGGGAGCTGCTCTTGAGGACTTTCGGAGCCTGTGCTCAACGAAGCGTGGCGGGCAGGGGGCCTGGCATGAGGTTGGATTCGGCGGATGCGGGCCGTGAGACCCCCGGAGTTCCTTGCCGGGTGTTCCAGAACCGGCCCGCAGCCGCCGAACAGATGTTGCAGGACGCCATCAGGGGCAGCCCTGCACCCGAAGGGCCGAGCCTGCTACGCCCTGGTCCTGCGACCGGCGAGGGCGCCATAGATCAGGAGCACAATGACGGCCCCGAGGATGGAGAGAAGCCAGGTCCGGAGATCGAAGAAGTCAGCGAGGCCTCCGCCGAAGATCAGCGAGCCGATCCAACCTCCGAGGATTGCGCCCACGACCCCAACAACGAGTGTGATCAGCCAGCCGCCTCCCTGCCGGCCCGGAAGGATCGCCTTGGCGATAGCTCCGGCGATAAGGCCGAGAATGAGAAAAGCAAGAATTCCCATCTTTGTACTTCCTTTCGGTATACCGGTCGTGGAATGCGGCCGTAACGGCGATTTAATCAGCATGCGTAGTAACGCGCAATACCCGGCGTTGCGGCCTTGGATCTCGCTCATCCCTGTCCGGTCCCGCCCCCACGGGAAGCGGCGGCCGGCCGCGGGCGCCGGCCGGGGAGGCTAGTTCATTGAAGCTGGGGGCCGGACTTGGGTGGGCGGAGGGCCGTCGGAACCTGGAGTTCCCGGCCGTGGAGCCTGGAAGAACTCCACAAACCGGGCGAGTTGTTCAGACAAGGCCTCCCACCCGTCGAAGTCGGCAGGAACGGCCGCATGCTCGGCGCGAGAGGCCGCCTGCAGTGCGGCGTTGCCGGCGTCGGTAATTTCGACCCGAAACTGGCGCCGATCCTCCGGGTTTCGCGTCCTCGTGACCAACCCCCCGTCCTCGAGCCGGGCCAGGACGCGGCCGAGCGTTTGGCCTTGGACATGGACTTTTGCGGCGAGCTGCTCCTGGTACATGGGGCGGGGTGCCACGGCTTCCAGGGCGATGACGGCGGCACGCGTCAATCCCAGCGGAGCCAAGGCATCGTCGTGGAGGCGCTGGACTAGACGGGCCGCTGCCGTCAGAAGCCGGTAGCTGTCCCGGGCGTGGGGCTCACGGGCGAGGATCACGAAGAAGGCCTTCCTGATTGGGTGGCAACGAAGGTCACGCTGCCCGCGACGGCGGCAAAAAGCGCCGGCGCTGATCCTCCACCCTATGCATGCCGGACACCCTTTTGGCAAGTATGCTTACTATTTTTCGCACGCCGCCTGCAGGTGCGCGGTGCGTCGTGGGGAAGGCGGGAGCCGGGCCCTCCGATTTTCAACGGAGGGCTTGCGCTCCATATAGCAAGTGTGCTTACTATCAAGTTAGTAACCGTGCTTACTAATTTCATCCGGTAGCGCTAGTCACGATCCCAAGCGGACCATTCCTGAAAGAGAGCAACGATGACACAGAATCCATGGGCCCAGGCAACACCCGAAGTTTCCCCGGACCGGTACGCCGGCGTTGGAGTTGTGCCCCCGCAAGGTACTGGACGGGCTGACTCGAAACAGGAAGCGGCCAGGGACGAAGCTGCGGACGTGACGCGGCACGCGGCGGACGCTGCCCAGAACGTCGCCGAGACGGCCAAGACCGAGGCAGTCAACGTTGCCGCCGAAGTCAAGACCAATGCCCGGGACCTGTTGCACCAGGCCAAATCCGATCTCACCGAGCAGGCAGGAACCCAGCAGCAGAAGGTCGCCGAAGGTTTGCGATCCGTCGCCGGCGAGTTGCATTCCATGGCGTCCGCCTCGGATCAGCCCGGCGTGGCCACCGACCTCGTCCGCCAAGCCGCCGAGCGGTCCTCCGCTGTTGCGTCCTGGCTCGATGGCCGGGACCCGGGGTCGCTGCTGACCGAGGTGAAGTCCTTTGCCCGCCAGCGCCCGGGCACCTTCCTCCTGCTCGCGGCCGGAGCCGGAGTACTGGCCGGGCGTCTGAGCCGCAGCCTGAGCGCCGGGGCTCCCGAGACGACGGGCGCCACCGCTGCCGGACCGTCCACTGCCGGCCGGATCCCCGATACCGGGGTAGCGGTTCCGCCGCCGCCCGTCCAGATGCCCGCTCCGCAAACCACGACGGCGGGCCTCGCGGACACCTACCCGCCGAATCCGCTGGACTCCGATTTGGGAACCCGCGATCCGCTCCGCGACGCCGGGCAGGGCCGCCGGTCCTCAGAGTCTGTGGCGGGTGAGCCTTTGCAGCAGGGTGATCCGCTGCGCGATGACCCCTTTGACGGCGGCCGTCGATGAGCAGCGAAATGCCTCCCACAGCCGCGCAGGCAAAGGCTGAATCGACTTCCCTCGGTGACCTTCTTGGTGAGGTCACACGGGACATGTCCACCCTGATGCGTCAGGAGGTGGAACTGGCCAAGATCGAACTCAAGCAGTCCGCCACACGGGCAGGCAAAGGCACCGGCATGCTCGCCGGAGCTGGCGTCGCGGGCCACTTCGTGCTCCTGTTCCTCTCTTTGGCGCTTTGGTGGGCGCTGGGGAATGTGATGGGACTGGGCTGGTCCGGCGTCGTTGTCGCCGTCATTTGGGCAGTTGTCGCCGCCGTTCTGGCAGCCATGGGCCGCAAGGAACTGAACGCGATCAAGGGCATGCCGAGAACGGCCGAAACCCTCCAGGAAATCCCGCCCACCCTAAAACCCAACTCCTAGATTCAGCGAGGAAACACGATGAGTGAAAACCCGGATGTCATCCGAGCAGATATTGAAGCAACCCGTGCCCGCCTGGGCACCAACGTGGACGCCGTCGCTGACAAGGTCACGCCGTCGCACATCGTCCAGCGGCAGACGGACAGAGTCAAAGAGAACGTCAAAGACGCCGTCTTCGGAGTGAAGGATAAAGTCATGGGAGCCGCAGACCACACCACCGACCACGTCCACTCCGCCACCGGATCCGTCGGCGCGCACGTGAGTGACGCGGGCTCTGCGGTTGCGGGCGCGCCGGGCCAGCTGAAGAACAGGACCCAGGGGAACCCGCTGGCTGCAGGGCTGATTGCCTTCGGGGCAGGCCTGCTCGTTTCCTCCCTGATCCCGGCCAGCCAAAAGGAGCGTGAAGCCGCTGATGCCCTCAAATCGGCAGCCGAGCCCCTCACCACGGAACTGACGGACGCCGCCAAGCACGTGGCCGAAGGGCTGAAGGAGCCCGCCCAGGAAGCCATGGCTAACGTCAAGGCCACTGCCGCGGACGCCACCGATCATCTCAAGGCAGACGGGCAGAGCGCTGTGGCTGACGTCAAGGATCGCACCGCCGAAGCGAAGGATAACGTTCAGCAGGCCTGAGCCCGCGTCTGAATACGGCCGGCTGCCCTCGCTGATGCGCTGGGCGGCCGGCCGTTTCACTTAACACCACGAAGGAATCTCCATGGCCAAGAACCCAACCAGGGCAGAAGATGAATCCATGACCGACGCCGAAACGGACGAGAGCAGCACCGCCAAGGCCCGCACGGCACCCGCCCCGGACGACTCCCGCAAACCGGACAGCCCGACCGACGTCACTAAGCCCTCGTGGAAGTACATCACCAAGAAGACCCTGCGTGAATTCACGAAAGACCAGTGCCCGGATCTCGCCGCAGCCCTGACCTATTACTCGGTCCTCTCAATTTTCCCGGCGCTGTTGGCCCTCGTGTCCTTGCTGGGCATCTTCGGGCAGGCAGAGAAGACCACGTCCGCACTCCTGGAGATCGTCCAGGGATTCGCGCCCGCTGAAACTGTGGAGGCAATCAAACAACCCGTCGAGCAACTCAGCAGTTCCTCCGCGGCTGGACTCACTCTGGTAATCGGCATCGTCACCGCCCTCTGGTCCGCCTCCGGCTATGTCGGGGCTTTTGGCCGGGCAATGAACCGGATCTACGAAATCGACGAGGGCCGGCCGTTCATCAAACTTCGGGGCACGATGCTCGCCGTCACCATTGCCACCGTGCTGATCGTTCTCGTGCTTTCGGCCATGCTGGTTCTGAGCGGGCCGGTGGCCGAGGCCGTCGGCAACGCGATCGGCCTGGGCGGGGCAGTCCTTACGGCATGGAACATTCTCAAGTGGCCGGTGATTTTGTTGCTCGTGATTTTGGCGATCGCCATCCTCTACTACGCCACGCCGAACGTCAAGCAGCCCAAGTTCCGCTGGATGAGCCTTGGTTCCGCTATCGCCCTGGTCATCTTCCTGCTGGCATCCCTGGCCTTCGCTTTCTATGCGGCCAACTTCAACAGCTACGAGAAGACCTATGGTGCGATCGGCGGCGTTATTATCTCGCTGCTGTGGCTCTGGATCTTGAACATGTCGCTGCTGTTCGGTGCCGAGTTCGACGCCGAAATGGAGCGTGGACGCCAACTCCAAGCCGGCATTGAGGCCGAAGAGACCATCCAATTGCCACCACGGGATACGAAACAGAGCGACAAGCTCCAGGCCCGCGAAGAAGAAGACATTCGCCGCGGACGCGAGCTGCGGGAACAGCACGGGAACCAGCCTGAACCGCAGGATGACCAAAAACGTCCTCGGGACACCGACGGAGTGGAGCGCCCCTAGCTTGCGGAAAAGTCAGGCATCACTGATGGCGGCGAGTTTGACGTTGTCCCTCTGACCTTCCCAGGTGCCGGTGAGCGCGAGCGGGCCGACAGGGTGCTCATCCAGGTCCAGCCGCCGGATAACGAGCAAGTGGAGGCCGGCAGCCTCGATAGCGGTGCCGGCGTCGGTGGCGCGCGGTGCCGCCGAAGAGACGTCAGGAACTGCCTCGAGTTTCGGTCCAGTGTTTTGCACGGAGACCGTCTGGGCCAGGAGTTCCAGGTTTTCCCCTTTTTGGAGGTATTGCTCGGCCTGCGGGCGTCCCAACATGATGCTCGCCGCCAGGGCTGCCACGTAGATTGGGTCGGCGCAGGCATCGTAAACCCATCTCGGGCCGAGTACCGAGTGCTGCATCGTGCCGACCAACCAGGGTTCCGCGCCAGCCAAGGGCTGGGCCCTGTACGTGAGTGGGACTTGAAAAGTGGAGCTGCCCACAGACACGATGATGGTTTCTATGCCGACCTCGCCGGCGGGGTCGTCGAACCGGTAGGAGCCCACTTTGTGCAGCGCTGCCGTGTCGGGTTCCGTGAACCACGGCTGGCGGGGGAGCCACTCTGCGAGAAGTTCAAGTTTCGTCGGCTGCAGTTCTGCCTGGTGGATGATCGCCATGACTGCAAGCCTAACCGCGGCCCGGAGAGTTCGGGCAGGCTGTCCTCATTTTGTTGACGGGTAGTTTTCCGTGGCCGTTGTAGGCTCGTGGCTACCCAGGGGAGGCGGGTATGGCTTTGTTGCTGTGGCCGGACAACTCGCGCGTGACGGCTCCGAAGGATTGGCCGCCCGCCACCCCGATGGGCCGACCGCTGATTGAGAGACGCGACATGCCCGCCGTCGACTCAACGTCCTTTGGGCCATGCTCCGTGACGGAACCACCAACACGCCGACACTGCCGCAGGCAGCCGGGCTGGCCGCCTGAGCCCTTCGCGATGAGAAAACGCCGGGAGTGCTTCGGGCCGTCCCGTTACCCAAGATCGGTTAATGGCGCGGATCGAGCGCGAGCTTTAGTCTGAAGCCAACGAGGACGGTTCCCGTGATGCGTAAATCATCTTGCCGTCGCCGCACCGGCGACGGGAACGGGAAACTGTACGGCTACGGAACTACGAAGAAGGAGAGACCTCCGCCAGGGGTCGGCTCACGCACCCTGTTGGTCTGTAGGTGGGTGTTCGGCCACGCAGAAGAGGTTCCCCTCCAGATCAGCAAGAGTTGTCCACTGCACGTGGGGGAATTCGTCCAGGACGTCCCACTGGTAGGTGGCTCCGAGGCTCAGGAGGCGTTCGACCTCTGCCTGTCGTGACCCCCAGGGGACAGTCAGGTCGAGGTGGAACGCCTGGTGCTCGGGGCGAGGACCGGTCATGGGTTGGAAGAACATCGCGAACCCTCCGGGACCAGCAGGTGGCAGGTAGACGCTGTCACCACCGGGTGAGGGCAAGGCGCCGGTCACGGACGCCCAAAATTCGGCAAGCGTGGCTGGATCCTGGGCCTCCATGTTGATCGCACCAAGGGCGATCTGCTGAGTCGTCATGAGTGCAACGCTAGCAGGACCCCAGACCGCCTCCCTTTTGTGCACGTCGGCGCGGGAACCTTGCCGACCGCAGACCAGCTGGGACGCCCAAAGGGCACGCCGGAATCCGTTGACAACTCCATTGAGATTCCTTCAGAGTGATCCAGCCAGCACCATCCGGCCCGGCAAGGTAGGGCCGGCGCGTGAAGTTTCGGTCGACTATGACGGTGGTCCCCGGCCGCAGCGCGGGACGGGACTTCTGGCCTATCGGGTTATGGCGTGCACGAGGTCGTCCACTGGCCGGGAGCTGTCGATTCGAAGGACGGGGCAGGGCAGAGTTGACAGCCACTGTTCATGTCGGCGGAGGTTCCGGCCCGCGAAATCGGGGTCGTCATAACCTCGCGCCCAGGACAAGAACTCCTCATGGGCTGTCTCGTTGATCCCGCCTGTTTTGGCCAGTTCGCGAAACCTGATTCGTTCCCTCGCCCGCAGCCGCGACATGCGCGACTCCGGATCGAGGGTGAGGAGCACTGCAGCATCAATCTTCTCCACGAGGTCCTCGCCCCAGCCCATGATGGAACCCGAAAGAACCCAGGCACTCCGCGGCAGGAAGACTTCGCGCATCAACGATATGCGCTCCGGCGGCGTCCGCTTTTCCCGGTACGGCGGTGATGTCGGCTGCCAGAAGTAGTCGTCGGCGTCGGCGTGGGGTACTGCCCACTGGTTGGCGATTGCCCGGCCGAGGGTTGTCGTTCCAGATCCGCTGGCGCCCGTGATGAACAAGCGGCAAGGGTTGAGGGTGTTCAGCATCGTCGCAGAGTACCTCGCTTGGCCCAGCTCACCGCACAGCGTGGCCCAGGAGGGTTTTTCCATCCTTCCCGGTGAGACCGTCGGAGGGGTGCGGGTGTTAGCTTGAGGGGTGGGTTCCCTACCGTCGCCGCGTACGCAGAGGCTCGTGCTGTGGATCGCGATTCTCGCCTCCTTTGTGTCGTTTCTCGACGGCAGCGTCATCAACGTAGCGCTGCCGGCCATTTCCCGTGAACTGGGCGGCGGACTGACGACGCAGCAATGGGTTGTCGATGCCTACCTGATCACCCTGGGGTCACTGATCCTGGTCGCCGGTTCGCTCTCTGATTTGCTGGGCCGGGTTGTCGTTCTCCGCGCAGGCCTGATCGGGTTCGGCGCGACATCAGTGATGTGTGCGCTGGCCCCCACAGCGGACTGGCTGGTCCTGGCCAGGGCGCTTCAAGGCGTCGCGGGCGCCTTGCTGGTTCCCAGTTCCCTGGCCCTGATCACATCAAACTTCGACGAAGCGCCCCGGGCGAAGGCAATCGGCCAGTGGACAGCTGGTACGACCGTGGCTTTCATCGCCGGACCCCTGCTCGGCGGAGTGCTCGTAGATTCGGTGGGCTGGCGCTGGATCTTCGGAATCAACGTCCTGCCCATTGCCGTGACTTTGTACTTGCTAGCCGTGCTGCGGGCCAAGGATGTTCGCAAGAAGGGCGTGCGGATCGACTACCCGGGTGCTGTGCTCTGTGTGCTTGGGTTGGCGGGGCCGGTCTACGCGTTGATCGAACAGGGCAACTACGGCTGGGGGAGTCCGCTCATTCTGATGCCCCTCGCCCTCGGCATCCTGTGCCTCGCCGGATTCATTTGGCACGAAAGGACGGCGCATCAGCCGCTCTTGCCCCTCAGCCTCTTCTCCGTCCGAAACTTTGCCGTCGGCAACGTTGCTACGGCATTTGTGTACGCCGCATTGTCGATCGGGGGATTCATCATCGTGCTTTTCCTGCAGCAGGTCGCAGGGTTTCCGGCGACGATGGCCGCGCTGGTATTGCTTCCGGTCAGCATCGTCAACATCCTCCTGGCGTCATGGTTTGGTTCACTAGCCGGGCGGTTCGGACCGAGGTGGTTCATGGCCTTCGGACCTGCTCTCGCCGGCGGCGGCTACCTCCTGATGCTCGCGACTGAGATCCCGGTCAACTATTGGACCCAGTTGATGCCTGGGATCCTGCTGTTCGCCGTCGGGCTCTCGGCGACAGTCGCCCCACTGACCGCCGCCATTCTCGGTTCGGTTTCGGAACAACAGGCCGGCATCGGCTCGGCAGTGAATAACGCCGTCAGCAGGGTAGCCGGTCTGATCGGCATCGCTCTGGTAGGCCTGGTCGTGGGCGGCGAACTTGAGCTCGATGGATTTCACCGGATGGTGGCGGTGACGGCGGTGTTGTTGATACTCGGGGGCATAGTTTCCGCCGTCGGTATCCAGAACCGGCCCAAGCGGCCCGCACTTCGGGCAACGCAGAAGGTCCCATCCCAAAGCACCCGGAGCCGTCGGATTTTCAAACCTGGCCCATAGGACGGGCCGCGTTCAGAGCTTGTGTCCGGGGCCGGAGCGTCGTTGCGCCACCACGGCCACACGGGTGGCATAGGCTTTCGGTATGGGACTAATAATCACACTGCTTATCATTTGGCTTGTTCTTTCGATCCTCGGCTTCGCCGTGAAGGGCCTGCTCTGGTTGGCCATCATCGGCCTGGTACTCCTGGTGGCCACGGCTGTATGGGGCTGGGTGAAGCGAAAGGCCAAGGCCTGATGCAACCCTGATATCCATTCGGCGGCGGCCGGTCCCTTCAGGATCGGCCGCCGTTTTCGTTCGGACCGGCCCGGCCCGGCCCCGGCTGGCGGGTGACTTTGGCAACTGACTAGGGTGAGGCCACCCGGGCAGGGGCTGTTGCCGCGGCGTCGGGCGTCTGGTCCAGGCTCGGCTCGAGCCGGACGATGACTGCCTTCGAGACTGGCGTGTTGCTGCCTTCGGCCGTGTGGTTCAGCGGCACCAGCACGTTGGCTTCGGGGTAATAGGCAGCAGCGCAACCGCGTGCCGTGGGATAGGACACCACACGGAACTTGCGCACCACGCGTTCCTCACCGTCGTCGTACACGCCGCGGACGTCCACGTACTGACCGTCCGCAAGGCCGAGTTCGACGATGTCGTCAGGGTTGACGAACACCACATGGCGGCCTTTTTTGATGCCCCGGTAGCGGTCGTTGTGCGAGTAGATGGTCGTGTTGAACTGGTCGTGGGAGCGCATGCTCTGCAGGATCAGGGTTCCCTCGGGCCGTTCGACAAGTTCAAGGTCATTGACTGTCAGCACGGCCTTGCCGGTGGGCGTGGGGAATGTGCGGGAGTCGCGGGGACCGTGGGCGAGGACAAACCCGCCTTCCTGCCGGATCCGTTGGTTGTAATCCTTGCAGCCGCCCACCACGTGCGAAATGTGATCCCGGATGAGGTCGTAGTTCTTCTCATAACCGTCCCAGTCTGCCCTGATCTTGTCGCCCACCAGGAGTTTGCCCAGCCGGCTCACGATGGCCGGCTCCGAGAGCAGATGATGGGACACCGGCTCGACGCTGCCCCAGGACGGGTGCACGGCGCAGACGGTGTCCTCCACCGAAACGAACTGCGGACCGGATTCCTGGATGTCGATCTCGGTGCGGCCCATCGTGGGGAGGATCAGGGCCTCGCGGCCCGTCACAGTATGCGAGCGGTTCAGCTTGGTCGAGATCTGGACCGTCATCTCCGTGTTTTGCATGGCAGCCTCGGCGGCGTTCGTGTCCGAGATGGCACCCACCAGGTTGCCGCCCAGGGCGACGAATACCTTGATCTCGCCCGCGCGCATCTTGTTGATGGTCTCGACGGCGTCCGCGCCATGTTCGCGGGGCGGCTCGAAGTCGAACTCCTCGCCGAGGGCCTCCATGAAGGACTGCGGCATCTGCTCCCAGATGCCCATGGTCCGGTCGCCCTGCACGTTGCTGTGCCCGCGGATGGGGGAGGCGCCGGCGCCGGGCTTGCCGATGTTGCCGCGCAGCAGCAGGAGGTTGATGATCTCCTTGATGGTGGCAACACCCTTTTTCTGCTGCGTGATGCCCATGGCCCAGGTGATGATGACTTTCTCAGCCTTGAGGTAGCGGGCGGCGAGCTCGTCGATGTCCTCGCTGCGCAGGCCCGTGGCCTCGAGCACCGTGCGCTCATCCAGCCCGGCGAGGTGCTCCTTGAGCTCCTCGAGTCCCTCGCAGTGTTCGGCCAGGAAGGCGTGGTCCAGGACTGTCCCGGGGTTCTTAGTCTCGGCGTCGAGGACGCGCTTGGATACGGCCTGCAACAGCGCCATGTCGCCGCCGATCCGGATCTGGAGGAACTGGTCCGCGATCTGGACGCCGTGACCAATGACCCCGTTGACTTGCTGCGGGTTCTTGTACCGGCGGAGGCCGGCTTCGGGGAGGGGATTGACGGCCACGATCTCGCCGCCGTTGCGCTTGCACGCCTCGAGTTCGGTCATCATCCGGGGATGGTTGGTGCCTGGGTTCTGGCCCATGATGATGATCAGGTCGGCCCGGGCGTAGTCGTCGAAGCTGACGGTCGCCTTGCCGATGCCAATGGTCTGGCCCATGGCCCAGCCGGATGATTCGTGGCACATATTGGAGCAGTCCGGCAGGTTGTTGGTGCCGTAGCCGCGGACCATCAGCTGGTAGAGGAAGGCGGCCTCGTTCGAGGTCCGGCCGCTGGTGTAGAACGCCGCCTGGTCGGGGGAGTCCAGGCCCTTGAGCTTGTCGGCCACGAGCCGGAGCGCCTCGTTCCAGCTGACCGCCTTGTAGTGGTCCTCGCCGGCGGCTTTGTACACCGGTTCGGTCAGCCGGCCCTGCATGCCAAGCCAGTACTCGGTCTGGCTGCGCAGGTCGCTGACCGAATTCTCGGCCCAGAAAGTTTCGGGAACCACCACCGGGGTCGCCTCCCAGGTCACCGCTTTGGCCCCGTTTTCGCAGAACTCGAATGCCTTGCGGTGGTGCGGATCCGGCCACGCGCAGCTCGGGCAGTCGAAGCCGTCCTTCTGGTTCATCGCCATGACGGTCTTGCGGGTCCGGTTCAGTCCCATCTGTTCGATGGCCGGCTTCATGGAGTGGTACACGCCCGGGACACCGGCGGCCCAGCTTTTCGGCCCGTCCCCGACGACGAGATCCTGCTCGGACGGTTCCTCGAGATGAGGAGTCTTGCGAGTCACGTGAATTTCCCTTCTGCAACCACCACCCGGACGGGGCGGCGTGCTGATCTGCCACTCTGCACCTTACCTTCAGGCCTATCAGCTTGACCGGAGCGCCGCAAGCAATTGGCCGGGCCTGGCCCGTGGGCTAGTCCTCCTTACCAAGTAGTGCCCGAGCCCATTTACAGGTACCAGCTACTCGTGTTGCCGAGAAAAAAGCCGTGTGTTGTTGGGGTGGAAGGTCTCAGTGGGGGAAAACCAACGGATTCCAGGGTCACGGCCCTGCGGCATGCGGGTATTCATTTGCGTTCGGCCGCCTCCTTGGCGGAGCCGAGGAGATCTGTCCTGCGATGAATTTGCTCAATCAGAAGCCGAACAATTTTTTGAACTTGGGGGCAGTGCGATGGAAAAGATTTGGGCCGACCGACTACTTGGCAGAGAGTCGATGCACGTTTACGGGTCTGCTGCGAAAGCCTTGATCCAAGGCAGAACCATCCTGGTGACGGGCGCCGGGGGTTCCATCGGGTCAGAGATCGTGCGCCAGATGAATACGCTGGAAGCCGGCAAGGTCTTCTGCGTCGATAACGACGAGTTCGCCCTCTATAACCTGCAAATGGACCTGGAAGGCATGGCACTGCTGGATGACGACGTCTACCGGCTGGCCGACATCCGCGACGAGCAGTTGATGCGGCGCATCATGCAGGAGGTCCGTCCGGATGTGGTGTTCCACGCCGCAGCGCACAAGCACCTGCCGCTCTTGGAGAGGGCCCCCGAAGCGGCCGTCAAGACCAATGTCTTTGGGACCCAGTCCGTAGTGCGTGCCGCAATGGCCGCGGGCGTGGACAGGATTGTCAACATCAGCACGGACAAGGCGGCAAATCCGACGTCGGCGTTGGGATGGTCCAAGCGGCTCGCCGAGCACGTTGCCGGCAAGTACGCCGAGACCTCGGCGACCAAAGTGGCCAGTGTTCGCTTTGGAAATGTCCTGGGCAGCCGAGGCTCATTTCTGCCCACGCTCATGACGCAAATTCAAACGGGACAGACGATCCGGATTACCGATCCCGGTGTCGCACGCTATTTCATGACCATCCCCGAAGCGGCCGGCCTGGTGATCGAAGCCGCCTGTCTCGCTTCCGGCGGGGAAACGTACGTGCTGGACATGGGTGCGCCGGTGCGGATCGAGTCGCTGCTGCGCCGGTATGTCGAATTGGTCAACTGCCCGATGCCTGAGGTTGAGTACACCGGGCTCCGCCCCGGCGAAAAGATGTCCGAGGAACTTTTCGACCTGCGCGAAACCCACTATGCCACGCCCCATCCGCGGATCTCGAAGGTCGACGTCGGAGCGTATCCGATTGACGGCGCACTGGCACTGCTTCGCGAGCTCGTAGAGCACGGCGCGCACCCCGCACTCGTTCGCGAGGCCCTCGAATTCACTACTGCTGGAAAGGTAAACGATGGACTGGACAGCCTCTCTTCTGGCGCTCTTAGCACTGCCCCTTCTGGCAGTCTTAATTGACGCTGTCGGAGCGGCCCGCAGCAGCCGCTTCCGAACGGAACATCGTGACGCCGGCAGCGAGTCCCTTCAGGGCTTGTCGTTCGATGTACTTGTCCCCATTTACGGTGACATCCGGTATTTGACCAACCTGGACTATCTCCATAGCTACGGCCCCCAGATCATCCTCTGCACGACCTCCGGCGAAACCGACGATTTCCGGCAATCGTTGGAGGAAATAGCAGCGAACCACGGGTTCCGGATTTTCTACAGCGATTACGCTCCTCCCGCGGCCGGAACCCGGCGCCGGACGGGCGGCACCGTGCGAGACCGGGTGATCAGGGACGCGCTGAACACTGTTGTGCAAGCCGACTATGTCGTATGCCTGGATGCGGACTCGACGTCGGTCCGCCCGCTGTCAGAGCTGGTGGGAGAGCTTCGGAGGCGGGGTGACGACGTCGCCTCCATTGAACTGGTGCCGCAGGCGGAGGGGCCCGCCTTGGTCCAGTTGCAGCGGCATGAGTACCGCCTGGCCATGCGTCTCCGGTTCGTCATGCCGTGGCTTCTGAGCGGCGCATGCCACGCAGGAACAACATCTGCGATGCGGGCCATCATGGCGCAGCATTCACTCTTCTTCCAGGGGAATGACGTTGAGACAGGATTGCTCGGTGAGCGCCTTGGATACCGCATGACACACATCCCGTTCGCCGTGAACACGGAAGTACCAGCGACGCTGCGGTCCTGGTGGCGGCAGCGCCTGGCCTGGGCGGGCGGGGAATTCCGTTTGTATATTGTGAATATCCGTTTCTGCTTTTGGCATCCGTTCTTCTGGACATACGGCAGTGTCGTACTGTTTGCTTTTCTCCTTCTTCGGTGGGAAGCGCTCGTGCATCCCGGGCTGTCGCTGCTGGCCGCAGCCGGTCTCTACTTCGGCATGATTTATGTCGTCCACTGGAAAGATCGGAATCGCTGGCTATTGCTGATGCCTTTCTACACACTGATCACAAGCCTGATCATTCTGCCCCTCGGCATGGTTTGGTACTTTGCCATGGCAATTCCGGAGAAGAACTTCGGACTCATCAGGTTCCGCCGTGGCTCTGGGGGTTCCAGTGCGACGCGCCCACGTCGCAGGAACGCAGTGGGGATAGCCAGCACATAGCCAGTGTGCCGCTGTCCCTCAGGCTAGCGGCTTGGCCCGCCAGCGGCGGCACCGCCCATACCAGCACCACCTTGGCGCAAGCTGGGGATCTGCTGTGCGTAAGCCTCAGGTAGTGGAGGCCAAAAATTCGAGTCCTCGAGGGGTAGTCGTTACCCGGCTGTTATTCTCCGACGGCACGTCAGCGCGGTAGTTCCCACGTAGGCTACGTTGCCGCCGTCGGCCTCGGTGCGAGTAGCCTAAGGTGTCGGCGCGCGTACTTCCAGCCCGCGGTCCGGGTGGCCCGAGGCCCCGGAAATCCCCGGACCGTGGTCCGGATCGTTAGTTACCGGCCGGTTCCAGTTTTCTCCAAGGAATCGCCCAGCACTCTTGCACCATCACTCACTCGAAGAGGCAGGTGTGCAATGAATTTGTTCGCATGCAGGAAGGTCGACGGCCAAAGACGTGCCTTTAGTCGGCCAACCCGCGCAGTTGCCGCAGGGACAGCGATGACCCTGCTCAGCTTTATCGGACTCACCACAACGGCGCTTGGCGCCAACGCTGCGCCGGCACCCGTCGGCGCAGGCTTCACCGTCACCCCGGCCGACCTGGCCTATATCCTCAAGCAGATCAAGATCGCCGAGGCACACGTCGCCAACACGACGTCGGCCACCGGCCCTTGCGGGGCGCTGGTCGGGCCGGGTCCCAACCAAGTCCCCGACGCCCTCACCTCCTACGGCCTCCGTACGGTTGACGGCTCCTGCAACAACTTGATCAAGGGCCGCGAAACGTATGGGGCCGCCGATCAGCTTTTTCCGCGTCATGCGACGCCGTCGTTTAACACCGCCGACACCGTGCCCGCCGGGTTCGGCCCTGCCGGCACGTCCTCCTACGCGCAGAAGTCGGGCAACGTGTTCGACTCCCAGCCACGCCAGATCAGCAATCTGGTCGTGGACCAGACATCCACCAATCCAGCCGCCGTGGCTGCCGCCGGGTTCCCGGTCCGGACCCAGGGCAACCCCGGGCTGTTCCCCTGTACCACTGATCCTGACCCATTGGCGTCTCCGCCGGTCGAGGCTGTGCCGGCCGGCTGCGTCCCCACGGGTGATACGCTGTTCATCCCCAACGTCACCACCGACGTCGGACTCTCCCCGCCGTACAACTCCCTGTTCACCCTGTTCGGTCAGTTCTTCGACCACGGTGTGGATCAGACGGTCAAGGGCGGCGGAACGGTGTTCGTCCCGCTCAAGGCCGACGATCCGCTGATTACCGTGGGCCCTGATGGCAGGGCCAATACGGGAGACGAAGTGGCCCCCAACAGCCCGAACGCGTTCATGGTCCTCACCCGGGCCCAGAACCAGCCGGGCGACGACGGAATCCTCGGTACCGCGGATGACGTCCAGGAAGCCGCCAACACGGACTCGCCCTTCGTGGACCAGTCCCAGACCTACACTTCCCATCCCTCGCACCAGGTGTTCCTGCGGGAGTACATCAACAACGCCGCCGGCAGGCCGGTTTCAACCGGCAAGCTCCTCGGCGGTCCTGCCGGCCCCACAGCCGGCGGCATGGCCACGTGGGCGGACGTCAAGTCGCAGGCAGCGATTTTCCTTGGCCTCAGGCTCGAGGACAAGGATGTCACCAACATCCCGATGATCGCAGCTGACCCGTACGGCAAGTTCATTCCCGGCCCCGCCCGGGGCCTGCCGCAATACGTTACGCTGACCGGACTTGTTGAGGGCGACACGGCAAATCCTGTCCCGGTGCCCGCAAACGTGCGGCACTTCGACACCCCGTTCCTGACCGACATCGCGCACAACGCCGACCCGTCGCCTCAGGACGTGGACCACAACCCTGCCACGCCGCCCGTCGCGCCCACCCCGGACACCGACAACACGGCCTCCGCGGATTTTGCGAACCAGCCCGCCGGGACGTACGACGACGAAATGCTCAACGCGCACTTCTGTGCCGGTGACGGCCGCGTCAACGAAAACATCGGCCTGACCACGATCCACCAGGTGTTCCACTCCGAGCATGACCGGCTCGTCGCGGACATCGAGAACACCCTGACCAACGACACTTCGGCCAAGGGCGTCGCCGCTCTGGCGGAGTGGAAGCTGGCCGCCGGTGCCAACGGCTGGAACGGCGAACGCCTGTTCCAGGCGGCACGGTTCGTCACGGAAATGGAATACCAGCACCTGGTCTTCGAGGAGTTCGCCCGGAAGGTCCAGCCTGCGGTCCAGCCGTTCCACGTCTACCACACGGACATCAACGCGGCCGTGAGGGCAGAGTTCGCCCACGCGGTCTACCGGTTCGGGCACTCGATGCTCACCGAGACGATCGCCAGGACCAACGCGGACGGCACCGACAACTCCATTTCCCTGCTGGATGGCTTCCTGAACCCGCCCGAGTACACCAACGGCGGATCGGCGGGGTCCCTGACCTCGGAAGAGGCCGCCGGGAGCATCGTCATGGGCATGAGCGACCAGGTCGGCAACGAACTCGACGAGTTCGTGACGGGCACCCTGCGCAATAACCTGCTGGGTCTTCCCCTGGACCTGGCGACGATCAATATGACGCGTGCCCGTTCCGAAGGCGTTCCGCCGCTCAACGAGCTGCGGCGCCAGATCAACAACGAAACGGGCGATGCGCAACTGGCGCCGTATACGAGCTGGGCGGATTTCGGGCAGAACCTGAAGCACCCGGAATCGCTGATCAACTTTGTAGCCGCCTACGGCACCTACCCGACCATCACCAGCGAAACCACGCTGGCAGGCAAGCGGGCAGCGGCCAAGGCAATCGTTGATCCCGGCACCCTGGCAACCCCTCCCACGGCTGACATGACGGACTTCATGAACAGTGCCGGTCCTTGGGCGACGCAGGAGACCGGCCTGAACAAGGTCGACCTCTGGGTTGGCGGCCTCGCGGAGAAGACCAACCTCTTCGGCGGGCTCCTGGGCAGCACGTTCAACTACGTGTTCGAGAACCAGCTGACCGACCTGCAGAACGGCGACCGGTTCTACTACCTGCTGCGCACACCGGGCATGAACCTGCGGGCGCAGCTGGAGAGCAACTCCTTTGCCGAGATGATCATGCGCAACACCAACGCGCACTCGCTCAAGGCCGATGCGTTCGGCACCGCCGACTGCAAGTTCCAGCTGGGCAACCTGGCCGGCACTCCGGCGGGCTACACGGCATCGGGGGCCACGGTCGCCGATGACCCGGCCAGCGAGTGCCAGGAGAACCTGCTGCTCCTGCGCAAGCCGGACGGCACCATCCAGTACATGGAGAAAAACACAGTCGATCCGAGCGGCATCAACGGCCAGTCGGTCTACAACGGCACCGCCAACGCTGACCGGGTCACCGGCGGCAACGACAACGACACGTTCCTCGGCAACGAGGGCAACGACGTCATTGAAGGCCAGGGCGGCGACGACATCGCACTCGGCGGCACGGGCAACGACAGGATCACCGATCTCTCGGGGGCCGACGTGCTCAAGGGCGGTCCGGATAACGACTACCTCAACTCCGGTATCGGTGACGACATCAACATGGGCGGCGACGGCCAGGACTTCACCAACGGTGGCGCCAACGACAACGAAACGTTTGCCGGCGAAGGAAACGACTTCGTGCAGTCCGGTGACGGTGCCGATGCCACGTTCGGTGACGGCGGCGATGACTGGATCCAAGGCGGATCCGGGCAGGACCTGCTGATCGGCGACCACGGCGCACCGTTCTTCGATGACCCGGCCCAGACGAAGCCCGGAAACGACATCTTCGTCGGACAGGTTGGCGAGAACGACTACGACGCCGAGGGTGGCGACGACATCATGACGAGCAACGCTGCGATCGACCGCTACGCCGGTTCAGCCGGCTTCGACTGGGCCTCGCACCAGTACGACACCGTGCCCGCCGACGACGACATGAAGATCAACAACAACCTCGTTGGTGTTCCGCTGCCCGTTGTGGTCAACCGCGACCGCTGGCAGGAAGTGGAGGCCAACTCGGGCTCCAAGTTTGACGACGTGATCCGAGGTGACGACGAAGTGCCCAGCACCGTAGGTGGTGCCGGCTTTAGCGGCTGCGACGTCCTCGACCAGACGGGCATCAACCGGATCGCCGGCCTGGCAGCCATCCTCCCGGCGCCGACAACCCCGCTTGCACCCGTGGAAGCACTCTCACCGATGGGTGTCTGCCCGCTGACCGGTCCGGTCTGGGGTGATGGCAACATCATCATCGGCGGCCTTGGCAGCGACAAGCTCGAGGGCCGCGGCGGCAACGACGTGCTCGACGGTGACCGGTCCCTGAAGATCCGCATCAGCGTGCGGGACGACGCAGGAGCGGAGATCGGCACGACCGACCTCATGGAGCGCCAGTACCAGACAGGTAACCCGATGACCCTGGCGGCCGCCGTAGCGGCCGGCGTGGTCAACCCGGGCAACCTGGTGGCCGTACGTGAAATCGTCACCCCCACCGCCCTCGAAACCGCGGGCAACCGGGACGTCGCGATCTTCACCGGGCCGCGGGCCAACTACACCGTCACCACCACCGGCGGGAACGGCACAGTGGGCTCGGCGGGCTCGACCACCACGGTGGTGGACAACGTCGGCGCCGATGGCACGGACACGATCCGCAACATCGAGTTCCTGCAGTTCTCCGACACAGTCCTGCCAACTGCTCCGGTCATCGGCACGGCAACCGCCGGCGCCGGGCAGGCAACGGTCCGCTGGACGGCCCCGACGGTCGGCCCTGCCGACGCATTCGCCGTGAAGGTGCTCGACGTGACGACCAACCCGGCCGGCGTCCAGGTCGGTGCGTTGCGCGCCGCCCCGGCTGGCGCCACCAGCCTGGTGGTTACCGGTCTGACGAACGGATCCCAGTACCGGTTCCAGGTCCTGGCCAGCAACGCCCTCGGTGACAGCCCGTTCTCGGCACTCTCCAACACGGTGAGCCCGACGACGGCGACCGCACCGGGAGCGCCGACCATCGGTTCAGTCACGGCAGGGAATGCCTCGGCGACCGTGAGGTGGACCGCACCGGCTAACACCGGCGGATCCGCCATCACCGGCTACACGGTGCGGGCCTTCGCCGGAACTACCCTGGCACGTACGCAGGCAGTCACCGGGAACGTTGGAAGCGTCGTCGTGACGGGACTGACCAACGGGACGGCGTACACGTTCGACGTCGCAGCCGTCAACGCAGTGGGTACGGGCGGATTCTCGGCCCGCACCGCAGCGGTGACACCGCGTACCGAATTCGTGGCTCCCACCCTGACAGCGCGGTCCCCTGCACCGGGGGCATTCTCGGTCAGCCAGGGTGCCAACGTGACGGCAACGTTTAGCGAAGCGGTGACGGGAGTGACGGGAACGAACTTCCAACTGCGGCAGGGCACCACGGCGATCGCCGCCGTCGTCTCCTACAATTCGCTGACCCGCGTCGCGACGCTCAACCCGGTAGCAACGCTGCCGGCAGACCGCCTCTACACCGTGACCGTCTCCGGCGTCCGTGACCTTGCGGGCAACACGATGGCGACGAGCACGTGGACGTTCACGTCGGGACCTCTTCCTGTCATCACCTCCTCGACCCCCGCTGCGGGAGCCGTAGGGGTGCTGCGGAACAGCAACACGACGGTGGCGTTCAGTGAGCCCATCACCGGGTACACCGCTGCAGGCAGTGTCCGGATCGTCCGGGCAACAACGGGAGCCGACATCGCGGTCGCGGTGACTTACAACGCCACGACCAGGGTGCTGACCATCAACCCCAGTGCCACGCTCCTCGCCAACACCCAGTACAGGGTAATCATCACTGGCGGCACCACCCTGATCCGCGATCTGGCAGGCAACCCGTTGCCCAGCCGGTCGTGGACATTCACCACGGGATCAGCACTGTAGCAGCAGTCTGAGAACGCCGGCCGGCGGGCCTGTAGCGGTCCGCCGGCCGGCTTCCTCACTTGTTGGAAAGCCACTTTTCGACACGGTATACAGCTCTATTGCCCACTTGGAGGGGCCATGACTACACGACGAGAGATCTTCAAACTGGGCGCCGTCAGCGCCCTCGGCCTTGCCGGACTCAGTGGCGGCGATGACGACATCCCCACCACTGGGCCGAGCACACCGGTCATCACCGCCAGCCAACTTGCACCCGAAAACATGCCGGTTCCCTATGCGGGAGTGTTTCGCCGCCCGCCGGAGCTGGTCCCCTTTCAGACGGGTTTCGACGGCGGCGACCCGGCCCGTCCGTTCGCCCGCTATGCCCTCACCCAGAAGCTCGGCCAGGCCCGGTTCTTGCCGGGGCTGAACACCACCGTGGCCGGCTACAACGGCATCTTTCCGGGTCCTACGATCCGGGCCACCCAAGGCACCCGGATTGAGGTGCGGATCCGCAACGCGCTGCCCGCCGCCGGGCTGGTTCAGCCGGCCCGCTTTGATACCGTCACCCACCTACACGGCTCAGCGTCGCTGCCGCAGTACGACGGCTATGCCAACGACATCACCGTGCCGGGCAACGTCAAGAACTACCGCTACCCCAATTTCCAGACGGCGCGGACCCTGTGGTACCACGACCACAAGCACCACATCACCGCCCAGAACGTGTATTCAGGGCTGGCGGGTTTCTATCCGCTGTCCGACAAGTACGAGCGGGCGCAGCTGCCGCAGGGAGAATTCGACGTACCGCTCATGATCTCTGACGCGATGTTTAACGCCGACGGCTCGCTCGGCTACAACGACAACGACCAGAAGGGGCTCTGGGGCGACATCATCATGGTCAACGGCGTGCCGTGGCCCACCATGAAGGTCAAGCCCCGGATCTACCGGTTCCGGGTGCTCGTCGCCTCGATTTCGCGGTCCTACCGGCCAACGCTGTCCACGGGGGATCCCATCTATGTGGTGGGCGCCGACGCCGGCATGGTTCCCAAAGTGCAGGCCGTGAAGTCCTGGCGGCAGGGCACAGCGGAACGCTACGAGGTCCTGATCGACTTCCGTAAATACCGGACCGGCCAGCTGATCGAGCTGCGGAACCTCAGCAATAAGAACAACATCGACTTCGCCAACACCGGCAAGATCATGCGCTTCCAGGTGGTGGCCGACTCCGGCTCGGGGACCGGTTCCATTTCCAGCATCCCAGCCACCCTGGACGATGGCGGCTCCGTCAACGCGGCCCGGGGCGGCATCCCCACCATGAGCCTCACCCCGGCGATGGCCAAGGCGAAGCGCGAGCTGAAATTCTTCCGCGCAAACGGCCAGTGGACTATCAACGGCGTCACGTGGGCCGATGTGGAGAAATCCGGGTTCACCAAGCTGTTCGGCAACCCCCAGCCCTTCGACGTCGAGCAATGGACCATCATCAACGCTTCCGGGGGATGGTTCCATCCGGTGCACATCCACCTGATTGACGCCAAAATCATCGCGAGGAACACCAACGGAGGCCTGCCGTTTGCCTGGGAGAAGGGCCCCAAGGATGTCTTCTACGCCGGCGAGAACGAGTCCATCACCACCCTCATGCAGTTCGACACCGGTACCGGCGGGGGTGGGCGTTACATGATCCACTGCCACAACCTGGTCCATGAGGACCACGACATGATGGTGCAGTTCTCGGTGGGCGACCTCCGTACCAACGACCCCATCACCTCCGATCCGCCGGTCCTCGACACCACTGCCCCGGACGCGTTCCCGCCGGTGTACCGGCCCGGCCTGCCCGCGGGGACCTGAGATGGGCCGCGTTGAGACAGTGGGCGTGGCGGCCCTGCTGGTGCTGGCGCTGAGCGGCTGCACGGGCGGGCCGCCGGCCCCGGCCCAGCCTTCGCCGACGGCAGCGCCGAGCGCCGCGCCCGTCTCGCTCGAGACGGGGACCGACGTCGGCAACGGCCGTCCGGCCGTGAGCCACGACGGGCTGATGGTGCGGCGCCGCGCCGTCATCGCCGTCCACCCGGCCCCGGAGGCCGACCTCGGCGCATTGCGTGCCCAGCTCGAGCGGGCCGCGGCTGCCGGCGGCACCGTCCTGTCCGGCATCTCCCCGGATGTGCTCGACCCGGGGGTCCTTGAGCACCTTTCTCCGGACCTCATCCTGGCGTTGCCGCCCGGAAGCACCAGCGATGATGCGCAGAAGCTGGCCGAACTGGCCTTCGGCCCGGAGGGGAGCAACCCCGGTGTGGAGCACATCCATGCCGCCTCGGTCCTGGTCCACGATCTCCAGTTCACGGTACAGGCGGCCGATCCGGCAGCCTCGGCCCATGCCATCGCCGAGGAAGGCATTCTGTCGGACGCGCTGGGCAACTACGCGACCTCCCTGAAGGGCAGAACCCTGACCGTCAGCTACACGGGACCGCTGCTCAGCGACGCGCTGGTGGAATCCGTGCGGAACGGCATCGCCCGCGGCGCAGGGGTGGAACCGGCTACCGTTTCGCTGGTCCCCCGCTCGACCACCGGGGAGGGCGTCGACCTGTCCCGCGAACCGGAACCGGCCCCGGAGCCCTCGGCTGAGGACAGCGCGGATCACGAAGGGCACAACGAAGGCGCAGCCCCTGAGGACACGGCCAGTCACGGCACAGGCACCGATGATTCAGGACACTGAGGAGCCCTGGGACTGACCGCACCAGTGGCCGGCCGGGGGGGCAAGGGGAACGCTACCGGCCGGCCACGAGGGTGTCGCGGATCTCGCGGCGCAGGACCTTGCCGATCAGCGAACGCGGCAGCTCGTCCATGACGGCAACGCGGCGCGGCACTTTGTAGGCGGCCAGGTTCTCCCGGGCAAACGCGAGCAGCGCCTCCTGGTCCAGGCCAGAGCCCGCGGACGGGACGACGGCGGCAACCACATCTTCGCCGCCGCCCGGGCGGGGCAGTCCCACCACGCACACGTCTTGGACACCGGCGTATCCGGAGAGGACGTCTTCCACTTCCGTGGGGGAGACGTTGAAGCCCCCCGTGATGATCAGTTCCTTGATCCGGTCCCGGACGGTCACAAAATCATCCTTGTCCACCGAGACAATGTCGCCGGTGCGGAACCAGCCGCCTTCCAGCAGCGCTTCCTCCGTTTCCTTCGGCCGGTTCCAGTAACCGGCAAAAACCTGCGGGCCCCGGATCAGGAGCTCGCCCTCGGCGCCCGGGGGACGGTCCAGGAGAACGTTGCGAGGGTCAACCACACGAATGTCCGTCAGGGGGAACGGGACACCCACTGTTCCCGGTTTCCGTGTGGGCCCGAAAGGGTTGCCCAGGGCGATGGGTGAGGTTTCCGTCAGGCCGTAGCCCTCGATCAGGTAGCCTCCGGTCGCCTTCTCCCACGTATCCACCGTCGCTGTCGGCAGGTTCATCGCCCCCGAGATGGAAAAGCGGATGCTGTCCAGTGCAATACCGCGCTCGGCGGCCGCCGCGGCGATGCGGTCGTAGATCGGCGGCACCGCCGGCAGGAACGTGGCGGGCGATTTCCTCTGCGCCTTCAGCACAAGGTCGACGTCGAACTTGGGGAACAGCACCAGCTTCGCGCCGATGCTCAGGGCAAACGTCATGCACAGCGTCAGCCCGTAGGCGTGGAACATGGGCAGCACCGCGTACACGGTTTCCCGGCCGTCTTTGAGCCCGGGCACCCAGGCGCGGCCCTGCGCGGCGTTGGCCTGCAGATTGGCATGGGTCAGCATGGCGCCTTTGGGCCGGCCCGTGGTGCCGCTGGTGTATTGGATGACGGCCAGGTCGGCGGCGGCCGGGCGCGGATGCCTTTTCTTCAGGCTGCCGGCGCCAAGAAGGTCTTTCCACGCCAGTACGGTCCGGCGTGCCGGCTGCGCCGCGGGCCGGGGCGGGTGCTTGCCGGCGGCCAAGGCGGCGCGCGCCGCGCGGGCCGCCGGTACGGGGAGCCGCAGCGCGATCCGTTGCAACAGCGGCATCGCCGGTATCAGTTCGACGGAGACGATGCTTCGCAGCCCGACGTCGGCGGGCAGTTGGCGGACCTTGTCCACGGCCTTGTCCCAGACAATGGCGACGGTGGCGCCGTGGTCCTCGAACTGGTGGCGCAGTTCGCGGTCCGTATATAAGGGGTTGTGCTCGACGACGACGGCGCCCAGGCGCAGAGCCGCGTGGAACGCGACGATGTGTTGCGGGCAGTTCGGCAGGACGAGTGCCACCCGGTCACCGGCTTGGACGCCGAGCTTCTTCAGGCCCGCGGCCGCCCTGTTGATGGCGGTGCCGAGGTCGCTGTAGCTGGTACGCGCGCCGAAGAATTCGAGCGCTGTCTTCTTCCCGTAGCGCCGGACGGACGAGTCCATCAGGTCGACCAGGGACCCCTCCGGGAGCTTGAGGCTGGCGGGAACGCCGGGGCTGTAGTGGCGGGTCCAGGGGCGGTCGGGACGTCGGGCCCCTGCGGATGTGGTGCTCATGGTGTGTCCTTGCCACTGGGCTGCGCTGTGCGGGGCTGTGCCGGGCTTCCGGCCGCGGGCCCGGCCGGGCCCGTCAGAAAATCCTACCGGGGCGGGCCCGTGCGGTTGCGCGCAGCGGGAAGGGACTCGGGCGGGCGGCGCTGGCCCGGAGGTGACTTTTGGCCCTTGGCGCTTGGCAGGCCCGGGCGGAAGCTGGGGCGTACACAGCGAGCCGCAGATCCGCGCATTTCTCCGGGCCGCGCATTTCTCCGGGCCACGCAGTTCAGAGGTTTGCGCAGGTCACAGGTTCGTGCAGGTCACGGGTTTGCGCAACGCAAAAGGTCCACGGGAGCGCCATGAAGCACCAACAGCCGAGCCTGAACTTCCTTGGTGCCACCGACACTGTGACCGGTTCACGCTACCTGATCGACGCCGGCGGCGGGCGGGTGCTGGTGGACTGCGGACTCTTCCAGGGCTACAAGCGCAGCCGCGAGCGAAATCGGGCGCCCTTTCCGGTGCCGCCGCGGTCCATCGACGCCGTGGTCCTGACCCACGCGCACCTGGACCACACCGGTTATGTCCCTGCTCTGGTCAGGGACGGGTTCGTCGGCCCCGTGTATGCCACGGCCGGGACCACGGACCTGTGCAAACTCATCCTGCCGGACAGCGGCCACCTGCAGGAGGAAGAGGCCCGGTACGCCTCGCATCGGGGGTCATCAGCGCATGATCCCGCACTGCCGCTCTACACGGCTGCGGACGCCGTTGCGTCCCTTAACAGATTCAAAATCCTCGATTTTGACGTTCCCCGCGATCTGGGCGGCGGCATGGAGCTGACGTTTGTGCCGGCCGGGCACATCCTGGGGGCCGCCCAGGTGCACGTCCGGCTTGGCTCTCAGTCGGTGCACTTCACCGGGGACCTGGGCCGCGCCGATGACCCGTTCATGTACCCGCCCCGTCCGCTCGGCGAGACCGGCATCCTGGTGACGGAATCAACGTACGGCAACAGGAAACACTCCACCGAGGACCCGGAGCAGCTGCTGGGAGCAATCATCAACCGCGTCGCGAAACGCGGTGGGGTCATCATGTTTGCCGCGTTTGCCGTCGGCCGGGCCGAAACGCTCATGCTGTACCTGTCCCGGCTCTTGCGCAAGGGCGCGATTCCCCGCATCCCGGTCTACCTGAACAGCCCCATGGCCATCGACGCCTCCGAAATGTACCAGCGCCACCCCGAAGAACACCGGCTCAAGCGGGAGGAATACGTGGACATGTACAAGCTGGCCAAACTCACCCGCACAGTGGACGAATCCAAGTTGCTGAACCTGCGCGGCGGGCCCATGATCATCATCTCGGCCAGCGGCATGCTGACTGGCGGACGGATCCTGCACCACGTCGCGGCGTACGGCCCCGACCCGAAAAACGCCATCATCCTCAGCGGTTACCAGGCCAGCGGCACGCGGGGGGCCACCCTGGCTGCCGGTGAACGCGAGCTGCGCATCTACGGGGAGGACGTCAAGGTGCGGGCCGAGGTTATCCAGATGGAAAGCCTGTCCGCGCACGCCGACGGCGACGCCATCATCGCGTGGATGAAGGCGGCGGAAATAGAGCCGCGCATGACCTATATCACGCACGGTGACCCGGACGCGTCGGACGCCCTGCGTATCAGGATCAAACGCGAACTCGGGTGGCGGGCCAGGGTGCCCGAATACCTGGAAACGATCGATATCGAGGATCCGCGATGAATCCCGGGGCCGTCACCCGCACCACCGTGCTCAAGGAGATCCACGACCTCGCCCGGCCGCTGAAAACCGATCGGGACCTCAGCGGCCTCGTGCGGCGCGCGGCCGACTGCCGTTTTGTCGCCATCGGCGAGGCCTCCCACGGCACCCACGAGTTCTACACCTGGCGTGACACGCTCAGCAGGAGGCTCATCGCGGAGGAAGGCTACAACTGGATTGGGGTGGAAGGGGACTGGCCCGACTGCTGGCGCATCAACCGCTGGGTCCGCGGCCAGGACGGGAAGGACCAGGGCGTCCACGCGCTGCTGGGCGGTTTTGAACGCTGGCCGACCTGGATGTGGGCCAACGAGGAAGTCGCGGCGTTCCTGGACTGGCTGCGCAGCTGGAACCTGGCCAGGCCGCTGGACAAACGTGTCGGGTTCTACGGACTGGATGTCTACTCGCTCTGGGATTCGCTGCGCGAAATCATTGGCTGGCTGCAGGAGAACGTTCCCGACGCCGTGCCGGCGGCCGAGCGCGCATGGCAGTGCTTCCTGCCCCACCACGAGGACCCGCACCAGTATGCCTGGAGCACGCGGCTTGTTCCGCAGTCCTGCGAGCCCGACGTTGTGGCCCTCCTGACCGAGGTCAGGAACCGGGCCTTCAGCCCGGGCCACCATGAGGAGGACGCCTTCGACGCCGTCCAGAACGCTGAAGTCGCGGCCAACGCCGAACACTACTACCGCATCATGGTCCGCGGCGACCGGCAGTCCTGGAACGTCCGCGACCACCATATGGCCGACACCATCGACCGGGTCAGCAGGCACCTGGGGCCGGCGTCGAAGGGCCTGATCTGGGAACACAACACGCACATCGGCGACGCCCGGGCCACCGACATGGCGCAGGACGGCCTGGTCAACGTCGGGCAGCTGCTGCGCGAACGCCACGCGGGCGAAGGGGTGCTGCTGGTCGGCTTCGCAGCCCATCGCGGCTCCGTGATCGCCTCCGACGGGTGGGGCCGCCCCGAACGCATCCTGGCGGTGCCGGAAGCACGCCCGGGCAGCCACGAAGACTTCCTGCACCAGGCCCTGGGGGTGCCCGCGGTGCTGGAGTTCGGCGACGACAGGACCGGGCCATGGCTTTCGACACGGCTCGGGCACCGGGCGATCGGCGTCGTCTACCACCCGGAAAGGGACGCCGGAAACTACGTTCCGACCCGAATGGGGGAGCGCTACGATGCCCTCATCTGGCTGGAACACACCGCACCGCTGCGGCCGGTGCACCATGAAGGCCCGCCCCAAGAACCGGAGTTCGAGACCGAGCCCACCGGATACTAGGCCGGTGTGCATTCCAGGAAAGCAGGAACCAGCATGAGCAAAGCAATCATTGTCGGCATCAACGGCTCGGCGGGCAGCAACGCCGCCCTGGCCTGGGCCCTTAAACGGGCCGCCCGGGACAAGCTCCCGGTCACGGTCGTTCACGCCGTGGACGACCGCTGGATGTCGCCGGATTTCCAGTACCACGAGATCATCCGGGAATCGGGGATGGAACTGCTTCGGGACGCGGAGGAGGCCGCCCGGCAGCAGGCCCCGGAGGTCACGGTAGACATCCAGCTCCGTCATGGCAGCGGCGGCTCGGTGCTCCGGGACGTGTCCAAGGAGGCCGCCATGATCGTGGTCGGCGGGCACGACAAACACTGGATGGGCGGCGGCCCCATGACGGACCGGGCCCTGCAGGTTGTCTCGGCCTCGGAATGCCCGGTAGCGGTCGTGCCGGCGAAACCGGCCGCCGGGGCAGAGGGCGTTGTGGTCGGCGTGGACGGCTCCGAGGAGTCGCTGCAGGCCGTCGCTGTCGCGGCCGCAGAAGCCGACCGGGGTGGAGACGAGCTCACCGTGGTCCTCGCGTTCAAGAGCCCTGCCCGGTGGGTCGAGAAGCAGCTGCCGACCAGCGGTCTCGCCGAGAGCATCGTCGAAGAGGACCGGATTGTCCTCGCCGAGTCGGTCGCCGGGCTCGGCGACAAATATCCCGATCTGGTGGTTCACCAGCGCCTGGAGACGAACACCGAACCGGCCAAGGCCCTCGTGGATATCGCCGCCGGCGCCAGGGAATTGGTGATCGGAAGCCGCGGACGTGGCGGGTTCTCCCGGACAGTGCTCGGCTCCACGGCACACGCAGTTCTCCTCAACGTGCCGTGCCCCACCATCGTCACGCGGGTGCACAAGGTCAAGCACGGGGACTGACCGCCAGGCAGGCAACCCGTTGCCGGCAGGACCCGGAACGGGTGGAAGGCCCCCTTTTGGAGGGGGCTTTCCGGCGTCGCCCACGGATGGGAGGATGATGCCGTGGACCCCTTCTTCAATTTCGTCACTCACTTTTGGTGGCTCGTCTTCCCCCTGAGCGGACTGGCTGGCGGGTGGGCGCGGTCCTGGTCCAAAGCCGCTGAACGCCGGCACCGCCGCCGGGTGGAGCTCTACACGCTTAAGAACCAGGCGGCGCAGGCAGAGCAGGCCAGCCAGGCCGACGTGCTGGCCCTCATGAAGGCGCACGACACCGTCAACAAGCGCTGGCTGGACTACGAACTCGACGTGGGCAAGCTGATCGACTATCCGGTCATGACGGATGTCCGGGAGCCGCTCACCGTGGCTTTCCTGCGGGCCAAGCGCGAGGCCGACGGGCTGCGGCCCGCCGCCCCGGCCGAAGTCAGGACCGCCGTACGACTTGCGGAGTACCGGGCAGCCGTGACCAGCTTTGAGCTCGCATTCGACGTCGCCGAACGGGAAGCCAAGCGGATCAGGGACAGCAAGTTCACCGGTCCCGAACGCCAGCGGCTGGAGACGGCCCGGAAACTTCTGCGGATCGCTTCGGACGCGGCCGCGACTCCCGCCGAGCGGCAGACGGCCTACAGGCGCGCCCGCCGGGAACTCGACGGGCTCATCGTGCTGCCCGAGGCGACGCTCGCGGCGCTGGAGGACAGGATCGCTTCGATGCTCGATGCTGGTCCGGCGCCGGACGCCCGCCGGGCCGTCTAAGGTGCGCCGCATCCGGCGGAGCCCCACGGTGCCCGCTGTGACCGGCATCGCACCGCCACGGCGAATGCCCCCGCCGCCCGGGCGGACCGAATTTAGGGTCTTCTGGCACGTTTTGCCCCGCCCACATTCCCACGTACCATCGATAAGGTTTCAAGCTGCATAAGCGACCACCGTGAGTTCATCGGGACCGACCCCGGATGAACCTGGTGGCCATGCGGCGCCGGGGATGGAACTGCTGACCATGGACACTGCAGATTGGGCAACAGGTGGAAATCACCGTAATGGTGGCGCTAGTGATATCGCTGGCGCTGTTCTTCGACTTCACCAACGGATTTCATGACACCGCGAACGCCATGGCTACCCCCATCGCGACCGGCGCCATCAAACCGAAAACAGCAGTTGCCCTCGCGGCGGTGCTGAACCTTGTGGGAGCGTTCCTCTCCACGGAAGTCGCCAAGACCGTCTCGGGCGGCATCATCAAGGAAGGCTCGGACGGTGTCCAGATCACCCCGGACATCATCTTCGCCGGGCTGATGGGCGCCATCCTCTGGAACATGATCACCTGGCTCAAGGGCCTGCCGTCCAGTTCCTCCCACGCCCTCTTCGGCGGCCTGATCGGCGCCGCGATCGCCGGCATCGGCATTCACTCGATCAACTTCGAGTCGCTCCTGCAGAAGGTCATTCTTCCCGCCGTGTTCGCCCCGATCATCGCCGGCGGCGTCGCCTACTTGTGCACGCGGCTGGCCTACGCCCTGACCTCCCGCCACGACCCGGAAACCGGTGACAAACTCACGCAGAAGCGCGGCGGATTCCGGACCGGGCAGGTCTTCACGTCCAGCCTTGTGGCGCTGGCGCACGGAACCAACGACGCCCAGAAGACCATGGGCATCATCACGCTGGTCCTGATCGCGGCCGGCACCCAGCCCGCCGGTTCCGACCCCCAGTGGTGGGTCATCACGGCCTGCGCCCTGGCCATCGCGATCGGCACCTATGCCGGCGGCTGGCGGATCATCCGCACCATGGGCTCTGGCCTCACCGAAGTGAAGCCCGCCCAGGGATTCTCCGCAGAGACCAGCACCGCCGCCGCTATTCTTGCCTCCTCGCACCTGGGCTTCGCCCTGTCCACCACACAGGTGGCCTCCGGCTCAGTCATCGGCTCCGGAATGGGACGCCGCGGCACCACCGTGCGGTGGGGAACCGCGGGCCGGATTGCCATCGGCTGGCTGTTCACCCTCCCCGCGGCCGGAATCGTGGGCGCACTGACAGCGTTGCTCGTGCAAACCGGGGTCGTGGGAGTGGTCATCGCGGCCGTCGCCGGCACCGCCGCCGTCGCCTACATGTTCGTGCATTCGCGCAAATCCCATGTCGGCCACCACAACGCGGTCCAGATCGAGGAAGTCGGCCAGGCCGTGCAATTCCGCAAGAAGAAGTCCGCCGCGAAGGCGATCAAGAACGGTGGTGTCCAGCGATGAAATGGTTGGAACTGTTCAGTGTGGCAGGTGCCACGCTTGTCTCCGCAGTGACGGTCGTCGTCCTCTACGCCCTGGGTGTCCGGCTGACCGCCATCGCGGGCGACATCCGGAACTCGCCGCCGTCGTGGATCCGGCCGCTCGCGTACGGCTGCTTCGCCGTGTGCGGCTGTGCGATCCTCTACGGGCTCTACCTGATCATTCCTTACTTCCACAAGTAGGGCGTCCGCGCGGCCGTGCAGCCGGTGCGCCACGGGGATGGGAAACCGGTTACCGGATTCGCTAGGCTGGGGCCATGGTGAGCTTCCAGTACTTCGTGGCCTCGTCACTGGACGGGTTTATCGCCACTGCCGACGACAATCTGGCCTGGCTGCTGCAGTTCGACGGCTTTGAGGGCGGACAGGACAGCTATGACGCGTTCATGGCCGACGTCGGCTGCATTGTCATGGGCGGCGAGACCTACGCGTGGCTTCGGGAGCATGAACCGGACACGTGGCCGTATCCGGGCACACCCTCCTGGGTCTTCACCCGCCATGAACACTCCGCCCCGGAGGGCGCAGATGTGACGTTCGTTCGCGGGGCCGTGGGCGAGTTCGTGGACGACCTCAAAGACGCGGCGGGCGGCCGGAACGTGTGGGTTGTCGGTGGAGGCGTGCTCGCGGCGCAGTTCGCGGACGCCGGGCTGCTGGACGAACTGATTGTCTCGGTCATTCCCGTGGTCCTGGGCAGCGGCAAGCCGTTGCTGCCCATGGCGGGCCCGACGCCGCCGCTCGAGCTGACGTCTTCCCGCACCTTGGGCCGGGGCATCGTGGAGTTGCGGTACCGCTTCCCGGGCCGGACGTAGCCGGATCCGGCCAGATCCGGTACCGCAGGCGGTGCGTTCCCTAGCGCGCGATATCGCGGATAAGGTTTGTGATCCGGGCGGTGGAGAGCCGCCGGCCGTGCTCGTCGGTCATCACGATCTCGTGGGTGGCGAGGGTCCGGCCGAGGTGGATGGCCGTGCAGGTGCCGGTGACGATGCCTTCGGAGATAGCCCGGTGGTGCGTCGCCCCGACCTCGATCCCCAGCGCCTGCCGGTTGGGACCGGCGTGCAGGCCCGCGGCGAACGAACCCAGGGTTTCGGCCAGGACGACGTGGGCACCGCCGTGCAAAATGCCGGCCACCTGGGTATTGCCCTCCACCGGCATGGTGGCCACGGTGCGCTCCGGGCTCATTTCGAGGAAGTGGATGCCCATCTTCACCACGAGGGCTCCGACGCCGTACTGGCCCAGCCAATCGTGCATCTCCAAGGGAACCCCGGCCGCCGCGAGCTCGGTTGCGTACGGGCCGGGCGTGAAATTGTCCATCATGGGAACTAGGCTGGCACCTGTGAGTGAAACTACCAAACCGGCCCTTGCTTCCAAAAGTGCTGCCCCCCAGAATGCTGCCCCTCTTTCTGCTGCCCCCCTTTCCGCAGACCTTATCCCGGCAACTGAGCCGGATTCAGTGGTTGCGGCCAAGCCGGCCGGAAAATCCAGCCGGGCCGGGGCGTCGGTTTCCGCCACCGAGGCTCCCGTGATCCCGATCACGGACCAGCCGCGGCTACTGGTGCTCGACGGACACTCCATGGCGTTCCGGGCGTTCTTCGCCCTGCCCGCGGACAAGTTCTCCACCGCCACGGGCCAGCACACGAACGCCGTCCACGGCTTCACCTCCATGCTGATCAACCTGATCAAGGAGCAAAAGCCCACCCACGTGGCGGTTGCGTTCGACGTCTCCGATGACACGACGCACCGCAAGGCCGAGTACAGCGAGTACAAGGGCGGACGCAACGAGACCCCGCGGGAAATGAGCGGCCAGATCGACCTCATCGACAAGGTCATGGGCGCCTGGGGCATCAAGACCATCAAAATGCCCGGTTGGGAAGCTGACGACATCCTGGCCACGCTCGCCGCAATGGGGGAAAAAGCCGGTTACGAGGTGCTGTTGGTCTCAGGCGACCGCGACGCCTTCCAGCTCATCACCGACAACGTTTTTGTCCTGTACCCCAGGAAGGGTGTCAGCGATATTCCCCGCATGGACGCGGACGCCATCCAGGAGAAGTATTTCGTTAGCCCGGCCCAGTACTCGGACCTTGCCGCCCTGGTGGGGGAGTCCGCGGACAACCTCCCCGGCGTTCCCGGCGTCGGGCCCAAGACCGCAGCAAAATGGATCAACCTTTACGGCGGCCTGGAGGGTGTCCTGGAGAACCTCGACGCGATCGGCGGGAAAGTAGGGGACTCCCTGCGCGAATACGTTGACGACGTCAAGCGCAACCGGCGCCTCAACAGGCTTCACACCGACCTGGACCTGCCGGTGACACTGGACGAGCTCGCGGACCCCCGGCCGGACCAGGCCGCCCTCGAGGAGTTGTTCGACGCCCTGGAATTCAAAACCATCCGCACCCGGCTCTTTGCCCTCTACGGCAGTGAAGTTGCCGAAGCCGACCGGGAAAGCCTCGAAACGCCCGACTTCGTGGTCCCGTCGGACGCAGCCGAGCTCGGCGCGTTCCTCGCTGCCGGTGCCGGCACGCGCTCCGCGGTGGCGGTGGACCTCGTGCCGGGCCGGATCGGCGAGGACGCCGCCGCGGTGGCGATCGTCCGCGACGACTCCGCCGTCTACATCGACCTGGCCAGCCAGGATGCTGCCGCCGAAAACGTCCTGGCAGAATGGCTGCGTGACGCCAATGCACCGAAGGTGGTGCACGGGTTCAAGGCTGCCCTGAAGGCCCTCGCCGCCCGCGGATTGGAACTGGAGGGCGTGGTGGATGACACCTCCATCTCCGGCTACCTCATCCAGCCCGACCGCCGCAGCTATGAACTCGCCGAGCTGGCGCAGCATCACCTGAACATCTCGGTTTCGACCGAGGCGGCCAAGGCGGGCCAGCTGGAGCTGGCGTTCGACGGCGACGACGCCGCCAGTGCCGGCGCGCTGGTCCACGTGGCCGCCGTCGTCCAGGCCCTTAGCCGCTTCTTCGAATCAGAATTGAAGGAACGCAAAGCCCAGGACCTGCTCACCACGCTGGAACTGCCCGTCAGCCGTGTCCTCGCCGATATGGAACTCGCGGGAATCGCCATCGACATGCCCCGCATGGACGAGCAGCTCTCGGACCTCGCCAAGGTGATCGACAACGCGCAGGAGCTGGCGTTCGCCGCGATCGGCCACGAGGTCAATCTTGGTTCGCCGAAGCAGCTCCAGACCGTGCTGTTCGATGAACTCCAGCTGCCGAAGACCAAGAAAATCAAGTCCGGCTACACCACCGACGCCGCCTCGCTCAAAAACCTGCTGGAAAAAACCGGGCACGAATTCCTGGTCCAGCTCATGGCGCACCGGGAGTCGTCGAAGCTGCGCCAGATGCTGGAGTCGCTGAAGAAGTCCGTCACGGAAGACGGCCGGATCCACACCACCTACGCGCAGAACGTCGCAGCCACGGGCCGGATCTCCTCCAACAACCCCAACCTGCAGAACATCCCGATCCGCAGCGAGGAAGGCCGGCGCGTCCGCGGCATCTTTGTGGTCAGCGAGGGCTACGAGTGCCTGCTCTCCGCCGACTACTCGCAGATCGAAATGCGCATCATGGCGCACCTCTCGGGCGATGCCGGCCTGATCCAGGCCTACAAGGACGGCGAAGACCTCCACCGGTTCGTGGGCTCGAACATCTTCCATGTGCCCACCGACCAGGTGACCAGCGCCATGCGGTCCAAGGTCAAGGCGATGTCCTATGGTCTCGCATACGGTCTGACCTCGTTCGGGTTGTCCAAGCAGCTGGAGATCTCCGTTGACGAGGCACGGACCCTCATGAAGGACTACTTCGACCGGTTCGGGGCCGTCCGTGACTATCTCCGCGGCGTGGTGGACCAGGCCCGGATCGACGGCTACACCGCCACCATCGAGGGGCGCCGGCGCTACCTGCCCGACCTGACCAGCACCGACCGCCAGCTGCGCGAGAATGCGGAGCGCATCGCGCTGAACTCTCCGATCCAGGGATCGGCGGCGGACATCATCAAGCGTGCCATGCTGGGCGTGCACGGGGAACTGGCGGCACAGGGCCTGAAATCGCGCATGCTCTTGCAGGTCCATGATGAACTGGTCCTCGAAGTCGCCGAGGGTGAGCGCGAGGCGGTGGAGAAGCTGGTGACCGAGCAAATGGGCTCGGCCGCGGACCTCAGCGTTCCGTTGGACGTCCAGATCGGCATCGGCTCAAGCTGGTACGAGGCGGGGCACTAACGCCTACCGGTTCCGGCAGGTTTTCGTTCCGGCAATGCCGGGACTTCAGGATTCGCAGGATTCTCAGGGGGAGAAGCACATGGCAGATAAGTACGAGCTCAGGCGTTTCCGCGCGGTCGCGAAGGACTCGGCGGACTACGCGCAAGGCACGGCGTGGCTGCACGGGGTCGGGATCGGCTTCTACGACGAGCCGCGCAAAGACGACTTCGTGGACAAGATCATGGCCATGTATCTCGTGGACAACCGCGAAATGACCGGCGTTTACCAGGCCGACGGCGTCGCGGCCCACTCGCTGGCGGCCGACGTCCCGGTGGCGACCTTCGCCACCCTGCGCAAGGACCTGAACATCGGCTACGGCCGTGAGCTCGAGGCCCAGCTGGTCACGGCCGTCACGGTGCGCGGGACCCACCGCCGGCAGGGGCTGCTGCGGCGAATGATGACCGAAGACCTTGCCGCGGCGAAGGCGGACGGCGTCGCGCTGGCGGCACTGACCGCCTCGGAGGCCTCGATCTACGGCCGGTTCGGTTACGGCGTGGCCACCTTCGAACGCAGCATCAAGGTCGACACCGGGCCGCGCTTCCGGTTGCGCCATGCGCCCGCCGGCTCCGTGGAGATTGCGGACCGCAAAGTCCTCTTGGATTTGGCCCCCAAGGTCTTTGGGCGGCTCCACGCCTCCATGCCCGGGTCAATCTCGCGGCAGGAAGCGTACCGGCTGCGGTCCTCGGGCATGCTCGGCCGCGACGGCAGCGAGGACGAGGCCATCCGCTGCGCCCTGCACTACGACGCCGACGGCACGGTGGACGGGTACGTGTCCTATAAGTTCGCCGGGTGGGACGCCAAGCCGTACACCATGGAGATCGTGGACCTCGTGGCCGCGAATGACGCTGCGTACCTGGAACTTTGGCAGTTCCTGGGCAGCATGGACCTTGTGGACCGGATCAGCTGGCAGGATGCGCCGGTGGACGACCCCTTGGCCTGGGCGCTTGAGGATCCGCGTTGCGTCGAGGCCTCGGACCACCGCGACATGCTGTGGCTGAGGGTCCTGGACCCGGTCCGGGTGCTGGGGGCCCGGCGCTACTCGGCCGACGGGACGGTCGTTCTCGCGATCAGGGACGGTCTCGGCTTCGCGGCCGGCACCTTCGCTCTCACGGTCAGCGGGGGAGAGGCCACGGTGACGCCGGCTCCGGAGGCCGAACCGGACCTGTCCCTTGATGTCGCGGACCTCGGTTCCATCTACCTGGGCGCCGTCTGTCCCGTGACCCTGAAAGCTGCCGGCCGGATCAACGAGCACACCGCCGGGGCGGCGCTGACAGCGCGGCTCATGTTCGCCGTCGAGCGTTCACCGCACTGCCTCACGCACTTCTAGGCCTCCGGCCCGCTTTCGGCGCCACCGGCGACGCGAACACTCCCGGGCGCTTTGACCGGCGTTCGCGTAAACGACTAGACTAAACGGGCGCGTACTACGTGCGCGCATCTACAATCCACAAAATCAGGATGACCCGGCGGATCGCTAGCTGTGATGCCGTGCTCTTGGCCTGCATTCCATAATGCCGGCGAAGCGGTTTGCCTGACCGACTCACTATCCACAACGGAGCCCCTACTACATGACCATCACCTCCACCGAGAAGCCCGGTACCCCCGTAGTCGCCATTAACGACATCGGTACCGCTGAGGACTTCCTCGCAGCTGTCGACGCCACCATCAAGTACTTCAACGACGGAGACCTCGTCGAAGGTACCGTCGTCAAGGTCGACCGCGACGAAGTTCTGCTCGACATCGGTTACAAGACCGAAGGTGTCATTCCCTCCCGCGAGCTTTCCATCAAGCACGACGTTGACCCCGGAGACGTCGTCTCCGTTGGCGATCAGGTCGAAGCCCTGGTGCTCACCAAGGAAGACAAAGAAGGCCGCCTGATCCTCTCCAAGAAGCGTGCTCAGTACGAGCGTGCCTGGGGCGACATCGAGAAGGTCAAGGAAGAAGACGGTGTTGTCACCGGTACCGTCATCGAGGTTGTCAAGGGTGGTCTTATCCTCGACATCGGTCTGCGCGGCTTCCTGCCCGCATCCCTCGTCGAGATGCGCCGTGTGCGCGACCTCGCTCCGTACATCGGTCAGCAGATCGAAGCCAAGATCATCGAGCTGGACAAGAACCGCAACAACGTTGTGCTTTCCCGCCGTGCATGGCTCGAGCAGACCCAGTCCGAGGTCCGTTCCACGTTCCTCAACAAGCTGGAAAAGGGCCAGGTCCGTCCCGGCGTCGTTTCCTCCATCGTCAACTTCGGTGCCTTCGTGGACCTGGGCGGCGTAGACGGCCTGGTTCACGTTTCCGAGCTGTCCTGGAAGCACATCGACCACCCGTCCGAGGTTGTCGAAGTTGGCCAGGAAGTCACCGTCGAGGTTCTCGAGGTCGACCTGGACCGCGAGCGCGTCTCCCTGTCGCTCAAGGCTACGCAGGAAGATCCGTGGCAGACCTTCGCCCGCACCCACGCCCTCGGGCAGGTTGTTCCGGGTAAGGTCACCAAGCTGGTTCCGTTCGGCGCGTTCGTTCGCGTTGAAGACGGCATCGAAGGCCTGGTCCACATCTCCGAGCTCGCCGTGCGCCACGTTGAGCTGGCCGAGCAGGTTGTCTCCGTTGGTGACGAGCTGTTCGTCAAGGTCATCGACATTGACCTCGAGCGCCGCCGCATCTCGCTCTCCCTCAAGCAGGCCAACGAGGGCGTCGACGCCGACAGCACCGAATTCGATCCGGCTCTCTACGGCATGGCCGCAGAGTACGACGAAGAGGGCAACTACAAGTACCCGGAGGGCTTCGACCCGGAGTCCAACGAGTGGCTTGAAGGCTACGAGAACCAGCGCGCAGCCTGGGAGCAGCAGTACGCTGACGCCCAGACCCGCTGGGAAGCACACAAGAAGCAGGTTGCCCAGCACGCTGCCGACGACGCTGCGGCTGCAACGTCCGGCGAGAGCGATTCCGGCACCACCAGCTACTCCTCCGAGCCGGCTGCGACCGAGACCGGTGCAGGCACGCTTGCTTCGGACGAGGCTCTCGCCGCTCTGCGCGAGAAGCTGACCGGCAACTAATTGCCCGTGTCCCTCACGGAGTCCGCTCCCTGAGGCCAGGCAGTTTGTAGCTTGAAGGTGGCCGTCCCCTCGGGGGCGGCCACCTTTCTTTGTGCCCCGGGGGACATGCCCATTCTTGAAGCCCTCCCTCCGGGGACATGCCCATTTTTGGAACCCTTCCCCGGGGGACATGCCCATTCTTAGGGCTGGCCCGTGGGCATTTGTGGATTGTGCCCAGTCCTGACCCTGGGCGCGGGACATGTCCAGTGCTGGGAGGCAGGCGTCAGGCCCTGGCGCCGGACATGCCCCGCGGGCGCCCGGGCCACCGGACATGCCCATTTTTGAAGCCCTCCCTCCGGGGACATGCCCATTTTTCGAGCCGGCCCGTGGACATTTGTGGATTGTGCCCAGTCCTGGCCCTGGGCGCGGGACATGTCCAGTGCTGGGAGGCACACGCCAGGCCGTGGCGCCGGACATGCCCCGAAGGCGCCCGGACTACCGGACATGCCCATTCCTCGCACTAGGCACTAGGCACTGGGCTGCAGCTGCCACGCGTTTCCTGCTTGTCAGGACAAGCACGGGGTCGCCCCTGGAATGTAGGCTCCTTTAGGCAGCCAGGCGCTGCCGACGGAGGGCATGTCCAATGTTGGGAACGTGGGATGGGCATAGCAGGACTCGGCCCGGATGCTATGCCCTCAGCGCAGCGGGATCTTCCCTATGACCGGTACCGTCTCCGTCTCCGAGGGAGCACCGGTCACCAGTTCGGCGCCCGCGTACTTCAGCAACGCGAGGGCTCCGACGTTGCCGGCCGTTGTCTCGGCCACCAGGACGGCTGCCCCGGCCGACGCGGCGCGAGCCTTGACGAGGCGCAGTGCCTCGCGGCCCACACCCCGGCCGCGGAAGCTCCGGGCGAGCCAGATCCCGGTTTCCAGCGCCCCACCACCACCGGCCCCGGCACCACCACCACCGGCCCCGGCACCACCAGCCGCGCCGTCACCCGCTTCTGCCGGCTCCGCGTCCATCCGCTTGAGCCGGATGGACCCTGCCAGCTGCCCGTCGCAGCGGATGGCCCACGTCTTTTGCCCCGCTGGACCGTCCAGGCCGGCTGCGGCGGCGCGGTGGAATTCGCGGAACCAGCTGATCCGGTCGGTGTTCCAGCCGGCGGTCGTGCCCAGCGGCGGGGTGACCTCGTCGGCGTCGGCGTCCCGCAGCGCAAGTTCCAGGAGTTGTTCGAGTAGCTCCTCGCTGACGTCAAGCAGCTCGACCGCGGGCACAGGCTCAGCTGATGGGGACATCGATCCACTCCGTTTCTCCGGGCAGCAGCGACGCGCTGCCGGCCGACATGGCGGCCACACGGTCCGCGGCCCGGGCCAGTTCTTCCGGATCATCCGGCAGGGCCAGCCTCAGGACAGTAGTCTGCGCCTCGTAACGGGTTTCGGCCATGACATACCCCGCGGCGCGCAGATCGTTCTCGAGCCGGCCGGCCACGGCGTGCTGCGCCGGCACCGAGCAAATGCGCAGCCGGCGGCGCCGCACAAGGGGAGCGAGCTCCAGCGCGCCGGACACCGATTCGGAATAGGCCCGGACCAGGCCGCCGGCACCCAGGAGAATGCCTCCGAAATAGCGCACGACGACGACGGCGACGTCGCTGAGGTCGGTGACGCCGGGTGCGGTCTCCCGCTTCAGCAGCGCCTCAAGCATGGGGACGCCCGCGGTGCCGGACGGCTCGCCGTCGTCGTTGGACCGCTGGACGTCCCGGTCGGGACCGAGCACGAAGGCGAAGCAGTGATGCCGTGCGTCATGGAATTCCCGGCGTAACCGGCCCAGGACGGCCCGGGCGGCGTCCTCGTCCGCCGTGCGGGCCAGCACGGTGATGAAACGGGACCGCTTGACCTCGATTTCGTTGCGAAACCCGGGCCCCGCGGCGAGGGTGGTGTAAGCGGCCGTCCTGCTCTCGGGTAATTCCGCCGCATCTGCCACCGGTTCAGTTTAGTCTGGTGAGGTGTTGAAGATCGGGTTGACCGGCGGAATCGCCTCGGGAAAGTCCATAGTTGCCGCGCGCCTGCGCGACCTCGGAGCAGTGCTTGTCGACGCCGACGCGCTGGCCCGGGAGGTTGTGGAGCCGGGTACGCCCGGGCTGGCCAGTGTGGTGGAGGCCTTCGGTGCTGCCGTCCTGACCCCGGACGGCCGGCTGGACCGGGCACGGCTCGGTGCCCTGGTCTTCGGTGATCCGGAGCGCCTGGCCGCGCTCAACGGGATCATCCACCCGTTGGTGCGGGAGCGCGCCGCGGCGATGGTCGCCGCCGCCCCGGCCGGCGCCGTCGTGGTCCAGGACATCCCGCTCCTGGTCGAAACCGGACAAGGGAAGAACTTCCATCTGGTGGTCGTTGTGGATGCCCCCGACGACGTCCGGGTCCACCGCATGGCCGAACACCGCAACATGACCGCCGACGAGGCGCGCGCCCGGATGGCAGCCCAGGCGGGCCGCGAGGACCGGCTGGCCGCTGCGGACGTCGTGCTGGATAACTCAGGCACCCTTGAGGGCCTCCGGCACGCGGTCAACGCGCTGTGGGAGGAGCGGCTGACGCCGTTCGCACTGAACCTCAAGGAGCAGAGGATTGCCCCACGGACGGCGGGGCCGGTCCTCGCCCCGGCCGATCCCGCGTGGGCCGCGCAGGCCTCCCGGTTGATCTCCCGGCTGCGGGCAGCGGTTCCACGGGATGTCCTGGCCGTGGACCACATCGGGTCCACGGCCGTCCCTGGCCTCGACGCCAAAGATGTGATCGACCTCCAGCTCAGCGTCCGGGACCTCGACGCCGCGGACCGGATCGCGCCGCTGTTGGCCGCCGCAGGATTCCCGCGCTGGCCCGGCATCATCGCCGACAACCCCAAGCCCTCGCACCCGGACCCTGCGGACTGGGGCAAGCGGCTGCACGGCAACGCCGACCCCGGCCGGCCGGTGAATCTGCACCTCCGCGCGGCCGGCTCGCCAGGCTGGCGCTACGCGCTGTGCTTCCGCGACTGGCTGCGCGCCGATCCCGAGGCCCGGGCGGACTACGTCGCCGAAAAGCAGCGGGTCGCGGGGCTGCACGACGTCGACAAGTCCACCGCCGGCTACGCGGCCGACAAGGAGGGCTGGTTCACCGACTACGCCGCGCCCCGGATGGAAGCGTGGGTGCAGCGCACGGGATGGCAGCCGCCGTCGTACCCGGACAGCGCCGGAGCAGACGACGGCGGAACGGACGACGCCGGTACAGGCACCTTTGGCGGCGCCGCCGCAACGGCCCCTGCCGCCAGCTCTTCCACGGCACCTGCCACCGGCCCTGCGCCGGGACAAAGCGCCGGCGCCAGGGTCGGCCCCGGTACTGCCCAAAGCTGAATCAGGCCATCCTGTCACAGCCCGGCGGTAGATTAGGTACATGAGTCTTGCCCAGGAAATCAACCGCGTCGTGGCGCCCTTCGAGGTCATCAGTGAGTTCCAGCCGGCGGGTGACCAGCCGGCCGCCATCGCAGAGCTGACCGAGCGCATCAAGAACGGCGAGAAAGACGTCGTGCTGCTCGGCGCCACCGGTACCGGTAAGAGCGCGACCACGGCCTGGCTGATCGAGCAGGTCCAGCGTCCCACCCTGGTGATGGTGCAGAACAAGACCCTCGCCGCGCAGCTGGCCAACGAATTCCGCGAACTGCTGCCGAACAACGCGGTGGAATACTTCGTGTCCTACTACGACTACTACCAGCCGGAAGCCTACGTCGCCCAGACGGACACCTTCATCGAGAAGGACTCCTCCGTCAACGAGGAAGTCGAACGGCTCCGCCACTCCGCCACCAACGCGCTGCTGACCCGCCGCGACGTGATCGTGGTCGCCACCGTCTCCTGCATCTACGGCCTCGGCACCCCGGAAGAATACATCGCCGGCATGGTGACGCTCCGCAAGGGGGCGGAAATGAACCGCGACGACCTGCTCCGGAAGTTCGTCTCCATGCAGTACACCCGCAACGACATGGACTTCCACCGCGGCACGTTCCGGGTGCGCGGGGACACCGTGGAAATCATTCCGATGTACGAGGAACTGGCGATCCGGATCGAGTTTTTCGGTGACGAGATCGAAAATATCCAGACCCTCCACCCGTTGACCGGCGAAGTGCTCCGGGACGAGAACGAAATGTACGTCTTCCCCGCCTCGCACTACGTCGCCGGTCCGGAACGGATGGGCCGGGCGATCAAGCGGATCGAAGACGAACTGGCCGAGCGCCTCACCGTGCTGGAAAGCCAGAACAAGCTGGTCGAGGCCCAACGGCTCCGGATGCGCACCACCTATGACCTGGAAATGATGCAGCAGATGGGGTTCTGCAACGGCATCGAAAACTATTCCTCGCACATCGACGGCCGTGCCCGCGGGACCGCGCCGCACTGCCTGATCGACTACTTCCCGGACGACTTCCTCCTGGTGATCGATGAATCCCACGTCACCGTGCCGCAGATCGGCGCCATGTATGAGGGCGACATGTCCCGCAAGCGGAACCTCGTGGACCACGGCTTCAGGCTGCCCTCGGCGATGGACAACCGCCCGCTCAAATGGGACGAGTTCCAGGACCGCGTGGGCCAGACCGTCTACCTCTCCGCCACACCGGGCAAGTACGAGCTCGGCAAGTCCGACGGCTTCGTCCAGCAGATCATCCGCCCCACCGGCCTGATCGACCCCGAAGTCGTCGTCAAGCCCACGAAGGGGCAGATCGATGACCTGCTGGGCGAAATCCGGACCCGCACCGCGAAGAACGAGCGGGTCCTGGTCACCACCTTGACCAAGCGGATGGCCGAGGACCTGACGGACTACCTGCTGGGCCATGGCGTGAAGGTGGAATACCTGCACTCCGACGTCGACACGCTGCGCCGCGTGGAACTCCTGCGCGAACTGCGGATGGGTGTCTTCGACGTCCTCGTCGGCATCAACCTGCTCCGTGAAGGCCTGGACCTCCCGGAGGTGTCGCTGGTCAGCATCCTGGACGCGGACAAGGAAGGCTTCCTGCGCTCCTCGACTTCCCTGATCCAGACCATCGGGCGCGCCGCCCGAAACGTCTCCGGCCAGGTGCACATGTACGCGGACCGGATCACCGACTCGATGGCCCACGCCATCGACGAGACGAACCGCCGCCGCGCTATCCAGGTGGCCTACAACACGGAGAACGGAATCGATCCCCAGCCGCTCCGGAAAAAGATCGCGGACATCACCGACCAGCTGGCCAAGGAAGACGCAGACACCCGCGAGCTGCTGGCCGCGGCCGGGAAGAACCGCGGCAAGGGCAAGGGCACCTCGCTCATCCGTGCGGACGGTCTCGCCGCCGCGCCGGCAGAGGACCTCGTCGGCCTGATCGAACAGCTGACCGAACAGATGCACGCCGCAGCCGGGGAGCTGCAGTTCGAACTGGCCGCCCGGCTGCGCGATGAGGTGGGCGAATTGAAGAAGGAACTGCGGCAAATGCAATCCGCGGGGCACGCCTAGGGTAAACTCGGTCAAACGTAGGGGAGTATCCGAAACGCTACGATCGTCAACACGCACGGCTACGATGCCGTGCCGGGCGTAGCGGGCAGCCAGGCAGCGTCATGCGCCGGCGGTCGGAGAGACTTACACCGCTGAGCTGTACCCTACGAAAGGTATTTCCCCCGTGCCCGAGCTTCCCCTGTGGTTCGAGATCGGCTCGTTTGTCGTCCTCGGCGTCATTCTGGCCATCGACCTGCTGATGGTCCTCAAACGCCCGCATGAGCCCTCCATGAAAGAAGCCGGACTGTGGGTCGCGTTCTACGTGGCCCTGGCCCTGGTCTTCGCCGGCGCCATGTTCGCCTTCACCGGCCCGGAATTCGGCGGCCAGTTCATCGCCGGCTGGGTGACCGAATACAGCCTGAGCATCGACAACCTGTTCGTCTTCATCATCATCATGGCCCGCTTCTCGGTACCGAGAAAGTACCAGCAGGAAGTGCTCATGGTGGGCATCATCATCGCCCTGATCCTCCGCGGCATATTCATCATGCTCGGCGCGATTGTGATCGAGCAGTTCAGCTGGGTCTTCTACATCTTCGGCGCCTTCCTGCTCTGGACCGCCTGGAAGCAGGCCCAGGACGAGGGCGAGGACGAGGAGGACAAGGAAAACCCGCTGATCGCCCGGATCCGCCGGGTCCTGCCGATGTCCGAGCAGTTCGACGGCGGCAAGCTCCGCACCGTCGTCGACGGCAAAAAGGTTTTCACCCCGATGCTGATCGTCTTCGTCACCATCGGCATGACGGACCTGCTCTTCGCGGTCGACTCCATCCCGGCCATCTTCGGCCTCACCCAGAGCGCCTTCATCGTCTTCACCGCCAACATCTTCGCCCTCATGGGCCTGCGCCAGCTGTACTTCCTGCTCGGCGGCCTCATGAACCGGCTCATCTACCTCAAGCACGCCCTGTCCGTGATCCTGGCGTTCATCGGTGTCAAGCTGGTCCTGCACGCCATGCACGTCAACGAGCTGCCGTTCATCAACGGCGGCCAGCACATCGAATGGGCCCCCGAGATCCCCACCTACGTCTCGCTCGGGGTGATCATCGGCACCATCGTCATCGCGGTGATCGCCAGCCTGGTGAGCTCCAAGGCGTCCAAGTCGAAGCTGGACGCCCGGCTGGAAGAGGACTCACGCAAGAGCCTGAGCGACGTCGACTAGTTCCGCACCGCCGGGGTACCCGGCAGCGCATGCCTAGCAGCGCACAGCAGTACGGCGCTGGCCCCTCGCGGGGTCAGCGCCGTACCTGTTTCGGCTAACTGTTGAGCCGGGCGCCATTGGGCCGGGACCGTGACTGGCCGGTGGCCGGGTCAGCGGCGGGCGGAACGGGCCATCCCCAGCAGGCGCCCGAAGATCGCCTCGCCGTCGTCCGCGATGCCGTCGTGGTGGAACTCGCCGGACTCCCAGACCTGCAGGCCCCGGACCGCGGCCGCCGTCTCCAGGGACAGCTCCCGGTCCACGTAGATGTCGTCGGTGTAGACGGCCGCGGCGACGGGCACGGTGTTCAGTGCCAGCCGCTCCGGATCGTAGAGCGGCGCCCAGTCGTCCTTTTCGGCCAGGAGCCGGGCCACCTCCTGCAGCGGGCGCAGCGCCGGGTCCTGCTCGAAGTACCACGGGTACACCATTTCCCCGGTCAGAAGCGGCTCGCCGGCGTCGGGGCGGAACTCGGGGAATTCCTCCAGCACGCGCCAGGCGGCCCAGTTGGTGGCACCGTTCTGGGCGTAGATGGACTCGTGCATCAACGCATACAGCGGGTTCGCGGCCCGGGACACGAGGCCGCGGACCTGTTCCAGGAAGGCGTCCGAGAGGCGGTCGCCGCCGGGTGTGGCCACGAAGGCGTCCTCGAGCAGGTGGTGCAGCGCGTCCACCCGGGTATTTCCGCCCAGGAACGAGCCCACCATCTGGAACCGTTCCACCGTGAGCCGGCCGCCGTCGGCCAGGACCTCCTCTGTTTCCCGCAGGTGCCTGGCGATCCGGGTGATGGCGGCCCGGTCCTCGGGGTACCAGTCAAAGTATTCGGCGTTCCGTGCCGCGACCCGCTGGAACGTGGCCCGGTACACACGGTCCGCGGAGCCGCCCAGCGGGGCCAGCCCGCCTGTCACGAGTGCCTCGCGCAGCCCCTCGGGGGCGAAGGAGAGGTAGCTGAGCGCGCAGAATCCGCCGTAGCTCTGGCCGTAGATGGTCCAGGGGGCGGAGTCCAGGGCGGTCCTGATGGCCTCGGCGTCGGCGACGATCGAGTCGGCGCGGAAGTGCTTCAGGTAGTCGGCCTGCTCCGCGGCGGTCCCGCGCAGCGGCAGCGTGTTGCGGTCCACGGGCGAGGACAGTCCGGTGCCGCGCTGGTCCAGCATGAGGATCCGGAAGTCCTTCGCGGCGGCCTTGCTCCAGCCGCCCAGCGACGGGAACCGGTTTCCGCGGCCACCAGGACCGCCCTGCAGGAACAGCAGCCAGGGCAGCCCGGCGGCCGCTTCCTCGCTGTGTTCGGTGGACACGTACTCGCGGGCGAACACGGTGATGGTTTCGCCGCGGCGCCCCGACTCGCTGAAGTGGTCCAGGGGGACCTGGAAGTAGTGTTCCGCGGTCCGCATGCCCCGGTAGGTGTGGCGTGCCCGGACGCTGTGCGGAACTTTGCGCCCGTCGCTGGATGCAGTCTCCAGGAGGGAGGCTCCCATGAGTCCAGTCATTGGGAGATCAGCCACGGGTTGCCGCCTCGCGAGAACCGGAGCGGGAACCGGAGCTTGAGCCGGCCGGGGAGCCGGCACCGGCAACTGCGCGGCCGCCGAAAGCCGCCAGTGCCGCTCCGGTGAGGCGGAAGGTGGACCATTCCTCCATCGGCAAGGCGCCGAGCTTCCTGTAGAAGTTGATGGAGGGCTCGTTCCAGTCCAGGACACTCCATTCGACGCGCGCGTAGCCGCGCTCGACGGCGGTCGCCGCCAGGTGCTGCAGGAGTGCCTTGCCGTGGCCCTCGCCGCGGGCCTCCGGCCTGACGTAGAGATCTTCCAGGTAGATCCCGTGCACGCCCTCCCACGTGGAGTAGTTCAGGAACCAGAGGGCAAAGCCGCGGACCTCGCCCGCCGCGTTCTCCGCCATCGTGGCGAAGACCTTGGGATTGTCGCCGAAAAGGACCTCGGTGAGCATCTCGGGGGTGTTCCGGACGGCGTCCGGTTCCTTCTCGTAGAGGGCGAGGTCGTGGATCATCTGCAGGATGGCAGGGACGTCATGCGCTGTGGCAGGCCGGATTACACTCATTGTTCGAGTTTACCCGCGGCGCGAAGGCCCCGGCCCTGCGCTCAAGCCCGCCGTGCTTTCAGCCCTGCGCCCGCCCCGTGCCGTCCCGCTTAGAGCCGGTTGACGTCGGTGACGCGGACGACGGCGGTCCCGGACTCGTCCGAGGCCGCCAGATCCACTTCGGCGGAAATGCCCCAGTCGTGGTTGCCGGCGGGGTCATCGAAGATCTGCCGCACCTTCCACACCCCGGGCTCCTCGGTGATGATCAGTAGCCCGGGGCCGCGGGCATCCGGGCCGGTGCCGATGTCGTTGTGCTCATCAAAGTAGTCATCGAGGGCATCTTCCCAGCGCTCCGCGTCCCAGCCGGAGCCGGCGTCGAGCTCGCCCAGGGCCGTGGCGGCCTCATCGGCGAACAGTTCCACGCGGCGGAACATCTCGTTGCGCACCATCACCCGGAAGGCCCGGATGTTGGAGGTCAGCGAGGGCGGCGGGGGCGGGGGAGCGTCGTGCGGTGTGGGCGCGGCGCCGGATGTGAGCTCTTCCCATTCGTCCAGCAGGCTGGAGTCCACCTGCCGGACCAGTTCTCCCAGCCAGGCGATGAGGTCCTCGAGGTCCTCACGGAGGGCATCCTGCGGGACGGTCTGGCGGAGCGCCTTGAAACCGTCGGCGAGGTAGCGCAGCACGATCCCTTCGGAGCGGGCGAGGCCGTAGAACTGGACGAACTCGCCGAAGTTCATGGCGCGTTCGTACATGTCCCGGACCACGGACTTGGGCGCGAGCTCGAAGTCGCCGACCCAGGGCGCGGCCTTGCGGTAGACATCGAAGGCCTCGCCGAGGATCTCGGCGAGCGGCTGCGGGTAGGTGACCTCTTCGAGCATTGCCATCCGCTGGTCATACTCGATGCCGTCGGCCTTCATCGCCGCGATGGCCTCGCCGCGTGCCTTCTTCTGCTGTGCCGAGAGGATCTGGCGCGGTTTCTCCAGGGTGGCCTCGATCACCGACACCACGTCCAGGGCGTACGACGGCGACTCCGGGTCCAGCAGCTCCAGCGCGGCCAGCGCGAACGGGGACAGCGGCTGGTTGAGGGCAAAGTTTGCCTGCAGGTGGACCGTGAGCCGGACCGTGCGGCCGTCAGCGCCCTGCTCCGCGGCCGGGATCCGCTCCACGACGCCGGCAGCGAGCAGCTCGCGGTAAATTCCCAGGGCCTTCTTCATGAGCCGCAGCTGGGCCGGACGGGTCTCGTGGTTTTCGGTGAGCAGGCGGCGGGCGGCCTGGAACGGGTCGCCGGGGCGTTCCATCAGGTTCATCAGCATCGCGTGCGTCACGGTGAAACTCGACGTCAGCGGATCGGGAACGGACTCGACCAGCCGCTTGTACGTCGGTTCACCCCAGGACACGAAGCCTTCCGGGGGCTTCTTCTTCACCACCTGGCGCAGCTTCTTCTGGTCGTCGCCGAACTTGGCCGTGGCCTTGGCCATCGCCTTCACGTTTTCCGTCACGTGCTCCGGGGCCTGGACCACCACGGTCCCGGCGGTGTCATAGCCGGCGCGGCCGGCGCGCCCTGCGATCTGGTGGAACTCGCGGGAGTTCAGCAGCCGGGTGCGGACGCCGTCGTACTTGCTCAGGGCGGTGAGCAGCACGGTGCGGATGGGCACGTTGATGCCTACCCCGAGCGTATCCGTGCCGCAGATGACTTTCAGCAGGCCGGCCTGGGCCAGCTGTTCGACCAGCCGGCGGTACTTCGGCAGCATGCCGGCGTGGTGGACGCCGATCCCGTGCCGGACCAGCCGGTTGAGGGTCTTGCCGAAGCCTGCGGCGAAACGGAACCCGGCAATGAGCTCGGCGATCTTGTCTTTTTCCTCGCGGGTGCAGACGTTGATGCTCATCAGGTTCTGGGCCCGGTCGATCGCCTCGACCTGGCTGAAGTGGACCACATACACCGGGACCTGCTTGGTCGCGAGCAGCTCCTCGAGGGTCTCGTGGACCGGGGTCTGTTCGTAGTAGTAGTGCAGCGGAATGGGGCGTTCCGCGGAACTGACGGTCGTCGTCGTGCGGCCGGTCAGTTCGCTGAGGCCGTCCTCGAACCGGCTGACGTCGCCGAGTGTCGCCGACATCAGCAGGAACTGCGCCTGGGGCAGTTCAAGCAGCGGAACCTGCCACGCCCAGCCGCGCTGCGGGTCCGAGTAGAAGTGGAACTCGTCCATGATCACGGCGCCTAGCTGCGCCGCCGAACCTTCACGCAGTGCGATGTTGGCCAGGATTTCGGCCGTGCAGCAGATGATCGGGGCGTCCTGGTTCACGCCGGAGTCGCCGGTGATCATGCCGACGTTGTCGGCGCCGAAGATCTCACAGAGGGCAAAGAACTTTTCCGAGACGAGGGCCTTGATCGGGGCGGTGTAGTAGCTCCGCTGCCCGCGGGCCATGGCCTGGAAGTGCGCGGCGATGGCGACGAGTGATTTCCCGGACCCGGTCGGGGTGGCCAGGATGACGTTGGAGCCGGCGGCCAGCTCCATGATGGCCTCGTCCTGGGCGGTGTACAGGGCCAGTCCGCGGGTCTCGGTCCACTCGACAAACCGGGTGTAGAGCTCGTCCGGGTCCAGGCCCGTCCTGCCGGGGATACGGGCGGCCGGGGCGGGGAGCTGATCAACGAGTTTCATTGCTGTCCAGCTTAGTGCCCGCGTGGTAGCCGCGGCACCGCACGCAGGGCAGGCGCCGGCCGTGCGCCGCACGCAGCGCAGGCGCGTTTCCTTGGCTGTCCCACGGGCCGGGACTAGGCTTCGGTTAGGACAACGTGCCGGGAACTGGAGGCAGCCATGAAGTGGGATCCGGAGAAATATGTGCAGTTCGGGGACTACCGGGACAGGCCATTTTTCGATCTGACGGGGCGGATCCATGCCGAAGCACCGCGGCACGTGGTGGACCTCGGCTGCGGACCCGGAAACCTGACCGCGACGCTCGCGGACCGCTGGCCGGGCGCGCAGGTGGTCGGTCTGGATTCGTCGCCGGAAATGCTGGCCATTTCCAAGGACCACGCAGCCGCGGCGGCCAATCTCTCCTACGAGCTGGCCGACATTGAGCACTGGCTGCCGTCCGGCGACACGGACGTGGTGGTCACCAACGCGGCCTTGCAGTGGGTGCCCGGCCACCGAAAGCTGCTGCCTGGATGGCTCGATGCCCTCAAGCCGGGCGCATGGTTCGCGCTGCAAGTGCCGGGGAACTTCAATGCCCCGTCGCACACCCTGATGCGGGAGCTGGCCGAATCTCCGGCCTGGGCGGGGCGGCTCGCCGGGGTGCTGCGCCACGACGACGTGGTGGGGGAAGCGGCGGAATACCTGGAAATCATGCTCGACGCCGGTTGTGCCGCCGACGCCTGGGAGACCACCTACCAGCAGCTGCTCCCGGGCGCCCACCCGGTGTTGGAGTGGGTCCGCGGCACCGGACTCAGGCCGGTCCTCGCGGCCCTCCCGGAGGAGGAGGCCAGGGAGTTCGAATCCGAGTATTCGGCACGGCTGGACGACGCATATCCGGCAGGCCGGCACGGGACGGTCTTCCCGTTCCGCCGCACGTTCGCGGTGGCGCAGAAAAGCGGGTAGGCGGCGTGTCTGCCGGATGACACGAAGCACTCCGGAATGGGGCTTACAATGACGTGGCGGTGTGGGGCGGCCGTTAGGCTGATCACCATTCCGGGCCCTGGGCTAGTAATGGAGGTTCAGTGCTTATAGGCCTGATGTCGCGGCTGTTGTCCGCGCATAAGGGGACCGTGCTGGCCATCGCTGTGCTGCAGCTCGTTCAAGCCACCGCCAACCTGCTCCTGCCCACCCTGAATGCCGCGATCATCGACGACGGCATCATCGGCGGGGACACCGGGGAGATCCTCCACCTCGGGGCCTGGATGGCCGGAATCGCTGCCGTCCAGGTAATCACGGCCGTCGCGGCGGGATATCTGGGCGCCGTGGTCGCCATGGAGATTGGCGGCCAGCTGCGCGGGGAGCTGTTCGCGAAGGTGCAGTCCTTCTCCTCCCAGGAGGTCAGCGCTTTCGGGGCGCCCAGCCTCGTGACCCGGGCCACCAACGACGTCGCCCAGATCCAAAACCTTGCCGTCCTGGTGTTCATCATGCTGATTGCCGCACCGGCGATCTTCATCGGCGGCATCGTGCTGGCCGTGCACCAGGACGTGGTGCTGTCCTGGATCGTGGTCGTGGTGATCCCGGTCCTGACGGTGATCATGACGGTGATCGTCCGCCGCCTGATTCCCCTGTACCGCCAGGGCCAGGGCCTCCTGGACCGGATCGGCCGGGTGCTGCGGGAGCAGATCATCGGCGCGAATGTTATCCGCGGCTTTGTCCGGCAGGACCACGAGGTCCGCCGCTTCGATGAAGCCAACAAGGACCTCACCCGGAACAATCTGCAGTCCGCCCTCCTGGTGGCGGCGATGATGCCGATGATCATGTTCGTGGTCAACATCTCCTCCGTGTTCGTGGTGTGGTTCGGCGGGCATCGGATCGACGCCGGCGAAATGCGGCTGGGGGCGCTGACGGCGTTCATCGCCTACATCCTGCAGATCCTGATTGCCATCATGATGGCGATGTACGTCTTCATGACCGCCCCCCGGGCAGCGGCGTGCGCGGAACGGATCCGCGCAGTGCTGGACACGGAACCGGCCATCGCGGATCCGGCCGTTCCCGCCGGGGCCTCCACTGCCGCCGGTGGGGCCTCCACTGCCGCGACGGACCGCTCTGGCGCTGTCCAGTTCCGGAACGTGTCCTTCGCGTACCCCGGCGCCGAAGCGCCCGTGCTGGACGGCGTCTCATTCACCGCCAGGGCCGGGACCACGACGGCGATCATCGGCGCGACCGGCAGCGGCAAGACGACACTCCTGAACCTGCTGCCCCGGTTCCTCGACGCGACGGCCGGGGAGATCAGCATCGGCGGGGACAACGTGCGGGCGATGCCGCTGGACGTCCTGCGCGGCCTGATGGCTATAGTCCCGCAGCAGTCCTATCTTTTCGCGGACACGGTCGCGGAGAACCTCCGGCTCGGGGCGCCCGCCGCGAGCGAGCCCGAATTGTGGCAGGCGCTCGAAGCTGCCCAGGCCGCCGAATTTGTCCGTGCCCTGCCGCTCGGGCTCGAAACCCCCGTAAGCCAGGGTGGCACCAACTTCTCCGGCGGCGAACGGCAGCGCCTGTGCATCGCGCGGGCCCTGCTCAAGCGGGCCCCCGCCTACCTGTTCGATGACAGTTTCTCGGCTTTGGACTACGGCACCGACGTCAGGCTCCGGGCAGCGATTGAGCCGCTGCTGCGCTCGGCGACCGTGCTGATCGTGGCCGAGCGGGTGTCAACAATCGTGGACGCCGGGCTGATCCTGGTACTGGAGGGCGGCCGGGTCGTCGCGCAGGGCACACACAGCGAACTCATGGAGTCCTCGCCCAGCTACCAGGAAATTGCCGCGTCCCAGCTGGTGCTGGAGGAAGCCCCGTGAGCCGCGCGCGGGCACACCGCGCCGGGACCGTTGCCGGACCCGGCGTGCCGGAGCGCATCAAATGGCGCACCGCCGCCCGGCTGCTTGGCCTGCTGCTGCCGCTGAAATGGCGGATGGCCGGTGTCATCGCCGCCACCTGTGCGTTCGTGACACTGAACGTGGCGGCGCCCAAGGTCCTGGGCGACGCCACCGACGTCGTCGTCGATGGCTTCCTGGGCGGCTCCCTCGACGAGCAACAGCTGGCCGAGCGGCTGCTGGCGGTTTCCGCCATGTACGTCGGGGCGTCGCTGTTCAGCTGGATCCAGGGCAGCCTCACCGCCACCGCGGTGCAGCGCCTCAGCTACGGCCTCCGCGGCTCCGTCGAAAAAAAACTCCATGTGCTGCCGTCCAGCCATTTCGAGGAGCAGCGCCGCGGCGACGTGCTCAGCCGGGCCACGAACGACGTCGACAATATCTCCCAGGCGCTCAACCAGCTCCTCAACCAGCTGATCATGTCCGTCCTGATGCTCTCGGCCGCACTCGCCATGATGCTGTGGCTCTCGCCGCTGCTGGCGCTGATCGCGGTCCTCTCGGTGCCGGTGTCCACGGTCATCACGGTCCTCGTGGCCCGGCACTCCCAGGCGCACTTCAAGGAGCAGTGGAGCAGCACCGGGGCACTGCACGCCCAACTCGAGGAATTCTTCACCGGGCATGAAGTGGTGAAGGCTTTCGGCCGGCAGGAAGAGTCGGCGGCGAGCTTCCGGGAGCGCAACGAGAAGCTCACGCGATCCAGCACCCGCGCCCAGTACCTTTCCGGCATCGTGCAGCCGCTGCTGGTGTTTGTCGCCAACCTCAACTACATCGCGATTGCTGTTGTGGGGGCGCTGCAGGTCACCGCAGGGCTCTTGACGATCGGCGGCATCCAGGCCTTCGTCCAGTTCTCCCGCCTTTTCAGCCAGCCGGTGAGCCAGATCGGCGGCATGCTGACCCTCGTGCAGTCCTGCCTGGCCTCGGCCGAGCGCGTGTTCGAGCTGCTGGACGCCCCGGAGATCCCTGCGGACAGCGCTGTGCCCGCCGTTTCGGCAAACGGCGCCGGCAAGCTGCGCGGCGGCACGGCCGCGCGGAAGTTCCATGTCCCGCGCAAATCCTCCAACGGACGCAAACCCCCTGCGCCGCCCACGCCCGGCGACTTACTGGATCCGGGCGCGGTGGCAGGCCGGGTAACGTTCGAACACGTCAGCTTCAGCTACAGCCCCGGCACCCCCGTGGTGAAGGACCTCTCCTTCACGGTGGACCCGGGACAGACGGTGGCGATCGTGGGACACACCGGAGCCGGCAAGACCACCGTCGTCAACCTCCTGATGCGCTTCTACGAACTCGACTCCGGCCGGATCCTGGTGGACTCGACGGACATCGCCACCATCCCGCGGGACGAGCTGCGGCGCGCCTTCGGAATCGTCCTGCAGGATGCCTGGCTGTTTACCGGCAGCATCCGGGAGAACATCGAATACGGCCGGCCCGGCGCCACCGACGCCGACATCGTCGCGGCGGCCCGCGCCAGCCACGTGGACCAGTTTGTGCGGTCCCTGCCGGCCGGCTACGCCACGATGCTCGGCAACGACGGCGACTCCCTTAGCCGGGGCCAGCGCCAGCTCGTCTCGATCGCACGGGCGCAGCTCGCGGGGCGCAACATCATGGTGCTGGACGAGGCGACGAGTTCCGTCGACAGCCGCACGGAGGTGCAGATCCGGCATGCCATGGAGCAGCTGCGGCAAGGTCATACGAGCTTCGTGATCGCGCACCGTTTGTCCACGGTCCGGGACGCTGATCTAATTCTCGTCATGGACCACGGACGAATCGTTGAACACGGCACCCATCAGCAGCTGGTTTCGCGGCGGGGCCTCTACAAGGATTTGTACGAGGCCCAGTTCGCCGGCCGCGAACAGGTCCCGGCCGTCCGGAAGGCCGAACAGTGAGCCCCGCGGACGCCGCGGGGGAGCGCTTCCCGGGATCCTGGCGGACCAATCCGGCCAGCTCCGTCCCGCTCTTCGAACAGCTGCGGCTCTACGTCATTGAACGCGCCGACAACGGCACGCTCGCGCCGGGCACCAGGCTTCCGGCCGTGCGCAGCCTCGCCGGCGAGCTGGGCGTGGCTCCGCACACCGTGGCGCGGGCCTACAAGGAACTCGAGGCCGCCGGCGTTGTGGTGACCAAGGGCCGCAACGGCACCGTTGTGTGTGCCCGCGATGCGGCCTGGAGTTCGCTGTCCGCCGCCGCAGAGGAGTTCGCCGCGGCCGCCAAGGCCCAGGGTGCGAGTTTTGCCGAGGCCGTGCAATTGCTGGCCGCCGCCTACGACCGCCAGTAGCACATCCGGTGCCGCCCTAGGCTCGCGGAATAGTTTTTCGAAGAAGTTTTCGATTAGCATTAGATTCGTGCCTAAAGCTGTAGCTGAAGATCCAGCCGTTGAAGTCCATTCCGCCGTCGAGCCGCTGGCAGTCCGGGATGCGGTCCCGTCCCGCCCCGTCCTGAAACGTCCGGACATGACGCGACTCGTCGTCAAGGGCGCCCGCGAGCACAACCTGCGCAACGTGGACCTGGACCTGCCGCGCGATGCCATGATCGTGTTCACCGGCCTGTCCGGTTCCGGGAAGTCCTCCCTCGCCTTCGACACCATCTTCGCCGAGGGCCAGCGCCGCTACGTCGAATCGCTCTCCGCCTACGCCCGGCAGTTCCTGGGCCAGGTGGACAAGCCCGACGTCGATTTCATCGAGGGCCTCTCGCCGGCGGTGTCCATCGACCAGAAGTCCACGTCCAAGAACCCGCGCTCGACCGTGGGCACCATCACCGAGATTTACGACTACATGCGCCTGCTCTGGGCCCGTGTGGGCCGGCCGCACTGCCCCGTCTGCGGGGAGCCTGTGACCAAGCAGACCCCGCAGCAGATCGTCGACCAGCTGCTCGAACTCCCGGACGGCACGCGCTTCCAGGTGCTGGCACCCGTGGTCCGCGGCCGCAAGGGCGAATTCGTGGATCTTTTCAAGGAACTCACCGCCAAGGGCTACTCGCGGGCCCGGGTGGACGGCGAGCTCGTCCACCTGAGTGATCCGCCGAAGCTGGGCAAGCAGTTCAAGCACACCATCGAAGTGGTGGTGGACCGCCTCGTGGTCAAGGAAGGCATCAGCCAGCGCCTGACCGACTCGGTCGAAACCGCCCTCGGACTGGCGGAGGGCCGCATTCTGGCCGAATTCGTCGACCTCGAAGCGGACGATCCCGAGCGGATCAGGGCGTTCTCCGAACACCTCGCCTGCCCCAACGAGCACCCCCTGGCGATCGACGAGATCGAGCCCCGCTCCTTCTCGTTCAACAACCCGTTCGGCGCCTGCAGCGCGTGCAGCGGCATCGGCACCAAGCTGGAGGTCGATGAAGAACTCCTCATCCCCAACCCGGAGCTCTCGCTCTCCGAGGGGGCCATTGCGCCGTGGTCCCTGGGCACCGCCACCACGGAGTACTGGAACCGGCTGCTGGCCGGCCTCGCCGAGGAACTCGGCTTCTCCATGACGACGGCGTGGGAGAAGCTCGACAATGACGTCCGGCAGACCGTCCTGCACGGCAAGGACCACAAGGTGGTGGTGCAATACCGCAACCGCTTCGGCCGGGAACGCAAGTACAGCACCGGCTTTGAGGGCGTCGTGCAGTACGTCCACCGCAAGCATGGCGAGACCGATTCCGACTACGCGCGCGACCGCTACGAGGAATACATGCGCCAGGTCCCGTGCCCGGCCTGCAACGGGGCACGGCTGAACCCCGCGTCGCTCTCGGTGCTGATCAACGGCAAGTCGATCGCCGAGGTCGCAGCGCTGCCCATGCGGGAATGCGCAGGCTTCCTCGACAACCTCGTCCTTACCGGCCGTGAGGCCCAGATCGCCCACCAGGTCCTCAAGGAAATCCAGGCCCGGCTGACCTTCCTCCTCGACGTCGGACTCGAGTACCTGAACCTGGAGCGGCCCTCCGGCACCCTGTCCGGCGGCGAAGCCCAGCGCATCCGGCTGGCCACCCAGATCGGCTCCGGTCTCGTGGGCGTGCTGTACGTCCTGGACGAACCCTCGATCGGCCTGCACCAGCGGGACAACCGCCGCCTGATCGAGACACTCACCCGGCTCCGGGACCTCGGCAACACCCTGATCGTCGTGGAGCATGACGAGGACACCATCCACGAGGCTGACTGGGTGGTGGACATCGGACCGGGCGCCGGCGAGCACGGCGGCATGGTGGTCCATTCCGGTTCCTACCAGGCACTGCTGGAAAACACGGACTCACTCACCGGCGACTACCTCTCGGGCCGGCGGAAAATTGAGATCCCGAAGAAGCGGCGCAAATACGACAAGAAGCGCGAGCTCAAGGTGGTCGGGGCGAAGGAGAACAATCTCCTGAACATCGACGCCAGTTTCCCGCTGGGCCTCTTCACCGCCGTCACCGGCGTCAGCGGCTCGGGCAAATCCACCTTGGTCAACGAGATCCTCTACAAAGTGCTCGCCAACAAGCTCAACGGCGCCAAGCAGGTGGCCGGCCGGCACAAGTCCGTCCAGGGCCTCGAACACCTGGACAAGGTGGTGCACGTCGACCAGAGCCCCATCGGCCGCACGCCGCGCTCGAACCCGGCCACCTACACCGGCGTGTTCGACCACATCCGGAAGCTGTTCGCCGAGACCACCGAAGCCAAGGTTCGCGGCTACCTGCCGGGCCGGTTCTCCTTCAACGTCAAGGGCGGCCGCTGCGAGGCCTGCTCCGGCGACGGCACCCTGAAGATCGAGATGAACTTCCTGCCGGACGTCTACGTCCCCTGCGAGGTCTGCCATGGCGCCCGGTACAATCGCGAAACCCTGGAGGTCCACTACAAGGGCAAGACCATCGCTGATGTGCTGAACATGCCCATCGAGGAAGGGGCCGAGTTCTTCGCGGCCTTCTCGCCGATCGCGCGGCACCTCAACACGCTCGTCGACGTCGGCCTTGGCTACGTCCGGCTGGGCCAGCCCGCCACCACGCTCTCCGGCGGTGAGGCCCAGCGCGTGAAGCTCGCAGCCGAGCTCCAGAAACGCTCCAACGGCCGCAGCGTCTACGTCCTGGACGAGCCCACCACCGGCCTGCACTTCGAGGACATCCGCAAGCTCCTCATGGTGCTGCAGGGCCTCGTGGAGAAGGGCAACACGGTGATCACGATCGAACACAACCTCGACGTCATCAAGAGCGCCGACTGGATCGTGGACCTTGGCCCCGACGGCGGGTCCGGTGGCGGCCGTGTGGTCGCGTCCGGCACCCCCGAGCAGGTGGCCAAGTCCAGCGAAAGCCACACCGCCGCGTTCCTCGCCGAGCTCCTCGCCTGACCCCGGACGCCGGGGGACCGTGCGGCGGGCAAGGCATGCCTCCGCCGCACGCGTCCCCCGCAGGGATGTCACCGCCTGATCTATTCGCTGATGTACCACGTGATGTATTCCCGAAGGAGCATGCGAATTTCTGGCAACCGCACACTCGTGAGAAACTAAGCCGGTGACGCATACAACAGTGCCCGTGATCTTCGACCTTGACGGCACTCTTGTCGATCCCGCCGGGGGAATTACGGACGGAATCGCCGCGGCCCTCACCGAACTTGGCCTGCCGGTTCCGGATAAGTCCCGGATGGACGCCATGATTGGGCCCAAGCTCAGCCATTCCCTGACGGAAATCGCCGACGTTCCGGCCGCACAGCTGGAAGACGCCATCCGCATCTACCGCGCGCACTACGTTGCCACGGGAATCGCGCAGAGCCGGCTCTACCCGGGAATCCGCGGCCTCCTCGAGGACTTTGTCGCCGCAGGACGGCCCATCGCCGTCGCGACCCAGAAGCCGGAAGGGCTGGCCCGCACCGTCCTGGCGCACCACGGCATCGCCGGGCTCTTCCACAGCATCCGGGGCTCCGCCGCCGACGAGGCCGCGGGCTCCGTTCCCGAAGGCTCCGTCCCAGAAGCCTCCGTTCCAGAAGGCAAGGCCGGCATTGTCGCTGCCGCGCTCTCGGACCTGGCTGTCGCTGTCCCTTCGGCCGTCGGCCGGGCCGTGATGGTGGGGGATCGGGCACAGGACGTCGCCGGGGCCGCTGCGAACGGACTGGACTGCATCGGCGTAGGCTGGGGGTTTGCGCCCGACGGCGAACTGCACGCGGCCGGTGCCGTCGAGATCGTGCACACCACCGCGGCGCTACACGCGACGATTAACCGGCTCTCCGAACGCCCGGGGACCACAGCCCTGAACGAGGTGCACACCGATGGCAATGTTTGACGCAATCCGCTGGACCACGCGGGGGCTGGTAACCACCACGTGCCGTCCCACGGTCATCGGCCTGGAAAACGTGCCCAAGGACGGGCCGTTCATCGTGGCCCCGAACCATCTCTCCTTCCTGGACAGCGTGATCGTCCAGGCCCTCATGCCGCGGCCCGTGGCATTCTTCGCGAAGGCTGAATATTTCACCACCGGCGGCATCAAGGGCAAAGCCATGAAGTCCTTCTTCGAGGCCGTGGGCTCCATTCCGGTGGAACGCGGCGAGCAGGCGGCGAGCGTCCAGGCTCTGAAGACGCTGCTGGACATCCTCGACTCCGGCAAGGGCGTGGGCATCTATCCCGAAGGCACCCGCTCCCGCGACGGCATCCTGTACCGCGGCCGCACCGGCGTCGGCTGGCTGGCCCTCACCACGGGCGCGCCCGTGATCCCGGTGGGCCTGATCGGCACCGAACACCTGCAGCCCGCGGACAGCAAGTCCGTCAAACCGCAGCACTTCACCATGAAGGTGGGCGAGCCGCTGTATTTCGAGAAGACCGGACCGGACCATTCCCTGCCGGCCCGCCGCCAGGTCACGGACCGCATCATGGACGCCATCGCGGACCTCAGCGGCCAGGAACGCTCCACCAGCTACAACCAGAGCAAGTCGGCCGAATAGCCCGCGGTTTCCTGCCCGGCTTCCTGCCCCAGGCCTCCGCCGGGCCTCCGGCGGTGCACGTGCAACGGCACCGCCGGAGGCTCAGTAGACTTGATCTGTGGCAGATCCAGCGAGTTACCGACCCCAGACGGGTGAAATTCCGACCAATCCGGGCGTGTACCGCTTCCGCGATCCGCACGGCCGGGTCATCTACGTCGGCAAGGCCAAAAACCTCCGTGCCCGGCTGAACACCTACTTCGCCAACCCCGCCGGGCTCATGCCCAAAACCTACGCGATGGTGCACACGGCCAGCAGCGTCGAATGGACCGTGGTGGGCAGCGAGCTCGAGTCGCTGCAGCTGGAATACACCTGGATCAAGGAATTCACGCCCCGCTTCAACGTGATGTTCAGGGACGACAAAAGCTACCCGTACCTCGCCGTGACGATGGGGGAGAAGTACCCGCGCGTCCAGGTGCTGCGCGGCGACCGGCGGAAGGGGACCCGGTACTTCGGCCCGTACACCGCAGGCGCGATCCGGGACACCATGGACACCCTGCTGCGCGTGTTCCCGGTGCGCAGCTGCAGTCCCGGGGTGCTCAAACGCGCGGAAGCCAGCGGCCGGCCCTGCCTGCTCGGCTACATCGACAAATGCTCCGCGCCATGCGTCGGCCGGATCTCCGCTGCGGACCACCGCGCCCTGGCCGAGGATTTCTGCACGTTCATGGGCGGCGAAGCCAAGCCCTTCGTCAACCGGCTGGAACGGGAGATGGCCGCGGCGGTCGCCGAGCTCGACTACGAGCGCGCGGCCCGGCTCCGGGACGACATCGTGGCGCTGAAAAAGGTCTTCGAACGGAACGCCGTCGTCCTGGCCGAGGGCACGGACGCCGACGTTTTCGCCCTGCACGAAGACGAACTCGAGGCCGCCGTCCAGGTCTTCCACGTCCGCGGCGGACGGATCCGCGGCCAGCGCGGCTGGGTGGTGGAAAAGGTCGAGGACTCCACCACCCCGGAACTGGTCGAACACCTGCTCCAGCAGGTCTACGGCGAGGAAGCCGGGCTGCAGGGCAGGTTGCCCCGGGAAGTGCTGGTGCCCGCCGAACCCAGCAACGCCCCGGAGCTCGCACAATGGCTTAGCGGCCTGCGCGGGGCCCGGGTGGACATCCGCGTCCCCCAGCGCGGCGACAAGGCCGCCCTCCTGTCCACGGTCCGTGAAAATGCCGAGCACGCCCTCAAACTCCATAAATCCCGGCGCGCCGGCGACCTCACCATGCGCTCCCAGGCCCTGCAGGAAATCCAGGAGGCGCTCGAGCTTCCCGTGGCGCTGCTGCGGATCGAGTGCTTCGACATCTCGCACGTCCAGGGCACCAACGTGGTCGGCTCGATGGTGGTGGTCGAGGACGGCCTGCCGAAAAAGTCCGACTACCGGAAGTTCGCCGTGACCGGAGCCGCCGCCACCGACGACACGGCGGCCATGCACGATGTGCTGACCCGCCGGTTCCGGCACTATCTCCAGGAGAAAAACGAGCACGCGGCGGCCGCGGCCAAACCGGCGCACCAGGCGGCCCTGGACGCGGCAACCGCCGCGGCGGTCGCGGACTCCACGACGCCGGCGCCGCGGAGCAAATTCGCCTACCCGCCCAACCTTGTCGTCGTCGACGGCGGCAAACCGCAGGTCAATGCCGCCGCGCGGGCGCTGGACGAGCTGGGCATCGAGGACGTCTATGTGGTCGGCCTGGCTAAACGGCTCGAGGAAGTGTGGCTGCCGGACAGCGACTTCCCGGTGATCCTGCCGCGCGCCTCCGCCGGCCTGTATCTGCTGCAGCGGATCCGCGACGAGGCCCACCGCTTCGCCATCAGCTTCCATCGGCAAAAGCGCGGCAAGGCCATGACGGTGTCCGCGCTGGACAGCGTGCCCGGGCTGGGCGAGTCCAAACGCAAGGCCCTCCTGGCCGAGTTCGGCTCCGTCAAGGCAATCAAGTCCGCGACGCAGGAGGAACTCGTCGGTGCCAAGGGGATCGGCCCCTCCCTGGCCGCCGCGATCGTCCGGCACTTCACTGCCGGCGGCCTCGAGGAAGCCGCCACGGTTCCTGCCGTCAACATGACCACCGGCGAAATCCTCGACACTTAGCTAGCGCCGCCAAACTTAGCTAGGGTAAAGACTTGGGTACGGCACGGCCGCGGCATCACCGCGGCCGGCGCGCAAACCTGACGGAACAGCAAATCGCACAGGCAGAGATGGGGCTTCACTGATGGCAGAGTCGACGGCAGGATCCGAGACGGATGCGGACGGCATGACACCCGTCAAACCCGTCGAGGCTGAACTGCTCGTGGTGACCGGAATGTCGGGAGCCGGCCGCAGCACCGCCTCGGACGCCCTTGAGGACCATGGCTGGTACGTCGTGGAAAACCTGCCGCCGCAGATGCTCGGCACGCTCGCCGAACTGGTGTCCCGGACACCGCACTCGATGTCCAAGCTCGCCGTCGTGATGGACGTCCGGAGCAAGGAACTGTTCGTCGACATGCGCGCGGCGCTCCGCGCCCTGGAAGCCACGGGCGTGAGCTTCCGCGTGCTGTTCCTCGACGCCAACGACGACGTCCTGGTGCGCCGCTTCGAGCAGGGCCGCAGGCCCCACCCGCTCCAGGGCGGCGGCCGGATCCTCGACGGCATCGCCGCCGAACGCGAGCTGGTGCGTGAATTGAAGGACACCGCCGACATTGTCCTGGACACGTCCTCCCTCAACGTCCATGGCCTCGCCACCGCCATCACCGAACTCTTCAGCGAGACCGGGCCGGTGGCGCTGCGGCTGAACGTCATGAGCTTCGGCTTCAAGTACGGACTCCCGGTCGATGCCAACTTCGTGGCCGATGCCCGCTTCATCCCCAACCCGCACTGGGTGCCGCAGTTGCGCCCACACACCGGGCTGGACAAGGACGTCAGCGACTACGTGCTGGAGGCCCAAGGCGTCAGCGACTTCGTGGAACGCTACGTGCTGGCCCTCGAACCGGTCCTGGACGGGTACCGGCGGGAGAACAAGCACTACGCCACCATCGCCGTGGGCTGCACCGGCGGCAAGCACCGTTCCGTGGCGGTCGCCGTCGAACTCTCACGGAGGCTGGCGCAATATCCGCGCGTCACCGTGACCACGACGCACCGGGACCTGGGCCGCGAGTAATGGCGCTGCTGACCGGCCCGCTGCCCCTTGTCCCGCCCGCCAGCGCGGCCTTCGCCAGCCAGCAGGACAAAGGACCCTCCGTCGTCGCGCTCGGCGGCGGCCACGGTCTCTCCGCCTCGCTGTCGGCCCTGCGCCTGCTGACCTCCGAGCTCACCGCGATCGTCACGGTCGCGGACGACGGCGGCTCCTCCGGCCGGCTCCGCGAAGAGTACGGCGTCCTGCCGCCCGGCGATCTCCGGATGGCCCTGTCCGCGCTGTGCGATGACACCGACTGGGGCCGCACGTGGCGCGACGTCATGCAGCACCGCTTCGCGCCCGGCAAAGGACGCGGCGGCTCCCTCGATGAACACGCGATGGGCAACCTTCTGATCGTCACGCTCTGGGAGCTCCTGGGCGACACCGTCGCGGGCCTGAAGTGGGCCGGCGCCCTGCTCGGCGCCCGCGGCGAAGTCCTGCCAATGTCCAGCGTCCCGCTGACCATCGAGGGCCAGGTCCGGGTCACCGCCCCGGACGGCGCAACGGCACTGCAGACCCTCACCGGCCAGGCCAAGTGCGCGGTGGCAGGATCCCTGGAGCACGTCCGGCTCTTGCCTGAGAACGCTCCGGCCTGCACGGAGGCACTGACGGCGATCGAGCTGGCAGACTGGGTCATTCTCGGGCCGGGCTCCTGGTACACGTCCGTCCTGCCGCACCTGTTGCTGCCCGAAATGCGCGAGGCCCTCGCCAACACGGCCGCCCGCCGGTGCCTGACCATGAACCTGGCCACAGATACCAAGGAGACCGCCGGCATGACCGCCGCCGACCACCTCCGGGTGCTGCGCGAGTACGCGCCGGAGTTCACGATCGACGTCATCCTGGCCGACCCGGCGTCGGTGCAGAACCTGCCCGACTTCGAGGCGGCGGCAGGAATGCTCGGTGCCGAGGTGGTCTTGGGTAAAGTGGGGGCGTCTGGTCGCCGTCCGGTCCACGATCCGTTGCGGCTGGCGACGGCGTACCACGATATTTTCGGGAATAGTTAGGAAAGGTGCCATGGCACTGACAGCATCAGTCAAGGAAGAACTTTCCCGTCTGGATATCAAGAAGTCCTCAGTCCGCAAGGCCGAGGTCTCGGCCATGCTCCGCTTCGCCGGCGGGCTGCACATCATCTCGGGCCGGATTGTGATCGAGGCCGAAGTCGACCTCGCGTCGACCGCCCGGCGGCTGCGCGCCGCCATCGCCGAGGTGTACGGCCACCAGAGCGAGATCATCGTCGTCTCCGGCGGCGGCCTGCGCCGCGGCAGCCGCTATGTGGTGCGGGTGGTGCGCGACGGTGAGGCCCTCGCCCGCCAGACCGGACTGCTGGACGCGCGGGGCCGCCCCGTGCGCGGCCTTCCGTCGGTAGTGGTCAACGGCTCCGCCGCGGACGCCGAAGCCGTCTGGCGCGGCGCGTTCCTGGTCCACGGCTCGCTCACCGAGCCCGGCCGGTCCTCGGCCATGGAAGTCACCTGCCCCGGCCCCGAATCGGCCCTGGCCCTCGTCGGCGCCGCCCGCCGCCTGGGCATCCAGGCCAAGGCCCGCGAGGTCAGGGGAGTGGACCGCGTGGTGATCCGCGACGGCGACACGATCGCCGCGTTGCTCACGCGCATGGGCGCACATGACGCCCTGATGGTCTGGGAGGAACGCCGCATGCGCAAGGAAGTCCGGGCCACTGCCAACCGGCTCGCCAACTTCGATGACGCGAACCTGCGCCGTTCCGCGCAGGCCGCCGTGGCCGCCGGCGCCAGGGTGGACCGGGCCCTGGAAATCCTGGGCGACGACGTACCCGACCATCTGAAGTATGCCGGTGAACTCCGGGTCGCGCACAAGCAGGCCAGCCTGGACGAGCTGGGCCGGCTCGCCGACCCCGTCATGACCAAGGATGCCATCGCCGGCCGGATCCGCCGGCTCCTGGCCATGGCGGACAAACGGGCCCAGGACCTCGGCATCCCGGGCACGGAAGCCAATGTGACGCCGGAAATGCTCGACGACTAGCCCGCCCCTAGAATCAACAGCAGGAATATACCGGGAATGGAAATACCCGGGAGCCGCGGCGGGTTGTCGCCGTTGGATCCCACCGCAATTTTCCGGATGCCCGCATCCGGATGCACAATCCGAGAGTTACCGAACCGGACAACCCGTCCACGACATTGGAGGATTTTGTGACCGAGTACGTACTGCCCCAGCTCGACTATGACTACGCAGCGCTGGAACCGCACATCTCCGCGAAGATCATGGAGCTGCACCACAGCAAGCACCACGCCGCCTATGTGGCTGGCGCCAACAACGCCCTGGCCCAGCTGGCCGAGGCGCGCGAAAAGGGCGACTTCGCCAACATCAACCGCCTCTCCAAGGACCTCGCGTTCCACACCGGCGGGCACATCAACCACTCCGTCTTCTGGAAGAACCTCTCCCCGGACGGTGGCGACAAGCCCGAGGGCGAGCTCGCCGCGGCCATTGACGACGCCTTCGGCTCGTTCGACGCATTCCGTGCCCAGTTCAGCGCCGCGGCGCTGGGCCTGCAGGGCTCCGGCTGGGGCTTCCTGGCCTACGAACCCATCGGCGGCAACCTGGTCATCGAACAGCTCTACGATCAGCAGGGCAACGTCGCACTCGGCACCACCCCGCTGCTGATGCTGGACATGTGGGAGCACGCTTTCTACCTGGACTACGTCAACGTCAAGGCTGACTACGTCAAGGCCTTCTGGAACATCGTGAACTGGGCCGACGTCGCCAAGCGCTTCGACGCCGCCCGCAAGAACGCGACGGGTCTCATCACCCTCTAGGCAGGTCCCATTACCCTGCACAGGGTGACGGAATCGACTTCCGTTTGTAACAAACCTCACATTACGGGCCCGTCGGCCCGAAATGTGGACGGACTGCCCCTGCACTTGCGGGGGCAGTCCCGGTTAAACGTAAGATGGATCACGGAAGGCGGTTAGCCTTCAGCAATGTGGCTGGTCGCCCTCCGATCTGGTAATTATCTCTGCCCAATGGCGTGCGGGATCTGTTAGTTGGCTTGAACGCCTTCTCAACTAGTCGTGCTCGCAAGAGCACCAAGGAGACTGAAAACGTGACGACCCGTATTGGCATCAACGGCTTTGGCCGTATCGGCCGCAACTACTTCCGCGCCGCCCTCGCACAGGGCGCAGACCTTGAGATTGTTGCGGTCAACGACCTCACGAGCCCGGAAGCCCTCGCTCACCTCTTCAAGTACGACTCCGTGGGCGGCCGCCTGGCCGAAACCATCGAGGTCAAAGACGGCAACATCGTCGTCGACGGCAACATCATCAAGGTCCTGGCCGAACGCGATCCCGCGAAGCTGCCCTGGGGCGAGCTCGGCGTCGACATCGTCATCGAGTCCACCGGCTTCTTCACCAAGGCCGCCGATGCGCAGAAGCACATCGACGCCGGCGCCAAGAAGGTCCTGATTTCCGCCCCCGCGTCGGATGAGGACATCACGATCGTGATGGGCGTCAACGACGGCCTGTACGACAGCGCCACGCACCACATCATCTCCAACGCCTCCTGCACCACCAACTGCCTCGGCCCGCTGGCCAAGGTCATCAATGACGCCTTCGGCATCGAGCGTGGCCTGATGACCACCATCCACGCCTACACCGCCGACCAGAACCTGCAGGACGGCCCGCACAAGGACCTCCGCCGCGCCCGCGCCGCCGCCATCAACATGGTGCCCACCTCCACCGGTGCCGCCAAGGCAATCGGCCTGGTCCTGCCGGAACTCAAGGGCAAGCTCGACGGCTACGCCATCCGCGTGCCCGTCCCCACCGGTTCCGCCACGGACCTGACCGTCACGGTCTCCCGCGAGACCACGGTCGCCGAAGTCAACGCCGCCCTCAAGGCAGCGTCGGAGACCGAGGAGCTCAAGGGCCTGCTGACCTACACCGACGAGCCGATCGTCTCCTCGGACATCGTCGGCGACCCGGCATCGTCCATCTTCGATTCCGGCCTGACCAAGGTGATCGGCGACCAGGTCAAGGTTGTGTCCTGGTATGACAACGAGTGGGGTTACTCCAACCGCCTCGTGGACCTCACGGAGCTTGTCGCGTCCAAGCTGGGCTAGGGTAAGACTCATGACATTTCACACCCTCAACGAACTGATCGCTGATGGTGTCCGCGGGCGGTACGTTCTGGTCAGAAGTGACCTGAACGTGCCGCTCGACGGCTCTACAGTGACTGACGATGGCCGCATCAAGGCCTCCCTGCCAGTGCTGGCGAAGCTCACGGACGCCGGTGCCCGCGTGCTGGTCACAGCACACCTCGGCCGCCCCAAGGGCGCCCCGGAGGAGAAGTACTCACTCAAGCCCGCAGCCGCACGGCTGGCCGAGCTTGCCGGGTTCAAGGTCTCACTTGCCACTGACACCGTCGGCGAGTCGGCCAAGGAGCTCTCCGCCGCGCTGCAGGACGGCGAAGTGCTGGTCCTGGAAAATGTGCGCTTCGACGCGCGGGAGACGTCCAAGGACGACGCCGAACGCGGCGCCTTCGCGGACGAACTCGTCGCGCTCACCGGTGATAACGGCGCCTTCGTCGACGATGCCTTCGGTGCCGTGCACCGCAAGCACGCCAGCGTGTACGACGTCGCCACGCGGCTGCCGTCCTACCAGGGCGACCTCGTCCGCACGGAGGTCGAGGTGCTGCGCAAGCTCACCACCGACACCCAGCGGCCCTACGTCGTTGTCCTCGGCGGCTCCAAGGTCTCCGACAAGCTCGCTGTCATCGACAACCTCCTGGGCAAGGCGGACACGATCCTGGTGGGCGGCGGCATGCTGTTCACCTTCCTCGCCGCCGCGGGTCACAAGGTCGCGGGCAGCCTGCTCGAAGAGGACCAGATCCCGGTCGTCCAGGACTACCTGAAGCGGGCCGCCGACGCCGGCACCGAGTTCGTTGTGCCCACCGATGTTGTGGTGGCGAGCAAGTTCGCCGCCGACGCCGAGCACGAGACCGTCGCGGCCGACGCCATCGAGTCGGGCAGCTTCGGAGCGCAGGGCATCGGGCTGGACATCGGGCCGGTATCGGCAGCGGCGTTCGCGGAACGGATCAAGGGCGCCAAGACCGTGTTCTGGAACGGGCCCATGGGCGTGTTCGAATTCGCGGCCTTCGCCGGCGGTACCCGGGCCATCGCCCAGGCCCTGACCGAGACGGACGCGTTCACCGTCGTTGGCGGCGGCGACTCGGCGGCAGCGGTCCGGACCCTCGGCTTCGCCGATGAGGCGTTCGGCCACATTTCCACCGGCGGCGGCGCAAGCCTGGAGTACCTTGAAGGCAAGGAACTCCCCGGCCTGAGCGTCCTCGACCGTTAGAAGCACAGACCGCGCTAAAAGCACCGGCATTTGAGCCGGCAGGGTGCCCTCCGCAGCGAACCGGGTACCCTGCCGGCTGCTCCCACACACCAAGAACTCCTGGAGATCATGTGACCACGTCAACCAACGGTAAATTCGACCGCAAGCCTTTCATCGCCGGCAACTGGAAGATGAACATGGACCACGTCCAGGGCATCACCCTCCTGCAGAAGCTGGCATGGACCCTGTCCGACGCCAAGCACGACTACAGCCGGGTGGAGGTCGCCGTCTTCCCGCCGTTCACGGATCTCCGCGGCGTTCAGACGCTGGTCCAGGGCGACGAGCTCGCCGTCGTCTACGGCGGCCAGGACCTCTCCCAGTTCGACTCCGGCGCCTACACCGGCGACATTTCCGGCCAGTTCCTCGCCAAGCTTGCCTGCAGCTACGTCCTGGTTGGCCACAGCGAACGCCGCACCATCCATAACGAGTCCGACGCCGTGCTCAACGCCAAGACCAAGGCAGCCTTCCGGCATGGCATCACCCCGGTCCTCTGCGTCGGTGAAGGCCTGGAGATCCGGCAGGCCGGCACCCACGTGGACCACACCCTCGCCCAGCTGCGCGCCGGCGTCGAAGGCCTCACCCCGGAGCAGGCCGCCGAGCTCGTGGTTGCCTACGAGCCCGTGTGGGCCATTGGCACCGGCGAGGTCGCGGGCCCGGAAGATGCGCAGGAAATGTGCGCAGCCATCCGCGCCGAACTGTCCACCCTCTTCGGCGCCGACGTGGCCGCCAAGACCCGCCTGCTCTACGGCGGCTCGGTCAAGGCCAACAACGCGGCGTCGATCCTCAAGGAGCGCGACGTCGACGGCTTGCTGGTCGGCGGTGCCAGCCTGGACGCTGCCGAGTTTGCTAATATTGTCAGGTTCGAGAGTCACCTGTTGACGGATTAGTCCGGACACAGCCTGACCCCCGCAATCCAATCCTTCTGAAAGGCCGTCGTGGACGTTCTTCATGTCATTCTGCAGGTCCTCCTGGGCATCACCAGCCTCCTGCTGACGTTGCTCATCCTGCTCCATAAGGGACGCGGAGGCGGCCTGTCCGACATGTTCGGCGGCGGCATGAGCTCGGGGCTGAGCTCCTCCGGGGTCGCGGAACGGAACCTCAACCGGTTCACCGTCATCCTGGGAATCACCTGGGGAGTGGTGATCATCGCCCTCGGCCTGCTCATGCGGTTCAGCACGGGCGCCGATTCCTAGGACGCCCGTCCGAAAACTCCATATGGGGTCCTTATGGCCCTCCCGGCATCGGGAACTCACGAACTACACTGTGGCTGTCGTCTTGCACTTCCACCAGCTAAGTAGCCAGGAGTTCCCGATGCTGCATTCTGCTTCCGGATTCAAGGGAATCCGCGTGGGCGCCACCGAGGGGGCATCTCCCCGCCATGAACCACTGAACGGGGCCGGCGTACGCCAGCCCCGTATTCGTGTCTCCTTCCGGTGCGCCAAGGGCCATGAAACCTCGCTCGTGTTCGCCCAGCTGCCGGAGGAACAGATCCCCGGCGTCTGGGACTGCCGGCGCTGCGGCGGCACCGCAACCCGCGACGAATCAAAGTTTGCCCTGGAGGAAGCACCGACAGAGGGCTTCAAGACGCACCTGGAATACGTTAAAGAACGGCGCTCCAGCCAGGACGCCGAAGACGTGCTGGCCGGAGCGCTGGAACGGCTACGCTCAGGACGCACCCTTCCGGACGAGCTGCTCCGGGACCCGTGAGGCCGCGTTCTCGTCAATCAGCCACAGGGTTTCCCGGCGGCCGCGCGGGCCCGCCGCGGGAACCTGCACCGGATTAGCGCCGGCCAGGGCGAGCCCTACGGCGCCGGCCTTGTCGTCACCGGCCACCACCATCCACACCTCGGAAGCCGTATTGATCGCCGGCAACGTCAGCGACACCCGCGCCGGCGGCGGCTTGGGGGAGTTGTGGACACCCACGACAGTCCGTTCCTTCTCCCGGATGCCGGCTTGCTCCGGGAAGAGCGAGGCGACGTGCGCATCCGGCCCGACGCCGAGGAGGACAATGTCCAGGCGGGGGAGCCGCGCCGGCATTTCCGGCCTGTCGTCGGACATGTCCGCGGCGTGCTCGGCGGCCGCTGCCTCGGCGAGGCGGCGGGCATAGTCGGCCGCCGCGTCGTCCGGGCTGTCGAAGTCATCGGTGGAACCGGGCACATGGACGCGCGCCGGATCAACACCGATGTGGGACAGGAGCGCATCCTGGGCCTGTCGGGCGTTGCGCTCGGCGTCGTCTGCCGCCACAAAGCGCTCGTCCCCCCACCAGAAATTCACCTTGGACCAGTCCACGGCCCGCGCCGCCGGCGACTCGGCCACGGCCTTGAGCGAGCCGATGCCCATCGTTCCCCCGGTAAGCACCACCGTGGCCTCGCCGTGCCGGTCCTGGATATCCACAAGCTTGGTAATCAGGCGGGCTGCGATCGCAGCCATCAGAACGGTCGAATCAGGATGGATGCTTACTCTCGGGTCAGCGCTCACTGGGACGGACACTCCTTAGATTGGTACGCGGCAGTCCCATAGTAATCACTTCACCGAAGACTTCGTCCGGATCCAGGCGGCGGAGTTCCTCGGCCAGGCAGTCCTTGAGGCTGCGGCGGGGCAGTGAGATCCGCTGCGCGGGCTGGCCGGGCTGGGTCAGTTCCGCAATGGTGAGCCCGGGCCGGAAAAGCTGGATGTCGCCGCCGGGCCGGGTCAGCCGGACGCGCCGGATGCCGGTTCCGGCCGGATCCGCCACGATCGTCACGGGAACGTCCAGGGCCAGGGTGAGCCAGGCGGCGAGGAGCACGGTGCTGGGGGAGTCCGAGGCGCCCTCGACGGCCACGGCCGTCACCGGTGAGTCGTCCACCTGGTCCAGGACCGCAGCCAGCTGGATGCGCCAGTTGGTCAGCCGGGTCCAGGCCAGGTCCGTGTCGCCGGCCTTGTAGGTGCGGCGGATGTTTTCCAGCGCCGCGACCGGGTCCGCTTCGTTGGCCGAGTCGGTGATCCGGCGGTGCGCGATGCCCCCGATCGAGGTCTGGCACGCATTCCTGGGTGCGCCGTGCGGCCACCACGCCACGATCGGGGCGTCCGGGAGCAGCAGGGCCGCGACGAGGGATTCGCTTTCCTCGGCGAGTTCGCCGTAGCCGCGCAGCAGGATCACCTCGGAGGCCCCGGCGTCGCCGCCGACGCGGATCTGGGCGTCCAGCCGGGTCGGGGCCGAGGCCCCGGCGTCGGCGAGGACGATGATCCGGCACGGGTGTTCGCGGCTGGCCTCGTTGGCTGCCTCGATGGCTTCCTCTTCGAGCCCGGAGCGGGTGACGACCACAAGGGTCAGGACCCGGCCCAGGGCGATCACGCCGCCCTGCTCCCGCAGGGCCATGATCTTCTTGGAAATCTTGGAGGTGGTGGTGTCGGGAAGATCTACGATCATGGCCTTCTCCAGGTTCGTCCGTCGCGGGCAAGGAGCTCGTCGGCCGAGGCAGGGCCCCAGCTGCCGGGAGCGTAGGGCTGGGGCTGTTCGTCGAGGCCGGCCCAGTAGTTCTCGAAGGGATCCAGGATCTTCCAGGACAGCTCGACTTCCTGGTGCCGGGGGAACAGCGGCGGCTCTCCCAGGAGCACGTCCAGGATGAGGCGTTCGTAGGCTTCGGGGCTGGACTCGGTGAAGGAGTGGCCGTAGCCGAAGTCCATGGTGACGTCGCGGACCTCCATCTGGGTGCCCGGGACCTTGGAGCCGAACCGGATCGTGGCGCCCTCGTCAGGCTGGACCCGGATCACCACGGCGTTCTGGCCGAAGTCGTCCTCGCCGTGGTCGGTGAAGAGCAGGTTCGGTGCGCGCTTGAACACGACGGCGATCTCCGTCACCCGGCGCCCCAGCCGCTTTCCGGCACGCAGGTAGAACGGCACGCCGGACCAGCGCCGGGTGTTGATGTCCACCCGGATCGCCGCGAACGTCTCGGTCTTGGAATCGGCGGGGATGCCCTCTTCCTCCAGGTACCCGAGGACTTCCTCGCCGCCCTGCCAGCCGCCGGTGAACTGACCGCGGGCGGAGTGGGTGGAGAGGTCGTGGGGGAGCCTGACGGCGGCGAGGACCTTTTCCTTCTCGGCCCGCAGGTCATCGGCGTTAAAGGAGATCGGCTCCTCCATGGCTGTCAGGGCCAGCAGCTGCAGCAGGTGGTTCTGGATGACGTCGCGGGCCGCGCCCACGCCGTCGTAGTAGCCGGCCCGGCCGCCCGTGCCGATGTCCTCGGCCATGGTGATCTGGACGTGGTCCACATAGTTGGCGTTCCAGAGCGGCTCGAAGAGCTGGTTGGCGAAGCGCAGTGCCAGGATGTTCTGCACCGTCTCCTTGCCCAGGTAGTGGTCGATCCGGAACACCGCGTCCGGCGGGAACACCGACTCGACGATGTCATTGAGCTGGCGGGCCGATTCGAGGTCGTGTCCGAACGGCTTTTCGATCACCACGCGGCGCCAGTTGTCGCCCGCGGCCTGGGCCAGGCCGTGCTTGGAGAGCTGGCGGCAAACCTGTTCGAAGGCCTTGGGCGGGATTGAAAGGTAGAACGCGTGGTTTCCCCGCGTCCCGCGCTGTTCGTCGAGTTCATCGATCGTGTCGGAGAGCCGCTTGAACGCCTCGTCGTCGTCGAACTCGCCCTGCACGAAGCGGATGCCCTCGGAGAGCTGCTTCCAGACCGTTTCATCGAACGGGGTGCGGGCGTAGGTCTTGACGGACTCCTTGACCTCCGCCGCGAAGTCCTCGTTCTCCCACTCGCGGCGGGCAAAGCCCACCAGCGCGAAGCTCGGCGGCAGCAGCCCGCGGTTGGCGAGGTCATACACGGCCGGCATGAGCTTCTTGCGGGCGAGGTCCCCGGTCACCCCGAACAGGACCAGCGACGCCGGCCCGGCAATACGGTTCAGACGGCGGTCACGGGGGTCCCGGAGCGGATTGCGCCCCCGGCCGGCCGTGTTCCTGCCGCCGTTGTAGGTTTCTGGCATGGTTGCGTGGGTGCCTTAGCTTTCAGTGGAGGATGCGGCCTGGCCGGCAAGGGACGTGACGAGCTCCTGGAGCTGCTTCACGCCCGCGGCGCGGTCGGTGAGGTGCAGCCGGAGGACCGGACGGCCGTGCTCGGAGAGGACCTGGGCATCGCCCGCGGCCTGCGCCGAGATCAGCTCGCCGAACGTGAACGGCCGGTCCGGGATGGCCAGGTCAGCCGCGGACGCGGCCGTGACCTGCAGGAAGACGCCGATCGCGGGTCCGCCCTTGTGGAACTGGCCGGTGGAGTGCAGGAACCGCGGGCCCCAGCCGAAGGTGACCGGGCGTCCGCTGACAGCGGCCAGTTCGTCCCGGACGCCTTCGAAGCTGGCGTAGGCGAGCCGGTCGAAGTAGGCCTGCACGCTGAGGTAGTTGTCCGGGCCGAGTTCGGCGAGCAGTGCGCCGACCGCCTCTGCCGCGGTGGCGGCGTCGCCGAGCCATGCCCCGCCGCGGACCTCGATGGCGCCGTCGGTGAAATTCGCCGGCGTCGGTTCGGGCTGTTCGTCCAGCAGGCCGCGGGCGGCGATTTTCGCTGCCTCGACATCGGGCTGGTCGAACGGGTTGATGCCCAGCAGGCGGCCGGCCACGGCGGTGGCGAATTCCCACACCATCATCTGCGTGGCCAGGCCGCCGGCAATGGCGACCTCGTTCTCGCCGAGCTGCACGTCGGCGTCCGCCGCGACGAGCCGGATGACCAGCACATCGGGAGCGCCCAGGGTGGCCTCCGGGGAGGCAGGACCGGCCACGACCGGCAGCACGCCGGTGCCGAGCTTGCCCGTGGATTCGGCGATGAGCTGTTCGGCCCAGTCGGCGAAGCCCACGATCCCGGACCCGTCCTCCGCGATGACGATCTTGTTGCGCAGCGGGGTGGTGCCGCCCAGTGCGGTGCCGAGGGCGAGACCGATGTTGTCCTCCGAGTCCTCATTGAGGATCTCGGCGGCTTCTTCGGCCTCATCCAGGAAAGCCTGGATGTCCACTCCGGCCAGCCCGCACGGGACCAGCCCGAACGCGGTCAGGGCCGAGAAGCGGCCGCCGACGTTGGGGTCTGCATTGAAGACGGCGCGGTAGCCGGCCTCCCGTGAGGCCTTGTCCAGCGGCGACCCCGGGTCGGTGACGATGATGATGCGGCTCTTCGCGTCGATCCCGGCATCGGTGAACGCCTGCTCGAAGATCCGGCGCTGGGAATCGGTTTCCACGGTGGAGCCGGACTTGGACGAAACCACAATGGCGGTTTCGGCCAGCCGGTCCGCCACCGCGGCACTGACCTGTTCGGGGTCGGTGCTGTCCAGCACAGTCAGCTCGACGCCAGCGGTGCCCGCGATGACTTCGGGCGCCAGGGAGGAACCGCCCATGCCGCAGAGGACGATCCGCGTTACGCCCTCGGCCTTCAGCGCATCGCGGAGTTCGAGGATGTCGCCGACCAGCGGCTGGGAGACGGTGGCCGCCTCGACCCAGCCCAGCCGGACAGCGGATTCCTGCTCTGCGTCCGGACCCCATAGGGTGTGGTCCTTCGCGAAGATCCGGGTGGCAATGCGGTCTTCCAGCAGTGCCGGGAGGTGCTGCTCATGTGCCTGGCGGGCTGCGCCGGTGGCGTCGTAGCTGAGTGTGCTCATGGTGGGTTAGGAAGCCTTCCGTGCAGAGGCCAGGGCGCCTTCGACGTCGCCCAGCAGTTCCTTCCAGCTGGCCACGAACTTGTCCAGGCCTTCGGATTCGAGCAGAGCGACGACCTCGTTGTAGGAAATCCCCAGTGCGTCGAGGGAGTTCAGCGTGGCGTTGGCGTCGTCGTAGCCGCGGGTGACGGTGTCGCCCGTGACGGTGCCGTGGTCGAACGTCGCGTCGAGCGTCTTCTCCGGCATGGTGTTGACGACGCCGGGGGCGACGAGTTCGGTGACGTAGAGGGTATCCGGGTAGGCCGGGTCCTTCACGCCGGTGGAAGCCCAGAGCGGGCGCTGCGGCAGGGCGCCGGCCTCGGCCAGCAGGGCCCAGCGTTCGGTGGAGAACAGCTCCTCGTAGACCTGGTAGGCCAGGCGGGCGTTGGCCAGGCCGGCCTTGCCCCTGAGTGCCTTGGCTTCCTCGGTGCCGATGGCGTTGAGGCGCTTGTCGATTTCGGCATCGACGCGGGAGACGAAGAAGGACGCGACCGAGTGGATCGTGGAGAGGTCGTGGCCGTTGTCCTTGGCCTGCTCGAGCCCGGACTGGAAGGCGTTGATCACGGCGCGGTAGCGTTCCAGCGAGAAGATCAGGGTCACGTTGACGCTGATGCCCTCGGCCAGGGTGGCGGTGATCGCCTCGAGGCCTTCGAGGGTTGCCGGGATCTTGATCAGGACGTTGTCCTTGTTGACCTTCTTGTAGAGGTGCTTCGCTTCGGCGATGGTGCCGGCGGTGTCCCAGGCCAGGCGGGGGTCGACCTCGATGGAGACGCGGCCGTCGACGCCCTTGGTGGCTGCGGCGACGGGGGCGAACAGGTCGCAGGCGTCGGCCACGTCGGTGGTGGTGATTTCGAAGACGGTCTCCTCGACGGTGGCGCCGGCCGCGGCCTGGGCGGCGATCACGGCGTCGTAGTCGTGGCCGGCGGTGATGGCGGCGTGGAAGATCGACGGGTTGGTGGTGACGCCAACGACGTTCTTCTCTTCGATCAGCTTGCGCAGGGTGCCGGTCTGCAGGCGGCCGCGGGAGAGGTCATCGAGCCAGATCGAGACGCCGGCGTCGGAGAGCTGCTGGGTGGGGGTAGTCATTTCATAACTCCTGGAAATCATGGGTTCCGGGGGCACAGCGTCCCCCGGAACCGTGGTGGTGGATCAGTTGGTGAGGCCGGCGAGGGATTCCTTCGCGGCGGCGGCGACTGCTTCTGCCGTGATGCCGAATTCCTGGAAGAGGCGCTTGTAGTCCGCGGACGCGCCGAAGTGCTCCAGGGAGATGGAACGGCCGGCGTCGCCGACGAATTCCTTCCAGCCCAGGGCCAGTCCGGCCTCGACCGAGACGCGTGCCTTCACGGCCGGGGGCAGCACGGCGTCGCGGTAGGCGGCGTCCTGCTTGTTGAACCATTCCACGCAGGGCATGGACACCACACGGGTGGGGATGCCCTCGGCCTGCAGCGCCTCGCGGGCGTTGACGGCGAGCTGGACCTCGGAGCCGGTGCCGATCAGGATGACCTGGGCTTCGACGGTGTTGCCGTCCTTCGACGCCTCAGCCAGGACGTAGCCGCCCTTCTCGACGCCGGCAGTGGAGCCGAAGGTGTCGCCGTCGGCCACGCCGGTGCCGCGGGCGTACGTGGGGATGTTCTGCCGGGTCAGGACGATCCCGGCGGGGTTTTCGTGGTTTTCCAGCATGGCCTTCCAGGCCGCGGCAACCTCGTTCGCGTCGCCCGGGCGGACGACGTCCAGGCCCGGGATGGCACGCAGGGAGGCGAGCTGCTCGACGGGCTGGTGCGTGGGGCCGTCCTCGCCCAGGCCGATCGAGTCGTGCGTCCAGACGTACAGCGACGGGACGCCCATGAGGGCGCCAAGCCGGATCGCGGGGCGCTGGTAGTCGGAGAAGATCAGGAACGTTCCGGAAAACGCCCGGGTGCGCCCGTGCAGGGAGATGCCGTTCACGATCGATGCCGCGGCGTGCTCGCGGATGCCGAAGTGCAGGACCCGGCCGTAGGGGTTGCCCTTCCACGCCGCGGTGGACCGGGACGTGGGGATGAATGAGGGCGAGCCTTCGATCGTGGTGTTGTTCGACTCCGCGAGGTCGGCGGAGCCGCCCCAGAGTTCGGGCATGACCGGGCCGATCGCGTTCAGGACCTTCCCGGAGGCGGCCCGGGTGGAGACGTCCTTGCCGGCCTCGAAGACCGGCAGGGCGGCCTCGAAGTCGCCCGGGAGCTTCTTCGCCTCGACGCGTTCCAGCAGTGCAGCGGCCTCGGGGTTGCCGGCCTGCCACGCCTCGAACGAGGCCTGCCAGTCGGTGCGGGCGGCCGCGCCGCGGTCCTGGACGGCCCGGGCGTGGGCCAGGACGTCCTCATCGACCTGGAAGGCGCGTTCCGGGTCGAAGCCCAGGACCTTCTTCAGGGCCGCGACTTCCTCAGCGCCCAGGGCGGAGCCGTGGATCTTGCCGGTGTTCTGCTTCTTCGGCGCCGGGTACCCGATGATGGTCCGCAGCGAGATGATGGAGGGCTTGCCGGTTTCGGCCTTCGCGGCAAGCAGTGCGGAGTGCAGTTCCTGCACGTCTTCGACGTATTCGCCGGTACGGGTCCAGTCGACCCGCTGGGTGTGCCAGCCGTAGGCCTCGTAGCGGGCCAGGACGTCCTCGGTGAACGCCACGTCGGTGTCGTCCTCGATCGAGATGTGGTTCTCGTCGTAGATCACCACGAGGTTGCCCAGTTCCTGGTGCCCGGCGAGTGAGGACGCCTCGGAGGTGACGCCTTCCTGCAGGTCGCCGTCGGAGGCGATCACCCAGATGGTGTGATCGAACGGGCTCGTGCCGGCGGGAGCGTCGGCGTCGAACAGGCCGCGCATCCGGCGCTGGGAATAGGCGAAGCCGACCGCGGAGGCCAGGCCCTGGCCCAGCGGGCCGGTGGTGATCTCTACACCCTTGGTGTGCTTGTACTCCGGGTGGCCCGGGGTCAGCGAGCCCCAGGTCCGCAGCGCCTCCAGGTCCTTCAGCTCCAGGCCGTAGCCGGAGAGGAACAGCTGGATGTACAGGGTCAGGGACGTGTGTCCGGGCGACAGGATGAACCGGTCGCGGCCCAGCCAGTCCGGGTTCGCCGGATCGTGGCGCATCAGCTTCTGGAACAACAAATACGCGGCCGGGGCCAGGCTCATCGCCGTTCCCGGGTGGCCGTTTCCGACCTTCTCCACCGCATCCGCGGCCAGCACACGGACGGTGTCCACCGCGCGCTGGTCCAAGTCAGTCCATGACAGTTCTTGCTCTTCCAAATGTGGCACGAAAACCGGGCCCCTCTCTGTGCTGACGGCCGGCGGTACGCTCTATATTCCGCCCGGGCACAGTTCGGTGCCCGCTGCGGTTCGTACCAGCCGTTCACCATCGAAACGTTGATCTATCATTCAGACGCAGATGCAGAGCCGCGTGTCCGGCAAGTGCCTGTATGCGTGCCCGTGTGCGCTGATCTAAGGACAGCCTAGTCCCATTCCACTTTGTGGTCAGCGTATATCTCACCAATTGGACCTGATTTCGCTTATATGAATCACCGTCCGCCGCGGGGCCGGTGAGCCGGCGTTAACGCGCCGGAATCATGGGGCGCCGTTCGGCGGCCGTCCGCCCCGGAGCTCCACGGTATGATGGGTGGTGGCCTTCGACTGGGGCAAGGACACGGGCGTGCGCCGAGCGCGGAGCCCGGTCTGCAGCAAGAACTCCGCAGAAAAAGCCTTGCGAAATCCACCCGGGGCTGCCCAGCCAGACAGAACTGCACAGCCAGACAGAACAGAGTGACTGCCACCGTGAGCACAACTAATACGCCGCTGAACGCCTCCCCGGCCTCGGGAAGAATGGGCTTCGGCCGCAAAGCCAAGGCCTACCTGGCGCTCACGAAACCCCGCGTCATCGAGCTCCTGCTCGTCAGCACGCTGCCCACCATGATCTATGCCGAACGCGGCTTCCCGTCGATCGGCCTGATCCTGGCGACGCTTGTGGGCGGCGCGTTCGCGGCAGGTTCAGCCGGCGCCTTCAACTGTTACATAGACCGCGACATCGACAAGCTCATGCACCGCACCGAGAACCGGCCGCTTGTCACCGGTGAGGTCACGCCCCGCGAAGCCCTCATCTTCTCCTGGCTGCTGGGCGCGGCGGCGATCGCCATCCTCTGGTTCGGGGCCAACCCGCTCGCCGCGTGGCTCGGACTCGGGGCCATCGTCTTCTACGTGGTCATCTACACCATGATCCTGAAGCGGCGCACGGCCCAGAACATAGTCTGGGGCGGCGCCGCCGGGTGCTTCCCGGTCCTGATTGCCTGGGCCGCCGTCACCAACACTGTCGAGTGGCCCGCCGTCGTGCTGTTCATGGTGATTTTCCTCTGGACCCCTCCGCACTACTGGCCGCTGTCGATGCGCTACGGCGAGGACTACCGCAACGCCAACGTGCCGATGCTCGGCGCCATTGCCGGTGCGAAAGTGGTTTCGGTGCAGGTGGTCCTCTACGCCTGGGCCATGGTGGCGTGTTCGCTGCTGATGATCCCGGCCGGTGGTGCCGGCTGGGTCTACACGCTGACCGCCGTCGGCGCCGGTGCCTGGTTCCTGTACGAGTCGCACGCCCTGTACAACCGCGCCCAGGCGGGCGACGTGTCCAACAAGGGAGCCATGAAGGTCTTCCACGGCTCCATCAGCTACCTGACCCTGCTCTTCATTGCCCTGGCCGTCGACCCCTTCGTCGGCTCGGCCATCATGGGCGGCTGATTCCCCCGTTCGTGTGCCTGACGCTCCCTCGCCAGTGGTGGGGGAGCGTCAGCTGTATCAGGGGAGGGGCGGTCCTTTTCGGTCCCGGGGTATCCTTACGAACCGGCCAAGCGACACAACCCCAGGGGAGACCGTGATCAACCGCAGCGATGTACTTCAGGCACAGAACCGCATCAGTGGCCACGTGCGGCGCACACCGTTGCTCCGCGGGGGTACCGCTGCCGCCCCGCTCTGGTTCAAATGTGAGTTCCTGCAGCACACGGGCGTCTTCAAGGCCCGGGGTGCCTTCAACCGCCAGCTCGCCGCCCGGGAGCGCGGGGAGCTTGACCCGGCCGTCGGTGTGGTGGCGGCGTCGGGCGGCAACGCGGGTTTGGCGAACGCATACGCCGCCGCGGCCCTCGGCGTGCCGGCGACGGTGTTCGTCCCGAAGAACGCCCCGCGGGTAAAGGTCGAGCGACTCCTCGCGTATAACGCCACGGTCCGGCAGGTCGGCACCGAATACGCGGAGGCTTTCGCGGCCGCAATGGACTACGTGGAAGACACCGGTGCCTTGTTCTGCCATGCGTACGACCAGCTGGAAATCGCGGCGGGCGCGGGCACCCTGGCCGAGGAAATTCTCGAGGACGAACCCGGCATCGACACGATCGTCGTCGCCGTCGGCGGCGGGGGGCTCTATGCGGGCGTGGCGGCAGCTGCCGAGGGACGGGCCCGCGTCGTCGCGGTTGAGCCCTTCGCCATCCCCACGCTGCACGCGGCCCTCGACGCCGGCCGCCCGGTCGATGTGGCCGTTTCGGGCGTCGCCGCGGATTCCCTCGGGGCCCGGCGCGTGGGCGGGATCGCCTTCAGCATCGCCTCACGCGTCCCGCCGGCCTCTGTGCTGGTGGACGACGCCGCCATCGTCGCCGCCCGGTCACAGTTGTGGAGCGATTACCGGATCCCCGCCGAATACGGGGCCGCGGCTGCGTTCGCGGCGCTCACGTCAGGGGCGTACACACCCGCCGCAGAGGAACGCCTCGCGGTAATCGTCTGTGGGGCGAACACCGATGCCTGCACGCTGGAGAACGACCCGGGCAACGATTGACCCGGGCAGCGATTGAATCGCGCCGACTGAACAGTGCCGCGGAACCGTCCCGCGTGAATCCTGCCGCGTGAATCCTGCCGCCTGAACAGTCCCGCCTAACCGTGCCGCCTAACCGTGCCGGGAAGCGGCGCTGCCGGCCGGCTGCCGGTCCGGATGGTACCGGGCCGAATAGTGCTGGTCGAAGCGGGCCCGCGCGATCCGGCCGAGCCGTTCGACAGTGTGCCAGCTGATGACCGCAATGAGCAGGGTCACCACGATGGCCGACACCGCGATGAACGGCGGCAGATCGGCCGTGGAGCCGCCGTTGAGCCAGAGAATGACGGCGTAGTTCCAGAGGTACGCGGCGTACGAGACGGTGCCCAGCAGTTGCACCGGGCGCGTCCACTTGGGCATCACTGCGGTGCGGGAGGCTGCCAGTGCGACCAGGACGGCTGAGGCGGCCATGGCCAGCGGGCCGCCAATGAACATGAAGGCCGGCGTTTCGTTGGCCTTCGGGAAGAAGATCAGCGCGGCCAGGACGGCCACGGAACCGAACAGGGCCGCACGCCTGGGCCGGCGGCCGGTGAACCAGCTGAACACATGGACCCTGTACAGCCGCAGGGCCGAACCGATGATCAGGCCCAGGCCCCAGGTTGTCGGCAGTGCGTAAACCAGCGAGTGAAGTTGCGGGGCCAGGGTCACCATTGCCAGCACACTGGCGGACATGAGGAACAGGGCGACGGCGGCGGACCAGCCAATCAGCCGTCCCTGGCGGTTGCGCCGCAGGGCGAGCACCAGCAGCGCGGGCCAGATCAGGTAGAACTGTTCTTCCACCGCCAACGTCCAGAGCGGTCCGATCGCCATGCTGACGTCGAAGGGCAGGGGGAGGTCTTTGAGGTAGCCAAGACCGGCGAGGACGGTGTACCCCACGATTCCCTTGGACCGGTCACCGAGGACGTCGGTGGCCAATTCGACGATGGCGTAGACGCCCAGGAGAGAGACCAGGGCCGGCACCAGCCGGAAGGCCCTGTGCGCATAAAAGCGTCCGTAACGAATTTTTCGGTGCCGTTCGATGTCGCCGACCAGCACGTTGGTGATCAAGTAACCGCTTAGCACGAAGAAGGCAATGACCCCCACGATGCCGGCGCCTTGGAATATGCCGGGCCAGGAATGTCCGAGCAGGACGGCGCCCACAGCGGCACCGCGAAGAACGTCCAGGCCGTCCAGCCGTGGGCGCTTTGCAGTATGTTGGACCGCCTGTGCGGGCCTTTCGCCGACTAGTAACGCCACATATCCTCCGGTGCCTCTATCTGGCCGGCTCCAATTCCAGCTGCATCAAGGCAAAACCGAGCCGTCCTTCTATCCATGGATGCGATTACGGCGCCAGTCCTGCGCCCTATCCAAGTATTCCCGCGTTGGCTGGACGAAACCTGACGCCGGCTCTGCGGCTGCCCGGCCAATGGGCAGGCCCAAAAAGGGGCCACACCATCCAGTATTCCGAACGCTTTCCCGTTTGGACAAGTGACCGGCCAGTAACCCGAGGTCGAATGGGGGGAGGCCTTGGGCCTCTCTATAGATTGTGGGCCACCAGCTATAGATTGTGGGCCACCAGCTCCATCCCGATTACCAGCAGGCTCAACACGACTTCGGCGAACATGATGGCGGCCTTGTGACGCAGAGGGATCTCGAGGCGCCGGATCGCGAGGAACCCGACGACGGCGAGCGAGACAACCAGGACCACGATCGCCCACGCGAGGGCCACGGCCGTCGACCACAGACCGAGGCCGGCTGCCGTGAGGAGGAGCAGCGGGGTGACCAGGACGCCGAGGCCGTCCGCGCTGACCGCGATCATGTGGTGCAGCTCGTCACCGGTGGGAAGCTTCGAATGAACTGTCAGGTGGCTCAGGAGATCGGCGACGAAAATCCCCAGCAGGGAACCGATCACCACGATGCTGAGCGTCGCCGCCGCTGCTAGCGGCGTGGTCTCGTCCGCGTGACTCCGAAGCGCCAACACCACGGCCAGGCTCGTGAAGATGATGTAGACGCGTTCTTTGAGGCTGGCCGCGCGCTGGCGGGCTGAGGGTGAAGGAGGCACGGTCGGTTCTGTCGCTTGCATCAGAGAAGGCCTTCCGGTCAGCGTCACGGGAACGAACTAGGAAAGCCCACTGCCGCGACGATCCATGTCCATGCCATCCCATAGTCCACCCCGAAATCCCGTCAAGGCCAGCCCCCGGGAGGTGAATGCGGTACTGAACATCGTTGCCACAGCGCCCGGACGGGTGCACAGACAGCAAACGCGGGGTCACTTACGGGCCGTCCGGACGTGCCGGATGGGCGGTAAGTGACCCCGCGATGCTTTGTTCAGGGGTGCTGCGGCTGGTTTAGTCCACCGGGCTGTAGCGGGCGAGGTCCGCGGCGTTGGTCGCCGCGCTCATCAGCAGCGCCGCCGCCAGCATGTGTGCGCCAACGAGCAGCGCCGGAATGCCGTTGTAGTACTGCGTGAAGCCGATGACGGCCTGCAGCACCGTGACGCCCAGGAGCATGAACACCGCGGAGCGGAACGGCCCCTGAATCCGCCCGCGGACCACAAGGACCAACGCGAACAGCGCGCCGGCGGTCACCAGGTAGGCGGGCACAGCGTGGATGTGCGCGAACAGGTCCCAGTCGACGTCGTTGCGCGGGGCGTTCGCGTCGCCGGCATGCGGGCCGGCGCCGGTCACCACCACGCCGAGGCAGACGGCGACGGCGGAAAGGACCGCGACGGCGGTCATCACCGGGCGGGCAGCCCCCGGCAGGGCGGGAAGCTGCACGGTCCGGGCCTTGCCCGTGCGGCCGTAGGCACGGTTCACCAGGAGGGTCGCGAGGACCACGAGGGCCATGGACACGAGGAAGTGCAGGCCCACGACCCACGGGTTCAGCCCGGTCAGCACCGTGATGCCGCCGATGACGGCCTGGGCCGGGATGCTGGCAAGCAGGCCGAGGGCGAGCAGGAAGAGGTCGCGGCGCTCCTTGCGGAGGTTCCACAGGTAGACCAGCATCATCACTGCGACGGCCGCCAGCGCAAACGTGAGGAGCCGGTTGCCGAATTCAATGATGCCGTGGATCCCCATTTCCGGGGTGGTGGCCAGGGACGCTTCCGTGCAGCGCGGCCAGGTGGGGCAGCCAAGGCCCGAGGCCGTCAGGCGGACGGCGCCGCCAGTCACCACCAGGACGATCTGGCCGATGAGGGACAGCACGGCGAGCCGCCTGATCGTCTTGTCGACGCGGACTGGCAGCCGGGAGGTGATTCCGGAGACAATCCGGGGAGTTCGTGACGCCGTGCTCACAGTTTTCTCAATTCCACTTGAACCAACGGGTTGCTGCGCCGCCGGCGATCGCCGTCCAGAGCAGCAGGACAAGCACGGCGGCACCATTGACGCTGCCGTACAGGAAAGCATCCCTCAGCGCCTGGCCCAGCGCGCCGGAGGGAAGGAAATGCACCACGGCCTGGGCCAGCGCCGGGAGCCGTTCGGCCGGGATCACGATTCCGCCCAGCGCGCCAAGCAGGATCCAGAGCAGGTTGGTGATGGCCAGGGTCGCCTCCGGCCGGACCGTCCCGGCGACGAGCAGCCCGAGTGCCGTGAAGGCGGCGGCGCCGAGGACCAGGATGGCCAGCCCGGGCAGCCAGCCCGCGGGGTTGGGCTGCCATCCCAGCACCACGGCCACCGCGGTCACGATGAGCACCTGAAGGAACAGCACCGCCAGCACGGCCAGGACCTTCCCCGCGATCAGGCCGGTGCGGCCCAGGGGAGTCGTGGACAGAAAGCGCAGCACGCCGTAGCGGCGGTCGAAGCCGGTGGAGATGCCCTGCCCCGTGAAGGCCGTGGACATGGCGCACAGGGCCAGGATGCCGGGAACGGCGACGTTGATGCGGCTCGCACCAAGTCCGTCCAGCAGCGGCGTCACGGTCAGCCCGACCATGGCCAGCAGCGGCAGCACGATCGCGAGGATCAGCTGCTCGCCGTTCCTGAGCATGGTGACGGTTTCGTACTGCCCCTGCAGCAGGATGCGGCGCAGCAGGGAAGCGGGGGCGCTGCCGTGCGCGGCAGGGGGCGCGCCGGCACGGCGCGCGCTCTCCAGCGGGGCGCCACCTGTTACGCGGGTCATCGGGTCTCCCTTCCGGAGATGTCCAAGAAGACGTCCTCGAGGCTGCGCGCTTCAAGGCTCAGGGAGCTGGGCATGATCCCGCGCTGGGCCCACCACGCGGTGATCGCGGCAAGGTCGGCGGGGGTCAGGGCTCCGGTTACGGCATAACTGCCGGCCCGCGCTTCGGTGACGTCGACGCCGTCGGGCAGCACGCCGGTGAAGTCCAGGCCGGGTTCGGTTTCGAAGATCAAGGTGCGGATGTGCTGCGACGCGTCGCCGGCGGGCAGCTGGTGGCGCAGGAGCTGGGCGACGGTGCCTTCGGCGACGTTGCGGCCGGCGTCGATGATGTAGACGTAGTCCGCGAGGCGTTGGGCGTCGTCCATGAGGTGCGTCGTCAGGATGATGCCCATGCCGCTGTTCCGCAGTTCGGAGATGAGGTCGAAGACCATCTGGCGGGACTGCGGGTCCAGGCCCGCGCTGGGCTCGTCGAGGAACAGGACCTCCGGATTGCCGACCAGTGCCGCGGCCAGGGCGAGGCGCTGTTTCTGCCCGCCGGACAGGCGCCGCACGTTGGTGCGGCTGAAAGAGTCGATCCCCAGGCGTCCGATGAGTTCATCCACCGGCCAGGGGTCCTGGTACATGCCGGCGATGTGCCGCAGCAGGGGGATGGGCCGGGCCGACGGCGGCAGGCCGCCGTCCTGCAGCATCACCCCCACCCGGGCGCGGAGGCCCGCGCCGGCCGAATCCGGATCGTGGCCGAGTAGGCTGATGGCGCCGGCGGTGCGCTTTTGCAGCCCCTGGGCGCATTCGATGGTGGTGGTCTTGCCCGCGCCATTGGCGCCGAGCAGGGCCGTGACCTGGCCGCGTTCGGCGATGAGGGAGAGGCCGCTGACCACGCGCAGCATCTTGCCGTCGAGGGTGGGCAGTGGACCAACATCCTTGACAAGCCCGTTGATGGTCAGAACGGGGGATTCGGGAGATCGCACCACAGCATTCTACGCGATGTAGTACGCCGGCTCCCCGGTGGGCGGGTCGCGCAGGCAAGCCATGCCTTACTGGAATGCCGGAGTAAATTACGACATGATTGTGTTGTGTATTCCATGAGCCCCTCTGCGTCCGGAGCCGCTGCGTCCGCAGTCCCGTCCGGCCGCGGCGCCGTGCGCGTCGGGTCCGCCCGGGCACACGTGGCGGCCGTTCCGGACGTCGTTCCCGCGGCGGCCGGCACCCACACGCACGACGCCGAAGAACGCACGCGTGACCGCGTCCTGAACGCGGTGCTGGAGCATGGACCCATCAGCGCAGCCGAACTCGGCGACCTCCTGGGCTTCACCCCGGCAGCTGTGCGCCGCCACCTGGACCACCTCGCGCGCAGCGGGGTGATTGAGGTCAAGCGGGTTGCCCGCGCCGGTGCCGGCGCCGGACGGCCCGCCCGCCGCTACGTCCTGAGCTCCCAGGGCCAGTCGAACCTGGGCAACGATTACCTCGACATCGCCTCCGTGGCGCTGCGCCGCCTGGGCGAGGCGGCCGGCCCCGAGGCCGTGCGGCAGTTCGCCGTCGAGCGGTTCGCCGACATGGAGCGCCGCTACGCACCGGAGATCGAGCAGGCCGGACCGGACATCACCGCCCGCGCCCAGGCTCTCTCCGCTGCCCTGAGCCGCGACGGGTTCGTGGCGTCGGCGCAGTCGATCGAAGCCAAGGCCCCGCTCCCGGCCGCGCTCTCCAGCGTCCAGCTCTGCCAGGGGCACTGCCCCATCCAGCACCTGGCTGCCCAGTTCCCCGTGTTCTGCGACGTGGAGACCGAAGTGTTCTCCCGGCTGGTCGGCGTCGACGTGCGCCGGCTGTCCACCCTGGCGCGCGGCGGGCACGTCTGCACCACCCACATACCTACGGGCCGTCCGGCCGCCGTCGGGACTCCCAGTCCCGCAGCACCGGTCAACCCGGACGAAGTATCCAACCATCTCCAAGAAAGGCCGTGATGACGGACCAACTATCAGAGAAGAAGGTTGCTGACTCTACTGTGATTTCGGAGATTCTGGAAAAGAATCCCGAGCTCCACGGAATCGGCACCTATGAGTACGGCTGGGCCGACAAGAACGACGTCGGGGCCAACGCCCGGCGCGGCATCGATGAAGACGTTGTCCGCGATATTTCGGCTAAGAAGAACGAGCCGGAATGGATGCTCGACCTCCGGCTCAAGGGCCTGAAGTACTTCGACCGCAAGCCCATGCCCACTTGGGGCGCGGACCTGTCCGGCATCGACTTCGACAACATCAAGTACTTCGTGCGCTCCACCGAGAAGCAGGCCGCAACCTGGGAAGACCTGCCCGAGGACATCCGGAACACCTACGAGAAGCTGGGCATCCCGGAAGCCGAGCGCAGCCGCCTCGTCTCCGGCGTCGCCGCCCAGTACGAGTCTGAGGTGGTCTACCACCAGATCCGCGAGGACCTGGAAGCCCAGGGCGTCATCTTCCTGGACACGGACACCGCGCTGCGCGAGCACCCGGAGATCTTCCAGGAGTACTTCGGCACCATCATCCCGGTGGGCGACAACAAGTTCGCGTCGCTGAACACGGCCGTCTGGTCCGGCGGTTCCTTCGTGTACGTGCCCAAGGGCGTCCACGTGGACATCCCGCTGCAGGCCTACTTCCGCATCAACACGGAAAACATGGGCCAGTTCGAACGCACGCTGATCATCGCGGACGAGGACTCCTACGTCCACTACATCGAAGGCTGCACCGCGCCGATCTACACCTCGGACTCGCTGCACTCCGCCGTCGTGGAAATCATCGTGAAGAAGGGCGCCCGCGTCCGCTACACGACCATCCAGAACTGGTCCACCAACGTGTACAACCTGGTCACCAAGCGCGCGATCTGCGAAGAGGGCGCCACCATGGAGTGGATCGATGGCAACATCGGCTCCAAGGTCACCATGAAGTACCCGGCCGTCTACCTCGTGGGCGAAGGCGCCAAGGGCGAGACCCTGTCCATCGCGTTCGCCGGCGAAGGCCAGCACCAGGACACCGGCTCCAAGATGGTCCACATCGCGCCCAACACCAAGAGCTCGATCATCTCCAAGTCCGTGGCCCGCGGCGGCGGCCGTGCTGCCTACCGCGGACTGGTCCAGGTCCGCGAAGGCGCCAAGCACTCGGCCAACACGGTCCGCTGCGACGCGCTCCTGGTGGACACCATCAGCCGGTCGGACACCTACCCGTACATCGACATCCGCGAGGACGACGTCACGATGGGCCACGAGGCCACGGTCTCGCGGGTCAGCGAAGAGCAGTTGTTCTACCTGATGTCCCGCGGCATGCGCGAAGACGAGGCCATGGCGATGATCGTCCGCGGCTTCATCGAACCGATTGCCCGCGAACTGCCGATGGAATACGCCCTCGAGCTGAACCGACTGATTGAACTGCAGATGGAAGGATCGGTCGGTTAATGACTGACATCACTACTGAAAAGGCCCGCATCGGCGCGCCCTCAGCCCAGCCGTTCATCAACGGCTTCACCGAGGAAGGCGAAAGCCTCTCACCGCTGAACGCCGCTGAGTCCAAGGCGCCCCTGGCCGGCGAAGCCGTCAAGCGCCATTCGCACGGCGGCGGCGTCGGCGTACCGGACAGCTCACGCGCCGGCCGCCTGACCTCCTACAAGCTGGCGGACTTCAAACCGCTGACCGGCATGGAGGAGGACTGGCGCTTCACCCCGCTCAAGCGCCTCCGCGGCCTGCACACCGAGGTCCTCCTTGGCGCGGCACCGGCCGTGAGCGTCACCGCTCCGGACACCGTCAAGGTCGAGACCGTCGGCCGTGACGACCGCCGGATCGGCTCCGCCGCCATCCCCGAGGACCGCGTCTCCGCGAACGCCTGGGAGAACTTCACCGAGGCCACCGTGATCACGGTCCCGTCCGAGGTCCAGGTGGACGGCGAGGTCAGCGTGCTGCTGACCGGACAGGGCACCGACGCTTCGGCGCAGCACGTCGTGATCGTCGCGGAAAAGTTCTCCAAGTCCGTCGTCGTCCTGGACCACCAGGGCACCGCCGTCGTCTCGGAAAACGTTGAAATCCTCGTTGAGGACGGCGCGCAACTGACCGTCATCTCGCTCCAGGAATGGAACGACGACGCCGTGCACGCCTCCTCCCAGCAGGCGAAGCTCGGCCGCGACGCGAAGTTCAAGCACATCGTGGTCAGCCTCGGCGGCGACCTCGTGCGCGTCACGCCCTCGGCACGATTCACCGCCCCGGGCGCCGAAGTGGAATTGTTCGGCCTGTACTTCGCCGACGCCGGCCAGCACCTCGAGCAGCGCCTGTTCGTGGACCACGCCGTGGCCAACTGCAAATCCAACGTCCTGTACAAGGGCGCCCTGCAGGGCCGCAACGCGCACACCGTGTGGGTCGGTGACGTTCTGATCCGCAAGGAAGCAGAAGGCACCGACACCTACGAGGCCAACCGCAACCTGGTCCTGACCGACGGTGCCCGCGCCGATTCCGTGCCGAACCTTGAGATCGAGACCGGCCTGATCGCCGGCGCCGGCCACGCCAGCGCCACCGGACGATTCGATGACCAGCACCTGTTCTACCTGATGGCCCGCGGCATCCCGGAAGAGGTTGCCCGCCGCCTGGTGGTCCGCGGGTTCCTGAACGAGATCATCCAGAAGATCAACGTTCCGGCCATCGAAGAGCGCCTCACGGAAGCCGTCGAGCGCGAACTCGCGGCGACCAACCACTAGTGCCCGGCACTAGAGAACACGGACTACATCAATGACTGAACAGCCAAAGGGCGAGCTGGTCTGCAACGCCAGCGAGATCCAACTCAAGCAGGCGTTGCGGATCCTGATCGACGACTACCCGGTCGCGATCGTGAAGGACTCGATGGGTGAGATCCACGCCATCGGCGACACCTGCTCGCACGCGGACATCTCCCTCTCCGAAGGGGAGGTCGAAGGCTGCAAGATCGAGTGCTGGGGCCACGGATCCCAGTTCGACCTGCGCAGCGGCGAGCCGCTCCAGCTGCCAGCCTATGATCCTGTTCCCGTGTTTGCCGTGACCGTCGTGGATGACGAGGTCTACGTGGACTTCACCAACGTCCTGAACGGCGCCGAGGCTCCAAACTTCAGCTAGCTGCCTGCAGCCGGCAACCCGCACAAGAAAACTTATCGCCAAGAAAACGCACAGTGCCGAGGGCACGGTGCAGAGGAGAACAAGACACATGTCGACTCTTGAGATCAAGGACCTGCACGTCAGCATTGACACCGAGCAGGGCACCAAGGAAATCCTGAAGGGCGTCAGCCTGACCATCAGGACCGGCGAGACGCACGCCATCATGGGCCCCAACGGTTCCGGCAAGTCCACGCTGGCGTCCACCATCGCCGGGCACCCGCGCTATAACGTCACCTCCGGCACGATCACCCTCGACGGTGAAGACGTCCTCGCCATGAGCGTCGACGAGCGTGCCCGCGCCGGCCTGTTCCTTGCCATGCAGTACCCCGTCGAGGTCCCGGGCGTGAGCATGACGAACTTCCTGCGCACTGCCAAGACCGCGATCGACGGCGAAGCCCCCAAGCTGCGCACGTGGACCAAGGACGTCAAGGCAGCCATGGCGCAGCTGCGCATCGACGCCGACTTCACCCAGCGCAACGTCAACGAAGGCTTCTCCGGCGGCGAGAAGAAGCGCGTCGAGATCCTCCAGCTCGAGCTCTTCAAGCCGAAGTTCGCCATCCTCGACGAGACCGACTCCGGCCTGGACGTCGACGCGCTCAAGGTTGTCTCCGAGGGCGTCAACCGCGCGCACGGCGAAGGCAACATGGGCACCCTGCTCATCACGCACTACACCCGGATCCTGCGCTACATCAAGCCGGACTTCGTGCACGTGTTCGTCGATGGCCAGGTTGTCGAAGAGGGCGGCCCGGAGCTCGCCGACCGCCTCGAAGACGAAGGCTACGACCGCTACGCCACCGGCGCAGGGGCGGCCACCATCGCTGCCGCCTCGGCGGCAGCCCAGGCGTAGTTAGGACTCCGCAATGACCGAACTCAATGTGGCCCGCACGGGCCTCGAGGATGTCGAAGAGGCGCTCAAGGATGTGATCGACCCGGAACTCGGGGTCAACATCGTTGACCTGGGCCTGCTGTACGGTCTGAAGTACTCGGACGAAGACGGCGCCCTGCTCATCGACATGACGCTCACCACCGCCGCCTGCCCGCTCACCGACGTGATCGAGGAGCAGGTCGGCAAGGCCCTGGACGGGATCGTCGACGACTGGCGGCTGAACTGGGTGTGGATGCCGCCATGGGGTCCGGAACGGATCACCGAGGACGGCCGCGACCAGATGCGCGCCCTGGGCTTCAACATCTAGATCCGCCCATATAGCATGAGCGCACGGCGGGCCGGCATGACCCGGCCCGCGTACGACGGCGGCCCCACCTCATTGAGGTGGGGCCGCCGTCATTTCGTTCCGTCGTTCCCGCCGCCGTTCCCATATGGTCCTGGCAATGGTCTGATAAAGACACCGGGTCCACACGCCCCGGGCCGGGCACGCCGTCGAACAGGAGGCACACGGATATGGATGCCACCCCACCGCCGCGGCCCTCCGGTGCCAGCGGGGACTTCGTGGTTGTCGATGACAGCGGCGAGTTCTCCTACTACCGCTCCCGGGAAGCCCTCCTGGCCGACTTCGAATATGTCGGCGAAGCTCCGTGCATCATTGACCGCGGCGCCGCCACGTACCGGCTGGAGCTGGACAAGAACCGCCACCTGCGCCTGGGACCGCCCCTGGGATCCGTAGAGTTCCACTGGCTGCGCCAGGCCCTCGCCGAGGCACGCGACGTGCATCCCGAATCTCACCGGCTGCAACGTGTTGATCCCGTCGGGCTCGCCGGGCTCGTGGCCGGCCTGTTCGAAACGCTGCAGCTGGAGCGCGGAACCGACGTCGAACTGGGCCTTTGGAGCCTGGACATCGACGGTCTGGCGACGCGGCGCAATGCGCTGGCCGACGTCGACCGCCTCCTGGCCGGAAACAACCGGCTCGACACGGTCCTGGTGACCGACCCGTTCGGGCACCAGTACCGCCCGGTGTGGCATCCCAAGCACCGGCACCTGGGCCATGCCGGATTCTTCAGCTATGTCGAGGTCCCTGCCCGGCGCCGGCCCCGCGCGTGAGCCCACGGGATTGGGGCTGGAGCGCTGGGGCTAGGGCGTTGGGGCTAGGGCGTTGCCACCGCGAACGTGTCGCACTTGTTGATGTCCCCGGTAGTGTACCCCTGGTAGAACCACTTCTGCCGCTGGGCACTTGATCCGTGGGTCCAGGCCTCCGGTGAGACGCGGCCCGTGGCGGCCTTCTGGATGCGGTCATCGCCGACGGCCGAGGCCGCCGACAGGGCGTCCTTCACATCCTGGTCAGTGAAGGGTTCGAGGTAGGGCTGGCCGGTCTTGGGATCTGCCTGCGTCGTTGCATAGTGGGCCCACAGCCCTGCGTAGCAGTCGGCCTGGAGCTCAACCCGGACACCTCCGGAACCGGGGCCCTGGGGGTCCTGTTGTGCCCGGTCGAGGTCGCCCAGCAGGTTCTGGACGTGGTGGCCGAATTCGTGGGCCACCACATATTCCTGCGCCAGGGGGCCGCCGGAGGAGCCAAACCGGTCCACGAGTTCCTGAAAGAAGCCGGGATCGAAGTATGCCGTGGTGTCGACGGGGCAGTAGAACGGCCCCACGTCCGAGGTGGCGGAGCCGCAGCCGGTGTTGGTTCCGCCGGTGAAGATCACCGCTTTCGGCCGCGGGTACTTGGTGTTGTACTGGGCCAGATAGGCCGGCCAGAAGGCGTTGAGGCTGTTGACCGTGCCGGTGATCCTGCAGTCGAGTCGGGCGTCGGCGTCGGCGCCGGTCTGGCAGGCGGGGGCAGAGCCCTGGCTCTGCGTCTGGGGATCCTGGACGGTGCCGGCCAGACCCTCGAGAAGCTGGGGATTGATGCCAAAGAGGGCTGCCAGCAGCAGGATGATGCCGCCGCCGATCATCGGGCCGCGGCCCATCCCGCGGCGGTCCTGGACCTGCGACGGATCCAGCGGGGCGTTGTCGTTAAAGCTCATGGAGTCACAATATCCCGCACAGGCCGCGGCCGCGGCCAGCAACGGTAAAGTTGGTTCGATGCCTTTTCTCGACAGACTCCAGCGCTGGGCCGATGACCGTCCCGACGAGACAGCCGTCGTCGTTGCCGGAGAGCACCTCAGCTGGTCCGGCCTGCGGGACGCAGCGGCAGCCCTGGTGCCCGCGGCGCCCGCCATCACCGTGCTGTCCGAACAAAATTCAACCCGCTTCGCCGTAGCGTTCGCCGCGGCCGTCGCTGGTGAGCGGCAGTGCGCCGTGCTGGACCCGGCCTGGCCGCAGCAACTCCAGGACGGCATCACCGCCCGCATCGCCGGGACGGACACGGGCCCGGCGCATGCACTTCCCGGGCTGGGGACCGGGCTGCTTGACGGGCCGCCTGATACCTCGTTCCTGATCGGCCTGACCTCCGGCACCACCTCAGTGCCCAAGGCGTTCACCCGCTCGCGGCGGTCCTGGCAGGAATCGTTCGAGGCCTCCATTGAGTTCTTCGGACTGACGCAGGACGACAAGTCTTTGGCTCCCGGCCCGCTCGCGGCAAGCCTGAACCTCTACGCCCTCGCCGAATGCCTGTATGCCGGCGCGGAGTTCCACAGCCTGGACCACTTCGACGTCGGCGCCGCCCACGCGGCCGTCAGCCACGACGGCATCACCCGCCTGGTCCTGGTGCCCACCATGCTCCGGCTGCTCAGCGAGCGGGGCCTGGCCGGCGGGGTCGATGCCTCCGGCATCCGCAGCATCATCTGCGCCGGTTCCAAGCTGGACGCCCGGACGCTGGAGGCGGCGCGGCGCTGGGCCCCCAACGCAACCATTTTCGAGTACTACGGCGCCTCCGAGCTCAGCTTCGTCTCGGGCGCCGGGATGCGTCCGGGCGAGCCCGTTGAACCGGGCGGGACCGGCATCGGGAGGCCATTCCCCGGCGTCGCTATCCGCATCCTCGACGACGGCGGCGCCGAACTCCCGGACGGCAGCGACGGCAACATCTGCGTCCGCAGCGGCATGGTCAGCAACGGCTACCTGTGGGGTGACGACGGCCAGGCGCTGCGCTGCTTTGACGGCTGGTACACCGTGGGGGACCAGGGCTACCTCTCCGGCGGGACCCTGCACATGCTCGGCCGCCGCTCCGACATGATCATCACCGCCGGCACCAACGTCTACCCGCATGAGGTGGAGATGGCGCTGGCCTCCGTCCCGGGCGTCGCGGCGGCCGTGGCGGCCGGCATGGTTGACGATCTCCGCGGCCAACGCGTTGTGGCCGGCGTCGTGCCCTCACACGGGGCGGTCACCGCCACCCAGCTGCGGTCCGGGATCGACGATGTGCTGGCACGGAACAAGCGGCCCCTGGAGTACTTCGTGCTGACGGAGCTGCCCCTGACGGACCGGGGCAAAATCAGCCGGCAGCTGCTGCTGGACTGGGTAGCCCGGAACGATCCCAGGATCCGGCGTCTTGGCTGAGCCGCGCACGGGCACAGCGCCGACACCACCCGGGCGGCCGATCCCCGGAACGTCGTTTCCCGGGCTGTCCTTCCCCGGGCTGCTGCCGGAGGACAGGCAGCCGGTGATCATCGCCGCGCGCCGGACACCGTTGTGCCGGGCCAACGGGGCCCTGAAGAAGCTCCGCGCCCACGAACTCCTGGCTCCGGTGCTCCGCAGCCTGGTCTCCGGTGCCGGTGCCGGTGCCGCGCCGGGCTCCGTGACCGACGTCGTGATCGGCAACGCCGTGGGCGGCGGCGGAAACGTGGCCCGGCTCGCCGCGCTGGAGGCCGGCCTGCCCGTCACGGTCCCCGGCGTCACCGTGGACCGGCAATGTGGCTCGGGTCTGGACGCGATCGTCCTGGCCTCCCGGCTGGTCGCGGCGGGCGGCGGCGGCCTGTACCTCGCAGGCGGCGTGGAGAGCATCAGCACGGCTCCGCTCCGGGCGCACCGCAACGACGACGGCAGCCCGGACTTTTACAGCCGGGCCCAGTTCGCGCCGCTGAGCTTCGGCGACCCCGACATGGGCGTGGCGGCCGAAAACGTTGCCGGCCGCTTCGGCATCAGCCGGGAACGCCAGGACGCCTTCGCGCTCCGCAGCCACCACCGTGCCCTCACTGCCGCGGCGGCCGGGAAGTTCGACGGCGAAATCGTACCCCTCGCCGCCGGCCCCGGGGCGTCCGCGGCAGCCGACGACGGGCCGCGGCCGAGCCTTGGCCCGGCCCTGATGGCCCGGTTCCCGCCCGTTTTTGCCAGCGGCGGCACGGTCACGGCCGGGAACTCCTGCTTCGACGCCGACGGTGCCGCCGCCGTCGTCATCACGTCCCTGGAACGGGCCCGGCAGCTGGGCGCCGCGGACGGGCTGCTGGTCCTGGGAACCGACACCGCCGGGGTGGCGCCGCAGTTGCTGGGCATCGGCGCGGCCGCGGCGGCCGAACGGCTCCTGGCGGCACACGGTCTGTCCGCCGCGGAGGTGGGCCTGGTGGAATTCAACGAGGCCTTCGCGGCCCAGACGCTCGCGTGCTTTGACCAGCTGGGCATCGACCCGGAGCGGGCCAACCTCGACGGCGGCGCCCTGGCCCTCGGCCACGCCTATGGAGCCTCGGGCGCGGTCCTGGTCACCCGGCTGCTGGCCCAGGCCCGCAGGTCCCCGGAGCCAGGGCAGCTTGCCCTGGCGATGATCAGCATCGCAGGCGGCATGGGCACGGCCGCGCTGCTGGGGTACGCGCGCCTCACCTAACCCCGCCGGGGGACATGCCCATTCCCGGCACCGGAGGGGACATGCCCAGTCTTCGCAGCGGAGCGTGGACATATGGGCCACATGTCCACTGGCTGGGGGCAGGGGAGGGCATGCCCATCTGCCCGGTGCGGACATGCCCTGCCCCGGCACCAGGTAAGCGACATGTCCATGCAAGCCACCGGAAGGGGACATGCCCAGTCCCTGGCGCGAGGAGTGGACATATCGGCCACATGTCCACTGGCTGCGGTGAACTGCTCCCCGGAAGTTGGACTGAGAAATTCAGTTCCGACTCCCGGGGAGCAGTTTTATGCATGTACGTAGTCCGTTATCCGAAGAGCAGCGCGAGGCCGCTGTAGCGTGGTTTGAGAAGGGCATCGCGGATAAAGCGGCGGCACGGGTCCTGGGTGTGTCTCACTCGCCGGTGCAGCTTCTCTATCTGCGGTGGAGAATCCATGGTCGAGGAGCGCTGATGGCCAAGCCGACGAAACAGGTGTACTC
>NZ_JIBJ01000005.1:0-412381 GCF_000620385.1 Arthrobacter sp. 9MFCol3.1
GGCGGCTTCGGCGGCCTGGGAGCCGGCGTATTCGCCTTCGGACTGCATCATCCGGGTGAAGCCGGTGGGCGCGATGCCCACCGGGAGGCGGGAGGGCCCGCCCAGGATGTCGGTGCTGAGGTCGATGCTGGAGACGTCCCGCAGGACCCCGGGCCGGAACTCGATGTCCAGGAACGCCTGGCGGGCGCGGCGGAGGGAGATTTCGGCCTCGGCGGCGCCGTCGGTGTAGTCGAAGGGCGCCTGGGGCGTGCGGCGCTTGGCCATGTCCCGCAGGTCCCAGATGGTGCTGGCCCGGCGGAGCCTGGCGGCCCGGCTGAACTCCGGCTTCTTGAACTGCATCAGGGGCGCAAGGTCGGCGTATTTGGGCACCCGGCGCTTCAGCGCGGCGGGGACCCCGCGGGCGGCCGCGGCTGTGTCGTGGCCGGATGCGGCGGCCCCGTGGCCGGGCGCAGTGGCCGCGGGTGTGGTCGGAGCCTCGGGGTTGCGGGGCGGGACGGTCTGCGTCATGGCTGCCTCCGGTTCTGCAGGATCTTAAGCGTGTGCTCCAGAACACTCTAATGGCCATGCTTCTAGGCCCCGGCAGGTGTGGCCCAGTGGCTGCCAGGGCGTTCGGGCCAGACCCGTGGGCATCACCGAACAGCCTGGTGCCCGCAGGAACCGTTGACCTGCTGCCCGATGACGGGAGTTACGTCCCGGCCCGGTGCGACGGCGGATTGTTACGCCCGACGTTTGCCCCGGCCGCGGCTCCGGGGCTATGGTCGACGCTATGACTAACCGTTGGTATGCGTATTTTTCGTTGGCTCTGGAGGGGCCCGCGTCTAACTGACACGCATCCAACTTTCCTTCAGAGCCAACAGGGCAGAGATCATTCTCTGCCCTTCGCCATTTCTCCGGCGGGTTCTGATCAGGGCCCGCTCCACATCCGGAACAGGACCCGAACATGAGCATCGAAGCAGCCACCGGCACCCAGCACCCCACCTCGAACCTGCGCGTCAGCGAGTTCACCCCGCTGCCCACCCCGCAGGACCTCATGGCGGAACTGCCCTTGGAGGCCCGCCTGGCCGAGGTGGTCGGGCGGGGCCGGGATGAGGTCCGGGCCATCATGGACGGCGTGGACGACAGGTTGCTCGTCATCGTGGGCCCCTGCTCCATCCACGACCCCAAGGCAGGGCTGGAATACGCCCGCCGGCTGGTCAGCCAGGCAGAAAAGCACCGCGAGGACCTGCTGATCGTCATGCGCACCTACTTCGAAAAGCCGCGCACCACGGTCGGGTGGAAGGGCCTGATCAACGACCCCCGGCTGGACGGCAGCCACGACATCGCCGCGGGCCTCCGCGCAGCCCGCGCCTTCCTGCGGCAGGTCACCGCCCTCGGCCTGCCCACCGCCACTGAGTTCCTTGAGCCCATCAGCCCCCAGTACGTCGCGGACCTGGTCGCCTGGGGCGCCATCGGCGCCCGCACCACGGAGAGCCAGATCCACCGCCAGCTGGCCTCCGGGCTGTCGATGCCGATCGGCTTCAAGAACGGGACCGACGGCGATCTCCAGGTGGCGCTGGACGCGTGCAGCGCCGCCGCCGCCGCCCAGGCATTCCTCGGGATCGACGACGACGGCAGGGCGGCGCTTGTGGCTACCGCCGGCAACCCGGACACCCACGTCATCCTCCGAGGCGGACGCAAGGGCCCCAACTACTCAGCCGCCGACGTTGAAGCGGCCTCGGCGAAGCTCGCCGCGAAGCAGTTGAACCCCCGCCTGATCGTCGATGCCAGCCACGCCAACAGCGGCAAGAACCACCACCGCCAGGCCGAGGTCGCCCTCGAAATCGGTGCGCAGCTGGAAAGTGCCGGAGCCGCCGCCGGGGCCATCGCCGGCGTCATGCTGGAGAGCTTCCTGGTGGGCGGGGCGCAGACCCTTGAGGTCAATGCCGCCGTCAACACCGTCACAGGCGCCGGACGCGACGGGCTGGTCTACGGCCAGAGCGTCACGGATGCCTGCATGGACTGGGACGAAACGGCATCGGTACTTGGCCAGCTGGCCGCCTCGGCCCGCACCCGGCGGACGCTTGCCTGAGTCGGGAACTGGAGGAGGCCGGTGCTGCGAGTTTTTCGAGATTCCTGCGGAAATCGTGGGGGGATTCCTGAGGAAGTCTTTCACTTTGGCACCATGAGCAACTAGTGTTGCTAACACATGGTTGTTTGATGGCTCAGCATCGGCACACCGCCATGTCAACAGGTGGGGCTGCCGTTCGCTTGAGCAAAGGAATAGGGAAATGTCTACGGAGGCCAACTTCTCCAAGGCCCGTTTTTTGACCGTGGCCGAAGTCGCGGAACTTATGCGGGTATCAAAAATGACTGTGTACCGTCTTGTGCATTCGGGGGAGATGCCGGCCGTGCGGTTCGGCCGCTCCTACCGCGTGCCGGAAAACGCCGTCGAACAGTACCTCAAGGGTGCCGTCGTCGACCGGAACGACGGCCACGCCGGAACTGGCTGAACAGTCAGCGGCAACATTCACAGCGTGAATCGACTGCTTTGGGTCCCGCACGGGGCCCGCGGTCGTGGGGTGCCTCGCAGAGGCGGTACCCTGTTAAGGAACGTTTTACGTCATTGTAAGAACCTGTCAGTTGTTTTAGTCTGCTGCTTAGCCCGCGGACACTTCCCAACAGGCAGGTACTGCATCTAGCCGGTAAGGAACTTTCGTGGGTTCAGTTATTAAGAAGCGTCGCAAGCGTATGGCCAAGAAGAAGCACCGCAAGCTGCTTCGCAAGACGCGCCACCAGCGTCGCAATAAGAAGTAGCAATACTTCGAAATGCATGAAATGCCCGTTGCCTTCCAGGCGGCGGGCATTTTTCTTGCCCCGCCCCGGTGGGAAGATTTCGCACCGGTCAGGGACACGGGCTACGGCATCGGACACAGGCGGCCCGGATCCGCGGCGCACGGGCCTGAAACCGCAACCCGGGTCCGAAATTGCAGCGGAAAGCCGCGGGCGGCCTAGCGGCTGGGGCCGCGGAAGCGGGAGAACCCCCGCCACAGGCCGTAGATGGCCCCTCCGACCGTCGCGGCCTTGAAGCCCAACGTGGCGGCGCGCCGGCCGGCACGGAAGTCGTAGACCGGCCAGTTGTGCTCGCGGGCGTAACGGCGCAGCTTGGAGTCGGGATTGATGGCAACGGGGTGCCCCACCATGCTCAGCAACGGGATGTCGTTGTGGGAATCGCTGTACGCCCAGCAGCGGCTCAGGTCCAGGCCCTGCTCCTCGGCAATGTGCTGGACTGCAACCGCTTTAGCCGGTCCATGGAGGATCTCGCCGACAAGCCGCCCCGTGTACGAGCCGTCCATGATCTCGCCCACCGTGCCCAGCGCCCCGGTCAGGCCCAGCCGGGCGGCAATGACCGTGGCCACCTCGATCGGCGTCGCCGTAACGAGCCATACCTTGCGCCCGACCCGGAGATGCTGCTCGGCCAGGGCCTTTGCCCCCGGCCAGATCCGAGACTCAATCATCTCGTCGTAGACCTCTTCGCCCAACGCCTCGATGTCCTTCGCCGTGATGCCGGCGGCCAGCGTCAGGGCCGAATCGCGGACGGCATGGACGTCATCCATGTTTTCGCCGCGCAGTACGAACATGAATTGCTTCCAGGCGAACCCGGCAGCCTGCGGCAGGGTGAAGGCGCCACGCTGGTGAAGCTTCCGGGCGACATGGAAAAGGCTTGCGCCCTTCATGAGGGTGTTGTCGACGTCGAAAAATGCGGCCTCGCCGTGCTGCGTCGATGCAGCAGGCTCATTGGCCACAATGACGTATTTCTCCTCGGGCATGCCACGAGTCTAGTCAATGACCGGCCCCCGGCCGCCCGCGTGGCGCGCGGCGCGACGGCAGGACGGCCCCGGACCCGGGCGGACTGTGCCGCGCGTCGACGCCTAAGTGGCCGCCGGGCTACGGTGGACGCATGGCCAAACCAGCGTCCTTCCCCGATGTAGTTCTGATTACCAAAGCTGACTGCCACCTGTGCACAGAGGCGCGCGCCGCCGTCGGCCGCGTCACCGCTGCGCTCGGAATAGATTGGTCGGAGAAATCGGTGGACGACGACGCCGGGCTGCGGGAACGCTTTGCCGAGGAGATCCCGGTGGTGCTGGTCAATGGTGTCCAGCGGGATTTCTGGAAGATCGACGAGGCCCGCCTGACCCGGACCCTGCAACGGGTCCTCGACCAGTCCTCCTGACGGCGGGTGCTTTGTTGCGTGATGCGCGGGGGCTCTAGAGTGGGAAGCACAACGCGACGCAATGGAGCAGATAGTGACTTCGCTGGATTCATCTCCCGGGGCTGTCCCCGGGGGAGCCGGGACTGCGGCCAAACAGATTCCACCCGCGGCCGTGGCCCGGCTGACCATCTATCTGCGCGCCCTGACCACACTGCTGGCTGAGGGGGTGGACCGGGTCTCGTCCGAATCGCTGGCCGAGGCCTCCGGCGTCAGCTCCTCGACGCTGCGCAAGGACCTCTCCTATGTCGGCTCCTACGGAACCCGGGGTGTCGGTTATGAGGTCCAGTACCTCAACCGCAACATCGCGGCCGCGCTCGGGCTGACGCATGACTGGAAAGTCGCGATCGTCGGAGCGGGCAACCTGGGCAAGGCCCTGGCCCGGTATGGCGGATTCGAGTCGCGGGGCTTTGACATCGTGGCAATTTTCGACGCCGACCAGATGGTGGTGGGCAGCGAGGTCGGCTGGCTGCGGGTCAGCGACGCCGCCGACCTTGAGCCGGTACTGCAGCGGACGGGCGCCAACATGGTGGTCCTCGCCTTGCCTGCCGCTGTGGCCCAGGACGTCTGCGACCGGGTGATTGCCGCCGGTGTGCGGAGCATCCTCAGCTTCGCGCCGGTGATGCTGCAGGTCCCCCCTGGGGTCAACCTCCGCAAGGTGGACATGGCAACGGAACTGCAGATTCTGGCCTATCACGCACAAAGGGCGCAGGACCCGGAAGACGCCGACTAAGGCCGGCGTCTTCCGGGTCCTGCGCCGCGGGGTCGTTCCCTACTGGGCGGAGACTGGCGAAGTCACTTCCCGAACGGGGCTCCGGGCTGTCCGTAGGGGTTGGCGAAGGGCTGCCGCTTCTGGAAGTACGGCGCTGCCGCGGGCAGGTAAAGCAGCACGATGGCCGCGATGCCGACCAGTGCCGCCAGGGTGGCGAGGCTGAGCGGGATGAGGTTGAAGACCGACAAGGCGGCGAACACGGTGCCCAGGATGCGGGCCCAGTTCTTGCCCTTGCGGACATTGAATGCCACGAGGGCGTACAGCCCGGCGCTGATGGCGGCGAACACCACGATGGTGCCGATCAGCACACCCTTGATGGATTCGAAATCGATGCTCGTGCCGCTCGCTGCCATCTGCTGCTCGAACATGTCCCTGACGGCAGGGCTGTCCAGGGTTCCCAGGGACACCAGCATCGAGATGACCCAGAGGGCTCCGGCTGCGATGATCAGCCAGAACGAAGTATTGACCAGCTGGGGAACCGCGCCCTGAGCCTGCGGCTGTTCGGACGGGTACTGGGCGTAGGGGGACTGACCGTAGGGGGACTGGCCGTAGGGGGACTGGCCGTATTGCGGTGTCTGGGGGGCGTTCTGGCCGTAGGCGGGGGGTGTCTGCTGGCCGTATTGCGGTGTCTGGGGGGCGTTCTGGCCGTAGGCGGGGGGTGTCTGCTGGCCGTATTGCGGCGCCTGGGGGGCGTTCTGGCCGTAGGCCGGCGGCGTCTGCTGGCCGTATTGCGGTGCCTGCGGGGCGTTCTGCCCGTAAGCCGGGGGCGTCTGCGGGCCGTATTGCGGTGCCTGGGGGGCGTTCTGGCCGTAAGCGGGGGGTGCCTGCGGGGCCGGAGTGGATTCCTGGCCCGGCTCGGAGCCGTCGGAAGGTGGGGGCTGGACTGGCGGGTTGCTCATGAAGCGGTCCTTTGCGTGTCGATCGATCGAATCGGCCACCGGGATCAGAGATCCTGCCCTGCCCCCAGCATGGTTTAGCTCAACCGTACCGCGGGCTGGCCCCCGTGCGGATCATTCCGGAGAGGTATTCTCAACCCTCATTCGGTGGCCGGCGAGTGGCCGCGGTGGAGCCCTGGCGCTGCCACGATCCGGAAGGTGCCCTGCGCGCCGGCAGGCCTAGATTCGGCCCCGGTTGGCGACAAACCAGGCCTGTGCGTTCGGCAGCCACATGAGCACGGTCGCCACCAGGCTGATGAGGAAGCCCGGCAGGTTTCCGCCCGCCCGGCCATCCGCGATGCCGGAACTGATCAGTGCCAGCACCAAGGAGATGCCAACAAGGACAGTGAGGGCGAAGCGGGCCCATTCCCGGCCTTCCTTCATCTTCATCGCCAGGATGATCTGAGCAGTTGCCAGCATGAGCGCCACGATGACGAGCAACAGCACCAGGAGCCCGATTGCCGGCGCGAAGGCGATCAAAACGAAGGACCCGAACAACCCGATGATTCCACCGAGGAGTCCCAGGAGCCCGCCGATAAGCCAGATCCAGTACGAGACCTTCAGCTCGGTGGGCATTGCAGCGACCTTGAACATGCCGGAGAGCCCGCCGGCAGGCAGTGCATCGCCGAAATTCCGGGGGCGGTCGGTCGGCAGCTCGAAGCGGAATCCGCCGGCAGGGGCCGGCTGGCCCTGGTACCCCGGTGGCGGCGCCTGGTACCCCGGTGGCGGTGCCTGATAACCGGGCCCGCCCTGGTACCCCGGCGGCGGTGCCTGGTAGCCCGGAGGGAACGGCGGGTTGGCCGGGGGCTGCTGCGGTCCCGCGGGCGGGACGTTGCCCGACGCCGGTGGCTGGGCGCCCGGCTGCTGCGGAGGTACATCACTCGGGTTGCTCATGGCTCTCACTGTAGACCGCCGTTTCCCTGTTATCTAGGGAATCTGCAGCCGCGTCCCGGTGCCCGCCGGCGGCGCCCAAAAGGGGCAAACAGCAGCGGCGCAAACAGCAGCGCCCTGCTTCGTCGCGAAGATGAAGCAGGGCGCTGGAGCCGGCTGACCGGCGTCGGCCATCAGGCCCGGACTGGAGTGACCGGGACCGGACCTGTTGAATACCGGCCTGTTGAATACTGGCTACGCTGCGGGAGCGATGAAGGCCAGTTCCAGGTTGATGGCAACCTTGTCGCTGACCAGCACGCCGCCGGCTTCGAGGACGGCGTTCCAGGTCAGGCCGAAGTCCTTGCGGCTGATCGTGGTTTCGGCGCTCAGGCCGGCGCGGGTGTTGCCGAAGGGATCGACGGCCACGCCGTTGAATTCGGTCTCGAGGGCCACGGGGCGGGTGATGCCCTTGATGGTGAGGTCGCCCTGAAGCTCGTAGGCGTCGCCCTTGGGGACGATGGTGTTGGAGACAAAGGAGATCTCCGGGAACGTCTCGACGTCGAAGAAGTCTTCGCCGCGGACGTGGCCGTCGCGGTTGGCGTCGCCGGAGTCGAAGCTTGCGGTCTTGATCGAGGCGTTGACCTTGGAGTCGGTGACGTTCTCGGCGAGGTCCAGGGTGGCTGAGGCATCGGTGAACTGACCGCGGACCTTGCTGATGCCGGCGTGGCGGACGGTGAAGCCGATCTCGCTGTGCGACGGGTCGAGGGTCCAGGTGCCGGTGGTGACGTTTGCGGGAAGTGCCATGGTGGTTCTCCTTGAGTCGGGTTGGTACTGCGGTGATTCGTCTGATCGCTAGTTGAAGCATCATTGGTTGAACTCTCAACTAACTGCTTCACCCAGTATAAACATGCATTTGCATCTTTTATTCCAACTCCAGGGAACATTTTTCCAAACTCATCAGTTCTACCTCCTGTAGAAGATTTCAGATCGACCGGCATCTTTGAGAAACTGGTAGACATGCCCCAAGCCACTGTTCATTTGCTCCGCCACGGCGAGGTCCACAATCCCGATGGTGTCCTGTACGGCAGGCTGCCGGAATTCCACCTCTCCGAACTCGGCCGGGAGATGGCCCGCACCCTGGCGGAACACTTCAGGGAGCGTTCCGCGCAAGGGGCCCGGATTGTCCACCTCGCCGCGTCCCCGCTGACCCGCGCGCAGGAGACTGCGCAGCCGATCGCCGACGCCCTGGGCCTGGAGATTGCCACCGAAGCCCGCATTATCGAGGCCGCCAACTACTTCGAGGGCCTCCACGTCTCCAAAGCGGAGCTGCTGCGGCCCAAACACTGGGCCCGGCTGTACAACCCGTTGCGGCCCTCGTGGGGTGAGCCCTACAAGGAGCAGGCCGCACGGGTCATCGCGGCAGTCCAGGACGCACGCGTCCGGGCCATCGAACTGGGCGGCAACGGGGCCGAAGCCATCCTTGTCAGCCACCAGCTGCCCATCTGGGCCACGCGGCTCAGCGCCGAAGGCCGGCCGTTGTGGCACGACCCCCGCAAGCGCGAATGCACCCTGACGTCCCTGACGTCCCTGGTGTTCGACGACGCCGGCGGCCTCGTGCGCGTCGACTACAGCGAGCCCGCCGCCGCCCTGCTGCCCGGTGCCGCCAGCACCCCGGGAGCCTGACCATGGCCGCGAACCGCCGCGAAGAAACTCCTTTGTCCCGCCGCCGCGTGCTGACCGCCGGCGGGGCCGCGCTGGCCGCCGTGTTCGGGCTGTCCGGCTGCGCCCAGGACGACGCCTTGGCCAAACAGGCCAAGGCCGGAGACAACAAGAACTATGTGGCCGGCGACGGGTCCGTCACCGAGTTCGCCGTCGCGGACCGCAAGAGTCCCGTGGCGCTCAAGGGGACGCTGTTCGACGGCACGGCCGTGACGTCGGCGGACTTCCCCGGCAAGGTGACAGTGCTGAACTTCTGGTTCGCCGCCTGCGCCCCCTGCCGGGTCGAGGCGCCCTCCCTCGAGGCGCTGAACCAGGAATTCAAGACCAAGGGCGTGCAGTTCTTCGGCGTCAACCTGCGCGATGAGAAGGCCACGGCCGACGCGTTCGACAAGACCTTCAACCTGACGTACCCGAGCTTCAATGACAAGGACGGCGCCGTGCTGCTGGCCGTCTCCGGACTCGTGCCGCCCGGCGCCGTGCCTACCACCCTCGTGCTGGACAAGCAGGGCCGCGTCGCCTCCCGGGTCCTGGGCGAAATCCAGCAGGGCACCCTGAAGTCCCTCATCGCCGCCGCCGTGGCCGAGTAGCGCGGCCCCACTGTGAACAGCCCCTTCGCCGAAGCCATCCTGAACGGATCGCTCCTGCTTGCCATTCCTGTCGCGCTGCTGGCCGGACTGGTCTCCTTCCTCTCGCCCTGCGTCCTCCCGCTGGTGCCCGGATACCTGGGCTACGTCACGGGACTGACCGGCGTCGACCTGCAGAAGCAAAGGCGCGGGCGCATGCTGGCCGGCATCGGGCTGTTCGTCCTCGGCTTCTCCGTGATCTTCGTGCTGCTCGGCGGCGCCTTCGGGCAGCTGGGCAGCGTCATCACGGGCTCGCAGAACACCTGGATCACCCAGCTGCTGGGCGTCCTGGTGATCGTCATGGGCGTGGTGTTCATGGGCGGCTTCGGCTGGTTCCAGCGCGATGCCAAGATCCACGCCAAACCGCCGGCCGGCCTCTGGGGCGCGCCCCTGCTGGGCATCACCTTCGGGCTGGGCTGGGCGCCGTGCATCGGTCCGACGTATTCGGCCGTCCAGCTGCTTAGCCTCTCCGGCGGCTCCTCGGCGGCCAAGGGGGCGTTCCTGGCGTTCGTCTATAGCCTTGGGCTGGGAATCCCGTTCCTGCTGATCGCCCTGGCCGTGCGCCGCGGCATCGGCGTGATGTCCTTCTTCCGCAACCACCGGCTCGCCATCCAGCGCACCGGAGGCGGCATCCTGATCCTGCTCGGGATCCTGATGGCGAGCGGCGTGTGGGGCACCTGGGTCTCCGGGTTGCAGTACTGGTTCCAAACCGATGTGAAATTGCCAATCTGATGAGCGAGCGCGTGAACGAAAAGAAGAAGTCCCCGAAGCCCGAGGCCGTCCTGCCCACCCTGGGTCCGTTGGGCATGCTCCGGTGGGCGTGGACGCAGCTGACCAGCATGCGCACAGCCCTGTTCCTGCTCTTGCTGCTGGCCGTCGCCGCCGTGCCCGGCTCGCTGTTCCCGCAGCGCCCGGCCAACCCGGCGATTGTCACGCAGTACATCAAGGACCACCCGGACTACGGCGCGATCCTGGACTCGGTGCAGCTCTACGACGTCTACTCCTCGGCCTGGTTCTCGGCGATCTACATCCTGCTGTTCGTCTCGCTGATCGGCTGCGTGATCCCCCGCGCCATCGCGCACTACAAAGCGATGCGCTCCCAGCCCCCGCGCACCCCCGCCCGCCTGTCCAGACTTCCCGAATACGGCACCCTGGTGATTCCGGCCGACGCCGGGATCCCGGCGTCGGCCGCCATCACCGATGCCGCCGAGCTGCTGAAGAAGCGCGGCTACCGCGTCGACGTGCGGGACCGCGACGGCGCCCGCCCGTCATTGGGTGCCGAGCGCGGCTTCCTGAAGGAAGTCGGCAACCTCGTCTTCCACACCGCGCTGATCGGGGTGCTGGTCTCGGTGGCGGCCGGCGGCCTCTTCGGCTACAGCGGGCAGCGGATCCTCGTGGAGGGGGACACATTCGTCAACACCCTCGTCGGCTACGACCAGTTCACCCCCGGCACCAATTTCCAGAGCAGCCAGCTGCAGCCCTATTCGGTCCAGCTGGACAAGTTCGACATCACCTTCGACCGCGAATCGAAGGGCAAGTTCGGTCAGCCCATCGACTTCAGCGCCGCCGTGACCACGAAGGAAAACCCGGACGCACCCGCCAAAAAGGAGGTGCTCAAGGTCAACGACCCCCTCAGCCTCGGCGGCACCAGCGTGTACCTCACCGGCAACGGCTACGCTCCCGTGGTCACCATCCGCGACGGCGCCGGCAATGTTGCCATGCAGGGTCCCGTGGTCGCCAAGCTCCAGGGCGAGAACTACTACTCCTCCGTGGTCATCAAGGTCCCGGACGCCAAACCGGAACAGCTCGCCTTCGCCGGGTTCTTCCTGCCGACGGCGTTCGTCACCGACCAGGGGGTGTCCTTCAGCGGGGATCCGGAGCTCATCAACCCGCAGCTGACCCTGAACTCCTACTTCGGCGACCTCGGCCTCGACGCGGGCTCCCCGCAGAACGTCTTCGAGCTCGACGTCAAGAAGCTCACGCCGCTCAACGCCCGCAACCTGGACACGAAGGGCATCGTCCTGGCGCCCGGAAGCAGCTACACGCTGCCGAACGGCAAGGGTTCCATCAGCTTCGACGGCGTCAAGCGCTACATCGGCGTGGACATCCACCACAACCCCGGACAGCTCTACGCCCTGATCTTCGCGCTCCTGGCCGTCGCCGGGCTGGTGACCTCGCTCTACGTGAACCGCCGCCGCGTCTGGGTCCGCACGGGCACCCACGAGGACGGACGGACCATGGTGGAATACGGTCTGCTGGCCCGCGGCGAAGACCACCGCCTGGCCGGGGAGGCCGCGGCCATCCGCAAGCTCCTTTCCGACGATTGGCTGCTGGGCGATGACGCCCCGACCGGCTCCCAGCCCGCTCCCAGCGCAACAGCGGATAATGACCGGGCGGATACCGCCGCGATCGGTGCCAGCGGCGCAGACGCCTCTCCTGAACAACCCGCAGAAGACTTCATCCAGTCAACAGCCGGCTCTTCCGAGTCGAAGAAGGACCAGTAATGCCGTTCTCGATCAACGAAACCATGGGCCAGTACAGCGAGCTGTTCATGCTGCTGGCCGCCGGCACGTACACGGTGGCGTTCATCGCCTTCGCCTGGGACCTGGCCAAGAGCAGCAAAACGCTGCGCGCGGTGGACCTCAAGGCCGCAGAGCTCTCCGGGACGGCCGAGGCCGATGCCGCGCGGGTTCCCGTCGGCGTCGCTGCGGCGGCCGCCGGAGCCGACGTCGCCCGCTCCGATGCGGACGTCAGCGGACCGGCAGGCCGTGCCGAGCGTCCGACGTCGGCCACCTCCCGCCGCGGCACCGCGGCAGGCGCGGGCCAGACCGCCGACGGCAGCATGCGCTACGCCGGCGAGCGGCGCGCCCCCGCCCGGGTGGCCGTCGCGCTGACCGTCCTCGGCGCCGCGATTCATGCGGCCGGCGTGATCACCCGCGCGCTGGGTGCCGGCCGGGTGCCGTGGGGCAACATGTACGAATTCCTCACTACGGGCGCGTTCGTGGCCGTGGCCGTCTTCCTGCTGGTGTTGATCCGCCGCGACCTGCGCTTCCTGGGCACGTTTGTGATTGGGCTGGCCATCATCATGCTGGTCGCGGCCTCCATCGCCTTCTGGACCCCCGTGGGCCACCTCGTGCCGGCGCTGCAGAGTTACTGGCTGATCATCCACGTGTCCATCGCGGTAATGTCCTCGGCCCTGTTCACCCTGACCTTCGCCATGTCCGCGCTGCAGCTCGTGCAGTCGCACCGGCAGAAGACCATCGCGGCCGGCGGCGCCGACAAGCTCGGGTTCATGCGCCTGGTCCCGAACGCCCTGAGCCTGGAGAACCTGTCCTACCGCATCAACGCGATCGCGTTCGTCGGCTGGACCTTCACGCTCATGTTCGGCGCCATCTGGGCGGAGAAGGCCTGGGGCCGGTTCTGGGGCTGGGACACGAAGGAAGTCTGGACGTTCGTGATCTGGGTGGTCTACGCCGGATACCTGCACGCCCGCGCCACCCGCGGCTGGACCGGAACCCGTGCCGCCTGGCTGTCGATCGTCGGCTACCTGTGCGTGGTCTTCAACTTCACGATCGTGAACCAGTTCTTCAACGGCCTGCACTCCTACTCGGGACTGTAAGTCGCACCGCAGCCGGGTCCTTCCGGGCTCGCGCTCCAGCGATTTGCCACAGATGGCCGCTAAGCCGACGCGCTTAGCGGCCATTCGTGTCAGGTCGGTGCGGCAGGAGGCTGCGTGGCGTGCCGGCACCTGTGTGCTGGGCGCGGACCTCGGACGGCTGCTTTCGGGGCTGGCAGGGACCGCGCTCCATCGATTCGCCTTAGATGGCCGCTAAGCCGATGTTCTTAGCGGCCATTCGTGTCAAACGGGTGCGGCTGGGGGCGGTGTGGCGTGCGGCTGGGGTGGCGCTGGGGCGGCGGGGCGTGCCGGCACCTACATGCTGGGCGCCGCGGACCCGGGCGGGTGGTTTCGGGGCTGGCAGGGACCGCGCTCCATCGATTTGCCACAGATGGCCGCTAAGCCGATGTTCTTAGCGGCCATTCGTGTCAAACGGGGGCGGCTGGAGGCCGTGTGGCGTGCGGCTGGGGTGGCGCTGGGGCGGCGTGGCGTGCCGGCACCTATATGCTGGGCGCTGCGGACCTCGGACGGTGCTTTCGGAGGCTGGCAGGGACCGCGCTCCAGCGATTCGCCTTAGATGGCCGCTAAGCCGATGCGCTTAGCGGCCATTCGTGTCAAACGGGTGCGGCTGGGGACGGGCACGTTGACGCCGCCCCGGCTTTTGGCCCGGGTCCGGGGTCCAGCCGCGCTCCGTCAGCGCCGCACGCACGCGGGTAACTGCGGCCGGCTCCATCCCAGGGCCGGGCGGGGTCAAGTGCCATTGGGTCAATACGACGACGCGCCACCCGGCATCCCTGGCGTTCTCATCCCGGAAGATGTCGCTGCGACGCTGGGCCGGATCGGCGTGGTGACCGCCGTCGTACTGGATCGCGATCCTTTCCTGCTCATAGGAGAGATCCGGGTCCTGGATCCAACCGCCGGTTTCATCGGACATGGGGACGTTGATTCCGGGTTCGGGCAGGCCATGCCGAATCAGGAGGAGCCGGAGTTCGGTCTCCTTGGGGCTGTCCGTGCCGGCGCGTATCAGGGAGCGGGCCTGCATGGCCCGCCGGTAGCCCGCCCGGCCTTGCTTCCCGGCGAGGAATGCGTCCAGCTCAGCGAGCTTGGTCAATGGATTTCTCCGCCGCAGCAGGAAGTCCCCGGCGATCACCAAGTCATCGAGGCTTAGTGTGCCCGCGAGATCGAACCACGTCCGCAACGGAGATGTGCAGCTCACCCGCACCCCGGCGACGATTTCCTCCGGTTCAAGTGACTGCTGATGGCCCACCACATTCTTATGCCGGACCGCACGCTGGCCCGGCCGACTCGTCAGATGGATGACCGCCAGGTTCTCCAGGGCCCGCGGCAGTGGAAATCCCCACAGCAGTGCCGCAGACAGGTGGCTTACGATTGCGCCCGTCACGGCAGCCAGGGCATGCACACGTTTCAGCAAACTGTCTGGGGTGGCCGCCGTGGCGCGGACCCCGTAACAGGGGCTGACGAGATCCCTGGCCCGGGTCCGTCGTCGCCCCACACCGGCAGTGCGGGCCGCGGCCACGGTGAAGGGCTGGTTTCGAAGATGCGGGGGAAGCTCACTGGGCGGGCGCATACGGGCATTCTGCGCCCGCGCGGACAAGGCGCGGAGGTTATCCACAGAGCAGGCACAGTGTGGGGGAGGAGTGGGCGGTATGGGCAGCAGACGCGGGCGCGAATGAGAGGCGGCCATTTGCCGCAGATGGCCGCTTAGAGCGTGGGATTCCGGCCATCTGCGGCGAACGGCCGCAGTTGGAGGCCCGGGATGACGCGGGACGGCCGAAGATAAGAAAGGGGTCTGGGCCCGGTGCGCGGAAACAGAGGCCAGCGGAAGGGCGGTGTCAGCAGACGCGGGCGCGAATGAGTGGCGGCCATTTGCCGCAGATGGCCGCTTAGAGCGTGGGATTCCGGCCATCTGCGGCGAACGGCCGCAGTTGGAGGCTCGGAATGGTGCTACTTGACCTCTACTTGACTTCGTCCGTGCCGGGCGTTCCGGCGTCGCCGGGTTCGTGGGCATCGCCGGCGCCTTCGGTGCCGCCGGCTTCCGCGTTGCCGGCGTCGTGCTTGCGGCCCTTGGCGTCGAATTCTTCCTTGAGCTTCTTGAGCCTGTCGGCCTCGGCCTGGTTGCGGCGGCGTATCTCAAGGTTGCGCAGGAACTCGGGGTCGTCATCGGGCGCTACCGGGTGGCTGTAGGCAACCGGTGCGGTGTCCGTGGCGCGGGGGCGTCCAATGAGAAACCACAGGGTGGCGCCGACCACGGGGAGGAGGACCTGCACGAAGATCCAGGCGGTCTTGGAGATGCCCCTGGTCAGCCGCGCGTCAGTGCGGATGAGGTCGACTAGTCCATAGACAAACACGGCCAGTATGACGATCGGAACCACTACACGGAGCATACCTTCAGTCTAGCCGTCGGGCGCCTCGACGGCGCCGGTCACTATGCCCGGGTGCAGGCCACCGGCACCGCGGCCGCTGGGAACGGGAAGGCCGAAGCAACGCGCCGTCCTGGCGGCTAAACTTGAGGCGTGGCTTTCCTCAAATACACCCTGATTCGGCTGGCGCTGTTTGCGCCCTTGTTTGCGCTCTTCCTCTACCTTCAGCTGGGGTTGCTCCTGGCCGCCCTGTGCGCCGGAATGATGTCCTTCGCCGTCAGCTTCCTGTTCTTCCAGAAGCAGCGCGACGCGGCCACCGCGACGCTCCACCACCGGTTCTCGGGCAAGGCCAAGCCGATGCGCAGTGCCGGCGAGGTGGCCGACGCTGAGGCCGAAGACCGCCTCGTGGACGAGAACCCCGACATTGCCGTCCGCACGGACAACCGCCCCAAAGATTCCCGGCAGCCCGGGGCCTGAGCCCCCGGCCCAGTCCCGTGCAGTCCCGGCAACCCGGGGTCTGAGCCCCCGCGCCGGTCCCCTGCAGTCCCGGCAGCCCGGGGCCTGAGCCCCCGGGCCTAGAAGCCGTGGCTGAGGACGAGCCCGAGTGAAAACAGCGCGGCGAAGCCGAGGTTGATCAGTCCGGTCTGCTTCAGGACCGGGATCAGGCTCTTGCGGCGCCGCCCGGAGATCATCAGCCAGGACGGCATGAGGCTGGCGGGGATCAGCAGGAGCACAATCAGCATCCAGGGCCGGGCGGGGGCCAGGACGATGACCAGCAGGATCGCTACCGCCAGCATCAGCACGTAGCTTTCGCGCGCGTGCTTGTCCCCGAGCCGCACGGCCAGGGTTTTCTTCCCCGCCTTTCTGTCGGTGGGGATGTCACGGACGTTGTTGGCCATCAGCAGGGCGCACGCGATCAGTCCGGTGCCGATCGCCCCGATGATCGCGGCGAGGCTCAGTTGCCCCGCCTGGGTGTACGTGGTGCCAAGCGTTGCGACGAGGCCGAAGAACACAAACACGAAGACGTCGCCCAGGCCGAGATAGCCATACGGGTTCTTGCCGCCGGTATAGCCCCAGGCGGCCAGCACGCAGCCGACACCGACCAGGATCAGCCACCAGGCCTGCGTGATAATCACGAGGATCAGGCCGAACAGCATCGCCAGCCCGAAGGCCGCGAACGCTGCCCTTTTGACGTGCTCCGGGCTGGCGGCCCCAGAGCCCACCAGCCGGAGGGGACCCACCCGGTCCTCATCCGTGCCGCGGATGCCGTCCGAGTAGTCGTTGGCGTAGTTGACGCCGATCTGCAGGAGCAGGGCGACCAGCGCGGCCAGCACGGCGTTCAGCAGGATGAACGAATCCATCTCGTAGGCGGCCGCGCTGCCGATCAGCACCGGTGCGATCGCTGCCGGCAGGGTGCGCAGTCGGGCGCCTTGGATCCATTGTGCGGCTGTAGCCACGGTCAGTACCTCGTTGGTTGGTTGAATACTCGTTGGTTGAAACACGCAGCCGGCCCGAAGCCGGAGGCGGCTTGTCTATTTTCCCTGATGGAGGGCGTCCAGCAGGACCGTCATGCCCAGCCGGTCCGGTTTGCCGTTGGGCAGCATGAGCAGTTCCGCGGCGGGCAGCACCGTCTTTGGGGCCAGCGCGCCCAGCGACGGTGCCCAGGTCTCGTTCCGGCGGTCGGCGAACGCCGCCAGCCCTTCCGGGGAACTGTCGGCCACGGCGACGTACGCGGCCAAGGCGTGGCCCCACTCGGCGGACGGCACGCCGGCGACAAAAGCCGCCCGAACGCCGTCGAGCTTTTCCAGCTCAGCCTGGACATGCGCGGCCGAAACTTTGACGCCGCCGGTGATGACGACGTCGTCGGCGCGGCCGAGCACGGTGAGCCGGCCGTCGGCGTCCAGCTCACCGAGGTCATTGGTCCGGTACCAGCGGACGCCGTCCGCTTCGATGAACGCCGCCGCCGAGAGCTCGGGGGCCTGAAGATAGCCGGCGGCAATGGTTGCCCCGCCCAGCAGGATGCGGCCGTCGTCCTCCACGCGGACCAGGACGTCCTCGAGCGGGAAGCCGTCGTACACGCACCCGCCGCAGGTCTCGGACGAGCCGTAGGTGGTCACCACCCGCACTCCGGCGTCCCGGGCTGCGGCGAGGAGCTCCGTGGACGCGGGACCGCCGCCGAGCAGGACGGCGTTGAAGCGCCGCAGCACCGCCAGCGTCTCGGCGGAGGGCGCGTCCAGCAGCCGCTGGAGCTGGGTGGGCACCAGCGAGGTGAAACGGAGCTTGTCCGTCAGTTCCAGCGCCGCGGCGGTGAAGGCCTCCGGCGTAAAACCGCCCGAGAGGTCCATGACCCACGGGCGGGTCCCCGCGAAGAGCGAGCGGACCAGGACCTGGACGCCGGCCACATACTGGACGGGAAGGGCCAGCAGCCACTGCCCCTCGCCCTTGAGCGCAAAGGCGGTCGCCACGGACGACGCCGCCAGGGCATCGACGGTCAGGACGGTCGCCTTTGGTGTGCCGGTGGACCCGGAGGTCCGGACCACGACGGCCGCGTCCTCGATGCCGGCCGTGTCAGGGAATCCCAGCACCGGCGAGCCGTCCGGCCCGGCGGAGAGTTCGACGGCGGGTCCCTCGCCATGGAGGGCAGCAGCCAGCGCCTTGAGCGCAGGCTCGATGTTTACGGCTCCGGAAGTCACAGCGCGCCTTAGAAGTAGTACGGGAAGGCGGACCAGTCTGGATCGCGCTTCTCGAGGAAGGCTTCCTTGCCCTCCACGGCCTCGTCGGTCATGTACGCCAGGCGGGTCGCCTCGCCGGCGAAGACCTGCTGGCCGGCCAGGCCGTCGTCGGCCAGGTTGAAGGCGAACTTAAGCATGCGGATGGCCTGCGGGGACTGCCGGGCAATGTCGGCGGCGTACTCCAGGGCGACCTCCTCGAGGCGTTCGTGGTCCACGGCCTCGTTCACGGCGCCCATCCGGACCATGTCCTCGGCGGAATATTCGCGGGCCAGGAAGAAGATCTCCCGGGCGGACTTCTGGCCGATCTGGCGGGCCAGGAGGGCCGAGCCGTAGCCGGCGTCGAAGCTGCCCACGGTGGCGTCGGTCTGCTTGAACTTGCCGTGCTCGCGGGAGGCGATCGTGAGGTCCGAGACCACGTGGAGGGAGTGCCCGCCGCCGGCTGCCCAGCCGTTGACGACGGCGATGACCACCTTGGGCATGGTGCGCATGAGCCGCTGGACTTCCAGGATGTGCAGCCGGCCGGCGCGGGCCGGATCAATGGTTTCGGTCGTTTCACCATTGGCATAGCGGTACCCGTCACGGCCGCGGATCCGCTGGTCCCCGCCCGAGCAGAACGAGTGCCCGCCGTCCTTGGGGGAGGGGCCGTTGCCGGTGAGCAGGACGGTGGCGACGTCCGGGGTCATCCGGGCGTGGTCCATGGCGCGGTAGAGCTCGTCCACGGTGCCGGGCCGGAAGGCGTTGCGGACCTCGGGGCGGTCGAAGGCGATGCGGACGGTGGGCAGGTCCCGGACCACCTCCCCGTCGGCGGAACGCTCCACCTGCCGGTGGTAGGTCATGTCCTGGAAGTCGTCGAAACCGGACACGGTGCGCCACCGGGAGGGGTCAAAGACGTCGGATACCTTGGCGGGGATTTCGTTGCTCACAGTCCGAGTCTAGTAATCGCGTCAGCTGATGCAGAACTCGTTGCCTTCCGGGTCCGCCATGGTGTGCCAGGAATGCGGCCCCTGATTGGCGGACCAGAGGAACGTCGCGCCGCGGGCAACAAGGGCGGCCCGCACGGCGTCCTTGTCCGCTCCCGCGAGCCGCACGTCCCAGTGGACCCGGTTCTTGACCGTCTTTTCCTCCGGGACGATCTGGAACAAAACGCGGTGGGCGGGCGCTTTGGCATCGAGTTCCTCCGGCGGGCGGATGGCGGCGCCCTCGCGCCACACAAGCCTGCCCTGGTGTGTGGTGGTCTCTGCCTCCGTCGCGAAGCCCTGCTCGATCATGGAGTGGATGAACACCTCATCCTGCGGCTCCACGGCCCAGTCCAGGGTTTCGGCCCACCAGTCGGCGAGCTCGTGCGGGTTCTTACAGTCGACGACGATCTGGATTTTCAGTGTCATGGAAAGAACCTACGACGTCGCCGCGTGCGGCGGTAGGGTTCAGGCCCCACAAGGCGTCGCGTTCCTTCGGTCAGCCCTGGACCTGCTGCAGCTGTTCGAGCACCTCGGGCGGAATCGCGTAGATGAAGATGACGGCCAGGAGGTTCTTGGAGGCGTGGACGAAGTAGGAGAACATGACGTTCTTCCCGGTCCAGACGTACACGAACACCAGGACGGCGCCCATGGCGAGGTACGGCATCAGCACCTGCAGGGTCATTTGCTCCTGGCCCACGATGTGCAGGGCCGCGAAGAGAATCACGGACATGGTGCAGCAGACCCAGAGGTTAACCCGGCGGCTCAGTTTGCCGATCAGCAGATGGCGGAAGATGTATTCCTCGACGAACGGGCCGACCAGCACCAGCAGGGGCACCATGAGCCAGACCGGGACCTGCTGCATGAGCGCCTGGAGGCCGGCCTGGTTGGCGGAGGTCTGCACCGGCCCGCTAAGGGCCACGAGCACCGCGGTGAGGATGAGCATCGCCACGACGGTCAGGGGCACCATCAGGGCCGTGAACCAGGGCCTCGTGGCCAGGACGCGGAGATCGCGGACCGCAACACGCCGGGCGGCGGTCACGGCCAGGACGCCGACGGTTGCGTAGAAGATCAGGTTCACCGCGTAGGACGCCACCGCAGGATTGGGCGACAGCTGCAGCAGCAGCGGCTCCAGCAGGCTGCCCGCCACGGCGAATAAACCGGCTACGGCAACATAGAGTCCAACAGTGATGAAATCGAGCCGGGAGAACCGGTAAAGCTCCGGCTGCGGCGCGGGTGGTGTGCGGAGAGCTGTGCCCATGTCCCCAGCCTAGCGCCGAGGCAGGAGGAAGCGGTCCAGCCCATCATCCCCGGCACCACGGCAGACCTGACGCTCGACGGCGGCACCTGGCGGCACCCGCCCCGGCGCCCGGTGCCCCAGTGACGGCCGGCGGTGCCATACTGAGGCTGCAGGCCGCCGTCGGGCAGGCTGGCACCTACTTGCGAGGACTCCTTGAGCGAACATCTCCGCCTTTCGGGCGTATCCCACGGCTATGGGGACCGCCAGCTCTTTGCCGGCGTCGACCTTGCCATCACGGCCGGTGAACATGTGGCGATCGTTGGCGAAAACGGCGCGGGCAAATCCACGCTGCTGCGGATCCTGGCCGGCTTCGAGGCCCCGGACGAGGGCACGGCCGTCAGCCACAGCCGCGTGGGCTACCTGGCCCAGACCCATGGCCTGCCGGAGCAGTTCACCGTCCGCGACGCGATCGACGCCGCACTGGAATCGCTGCGCGCGCTGGAGGCCGAGCTGGACCGTCTGGAGGACGGGCTGGCCGGCGCGGAAGCGGACGAACTGGAGCGCTACGGAAACCTGCAGACGCAGTATCAGCTCAGGGAAGGTTACGCCGCGGCATCCCGGGTGGAGGCGGCGCTGGACCGGCTCGGCCTGGGCGGGCTGGACCGGATGCGGACACTGGGCTCGCTCTCCGGCGGGGAACAGGAACGGGTGGCACTGGCCTGCGTTCTCGCCGATCCCGCGGACATCCTGCTCCTGGACGAACCCACCAACCACTTGGACGCGTCCGGCACGGCCTGGCTGGAGGCACGGCTGGCCGCGCACCGCGGTACGGTGGTGGTGGTCTCCCACGACCGCGTCCTGCTGCGCAAAGTGGCCTCAACCGTGATTGAGGTCGATGCCGAACGCCGGACGGTCAACCGGTATGGCAACGGGTACGAAGGCTATCTGCGGGAGAAGGCTGCCGAACGCCAGCGCTGGGCCCAGCAGTACCACGGATGGCTGGACGCGATGGCCGCCGAACGGCTCCAGGCGGACACTGTTTCCGGGAAGATGGGCTACGCCCGCCAGCGCGACGGCGACAAAATGGGGTTCGACTTCAAGGCCGGCACGTGGCAAAAGGCCGCCACCAGCAAGGTCCGCAACGCCCAGGAGCGGCTGCGCCGGCTGGAGGCAAGCCCCATTGACCGTCCCCCGGTGCCCCTGAAGCTGGCGACGGATCTGCGGGCGGACGTAGCCGAAGGCCCGGCTCTGGAGGCGAAGGGGGTCGCCGTGCCCGGCCGCCTGGAACCCACGGACTTTCGGGTGGAAGCCGGCCAGAAGATCCTGATTACGGGCCCCAACGGTGCCGGGAAGTCCACGCTGCTCTCCGTCCTCGCCGGCACGCTGGAACCGGCCCAGGGCAAAGTGGTGAGGCACGGCCGGATCGGCTACCTGCAGCAGGAATTGGAACTCCCGCAGCGCCCGGGACTGCGTCTCCTGCCCGCTTTTGCCGCGGGCCTGGGCGGCAACATCGATGAGCACGCCGAGGCCCTGCTGCGGCTGGGGCTCTTCCGGACCAGCGAATTCCACGTGCCGGTGGGCAGCCTTTCCGCGGGACAGCAACGCCGGCTGGCGCTGGCCCGGCTCCTGCTCGGCGGGTTCGGGACGATGCTGGTGGACGAGCCCACCAACCACCTGGCGCCCGTGCTGGTGGAACAGCTCGAAGCGGCCCTGTCCGAGTTCGCGGGAACCCTGGTCATGGTCAGCCACGACCGCGCGCTGGGGGAGTGGTTCAGCACCTGCGCCCGGCGAGGAACGAGCCACGACGCCGGGCAGGAAATAGCGCACGGGAACAGCACCGGGAACTGGCTCCGGTACGCGATGCGGGACGGCGCCCTGGCCTAGCGGAACGATTCGCCGGGGCTGGCGGAGCCCAAATAGAACATTATTCGGCCAATCGGCAAAACAGGTGTCATTAATTAGGGATAGCGACGGGCTGGTGTTGCCCGCGTCACGGCCAGGCCGGGAAATCCAGTACGATGGATGAGCCGCGCGAGGGTTTGACTCCTTGTGAGGTTCGGTACATCTTGCTGCCCCACCGGGCAGAACCCGAATGGTGTGTAACCGAATCCCGGTCCCGTCCCGGCCATAATCCGACCTACAAGGAACCGTTGTGCCATCACTTACCCCCACAGAACTCCAGAGCGCCCCGGCGGAATCCGCCGTCGACTCGACCCTCAGCGCCGAGGGCTATAAGAAGACCCTGAGCGGGCGCCACGTGACGATGATCTCGATGGGCGGCGCAATCGGCGTCGGCCTGTTCATGGGCGCCGGCGGACGACTGGCCTCCACGGGCCCGGCGCTGATCTTCTCCTACGCCATCGCCGGCGTGATCGCCTACCTGCTCATGCGGGCATTGGGCGAGCTCATCATGTACCGCCAGACCTCGGGCTCCTTCGTCAGCTACGCCGGCGAAATGTTCGGCAAGAAGGGCGCCTTCCTCTCCGGCTGGATGTACTTCATCAACTGGGGCATGACGGGGATCGCCGAGCTGATCGCGATCGGCCTGTACTTCCAGTTCTTCTTCCCCAACGTGCCGGTGGAAGCGTCCGCGATTGCCGCCCTCGCGCTGCTCGTGGCCGTCAACCTGCTCAGCGTCAAGGCGTTCGGCGAGTTTGAATTCTGGGCGTCCTGCCTCAAGGTCGGCGCCATCCTGATCTTCCTGGCCGTCGGCACCTTCATGGTGGTCACCAACGCCAAGGTCGGCACCGGCCACGCCTCAGTCGCCAACCTCTTCGCCGACGACGGCGGGATGTTCCCCAAGGGCGCCCTGGTGATGGTCCTCGTGCTCAACGCCGTGATCTTCGCCTACAACGGCATCGAACTCGTCGGCATCACCGCCGGCGAGATGGAGAACGCCAAGCGCGAAGTGCCCAAGGCGATCCGCGCCGTCGTACTGCGCATTGTGGTGTTCTACGTCGGTTCCGTGCTGCTGCTGGCCATGCTGCTGCCCTCGGACCAGTACAAGGCCGGCGTGTCCCCGTTCGTCACCGTGTTTGGCCAGATGGGCCTCGGCTGGGTGGGCGACGTGATGAACATGATCGTCATCACCGCCGCGCTGTCCTCCTGCAACTCGGGCCTGTACTCGATCGGCCGCGTCTTCCGCACCATGGCCAACAACGGGCATGCCCCGCAGTGGCTCACCCGGATGTCCAAGCGCCACGTGCCGTACGCGGCCATCCTGGCGATCGCCGCCTTCTACCTCGTGGGCATCCTGCTGAACATCTGGCTCGGCGGCTCGCACGCCTTCGACCTCGCACTGAACACCGCCTCGATCGGCGTGATCTTCACCTGGGGCGCCATCTTCGCCAGCCAGATCGCGCTTCGCCACCAGAAGGGCCGCGTCTCCAGCCTGCCCATGCCGGGCTCGCCGTGGACCAGCTGGGCCGGACTGGTCGCGCTGCTGGCCATCACCGTGCTGATTGGCTTCGACACCATGACCAGCAAGACCGGCGAGGTCTTCCACCTGGGCCTGTGGACCCTGGCGACCGTTCCGTTCTTCGCCCTGGTGCTGTGGCTGGGCTGGCAGAAGGTCAAGAACAACGCACCCAAGAGCGAGCTCTACAGCTAGGAACCACCGGTCCGGCGCTTAACGCGGCGACGGCGGCAGCCACCTGGAGAAGGTGGCTGCCGCCGTCGCGGTTAACCGCCGTTATCGCGGAGAGCCTTCAGTAGCTGGCGGGGGTGCCGCCCGGCTCAGCCGCCGGGTCCTGTGGGATGTAGTCGGCGGCAAGGGCCTCGGAGCCGCGGGCCAGGATGGACACATCGGCCCCGACCAGCACAAACGCCGCGCCGGCGGCCAGGTAGGCGCGGGCGGTTGCGGGGTTGAAGGCGTTCACGCCGGCGGGTTTGCCGGCCGCGGTGGCGGCGGCGAGGCAGTGTTCGACGGCGGCGCGCACCCGGGGGTGTTCCTGCTGGCCCAGCAGCCCCATGGAGGCAGCGAGGTCGGAGGGCCCGAGGAAGATCGCGTCCACCCCGTCCACCGCCAGGATGTTCTCCACGGCCGCAACCGCGGCTTTGGATTCAATCTGGACGGTGACGCTGACGGTGTCGGAGGCGCGGGCGAGGTAGTCCGGGATCCGGTTCCAGCGCGCGGCCCGGGCCAGGGCGGAGCCGACGCCGCGGACCCCGTGCGGCGGGTAGCGGGTGGCGGCCACGGCGGCCTCCGCCTCGGCTGCGGAGTTCACCATGGGGATCAGCAGGTTCTGGACGCCCAGGTCCAGGTATTGCTTGATGAGCACCGTGTCGTTCACCGGCGGCCGGACCACGGCCTGGACCGGGTAGCCGTGCACGGCCTGCAGCTGGGCCAGGACGGACTCGAGCCCGTTGGGGCTGTGTTCGGCGTCGATCAGGAGCCAGTCCAGGCCGGACCCGGCGCAGAGCTCGGCCACGAGCGGGCTGCCCGAACACACCCACATCCCGGCCAGCGGCCGGCCGGCAGCGCCGGTTTGCTTGAGCAGGGCGTGCCTGAACGTTGCGTCGGGTTCTACTCGAAGCGGCATGTGATGCTCCCCAGCGGTCCGTAGTCGGCGTGCACGGTGTCGCCTTTGTAGACCCAGAGGGGCCGGGTGAAGGAGCCGGCGAGGATGATGTCGCCGGCCTTCATCCCGTCGCCGTGGGCGGCGATCTTGTTGGCCAGCCAGTGCACGCCGTTGGCCGGGTGGTCCAGGACCCCTGCCGCGACGCCGGTTTCTTCCACTGTCTGGTTCTTGTAGAGGATAGCGGAGACCCAGCGCAGGTCCACGGCGTCGGGACGGACGGGGTTGCCGCCGATCACCATGGCGCCCATGGCCGCGTTGTCGGCGATGGTGTCCACGATCGTCCGGCCCTCCATCTCGATCCGGGAGTCCAGGATCTCCAGGGCCGGGACCACGTAGTCGGTGGCGTTCAGGACGTCGAAGATGGTGCAGCCGGGGCCGGCGAGGTGCTTCTTCAACACGAACGCGAGCTCCACCTCGACCCGGGGATGCGTGTACCGGTCCCACTGCACCGAGCAGCCGGTTTCCAGCACCATGTCATCGAAGATGGCGCCGTAGTCCGGCTCGGTGATGCCGGTGGCGGCCTGCATCGCCTTGGACGTGAGGCCGATCTTGCGGCCCACCAGCCGGCGTCCGGCGTCCTCGTTGCGCCGCCGCCACAGCTGCTGGACGGCGTAGGAGTCCTCCACCGTCATCTCCGGGTAGCGGGTGGTCAGGCGGGGGACCGGTGTGCGGTTGCGGCCGGCCTCCAGCAGTTCGTCCGCGATGGCCTCGATCGTTGCGGGATCCAGCACGCTAGACCTGCGCCCCGAGCTTGAAGCCCGCCGCTTCGCCGGCGGAGCCGTCCTCTTCCTTGCGGGTGTAGGAGAAGCCATCGGCGCCCACGGTCACGGCCATCTCGCTCTTTTCCTCGCGGACGATCACGGGCTGCGGGTTGCCGTCGAGGTCCAGGACCAGGGAGGCCTCGGTGTACCAGGACGGGACCACGGGATTGCCCCACCAGTCGCGGCGCTGGTTGTCGTGGACGTCCCAGGTGATGGTGGGGTTGTCCGGGTCGCCGGTGTAGTAGTCCTGGGTGTAGATCTCGATGCGGTGGCCGTCCGGGTCCAGGATGTAGAGGTAGAACGCATTGGAGACACCGTGCCGGCCGGGGCCGCGTTCGATCCGGTCCGAGATGCGCAGGGCTCCCATCTTGTCGCAGATCTGGATGATGTTGTGCTTCTCGTGCGTGGCGAAGGCAATGTGGTGCAGCCGCGGGCCGTTGCCGCCGGTCAGGGCGGTGTCGTGCACGGTCTGCTTGCGGTGCATCCACGCGGCGTACGTGACGCCGTCGGAGTCCTTGATGTCCTCGGAGACGCGGAAGCCGAGGTCCTCGAGGTACGCCCGGCCGCGCGGGACGTCCGGGGTGACCTGGTTGAAGTGGTCCAGCCGGACCAGTTCGCCGGCGGAGTAGAGGTCATAGCGCTGGGTGAGGCGCTCGACGTGTTCGGTCTCGTAGAAGAATTCGTAGGGGAAGCCGAGCGGGTCCTCGACGCGGACGGCGTCGCCGATGCCCTTGGTGAAGCCCTCCTTGCGGCGCTCGGTGCGGCAGCCGAGTTCCTTGTAGTAGGCCTCGGCGGCGTCCACCTCCGCCGGGGACTTCACCCGGTAGGCGAAGGCGGCCGCAGCGGCCACGGGACCCTTGCGCAGCACCAGGTTGTGGTGGATGAACTCCTCGAGGGAGCGCAGGTAGATGGTGTTCTCGTCTTCCTCGGTGACGTGCAGGCCCAGCAGGTCCACATAGAACTCGCGGGACTTGGCGAGGTCCGTGACCACGAGTTCCAGGTAGGCGCAGCGGACGATGTCCGGAGCCGGGACAGTGGGGGTGGGGACGAAGTTGGTCATGGTGCTCTCTCTTCTTTGAAAGGGGTCTGGGTGGCGCCGGCGGGAAACTTAGGCGCCGAATTTAGGCGTGTGGACGGTGCCCAGGGTGATGTGGACGGCCTGCTGGTCGGTGTAGAAGTCGATGGAGCGGTACCCGCCCTCGTGGCCCAGGCCGGAAGCCTTGACGCCGCCGAACGGGGTGCGGAGGTCGCGGACGTTGTGGCTGTTGAGCCAGACCATGCCGGCCTCGACGTTCTGCGAGAAGTTGTGCGCGCGGGTCAGGTTCTGGGTCCAGATGTACGCCGCGAGCCCGTACCGGGTGTTGTTCGCCAGGGCGAGTGCTTCGGCGTCGGTATCGAACGGGGTGATGGCAACCACGGGGCCGAAGATCTCCTCCTGGAAGATCCGCGCGTCCGGGGCGACGTCGGCGAACACGGTGGGTGCGATGTAGTTGCTGTTGTTGAGCCCTGCGGGCAGGTGGTCGGGACGGCCGCCGCCGGCCAGCAGCCGGCCTTCGGTCTTGCCGATCTCCACGTAGGAGGCCACCTTGGCATAGTGCTCGGGGTGGACCAGGGCGCCGACCTCGGTCTTGGGATCGTGCGGGTCACCGACCACGATGTTCCTGGCCCGGGCGGCGTACTTGTCGCAGAATTCCTCGTACACGGCGCGCTCCACCAGGATCCGGGAGCCGGCGGTGCAGCGCTCGCCGTTGAGCGAGAAGACGCCGAACAGGGCGGAGTCGATCGCGGCGTCGAGGTCCGCGTCGGCGAACACGACGCACGGTGACTTGCCGCCGAGCTCCATGGAGAGGCCCTTGAGGTTCGCCGCGGCGTTGCGGAAGATCGTCTGGCCCGTGGTGGTCTCGCCGGTGAAGGAAATCAGCGGCACATCCGGGTGCTTCACGAGGGCATCCCCGGCTTCCTCGCCGAGGCCGTTGACCAGGTTGAACACGCCGTCGGGGAGCCCGGCGTCCTTGAAGATCTGCGCCCACAGCGAGGCCGAGAGCGGGGTGAATTCGGCCGGCTTGAGCACCACGGTGTTGCCGGTGGCCAGGGCCGGGGCGAGCTTCCAGGACTCGAGCATGAACGGGGTGTTCCACGGCGTGATGAGCCCGGCGACGCCGATCGGCTTGCGGTTGACGTAGTTGATCTGGGCGCCGGGGACCTTCATGGCGTCGTCGAACTGGGCCACGATCAGGTCCGCGAAGAAGCGGAAGTTCTCCGCCGCGCGCAGCGCCTGGCCCTTGGCCTGGGTGATCGGCAGGCCGGTATCGAACGTTTCGAGCTCGGCCAGGCGTGCCTCCTGGGCCTCGACGGCGTCGGCGATCCGGTTCAGGACCCGGGCCCGCTCGCGCGGCTTCATCTTCGGCCACGGGCCGTTGACGAACGCCTCGCGGGCCGCGGCGACGGCGAGGTCGATGTCTTCCTTCTGGCCGGCGGCGGCGGTGGCGTAATTGGTGTTGGACACCGGGTCCAGGACGTCGAAGGTTGCCCCGCCCACCGAATCAACGAATTCGCCGTTGATGTAGTGCTGGATGTGGGTGGGAAGGTCCTGCGGAACGTAGTGGGCTGCGGTTTCTGCGGCAGTAAACGTCATTGTTTTTCCTTACTGGTAGTGCAACGCGGGGTCACTTACGGCCCATGAGGGGGGCCTTAATGGGCGCTAAGTGACCCCGCGTTGGTTTGGGCGAGGTACGCGTCGAGGGTGGCGCTGCGGTGGCGGCGGGCGGCCTTTTCGATGTCATCCGGGCTGGCGCCGGACTCGATGAGCTGCAGCAGTGCCTCGTGCTCATCGACGGATTCGTGGGCACGGCCCGGGACGAAGCGGAACGTGGAGGACCGCAGCGACGCCAGCCGGTTCCAGCCCCGGTGGACGAGGTCCAGGATGTGCGGATTGGGGCAGTGCTCGAACAGGACGCTGTGGAAGTCCTGGTTCAGCCGGGTGAACCGGACGGGGTCGAAGTGCTGCAGGCACTCGCGCATCTCGGCGTTGACGGCCCGGGCGCGGGCCACATCCGCCGCCCCGATCAACGGGGCCGAGAGTGCCGTGGCGGCGCCCTCGACGATGCTGAGGGTCTGCATCGTGTAGAGGTATTCGGTGGGGTCGATCCCGGACACGGTGGCGCCGACGTTCCGTTCGAATTTGACCAGGCCCTCGGCCTCAAGCCGGCGGATCGCTTCGCGGACCGGCACCACGCTGACACCCAGGTCCTCGGCGATCTTGGCCAGCACCAGCCGGTAGCCCGGGGAGTAGGTCCCGTCCACGATCCGGGCCTTGACGGCTGCATAGGCCTGCTCGGATTTGCTGCCGGAGGTCGCGGCCGGCGTGGCTGCGGCCCGGGCTGTCTCAGTCATTGGCCTTGCCAGCTTCCCATTGCTCGTAGCGGGTCCGCCATCCGGCGTTGAGCGGGTAGAGGCCGTCGACGCTGTGGCCCTGCTGCACCATCTCGGCGATGAAGGTTTCCTCGCGTTCCTGCGCGATCGAGTCGTCCGCGAGCTCTTCGGCGAGGGCCAGCGGGATCACCAGGATGCCGTCCGCGTCCGCGACGATGATGTCCCCGGGCTGCACGGTGGTGCCGCCGCAGGCGATGGTGATGTCCGTGTCCCAGGGGATGTGCCGGCGGCCCAGGACGGCCGGATGCGGGTTGGCATAGTAGGTCGGCATGTCCATGGCGGCCACGGCGGAGAAGTCGCGCACGCCGCCGTCGGTGATGATGGCGGCGGCGCCGCGGACCTGGGCGCGCAGGGCCAGGATGTCGCCGATCGTGCCGGTGCCCTTTTCGCCGCGGGCCTCCATCACCAGGATCTCGCCCTCGTTGACGGAATCGATGGCCTTCTTCTGGGCATTGAAGCCGCCGCCGTGGGTCTTGAACAGGTCCTCGCGGTTGGGCACGTAGCGCAGGGTCCGGGCCAGTCCCACGATCCGCCGCTCCGGACGGGTGGAGGTCAGGCCGTCAATGCTGACGTTGTTCAGGCCACGCTTGCGCAGCTGGGAGGACAGGGTGGCCGTGCAGACGGACTCCAGCTTGGTCTTCAGCTCCGGGGAGAGGACCGGCGTCCCTGACGGCTGGGCGGCGGCGAGGCCGGCCGCCTCACGGGAACCGTAGGCCTCCTCCCGCTGGAGATCATCGGTCCTGGGACGGGCGCCGAAGTCCGCGAACGGCGTCGTGCCTTCCACCACCCGGGTGACCAGCCGGCCGGTGGTGAGCCCGCCGCCGTCGTTGTCTACTTCCACTTCGACGACGTCGCCCGGCGTGGCGACCGACGCCCCGGCGGGGGTGCCGGTGAGGATGATGTCGCCCTCTTCGAGGGTGAGCAGCTGGGAGAGGTCGGCCACGAGCCGGGCGAACGGGAAGAGCAGGTCACCGGTGGTGTCGTCCTGGACCAGCTCACCGTTGTGCCACGTGCGGATCCGCAGTTTTGCGGGATCGACGGCGTCTGCCGCGATCAGGCCCGGGCCCACGGGCGTGAAGCCGTCGCCACCCTTGGAGCGGAGGTTGGAGCCCTTGTCCGCGTAGCGGAGGTCGTAGACACCGAGGTCGTTGCTGGCGGTGACCCACTCGACATGGCTCCACGCATCCTCGATGCCCACGCGGCGGGCGGGCTTGCCGATGATCAGGGCGATCTCGCCCTCGTAGCCGAGGAGTTCGCAGCCGGCCGGGCGCTCCACGGTCGAAGGGGCTGCTGCCGAACCCAGGGCCAGGGACGATGACGGCTTCAGGAAGTAGGAGGGCTGCTCGGGTGTGCGGCCGCGCTGGGCTGCCCGGCTGGGGTAGTTGATATGCACCGCGATGACCTTGCGGGCCGCGGCCAGGATGTGGTCGGTGACCTGTTCCAAGTGTTACTCCTCATCGAGTACGAAATCGTATACGAAACACTATGGCGCGGGAATGGCGGAGCGTCAACCCCCTGCGCCGGGGACATTGGCGCGGGCATTTGCCGGGACCATCTGGCGCACTTGTAACCCGCGTCATATCTGCCGTACAGTTCTGGATCAGGAACGGAAATTCTATTATCGAACGTCACGTTCTAATATCGAACACGCTTGGCCGTTGACAGGCCGCCACACAACGAAGTGAGGAAAGCCCGTGCATTTCCACCACCACGGTTACGTATCCGGTGACCCGCGAGTCCAGCCGGCCGCCGGCGTCGGCATCGATCGGCCCACGCAGCTTCCCGACGAGGTTGATGTGCTGATCGTGGGCTCCGGCCCCGCGGGCATGCTCGCCGCGGCCCAGCTGTCCCAGTTCCCGGGCGTCACCACCCGGATCGTGGAACGCCGGCCGGGCCGGCTCGCGATCGGCCAGGCCGACGGCATCCAGGCCCGCAGCGTCGAGACTTTCCAGGCCTTCGGTTTCGCCGAACGAATCATCGCCGAGGCGTACCGCATCACCGAAATGGCGTTCTGGAAGCCGGATCCCGCGGACCCCTCGAACATCGTCCGCAGCGCCCGCACCCTGGATGACCCGGGCGGGATCAGCGAGTTCCCGCACCTGATCGTCAACCAGGCCCGCGTGCTCGACTACTTCTCCGAGTTCATGGCCATGTCCCCGACCCGAATGACCCCGGACTACGGTCTGGAGTTCCGCGGCCTGGAGGTCACCGGCGAGGGTGAATACCCGGTCACGGTGACGCTGGCGCACACCGCCGGTCCCGACGAGGGCCGGGAACGCATCGTCCGGGCCAAGTACGTCGTGGGCGCGGACGGCGCCCGCAGCAGGGTGCGCGAGTCGATCGGCTGCACCATGGCCGGCGACCAGGCCAACCACGCCTGGGGCGTCATGGACGTGCTCGCCTCCACGGACTTCCCCGACATCCGGCTCAAATGCGCCATCCAGTCCCACGACGGCGGCAGCATCCTGCTGATTCCGCGCGAGGGCGGGCATCTCTTCCGCATGTATGTCGATCTCGGCGAGGTCGCCGCGGACGACCGCGGGGCCGTCCGCAAGACCACCATCGAGCAGATCATCGCCAAGGCCAACGCGATCATCCACCCCTACACGCTCGACGTGCGCAACGTGGCCTGGCACAGCGTCTACGAGGTGGGCCACCGCCTCACCGACAGGTTCGACGACGTCCTGCCGGAGGAGCTGGGCACCCGCACGCCGCGCGTGTTCATCACCGGCGATGCGTGCCACACGCACAGCGCAAAGGCCGGCCAGGGCATGAACGTCTCCATGCAGGACGGCTTCAACCTCGGCTGGAAGCTCGGCCACGTGCTGGAGGGCCGCAGCCCGGAGAGCCTGCTGTCCACGTACTCGGCCGAGCGGCAGGTCGTCGCGAAGAACCTCATTGACTTCGACAAAGTGTGGTCGACGCTCATGGCGAAGAAGCCCGAGGAGTTTGAAAACCCCTCCGAGCTCGAGGACTTCTACGTGCGCACCGCCGAGTTCCCTGCCGGGTTCATGACCGAGTACTCACCCTCGATGGTCGTCGCCGAGGCGACGCACCAGCACCTGGCCACCGGCTTTCCCGTCGGCAAGCGCTTCAAGTCCGCGCCCGTTGTGCGGGTCTGCGACACCAACCCGCTCCAGCTCGGCCACCAGGCCATGGCGGACGGCCGCTGGCGCATCTACGTCTTCGCGGACCCGGCAGCGCCAGGACAACAGGCCGGGGCCCCGTCGCCCGCCGCGGACCTCGCCGCGTGGCTGGCCGGCGCGCCGGACTCGCCGCTCGCCGCCACCCCCGCAGGGGCCGACCGTGATGCGTGGTTCGACGTGAAGGTGATCTACCAGCAGGACCACACGGGCATCGATATCGGCAACGTCCCCGCGGTCTTCACACCGGAGGTGGGGCCGTTCAAGCTCCCCTACCTCGAGAAGGTCTACGGCACCGATCCGGCGGCGGACATCTTTGAGCTGCGCGGCATCGACCGCGGCGGCGTCATCGTGGTGGTGCGCCCGGACCAGTACGTGGCCAACATCCTGCCGCTGAAGGCGACGGCGGAGCTTGCCGCATTCTTCGCACCCCTCCTGCAGGCAGGGCGGGCTGCGGCGGTGTGACCGCGTGGGGTGGCCTTCTTCGCAACGTTGGTCCGGGCTGGCGGTCAGAGGCCGGCTGCCTGCCCGGTCCGGTATTCGGCGGCGGAATAGACGCCAAGGACGCGTACCTCGGTGGTGAAGAACTCCAGTTCCTCCAGCGCCAGGCTGAGCGGCAAATCCTCGGGGTGCCCCTCGACGTCGGCCATGAACATGGTTGCCGCAAACTCGTTGCCCACCATATAGCTCTCCAGCCTTGTCATGTTCACGCCATTCGTGGCAAACCCGCCCAGCGCCTTGAAAAGTGCGGAGGGGACGTTCCGGACCCGGAACAGGAAACTGGTCACAGCCGGTCCCGGCAACGCCTCCCGGGACGGCAGCTCCTTTTCCGGCGCCAGGACCACGAACCGCGTGGTGTTGGACGGATCATCCTCCACCCGCGAAGCCAGCACCTCCAAGCCGTAGATCCGGGCCGCGAGCGGGGGAGCGAGGGACAGCTTGGCTGGATCGTTCCACTCCCGCACTTCACGGGCGGAACCCGCGGTATCCCCGGCAATAACAGGCTTCAGGCCGGCACTGCGGATCAACTTGCGGCACTGACCCAGGGCGTGGATATGGCTGTGGACCTCGGTGGCCCCCTCGATGGTGCTGCCGGGGATGCCCATCAGGTCGAAATGGATCGGAAGAAAGTATTCGCCCACTATCTGCAGCCGGGATTGGGGCAGCAGGATGTGGATGTCAGCCACCCGGCCGGCGATCGAGTTCTCGATCGGAATCATGGCCAGGTCGGCCTCGCCGCTGGATACCAGCTCTAAAGCGTCTTCGAAGCTGGCGCAGGGGACGCTCTCCAGCCCGGGAAACATCTGCGCGCAGGCAATATTTGAATTGGCGCCGGGCTCACCCTGGTACGCAATCTTCTGGACCATGGTCCGTATGGTTTCACGCCCAGCGCCCGCCTGCCCAAGTAAGTCGCAGCAGGGGCCGTTTTGACCCTTCAAAACGGCCCCTGCTTCGAGTCAGTTGGGTTTCAGGTACTTGGCGAAGTGGTCCTCGATCCGCTGCCAGGCTTCCGGGGCCGATTCCGGATCCGGGCCGATGCCCATGACCCGCATGAGCGGCCGCAGCACTCTCGGCCCGGTCTCCACATCGTTGAGGAAGGCGTGCCCGGCGTGCGGGAATTCCTTCACGTCGTTCTCCACGCCCAGCCCGTCAAGCACAGCCGCGAGTTTTGCCGCTTCGCCGGGCAGGGTGCGGTCCCGGCCGCCGAAGTTGGCCACGATCGGGCAGGCGCCGGCGAGGGCCGCCGCGGGGTCTTTCGGGCGGCGTCCATAGTTGACGGCGGCGGCGTCGAAGCCGTCATTGGCCAGCAGCAAAGCAAAGCCGCCGCCCATGCAGAAGCCGATCACGCCGATCTTGCCCGTGGTCCGGCCGGACGCAAGCAGCCAGTCCCGGGCGGTGGCCAGATCGGTGAAGGCCCGGCCCTCGCCCGCGGACAGCGCGCGCATGGTGGCGACGAGGCAGCGGCGCACCCCGCCGTCGCTGTACAGGTCAACGGCCAGTGTCAGGTAACCGGCCGCCGCCATCCGGTCGGCGTGGCGGACAGTGACGTCGTCCAGGCCGAAGGCTTCATGGACCATCAGGACGGCCGGGAAAGGCCCGTCGCCCGCCGGCTTCGCCAGGTAGCCGCGCAGCGCCGGCGAACCGCCGGCCGCGGCGCCGCTGGCCTGGCTGAGGTCAGTATTGCTGAGACCCCGGGTGGCGGGCTTGCCGCGTCCTGCGTGTGTCCGGTCCATGCTGGCCCCTCCGTCGGCTGTGGGGCCATTCTTGCATGGCCACAAAACCCCAAAACCGCGGCACGACAAAACGGGCACAAAAAAGCGGCGCCGGAGATCCCCCAAAGGAAAATCCGGCGCCGCGGTCGCCCTAAGGACTAGTCCTTCTTGAAGGCGTCCTTGACGTTTTCGCCGACCTTCTTCGCGTCGGCTACAACCTGGTCCCGCTGGCCCTCGGCTCGAAGCTGGTCGTTGTCAGTGGCGTTGCCAGCAGCTTCCTTGGCCTTGCCGCCGAGGTGCTCTGCTTCGTTCTGAATCTTGTCTCCGACACCCATGGTGTAGGCCACCTTTCGTTCCGGTTGAAAATACTGTCCGATCAGCCTAACACAAAGCATGCTTACTAATTCAAGGGGTTTCGCGGGGTAATCCTCCGGAGCGTCGTCTGCGGCGGTTTGCGAGGCGGTTTGTCAAAGGGTGAAGTTCCCCCGGTCCGCGGGCTAGGCTCGAGGTCATGGACCACAAGACCACTCTCACGCAGCACATCAATGCTCCGGCGGACTCGGTCTGGGCGGTGGTGTCGGACATTCCCGGATCTGCCGCGACCCTGTCCGGCGTCGATTCGATCCAGATGCTCACCGACGGACCCTATGCCGTGGGCACCCGCTGGAAGGAGACCCGCACCATGATGGGGCGCTCGGAAACGGTGGAGATGTGGGTGTCCCAGTCCGAGGCGCCGTCGAACGGCCGGGGCGGCAGCACCACGGTGAAGGCCCTCCAGGGCGGCGCCGACTACACCACCAGGTTCGCCCTGGCGGAGCGCGGCGGCGGAACCGACCTCACGCTGACCTTCGGCGCCGAAGTCGTCAAGCCGACCCGGTTCAGCAGGATCATGCTCACCGTGTTCGGTCCGCTCGGGATACGCATCACCCGCAAGGCCCTTGCAAAAGACCTGGCGGACATCGCGGCCAAGGCCGAGTCCCTGTGATGGTCCGGCGGACTGCGGCGGACAAAACCCCGAAGATCACCGCCCCCCGGCTCGCACCGGTCCGGACCGGGGATCTGCGGGATGACCCTGCCCCGGAGTTCCGGCGAGGTGTTCGGTACGACGGCGTCCGATACAGCCGCGCGTCGGCGGACGGTCTGGACCTGGGCGGTACGGACTTTGCCGAGTGCGAGTTCAGCGGGGTGTCGTTCAATGAGACGCAGCTGCGGGGTGCGACTTTTCGTGACTGCGTCCTGACCGAGGCTTACGCCCCGGTGCTGATGGCGGCCCGGACCAGCCTGCGGGATGTCGAGATCGGCAACCCCCGCTGGGGATCGGCGGAGCTCTATGAAAGTGGCTGGCAGTCCGTGCGGATCGACGGCGGCAAACTCGACTACGTGAACCTTCGCGGATCCAAGCTCACGGACGTGCAGATCAGCGACTGCATCATTAGCGAGCTGGATCTGGGCTCCTGCACGGCCACTCGGGTCGCCTTGAAGAACTGCACGATCGGCACTCTTGATTTCACCGGAGCCAGGCTCAGGGACTTCGACCTCCGCGGCACCGACTTCCGCACAATCAGCGGCCTGGGCAGCCTGGCCGGCCTCGTCGTCGACGATTACCAGCTCACCCTGCTCGCTCCGTTGCTCGCGGCCCATCTGGGCGTCGTCGTCGCGTAATCCGGCGGCATCCGGTTGACCCCCTTGCACCGCCGTGTAATCTTTATAGAACGAACGGTCGGTAAATTACTTTGCTGCCGGCCCCGCTTTCTTGGTGAAGGATGTTCTCATGGTCGAGGCTTTTCTTGTTGGCGGCGCCCGCACCCCCGTGGGCCGGTACGGCGGCGCCCTCTCCGCGGTCCGCCCCGATGACCTGGCCGCACTGGTGGTCCGCGCGGCTGTGGCCCGCGCCGGCGTCGATCCGGACACCATCGACGAGGTCATCCTCGGCAACGCCAACGGGGCCGGCGAAGAGAACCGCAACGTGGCCCGCATGGCCACCCTCCTTGCCGGGCTGCCCCTCCACATCTCCGGCATCACCGTGAACCGGCTCTGCGCCTCCGGGCTCAGCGCCATCATCATGGCCAGCCATATGATCAAGTCCGGCGCCGCGGACATCGTGATCGCCGGCGGCGTCGAATCCATGAGCCGCGCTCCCTGGGTCCAGGAAAAACCCCGGACCGCCTTCGCCAAACCGGGCGAAATCTTTGACACTTCCATCGGCTGGCGTTTCGTGAACCCCCAGTTCACCAAGGGCGAGCTGTCCCGGGACGGGAAAATGACATACTCCATGCCCGAGACGGCGGAAGAGGTGGGGCGCGTTGACGGCATCTCGCGGGAGGACGCCGACGCCTTCGCCGTCCGCTCCCACGAACGCGCCCTGGCCGCCATCGCCGCCGGCCGTTTCGCCGAGGAAATCGTCCCCGTGACCGTCAAGACCCGCAAGGGCGAGACCGTGGTGGACACCGATGAGGGTCCCCGCGCCGGCACCACCATGGACGTCCTCGCCGGGCTCCGGCCGGTAGTCAAGGGCGGCTCGATCGTCACCGCGGGCAACTCCTCCACCCTCAACGACGGCGCGTCCGCCATCATCGTTGCCTCGGAGGCCGCGATCCAGAAGCTTGGCCTCACAGCCCGCGCCCGCATCATCGACGGCGCCTCCGCTGGCTGCGAGCCCGAAATCATGGGCATCGGCCCGGTCCCGGCCACCCAAAAGGTGCTCGCCCGTTCCGGGCTCAGCGTCGAGGACCTCGGCGCCGTCGAACTCAACGAGGCGTTCGCGACCCAGTCCCTGGCCAGCGTGCGCCGGCTTGGCCTGGACCCGGAGATCGTGAACCGCGACGGCGGCGCGATTTCCCTGGGCCACCCGCTGGGGTCGTCCGGTTCCCGGATCGCCATCACGCTGCTGGGCCGGATGGAACGCGAAAACGCGAAGATCGGCCTCGCCACCATGTGCATCGGCGTCGGCCAGGGCACGGCAATGCTGCTGGAGCGCGTCTAGTGGCGGCCCCGGCGGCAGCGCTCGAGACCGCTACCTTCAGCACGCTCCTGGTCGAAGAGCGCGAGGACCGGGTGGTGGTGCTGCTCAACCGCCCCGAGGTCCGCAACGCAATCGACCAGCAGATGGTCGACGAACTCCACACCGTCTGCGCCCATCTCGAGCGGCACCCCAAGACCCTCATCATCGCCGGTACGGACGGGGTATTCGCCTCCGGTGCCGACATCGGCCAGCTCCGCGAACGCCGCCGCGACGATGCCCTGCAGGGCATCAACTCCACCATCTTCGTCCGGATCGCCAAGCTGCCGATGCCCGTCATCGCGGCCCTCGACGGCTTCTGCCTCGGCGGCGGCGCCGAGCTGGCGTACGCCGCCGACTTCCGGATCGGCACACCGTCGGTCCGGATCGGCAATCCCGAAACCGGACTCGGCATCCTGGCCGCCGCCGGTGCCAGCTGGCGCCTCAAGGAACTCGTGGGAGAGCCTGTCGCCAAGGAAATGCTGCTCGCCGGTTCCGTGCTGCGCGCAGAACGTGCCCTCGCGGTCAATCTCATCACCGAAATCCATGAACCGTCCGAGCTGATGGCAGCGGCCCACAGCCTCGCCGACCGGATCGCCAGCCAGGATCCGCTGGCCGTCCGGATTACCAAATCCGTGTTCCACGCCCCGGCCGAGGCGCATCCCCTCATTGACCAGCTGGCACAGGGGATCCTCTTCGAGTCCCAGGCCAAGTTCGACCGTATGCAGGCTTTTCTGGATAAGAAATCAGCGAAAAAGTCAGCCAAAGAATCAGGGAAGCAGAAATAAACATGGGCAACTCCGTACTCCCCGATAACCTCCCCGCATCCGTCGGAGTTCTCGGCGGCGGCCGCATGGGCGCCGGCATCGCCCACGCCTTCCTGATCAACGGAGCCAACGTGGTGGTGGTCGAGCGCGATGAAGCGTCGGCCGAGGCAGCCCGGGAGCGGGTTGAGTCCGCCGCCGCCAAGAGCATCGAGCGGGGCGCCGTGGACGGCAACCTGGACGAGATCGTTTCCCGGCTCGCGGTCACGGTGGACTATGACGACTTCGCCGGCCGGCAGTTGGTGGTCGAGGCCGTTCCGGAGGACTGGGACCTGAAGGTCACGGCGCTGCGCGGCATCGAGGAACGGCTCGCCGACAGCGCCTACCTTGCCTCCAACACGTCGTCGCTGTCCGTCAACGGGCTGGCCCGTGAACTGAAGCGGCCGCAGAACTTCCTGGGCCTGCACTTCTTCAACCCGGTGCCGGCGTCGACGCTCATCGAGGTGGTCCTCGGCGAGCAGACTTCCGACGCCCTGGCCCAGGCCGCCCGAGGCTGGGTCGAAGCGCTCGGCAAGACCGCCGTCGTGGTCAACGACGCACCTGGCTTCGCCTCCTCCCGGCTGGGCGTCGCGATCGCCCTCGAAGCGATGCGCATGGTGGAAGAGGGCGTGGCCACCGCCGAAGACATCGACAACGCCATGGTTCTGGGCTACAAGCACCCCACGGGCCCGCTGCGGACCACCGACATTGTGGGCCTGGACGTCCGCCTCGGCATCGCGGAGTACCTGCAGTCCACGCTGGGCGATCGTTTCGCTCCGCCGCAGATCCTCCGCGACAAGGTTGCCCGCGGCGAACTGGGACGCAAGTCCGGCAAGGGCTTCTTCGACTGGACCAAGTGACCGGCCTTCGTCCGTGCCCCTAGGATGGTGCGGTGACCTCCCTGGACCGCACCGCGATCGCCCCCATCACCCTGACCGGCAAATACGTCGTCCTTGAGCCGCTGAGCCAGGACCACCATGACGGCCTCGTCGAGGCGGCCCGCGACGGCGAGCTGTGGCACCTCTGGTACACCAGCGTGCCCGCCCCGCAGCAGATGGCCGCCGAGATCGAGCGGCGCCTGGCCCTGCAGGACAGCGGCGCCATGCTGCCCTTCACCACGCGGCTGCTCGACCCCGCCACGGGCGGACCGGGCCGGGTGATCGGGATGACCACCTACATGAACATCGACGCCGCCACGCCCCGGGTGGAGATCGGCTCCACCTGGAACGCGGCGTCCGCACACGGCAGCGGCAGCAACCCGGACTCCAAGTTGCTGCTGCTGCGGCACGCCTTCGAGACGCTGGGCTGCCCCGCCGTCGAGTTCCGGACGCACTGGCTCAACCACCAGTCCCGGGAGGCAATCACCCGGCTGGGGGCCAAACAGGACGGCGTGCTCCGCAGCCACACGCGCAGCGCTGACGGGGCGCTGCGCGACACCGTCGTGTATTCCATCCTGGAACACGAGTGGCCGATGGTCCGGAACGCCCTTGAATCAAGGCTGGCCAAGCGGCGCTAGGGTGCCGAGTAGGCCTTGGCCGCACTAAGGGATGCGAAGTACGCCTCGTAGCCCTTGGCGTTCGGGTGGAAGTTTTCCGGACTGGCCGGGGCCCAACGGTGGAGATTGATCCACGGGGCCGCAGAGTTGACGCCGTGACCGGCGAAGGCGGCCCGGACATCGACGTACTCCGCCCCGGTGGCACGGGCAGCGGCGGCGATGGAGCCGTTCAGGCCGTCAGCCAAGTGCGTGGCCTTGTAGATGAACCGGGACATCGAATCAGTCTGGCCGGGGGCGACCGGATCGTAGAGGTAGGGGTAGCCCGTCACCACAACGTTGGCGTTGGGCGCGGCAGCCTTCACGCGCTGGATCATCGCGGTCACGTCACCGGCCAGTTTGTGGCTGGAGATCTGGTCCTCCGCGTAGGCGCCGGCGGCCTCGCACAGTGGGTCCGCGGCGGGATTGACGATGGCAGCGCCGCAGGAGGCGAGGATTTCCGCAAACCGGAGATTGTTGCCGCCAGCAGTGATGGTGACGAGCCCGGTAGCCCTGTTCAGCCGGTTGAGCTGGGTGTCGACGACGTCCTGGGTCGTCTTGCCGCTGCAGGCGGCGTTGGCAACCAGCTTGACGGTTTTCGTGTGGGTAGCGAGTTCGGAATAGCTGTTCTCGCTGCGGTAGCAATCATCCAAGTACGGCCCCGCCCCCAGCCCGGCGGCGTAGGAGTCTCCGAGTGCAACGTACCTGGTCCTGTCCACAGCCTGCGCCGGCACAACCGCCACACCGGCCGCCATGGCCAGGGTGGCGAGACCGGCCGCCAGAGCCGTTCGCCGGCGTCGAAGTTTCAGAGTTCCCATGGTGTTTCCCCTCAGTGGCACGCTGGTTTCAGCGCGCCTGCCGTGAAACGGGTCGCGAGGCGTGAACCCCAGACTCTGCCAATGGTCCCACTCTGTATAACGTTTGTGAATCCTGCCGCGGATCGCGCCGGTGCGTGTGCTTAGCTGTCTGGATGACGATTCCTGCAGCGCCCCTGGGCCAAGCCAAGGGGCAGGCGGTGCCCGGGACGATGGAGTGGGATGGGGCCGTCAACGCGTGGCACGTGGCCGGGGACGTGTTCCGCATGGGACGCCGGGAGTGGCTCACCGAGGCCGGCTGGCGGCAGGTGCACCGCCGGGGCATCCGGACCGTCATCGACCTCCGCAACGAAGCCGAAATCCGGCGCCGGGAGACCGATCCGCCGGTGCAGGCGGCGGCCCTGGCCGGCTTCGACGTCGTGCTGGCCCCCACCGAAGACCCGGATAACCGCGAATTCCGCGAGCTCTGCGTGCCTTACCTGAACGACCCCGCCTGTTATGCCGACAACGCCAGGCTGTTCCCGCACCTGCTGGCCCGTGTCTTCAAAGCGGTGGCCGCCGCGGATGGCGGCGTGGTGATCCATTGCTCCGCCGGGCGGGACCGGAGCGGCATGATCGCCGCCATGCTCCAGGACCTCGCCGGCGACAGCGACGAGGCCATTGTGCGCGGCTACCAGCGCTCCATGCGGGGCATCAACGAGCACCTCCGGCACGCTGCCGTCCCGCATCCCCACGAGCGTTTCCTGCCCGAGAACGTGCTGGTGCCCCTGCTGGAATCCCGGGGCAAGAGCCTGCTGCACTTCGTCCGGTCCCTCAACACCGCGGACTACCTGGTCCGCCACGGAGTGACGTCCGAGGAACTCGCGGCCATCCTGGGAAAGCTCGGCAGATAGGGTGCGCGCAGTTAGGGTAGGCCAGTGAAGACTCCGAAGTTCCAGCCGCTGGGGCGGGCCGCTGCGGCCCTCGCGATTGCGCTTGCCGGTACCCTGCCTGCCTTTGCGGTGACCGCAGTCCCGGCAATGGCCGAAGCCAACGCCCCGGCCCCTACCGGCTCGGTGCCGGCGGCTAGCCCCAGTCCGGCCGCGACGGACCCGGCGCCGGCGGCTAGCCCCAGTCCGGCCGCGCCGGTGCCGGCGCCGTCTGACGCGCCTTTGGCCGGTTCTTCTGCGGTGCCGTCCGCGACGCCGATCAGCGATGCCGGGCTCGCCGAGGCCGTGCGGCGGGATCTGGGCATGACCCTTGCGGAATTCGACGCCGCCGGTGCCCTTGCCCGCCGGGCCGCCGACGCCGCGCCCTCCCTGCGTGCGCTCCCCGGCTACGTGGGGATCAGCCTCTCCGGCGGCAAGATCGCGGTTGAAGGCGTCGGCCCCGACCTCCGGGCCCGCGTGGCCGAACTGAACCGGTCCGGCCCGGCCGACTTCCTGCTTGCCGCCCCCGCGGCCGCCACCGCTGTCCCCTCGGCCGCGGAGTTGCTGGCCTCCAGCACCCAGCAACTGTTCGAGGCCTACGTCCGCGAGGTCGGGACCGCCGGGCTCCAGGCCGTCACCTACACCGACGGCCACTTCGTCATCCGCACCGGCGGCACCAACACGGCGCAGTCCGTTCCCGCCTCCGGCGCCGTTCTGGATGCCGGATTGAATCTGGAGCCGGCGGGAGAGCCGGGCACGAAGATGTCCGCGGCCGAGTTCGTGGCCCGCTACGCCAACGTGACGCTGGAACAAGGATCCCGGATCACCACCGAGGAAGACTACTTTGGCGGCCAGGGGTACATCGTTGACGGACGCACGCTCTGTTCGGCCGGGTTCGGGGCCTTCAGCCCGGCGGGCGAGCCTCTGGTCCTGACCGCCGGGCACTGCGCCGGTGACGGCTCCGCGAAGCAGGCCGAGATCGAAAATCCGGCGGGTGCGCCGGCGGCCGGGGGTGCCGGTTCGGGTGAGGCCGCCGGGATCCTGGGCACATTCGGGTTCAGCCAGTTCGGCGGCTCCGGCAATTCCAGGGTTGCGTCGGACGGCACCAACGTCGGCACGGACATCACCGTCCTCCAAGGCATCAGGAGAGGCCTGGACCTCCAGCCCGCCGTCACCCGATGGGACAATCCTGCCGATCCGGGACCGACGTCCGTGAAGATCGTGGGAACTGTGGCGCCCTTCCAAGGCCAGCCCGTGTGCCGTTCCGGCCGGACCACCGGGTGGAGGTGCGGCACGGTGGACTCGGTCGGCATCTGGGCCATCCCTGGGCCAAATTCACTGCCGCCGGACTATGACAACGATCTCCGGGCGGTCCGGGGCTTCGACTCGACGTCCGTCACCTCCGGCGGCGGGGACTCCGGCGGGCCGTGGATCAGCGGGAATTTCGCTGTCGGGCTGCACACAGGGGCTGAAAGTACAGACGAGGGCGTCCAGACACGGGCCATCGCGACCTCCCTCGAGGACGCCATGGGCCACGTCCCCGGCGGTGTCCAGCTGCAACTGTTCCTGGCCAAGCCAACGCTCGCGGCGGCCTTCAACGCACCTGTCACAGCGGGTGAGCCGATTACCGGGCACATCGATGCCGGTCCGGCCTCTGTGGTGGCTCCGAATTCCAAGGTCCGCATCACCGTCCTGAACCACAAACCGGGCCAGACACCAGGCCAGAAGGACGGCGAGCCCTTGGAAGTGCCGGTCGACGCGTCGGGAAACTGGCAGTTCCCCGCACCGTCGTCGGCCGGGACCTTCAAGTTCTCCGCTGAAACCGTGAACGGCTTCAGCGGCTCCGGTACAGTCGCCTTGTCCGTCGACGTCTCCAGCCTCGCGGCTCCGGCCATCACCTCACCGGTGGACGGCCCCGGACTCGCCGCCATCGAAACCATCGCGGGCACCGGAGAAGCCGGAGGCACGGTGCGGCTCTCCGGCGACCTCACCGGGACCGGACTCGTCGACGCAGACGGCCGCTGGAGCATCAACGTGGCCGATCAGCCGGTCTTCGGAAAAATTTCGGTCACGGCCGTGCTCACCGCCCCCGGAGAAGTGGACAGCCCCGCGGTGACCCGCACCTACTCCGTCATTCCGCCGGCACCGGCGGTGTCGAACCTCAGGGACGGCAAACACCTGCGCCAGGACGCCCTCCCAGCGACCATCTCCGGCAGGGCAATTGATGGCGCCGACGTGGCCGTGGCGGTGGACGGCGTTGCTGTTGACTCCGTGCAGGCCGGTCCCGGCTCCGGAGCGGCGGAGACCGCGCTTGAGCCCGGGATCACGCAGACCTCGGCCGGCAGTGCACGGTGGAGTGTCCCGTTCCCCGCGAAACTTGCCGCCGGAGCGCACACCGTGACCGTGACGCAAGCCATTGACGGTGTCGCATCGCTGCCGGCAGCCGTGGCATTCGTTGTCGATGCCGCGCCTGCTCCCGGGGGCACCCCGGCCGGCACGCCGGGATCCGGGAAACCGGGAGCCGGGACGCCGGCAACGCCCGGCCAGCCGGCAGTCCCGCAGCAGCCGGCCAACCCCGCCGGGGCTCCCTCCGGACCGGCCAAACCGGTGCAGGCCCCCGCCCCGCCGTCGGACACCTCCGTCAGCGTGGGCGGCACAGCACCGGACAACACAGCACCGGACAGCACAGCACCCGGCAACACACCGGGCACCGCAGACCAGTTGGCGAGCACGGGCGCCGGGGGGCTTCTGCCTGTCGCCGGGCTCGGTGCCGGGGCCCTGCTGCTCGGCGCGGCCTTCGTGGCGTTCGGCCGGCGCCGGGCGGTGCGGTAAGCAGGGGCTCCAAGCCCGGGCTCGCCGGAAACCTGCGGGGTCGCCGTACGGCTACGGCGACCCCGCGAGTTTTGGGCGAATCCGCGCGGTCGGGACAGAACAGCCCGGCGCGGTTACTGGAAGTCGGCCAGCCAGAGATCCGGGCCGAAAACCTCGTATTGAATGTCCTTGGCTGGCACGCCACCGGCAATCAAGGCGCTCCGGACCGATTTCAGGAACGGCAGGGGACCGCAGAGGTAGTACTCGGCGTCGTCGGGGAGTTCGACGTCGCTGACGTCCATGAAACCGGAGAACACGGACCCGGACGCCCCGCCGGTCTCGCCCGTCCCGCCGGTCTCCCCCGTCCCGCCGGTCTCGCCCGCCCCGCCGGTCTCCGCCGCCTCCGCGGGAGTCAGGAACCACGTCTTCAGGGTCCCGTCCGCGAGTTTCGCGAGATCCTCCGTGACCTGCGCGCTGAGCGGGAAGGTTGCCTCGCTGTCATCGGCATGCAGGAGCATCACCTGGCGTCGCGACCCGGATTGCACGAGGTGGGAGAGCATTCCGGCCATGGGCGTGATGCCGATTCCGGCGCTGGCCATGACCAGGGGCCGGTCCGTGTACTCCAGCACTACGTCGCCGAACGGTGCTGAGAGCACCACCTCGTCGCCCACCTGGACATCGTTGTGGAGCAGCGTGGACATCTCGCCGTCGGGAGTCGGAAGTCCGTGGACCCTCTTGACAGCGAACTGCCGGTGCTGGCCGTCGTCGGCCTTGGTCAGGCTGTATTGCCGGGGCTGCTGTACGCCGTCGGGCATGGTCATCTTGAGAGTCACGTACTGCCCGGGCAGGGACGGTTTGACGTCCCGCTCGTCGGTCCGTTCGACGACGAACGAGACGACGTCGGCGGTCTCCTGGATCCGCTGCACCACCCGCCACGTCCGCCAAATGGTCTCGGGGGTCAGGTGCACTGCGTTGTACAGCCCGCGCTCCTTGTTGATGAGCAGGTTCGCCATGAGCCAGTAGACCTCGTCCCAGGCCGCGGCGACCTCGGGCGTGACCGCATCCCCCAGAACATCCACGATCGCCCACATGAGGTGGTCGTGGACAATCTGGTACTGGTCCGGGCTCAGTCCCAGCGAGACGTGTTTGTGGGCCACCCGGGAGAGCAGATGGTCCGGCACCTGGTCCGGTTTCTCCACGAGCATGCCGGCGAATGCCGCGATGGATCCTGCGAGTGCCTGCTGCTGGCGGCCATCCGCCTGGTTCCCCCGGTTGAACAGCCCGTCCAGGAGATCCGGCTGCGCCTCGAACATATGTTTGTAGAAGCGCTTGGCGATCTCCTCGATGTGCTCGCCGACCACGGGAAGCGTTGCCTGGATGACGGGAAGTGAAGTGTCTGAGAGCATGGTGCATCCCTTCCGGTGAGACCGGTGATACCCAGCGGTGCCGGGCGACTCAGCACTTCCACGCTAACAGCCGGGGCAGCGGTCCTTCCGGGTCCATCGGCCCTACATCGCCGGCGGAGTCCGGTGTAGCCGGGTGCTCAGCCCCCGGCTGCTCAGCCGCTAAGGCCCCGGCTCGCCGGAACGCTGCGGGGTCGCCGGAAAGATACGGCGACCCCGCACGGTTCCGGCGACCTCGAGGGGCGGGGACGCTACTCAGGCCTTGCGGTCCAGCAGCAGGTTGGTGATCCGCAGCGTGCAGATCCGCTGGCCGGCCTCGTTCGTGATCAGCACCTCGTGGGTGGTCAGGGTGCCGCCCAGATGGATGGGGGTTGCCGTGATCGTGATCAGTCCCTCGCGGGCCGACTTGTGGTGCGTGGCCGAGACGTCGACGCCCACCGCCGTCTTGCCCAGGGTGCTGGCGTGGATGACGGCGGCCCAGGATCCCACGGCCTCGCCCACGGCCAGTGAGGCGCCGCCGTGCAGGAGCCCGAACGACTGCCGGTTGCCCTCCACCGGCATGGTCGCCACCACGCGGTCCACGGACTCCTCGACGATCTTCACGCCCATCTTCTCGTCGAGTTCGCCCAGGGTAATCTTCCACAAGTCGGTACTGCCGGTCTCGGGCGTCATAGCGTCTCCTTTGTTGCCGCCCGGCCGGGGCCCGGACAGTCGGTGCCGCCGCGGCTAGTGTGCGGCAGGCCTCATTCATGTACTGTAGATCATATTACCGAACGGACGGTCAGTAATGTTCCGGCCGTGTTGATCTTGCTCCCCCGTTGGAAGGACCCGTCAACGATGACCACCACAGCCGCACCCACAGTAGACACTGTCGAGATCGTTCCCAGTTTCATCCGGGGTTCCTGGTGGACTCCCGACGCCACCTCCGCCGCCGGCGCGGCGCCGGTACTGGACGCCAGCACCGGCGAGCTCCTGGCGAAGGTGAGCACCGAGGGGCTCGACCTCGCCGCCGTCGTGGATTATGGCCGCACCACCGGCCAGGCGGAACTTGGCACGCTGACCTTCCACCAGCGCGCGCTCAAGCTCAAGGAGCTGGCGCAGTACCTCAACGGCCGCCGCGAGGAGTTCTACGCGCTCTCGGCGCAGACCGGCGCCACCAAGATCGACTCCATGATCGACATCGACGGCGGCATCGGCGTCCTGTTCACCTTTGGGTCCAAGGGCCGCCGCGAGCTGCCCAATTCCCAGGTGGTGGTGGATGGCCCCATGGAGGTGCTGTCCCGCGACGGTTCGTTCGCCGGCGAGCACATCTATACCCGCATTCCCGGCGTCGCCGTGCAGATTAACGCTTTCAACTTCCCGGTCTGGGGCATGCTGGAGAAGCTTGCCCCGGCCTTCCTCGCCGGCGTCCCCACCATCGTCAAGCCCGCCACCCCCACCGGGTACGTGGCCGCGGCCGTGGTCAAGGCGATCGACGAATCCGGCATCCTGCCCACCGGCTCGCTGCAGCTGATTTCCGGCTCCGTCCGCACCTTGCTGGACCACCTGGACTACCGCGACCTCGTGGCCTTCACCGGCTCCGCCTCGACCGCCAACACGCTCAAATCCCACCCCAATGTGGTCAAGGGCGGGGTCCGCTTCACTTCCGAGACCGACTCGCTCAACGCCGCGATCCTGGGCCCGGACGCCGTCAAGGGCACACCGGAATTCGACGCCTTCATCAAGTCCCTCGTCACCGAGATGACCGCCAAGGCCGGCCAGAAATGCACCTCGATCCGCCGCGCAATCGTGCCGCAGGACCTCGTCGCCGACGTCACCGCGGCCGTGGGGGACCGCATCCGCGAACGCGTGGTGCTCGGTGATCCCCGCGCCGAGGGCGTCACCATGGGCGCCCTGGCCTCCCTCGAGCAGCTCGCCGACGTGCGCGCCGCCGTCCAGTCCATGCTCGACGCCGGCGGGGAGCTCGCCTACGGCACGCTCGATGCGCCCAAGGTCACCAGCGCGGACGGAAGCATCGGCGTCGTTGACGGCGGCGCCTTCATGTCCCCGGTCCTGCTGAGCTGGGCCAACCCGGAGGCCGAGGAGGTCCACTCGCTCGAGGCCTTCGGCCCGGTGTCCTCGGTGATCGGCTACACGGACCTGGCCGACGCCGTCCGCCTCGCCGCCCGCGGCGGCGGCTCTCTCGTCGCCTCGGTCTGCACGAACGATCCCGCCGTGGCCCAGCAGCTGGTCACCGGTATCGCGGCCCACCACGGCCGTGTGCTCATGCTCAACCGCGAGGACGCCCGCAGCTCCACCGGCCACGGCTCCCCGGTCCCGCACCTGGTCCACGGCGGTCCCGGCCGCGCCGGCGGCGGCGAAGAGCTCGGCGGAATCCGCTCGGTGATGCACCACATGCAGCGCACCGCCATCCAGGGCTCGCCGAACATGCTCACCGCCGTCACCGGGGTGTGGCACACCGGCGCCGACCGCAACTTCACGCTCGAGACCGAGGGCCAGCACCCGTTCCGGAAATCCCTGGCCACGCTGCACATCGGCGACGCCATCCGCTCGGAGCTGCGTGAGGTCTCGCTGGAGGAAATCACCAAGTTCGCGAACTCCACCGGGGACACCTTCTACGCCCACACCAACCAGGAAGCCGCGGCGGCCAACCCCTTCTTCCCCGGCATCGTGGCGCACGGCTACCTCCTGCTCAGCTGGGCCGCCGGCCTGTTCGTGGAGCCCGCACCGGGCCCGGTCCTGGCCAACTACGGGCTGGAGAGCCTGCGGTTCATCACCCCGGTGGCTGCGGGCGACTCCATCCGGGTGACTCTGACGGCCAAGAAGATCACCCCGCGCGAGACCGACGAATACGGCGAGGTGGCCTGGGACGCCGTCTTGACCAACCAGAACGACGAAATCGTGGCGACCTACGACGTCCTGACCCTCGTCGAGAAGTAGCCCGTCCGACGCTCTCTCACTTCCTGCGATTCCACAGCCGACGCTCCCTCACCTTCTTAGGGGGCGTTGGCTGTTGGGCTGCAAAATGTGAGGGAGCGTCAGCTGTCCGCGGGGCAATTTACAGGCTCTTTCCACCACGCTCCGGCGTAAAATCTTGCTCGTAGGAGGTGGCGAAATGACCCTAGTACTCAATAAAGCCACAACAGTCCTGCCAGTTGATGATGCAGCGCGTGCCCGGCATTTCTACGCGGACACTTTGGGGCTCCCGCACCGCGGCGTGGCAGATGACGGAAGCGAATTGTTCGGCTCAGAAGGCGGCCCAATGCTGCAGCTGATGCCAGTCAAGGATGGAAAGCACTCAGAGCACACCACCCTGAGCTTCGAAGTCAACGAGATCGAGCGCACCGTCCAGGAAATGGAGGCAAAGGGCGTCATGTTCCAGGACTACGATCGCCCGGATCTCAAGACCGAGAACCACATTTGTACAACGGATTCAGAGAAATGCGCCTGGTTCATGGACTCCGAGCACAATATTCTGTGCGTCCACGAGAACATCACCACGGCAGCTGATTACCAGCTCTAAACGGCGGGCAACGGCGATTTTTCGGGCGCTCCGGCTCAGCGGGGCGCCCTTTCTGTTGCCTGCGGTCATCCAGGGCGCCCCGCCAGTGCCTCGCAGGCTGGTCAGCGGCCGTTGTACTCGTCGTCGGTGATGTGCGCGCCCCACGTGGTGGTGGCCGCGGGGTCCTCGCCGTTCTGGAGCATGGCGATATGTTCCATGAAGCAGCCAGGGGCAGCTGCGTGCCAGTGCTCCTCGCCGGGCGGCGTGTAGAGCGTCTGGCCGGGGTGGACCTCGATGATCTTGCCGTCCCGGGTCCCGAAGCGGCCCACGCCCTGGGTGACGCGGAGGTACTGGCCGTGTTCGTGGGAGTGCCAGGCGGTGCGGGCTCCGGGCGCGAATCGGACGGTCGCGACCACCATCGTCTGATCCGGCTCGTGCGGGAGCGCGATCGGATCGAGCCAGACGTCGCCGGCGAACCGGGCCGGCGGGTTCTTCGACGTGGGGACAGTGGGTTCGATGTTCATGGTGATCCTTACTTGCTCTCGGTGAAGAGTTGCTTGGCGACGCCCATGGCGGCCATGCCCTTGGGCCAGCCGGCGTAGAGCGTAACGTGGGTGATGGCTTCGATGAGTTCTTCCTGGGCGACGCCGTTCTCGATGGCGCGGCCAAGGTGGAAGCCGAGCTGTTCGGTGTTGCCGCCGGCCGTGAGTACGGCGACGGTGATGAGGCTGCGGTCACGGGCCCGAAGCTCCGGGCGGTTCCAGACGTCCGCGAAGAGGACGTCGTCGGTGAGCTCGGCGAGCTTCGGGGCGAAGTCTCCGAACATGTTCCGGCCCCCGCCGACCTGCTTGGGTTGGTCAGTCATGATGTTCCTTCTTTCAGTGGAAGCTCGATCTGCTCGATGTATGTTTTTGGTGCATCCGCCCGTAGGACGGGCTGGAGGTGTCCGGCTGTTACCAGGTTGCTGCGACCGTGCGTGCCATGACCCAGCCGTCGCCGCGGGCCTCGACAGCCGCGGCGGTCACGGGGTCGTCCGACGCCGTGACTGCGCCGTGAGTTCGTTGGCGCCGTAGCTGTTGTCGTCCGGGTTGACGGTCACGCCGGGTGCGACCAGCTGGTCGATGCGGTCCAACACGTCGGTGGCCAATGTGATGTCCGCGGCGGGCAGGTAGGACTCGAGCTGTTCCATGGTGCGCGGTCCCACGATGGCGGCCGTGACGCCGGGGTGGTTGATCACGAAGGCGATGGCCAGCTCGATGAGTGTCAGCCCGGCCTGTTCGGCCAGCTGGGCGAGTTCTTCGACGATGTCGAGCTTGCGCTGGTTGGCCGGGCTCGTCATGTCGAACCGGGCGCTCGGGCGGGCACTCGAGGTGGGGGCGGACGCTGAGTCTTTGCGCCAGCGCCCGGAGAGCCAGCCGCCGCTGAGCGGACTGTAGGTGAGGGTGCCCATGCCGTGGCGCTGCACCGTGGGAAGGATGTCTTCCTCGATGCCGCGCACGAGGATCGAGTACGGCGGCTGCTCGGTGACGAACCGCTCCAGGTTGCGGTCCCGGGATGCCCACTGGGCCTCCACGATCTGGGATCCGGAATACGACGAGGACCCGATGTAACGCACCTTGCCCTGGCGGACCAGGTCGGTGAGGGCGCCGAGGGTCTCCTCCACGTCCGTGTCGGGGCTGGGCCGGTGTACCTGGTAGAGGTCGAGGTAATCGGTGTTCAACCGGCGAAGGGAGTCTTCCACCGCCCGCATGATCCAGCGGCGGGATCCACCCCGCTGGTTCGGGTCTTCGCCCATGGGCATGAAGAACTTCGTGGCGAGGAACACGTCCTCACGCCGGCCTTCCAGTGCCTGCCCGACGATTTCCTCGGATGCCCCGCCGGAGTAGACATCGGCGGTGTCGATGAAGTTGATGCCCGCGTCGAGGGCGCGGTGGATGATGCGAATGGAGTCCGCGGTGTCGTTGTTGCCCCAGGGGCCAAACATCATCGCGCCGAGGCATAGGGGACTGACCTGCACGCCTGTGCGGCCAAGGGGGCGGTATTTCATGGTGGTTCCTTCTCTCTGTCTCAGGCTTCGGGGATGACCATGGCGAAGCGCTCTTCGCGGGCCTCGTCGGGATCCGGTTCGTTGCGCACGCCGGGCTCGAGGGCGTCGATGTACGCCGCGGCTGCGGTGTCGATGTGCCGGTAGCCGGCCTCCAGCGCCGCCTCGACGGCCGCCGTCGTCTGCTCCGGCGCGCTGTGGAAGACGCCCAGGCCGAGGGCTGGCATCGTGACGCCGTTGTTGAGAGTGAGTTCCATGTGCATGCCTTTCACGGTATTCAGAGGTGCGGGATTGTGGGAGGGCACGTGAGTACCCCCATCTCGGATGTTGAGAGGTCAGCGGGCGGGCAGCGCCTCGGGCGCGGCCCCGAGCGGTGTCCGGGCCCGGCGGGCCGCGAGGTCAGCCGGCAGGATGAGGGCCGCGGTGACAGCCAGGGCAAGGAGCAGCAGGACACTGCCTGTCGTGAGGGCAGCGCTGACCTGCGCGGCCAGGTGCGCCACGGCAGAACCGGCGGCCGGGACGGTGGCTGCGGCCGCGACCGCGATGCCCAGCCCGAGGCAGGTGCCCACCTGATGGAAGGTGTTCAGCAGGCCCGATGCCGCGCCGGCGTCGGCCGCGGGCGCACCAACGATGCCGAACGACGTAAGGGGCGCAAAAGCCAAGCCCTGTCCGGCTCCGATGAGGACCATCGGGAAAGCGACGCCCGTCAGGTAGGAGGAGTCGACGCCGACCCGGCTGAGCCAGAACATCCCGGCCAGGGTGACCAGGATGCCGGCCACGAGGGGAAATGAGCCCGGCATCCGGTTCAGGAGCCGCGGGATGCTCATTGCGACGGCGAAGTTGACGGCCGTCATGGGCAGGAATCCCAGGCCGGCCTGCAGGGGGTCGAAACCGAGTACCTCCTGCAGGAACTGGGTGGTGAAGAAAAAGAACGCAATCATCGCGCCCAAGTACAGGAAGCGTGCAACGTAGGCGCCGGTGCGGCGGCGGCTGGCGAACAGCCGCAGCGGCATGATCGGCTGGGCGGCCCCGCGTTCGATCAGCACGAACACGATGAGCAGTCCGACGCCGGCGGTGACGGCCGTGACCGTGGCCGGGGAGGTCCAGCCCGCGTCGGCGGTGTTGATGATGCCGAACACGAGAGCGCCGACACCCAGGGTCGCGCTGAGCGCCCCGAACACGTCGAAGCGGCCGCTCGCCCGACCGGTTTCCGGGAGGAACCGCGGAGCGAGCGCGATCATGGCCGCGCCAATGGGTACGTTGACGAAGAACCCGGCACGCCATGAGATCCAATGGGCCAACGCCCCGCCGATGACCAGGCCCAGGCTGGCACCAATCCCTGCGGTCGCGCCGTACAACGCCACGGCCCGGGTGCGCCCACGGCCCTCCGGGAAGCTCGCCGTGAGCAGGGACAGCGAGGCAGGCGCGACAATCGCCGCCCCGATACCCTGGATCGCCCGGCCGGCGATCGCCCACCAGCCCGCCGGGGCCAGGCCGATCAGTAGCGACGCGATCGAGAACACCACCAGCCCGAACACAAAGACGCGCCGCCGGCCGAGCAGGTCTCCTGCCCGGGCGCCGAGGAGCAGCAGGCCGCCGAAGACCAGGGTATACGCGTCCTGGACCCACGAGAGCTCACCCGTGCTCAGCTGCAGATCCGCCTGCAGGCTCGGCAGGGCCGTGAAGATGACCGAGTTATCGAGCAAAATCATGAAGTAGCTGACGAGGATGATCGCCAGGATCGCTGCCGGGTGGGCAGCAGGTGCCGGTTCAGGTTTCATGCTTTCAATGCAACCCTGATCCCTCAACGGCGGGGAGTCACGGTCGTTCCGGGTAATGCCAGTGCCTCCCTCGTCGCATCGGCCGCGGGTAGCGTGGAGGCCATGACACACAGCGACGACGTGCGGAAGTTCCTGACCTCCCGCCGTGCCAGGATCACGCCGGACGAGGCCGGCCTCCCGGTCTACGGCGGCAACCGCCGCGTTACCGGGCTGCGCCGCGAGGAAGTCGCGATGCTCGCCGGGATGAGCATCGATTACTACATCCGCCTTGAGCGCGGAAACCTCTCCGGCGCCTCGGACAGCGTCCTTGAAGCCCTCTGCCGTGCGCTGAAGCTTGACGACGCCGAGACGGCCCACCTTTTTGACCTGGCCCGCGCGGCCACGGCCGCTCCCCGGGTCCGGCGAAAGCGCAGCCCGCAGACGGTGCGGCCGAGCGTGCAACGCGTCATTGATGCGATCACGACGGCGCCGGCCTGGGTCCGCAACGACCGCGGGGATGTCCTCGCCGCCAATGAGCTCGGCCGTGCGCTCTACCTGGACTTGATGGCCGAAACAACCACTCCGCCGAACAGCGCACGGTTCACCTTCCTGAACCCGAAAGCGCGGGAGTTCTTCGCCGACTGGGAACGCAGCGCGGACGACATCGTCGCGGTCCTGCGCTCCACTGCCGGGAAAAACCCCTACGACAGGGACCTCACCGACCTGATCGGAGAGCTTTCGACCCGCAGCGAGGAGTTCCGCACCCGGTGGGCCCGGCACGACGTGAAGTACCACCGCACCGGCCGCAAACGGCTCCACCACCCGATCGTGGGGGACCTGGACCTGAGCTTCGAAGCACTGGAACTGCCCGCGGACCCGGGACTGCGCATCAACGTCTACACAGCAGATCCCGGGACACCCTCCGAGGACGCCCTGAAAGTCCTCGCCAGCTGGGCCGCGACCCAGCGCGAAACGACAGCGGTCACGGAGAAGAAATGACCCAAGGCCGGGGACTAGATCCGGGCTCCCAACCCCGTCTGGCAGGCACGAACCGCTGCCGGTTCCCGCGCCAGCCCGGGCGGATGTCCCGGGCCGGGCGTGTCACCGGTGCACCCGGTCAGTGGCCGGGGCCGGTGACGATCTTCTTGCGTTCGGATTCGTGCGCGCCGCCCTTCTTCGCCAGCGTTGAGCACGCCTCCTCGATGTCCCGGGCGAGCGTGTCGACGTGCTCGCGGCTCATCGTTTCCTTGACCAGCGCCCGCATGATCGTCACGTCCTGGGCGTTCGGCGGCAGGGTGTAGGCCGGCACCATCCAGCCGCGCTCAGCCGCCAGCTGCCAGGCAATGTCGAACTCGTCGTACCCGGGGTCGGCGGCGAGCCGGAACGCGACCAGGGGGAGTTGCTCCTCGTCAGGGCCGATGATCTCGAACCGGCCCATGGCTTCCAACTTCTCGGCGAGGACGCGGGCGTTGGTCTGCATGTTCTGCATGATGTAGGTGTAACCGGCGCGGCCATAGCGCACCAAGTTGTAGTACTGGGCGAGAACCATCGCCGAGCCGGTGGAGAAGTTCAGGGTGAACGTCGAGTCGGTTTTGCCGAGGTAGTTCTCCTCGAAGACGAGGTCCTTTGCCAGATCGGCCTTCTCCCGGAAGATCAGCCAGCCGATGCCGGGATAGACCAGTCCGAACTTGTGCCCGGAGACATTGATCGAGCGGACCTGCTCCAGCCGGAAGTCCCACTCGGAGTCCGGGTACAGGAAGGGCCAGACGAACCCCCCGCTGGCCCCGTCCACGTGCAGCGGCACATCAAGGCCCCGCTCACCCTTGATCCGGACCAGCAGGTCGTTGATGCCGACGATGTCGTCCTTGTGCCCGGTGAACGTCGTGCCCAGCACGGCTGCGACGCCGATGGTGTTCTCATCGATATGGGCCTGCACGTCCTCCGGGCCGATCGTGTACTTCCCCGGCTGCAGGGGCACGATCCGCGGCTCGACGTCGAAGTAGCGGCAGAACTTCTCCCACACGACATGCACGTCGCCGCCGAACACCAGGTTCGGGTTCGACGTCGACGCGCTGGCGGCCTCGCGGCGCTTGCGCCAGTTCCACTTCAGGGACAGGCCGCCGAGCATGATCGCCTCGGACGATCCCTGGGTTCGGGCTCCCGTCGTCTCGCCGGGCGCGTGGAAGAGGTCGGCGAGCATCCGAATGCAGCGCTGCTCGATCTCGGCCGTGCGGGGATATTCGGCGTGGTCGATGAAATTGCGGTGCAGGTTCGCGGCGATGATCTGCTGGGCCTCCGGCTCCATCCATGTCGTCACGAAGGTCGCCAGGTTCCGGGCCGGGTCACCCTCCAGCGCCAGGTCCTCCGACACCAGCCGCAAAGCGTCCTGAGCAGGAAGACCGGTCTCCGGGAACTCCCGGCTCGGAACTTCCTTGGTGACAAAGCGGTTGCCGAACAGTGCCGCGTCGGCATCCGATGGCTGGGAATTTATTGACATCACTTCTCCTTCAGAGACTGTTGAAAAGGTGTTACGGATGAGTTCCCCGGCCCGCGGGAGACGAGGCATCGGTGGATTCTGGACTCAGCATCAGAATCGCGCCGGTGAGGAAGCACAGGCCTCCCACGAATGTGCCGAGATTGGAGAGCTCGGCGTTCCAGACATCGCCGCTCGACGGTATGACAAAGGCCGCGACAGCCGAGATGCCGAACGCAACAGAGCCGGCCACGTTGATCACGCCGATCGTCCACACCCGGGGCCTGGGCCTGCCGGCAATGGCGCGACTGGCATCCCGCAACGCCACACCGCTTGAAACGAGGAAGGCGACTGAACCCAGAGCGTCGGGTCGCCACACCTGCTGCTCGGTCAGCGCAGCACTGAGATTGACCCGCATTGCGTTTGCCGTACTCCAGTTGAACCACAGCGTGCCGGCTAGTTGAACCGCGGCAGCAAGCCAACCGGGATTTCGCGGCGCCCAAACCCAAAACGAATGTCGCGGCGTGGCACCCACGGCCGGGAGCGCGTCAACGGCTTCGCGGTACTGCAGGAACGCCGCAGAGGTGAAGAACAGCGAACCGACGAAGAAGGTGAGCGCACACAAGCGCAATCCCACGGCCTCGGCGTATAGCGGCACCGCTCCCAGGGCGAACAGACTCGAGCCAATAATGAACAACCAGGCGATCCACCGGTCCCGTACGGTCAGACGGCCCGCGCTCGAGGTCTCAGTCATTGTCGGCCCTCGAGGAGGCCCGACGTCGGACGCTGCCGACATCGTCAGGCGCCGCGGGCGCTTTCGGCCCGGGGACCGGAAGCACGTTGGAGATGACGAAGGCCACCGCCACAGCCACCACCACCTGCGGTGTTACGGCCACACCGTCCACTCCCAGCAGCAGCGTGGCCAGCAGCGTCGACGTCAACGGCAGCCGCAGCATGGCCGCGCACATGGCTCCCATGCCCATGCCGAGCCCTGCCGCGAGATTCATTCCGGGCAACCCGCTCGCGGCAATGCCCAGCGCCGCACCGATGAACATCGAAGGGAACACGGGCCCGCCACGAAAAGCGCTCAGCGAGAGCCCGTAGGCCAAGGCCTTACAGGCGATCAGCAGAAGAAGCACAGCAAGCGAGTAGTCCGTGGCGTGTTCGACCAGATCCGGAAGGGCGTCCTGCCCCGAGAACAAGACCTGCGTGAAGCTCTTCCCGGAGATCAACTGGTAGGCCATCGCGGCAAGACCGATCAGCAGGCCGAGCCCAGAGGTCACCAACACCCGGTTCAGGTGCACGAGCGGACGAAGCGAGAGCCCGACCCAGCGGATCAACCATCCCAACAGCGCGCCGACGACGCCCATGATCACCGCCCAGCCCAGCGTCGCCAGGGTCGGCGGCACCGCAGGCGGCACGACGGGCAGCGCCAGCGAGAAGCTGCCCAACCCGGTCCAGCCGTCCAGGCCGACGAACACCAGCGCCCCGACGCCGGATGCCAGCAGTCCGGGCAGGGCCATCAGGCTCAGCGTCATTCCCCCGATTCCGGCGGCCTCCATGATCAGGAATGCACCGAGCACGGGGGATCCGAGCAGGGTACTGATCGCTGCGAAACTGCCAGCCGACGCCATGATCGTCAGGGCCATCGGCGGGGCGTCCTTCTTCGCCAGGTGCACCGCCAACGCCCCGAGGCCGCCACCGATCGCGATCAGCGGACCCTCCGGCCCGAGCACCGCACCGAGGCTGAGCGTGGTCAGCGCCGCGAGAACGATGCCCACCAGCTCCCGGCCGCTGGGCGGACCGCCGCCCGTCTTGAAGCCGAAAGCCGGTGAGTGGCCCCCGGTTCCCGGCAGATACCGGATGGTGGACGCCGTCAACAGCCCACACAGCACCAACCACGGAACCGGCCACCAGGCAGGAGCAGGTCCCCCGAAGACTTGTTCCGGCAGCCCGACGAAGACGTACTGCTGGACCGCCGCGACCAAAGCGAGAAAGCCGTACGCAATGACCGAGATGGGAACGCCCAGGACCGCTGCCAGCACAAGCGCAGAAATGTACGCCCTGGAACGAATGACGACGGCCGGATCGAAACTCGGCGGCGACGCTGCAGGCCCGCTCATTTTCGGCGACCCGGCGCGACTGTGACGATCCGGGTGACCCCGAATGTCCTTCTTCCAGCTCGGGGCGGCGTGCCCGGCCGGCAACACCGCGGGTCACCGGTGATCAACGGGCAGAACATCATCCCTCCTCCTTCCGCCAGACGGCGGGGAGCCTTGAGTGAGGTCTCACAAGCGATAGAGGTGGTCCTTCAGATGTTCTCCAAGCTAGCGCTTCCAGCCGGGAGCAGTCGTCACCCAATGCGGGTGAAAGAGCACTAAAGCGCTGCGGTTCACGCCTCCGGTGCCCCGGGTCCGCCCGGGCGGGACCACGGCGTGACGGGGCGCTCCTGCCGGACGCCGTCCACGGTGATGTCCACTCTTTCATTGAAGAAACTGACAAGTCCGTGGATCTGGGCGGCGTCGAGGAACCGCCGGTCATAGCTCCACGCGACATTCCTGCCCTGCGCGGAACCCGGGTAGCTCCAGTAGCTCGCCTGGCCTTTGTACGGGCAGATAGTCCGTTTGGGGCTTTCCTCCATCAGATCCAGCCGCACATCCGACGGCGGAATGTAGTAGCGCACCGGCAGCATGGTTTCGTAGAGCAGCTGCGCGCCGTTCGTCGCGGCGAGCGTTACGCCGTCGATCCCCACCTCAACGGTGAGCGAGGACGCCCGGATGTCCACGCGGTGGAACGGATCACGGGGGTGGCCGATGATCTCCTCATCGTCCTCGAGCCAGTCGAAAGCGGTGAAATCCAGCACCACATAGCCGGCGAGGTCGGGGTCCGCCGGCCGGAAGGCAGCGCGCGGCAGCCTCGCATGGGAGGTGACGACGTCGAGCTCCTCACCGGCCGCCGTGTGCCTGCCGAACGCCGTGCGCGGATCCAGTGCCGGCGGCCCCTCCCGGCCCATCCTGAAGCCGTGCTCCGGGACGTCGCCCGCCTGCTGCCCCGGCGGCGCGAGCTCGGCCCGGAGCTCACCTTCGGAAACAGCGTAGAGGGGGGTGACGCGTTTCGGCTCCCACACCAGGAGCGCGCCCAGGGTGTCGACGACGGCCCGCCCGCCCGCCAGGGCACGGACCCTTTTCGCGGTGGGCTGATACCGCAAATCAGGGAACGTGCTGAAGAGGACATCAGAGATCTTCGTGGCCATGACAACAGGGTGGGCGTCCGTTATCCTGCCGTCAACGACTCGCCGGGCCACCCGCCGGCCGGCAGGCGGTCAGCGGGGGACGTGAAGGCCGTGGAACGCCATGGTGATGACGTCGTCGGCCAGCTTCTCCGGGGACAGCGAACCGCCCGGCTTGTACCACTCGACGATCGAGTTGATGGTGCCGAACAGCAGCCGGGTGACGGTGCGGGGGTCAATGTCCTGGCGGAGCGAGCCCTCATCCCGGGCCTCGGAAATCAGTGCGGCGACCTTGTGGTCGAAGGTGCGGCGCCGCTCCAGCGCATCCCGCTCGATCTCCGTGTTCCCGCGCAGGCGCAGCAGCAGCGTCACGAACGGCAGCCGCTCCACCAGCACCGAGATGGTCTGGCGGACCACGAACTCCAGCCGGGCATCGGCCGAACCCGAGGTTGCCCCGGGCTGGTCCAGGATCGCCTCGAGCCCGCCCAGGGCGTGGTCCAGGGCGAGCTTCAGCAGGTCGCCCTTGGACGGTACGTGGTGATAGATCGCGGACTTGGAGATGCCCAGATTCTCGGCGAGGATACCCATCGAGGTGGCGTCGTAGCCGTGGCGGTTGAATACGTCTACGGCGATGACCAGCACGGACTGCTGGTCATAGCCGGGGCGGCCGCGCTTGGTGGTGGTGGTTGCTGTGCTGGGCATAGTGGCTAGTTTCTCACGATCGGCTGCTCATTCAGGCCTTGGGACGCAGGTCGTAGATCCGCCGCAGCTTGCCGTTGGACCGCTCCAGGGAGCCGGGTTCGACGACGTCGACTGTGCAGGAGGAGCCGACGTGGATCTTGATCTGCTGCTGCAGGACCTTGGCGGCGTCCGTGGCGCCCTTGACCGTGACGGCGTCGCGGCGCTCGATCTTCACGGTCAGCTGGTCCATGCGCTGTCCCTCGGGCCGGGTCAGCTCCAGCTGGAAGTGCGGGCTGAGCTCGGGGATGCGCAGGGCGATCTCCTCGATCTGGGACGGGAACAGGTTCACCCCGCGCAGGATGATCATGTCGTCGCTGCGGCCGGTGATGCGGCCCATGCGGCGGTGTGCCGGACGCGCGGTGCCCGGCAGCAGCCGGGTGAGGTCCTTGGTGCGGTACCGGATGATCGGCAGCGCTTCCTTGGTGAGCGAGGTGAAAACGAGCTCGCCCGGTTCGCCGTCGCCCAGCACCACCGTGGGGTCGAAGGCGTCGATGATCTCGGGCCGGAAGTGGTCCTCCCAGATGTGGCTGCCGTCCTGCGTTTCCACGGCTTCGCCGGCGACGCCCGGGCCCATGACCTCGGAGAGGCCGTAGATGTCGCAGGCCTTGAGGTTCATGGTGGTCTCGAGCTCGTGCCGCATTTCCTCGGTCCACGGCTCGGCGCCCAGGACCGCGTACTTCAGGGACGTGGAGGCCGGGTCGATGCCCTGCTTGATCATGGCGTCGGCAATCGTCAGCAGGTACGTGGGGGTGGCCAGGATGGCGTCGGGCTTGAAGTCCTGGATGAGCGTGATCTGGCGCTCGGTCTGGCCGCCGGAGATCGGGATGACGGTGCAGCCGAGGGCCTCGGCGCCGGCGTGGGCGCCCATGCCGCCGGTGAACAACCCGTAGCCGTAGGCGTTGTGGACCTTCATGCCGGGCCGGACGCCGGAGGCGCGCAGCGAGCGGGCCACAAGCTTGGCCCAGTCGGCGAGGTCCTTCTTCGTGTAGCCCACCACGGTGGCGCGGCCCGTGGTGCCGGAGCTGGCGTGGATCCGCGCGACCTCGTGCTGGGGCACGGCGAACATGCCGAAGGGGTACTCGAGGCGGAGGTCCTCCTTGGTGGTGAAGGGGAACTTGGCGAGGTCGGAGAGCTCACGCAGGTCCGCCGGGTGGACGCCGGCGGCGTCGAACTTGCGCTTGTACAGGGGGACGCGGTCATAGGCGTAGGCCACCGTGTGCTGCAGGCGGCTGAGCTGAAGCGCCTCGAGCTCGTCGCGGGAGATGGTCTCCTCGCGGTCCAGGACGGCGTCAGTTGTGGCGGCGGCAGTTTCTTGGGTCATCTGTGGGTCCCTGTTTCTATTTCTTGGAGATGGTGCGGCTGCGGCCGCGGAACTCGGCGATGAGTTCGCCCGCAGGGGTGGCGGGGTCCGCGGGGAGTTCGCCCGGGACCGTGGCGGTGGGAACCGAGCCGGTGGGTGCCGGCTGCGGAGTGCCCGCGCCGGCGCCGGGATCGGCGGCGTAGATCTGGACGTCGTAGAGGCCGCTGCGCCCGGTGCTGGCGCGGCGGTTGGCGACGGCGGTCAGGACCTGGCCGCGGAATGCCGGCTTGAGGAAGTTGATGTCGACGCCGGAGGCCACGGTGATGGTGCCGCTGTCGATCCCGGCTTCGCCGGGTTTCGCGCTGGCCGGGTTGCAGGCCAGTGCAAAGGCTGTGTCGCCGAAGGCGAAGATCATTCCGCCGTGGGCCATGCCGAAGCCATTGAGCATTTCCTGCCGGAGCCTCATCCGGATCGTGGCATGTCCGTCGTCCAGTGCGAGAACTTCGATGCCCATCCATTCGGAGGCATAGTCGTCCTTCAGGATTGGGTGAGTGTCACCGGAAATCGTCAGTTCAGCCATGCCTCATTGCCTCCAGCTTTATTTACCGAATGTTCATTAGGTAATCCCATGTGGGTGCCCGCTGTCAAGGGGTGTAAGTATGCTGGGACGCATGGCCAAAGGAATCTATGTCAGCGCGACCACCCCGGGCTCCGGCAAGTCCCTCGTAGCGCTGGGCCTGGCGGACACCCTCCACCGGCACGCGGACCGGATCGGCTTCTTCAAGCCCGTGGTCAACGGCCCCGACGCCGCCTCGGACCCCATGGTGGCCGTCATGAAGTCCCGCTTCGGCCTGGACGACGACCGCTGCCGCGGCGGCCTGACCTTCGCCGAGGTCCGCAGCCTCCTGGCCGAAGGAAAGCGCGAGGAAATCAACTCCCGGTGCGTCGAAATCTTCGCCGACTTGTCCCAGCACTGCGACGTCGTGATCGTCGAGGGAACGGATCTGACCGGGCAGGACGCCGCCGTCGAGTTCGACCTCAACGCCCGGCTGGCCAACAACCTCGCCGCCCCCGTGGTGGCGGTGGTGGGCGCACGCGGCCTCACCGCGCCGGAGGCCGCGGACGCCGTCGAGGTGGCGCGCAAGGAACTCCTCGCGGAGCGCTGCGAGCTCCTGGCGATCATGGTCAACCGTGCCGACCCGGAAGACCTCGACGCCATTGCCGCCGCCGTGAAGCCTGGCGCGTCCGGCCGGCCTGTCTACGTCTTCCCGGAATTGGATGACATCGCCCGGCCCACCACCGGGGAGGTCGCCTCGGCCCTGGGCCTCGGCCAGGTGGCCGGCCTTCCGGACCTGGAACGCGATGTCCGTTCCATCAAGGTCGCGGCGATGAACGTCGCCAACTTCCTGCACGTGCTCAACGACGGCGCGCTGGTGATCGTCCCCGGCGACCGGGCGGACGTGCTCGTGGCCTGCCTGGCGTCCTCGTTCTCGCCGGAGTTCCCGGTGCCGTCGGCCCTGATCCTCACCGGCGGCCTGGCCCCGGACCCGACCATCTACTCACTGCTGGCGCAGGCGCCGTTCCCGATCTTCGCTGCTCCCGACGACACCTACGTCACCGCCAAACGCGTCTCCGAGGTCCGGAGCGAAATCTGGTCCGGGCACCGCCGCAAGATCGCCTCCGCCCTGGGTCTCTGGGCCCGGCGGGTGGACGAGGCCGAGCTCCTGGAGCGCCTTCACCTGCCCCGGCCGGAACGGATGACCCCGCTGCGGTTCCTGCATGAGCTGATCGGGCGGGCCAGATCCCAGCGCCGCCACATCGTCCTGCCCGAGGGCAAGGAACTGCGGATCCTGCGCGCCGCCGAGATCCTGCACCGCCGCGACGTCTGCGAACTCACGGTGCTCGGACGCGAGGCCGACGTCCGCGAGGTCGCAGCCACCCATGGCGTCGATCTCACCGGCATCAACATCGTGGATCCGGCCTCGTCCGAGCTCCGGGGCGACTTCGCCCGCAAGTACGCGGAACTGCGCGCGCACAAGGGCGTGGACCTGGCCAAGGCCCTGGAGGTCATGCAGGACGAAAGCTACTTCGGCACCATGATGGTCCAGCTCGGCGTGGTGGACGGGATGGTCTCCGGCGCCGCCCACACCACGGCGCACACCATCCGCCCGGCACTGGAATTCGTGAAGACCCGGCCCGGCGTCAAGATCGTCTCCTCCGTGTTCCTCATGCTCATGCCGGACCGGGTCCTGGTGTACGGCGACTGTGCCGTGAATCCTGAACCCAACGTGGAGCAGCTCGCGGACATTGCGCTGGCGTCAGCGGAAACGGCGGTGCAGTTCGGCGTCGAGCCGCGGGTCGCGATGCTCTCCTATTCCACGGGCGGCTCCGGCTCGGGCGGGGCCGTGGACCTGGTCCGGGAGGCCACCGAACTGGTGCGCAGCCGGCGCCCGGACCTCGCGGTGGAGGGGCCCATCCAGTACGACGCCGCCGTGGACGCCGCCATCGCCGCGTCCAAGATGCCGGGCTCGTCCGTGGCCGGACAGGCAACCGTGTTCATCTTCCCGGACCTGAACACCGGCAACAACACCTACAAGGCTGTGCAGCAGTCCTCGGGTGCGGTCGCCGTCGGGCCGGTCCTGCAGGGCCTGCGCAAGCCGGTCAACGACCTCTCGCGCGGCTGCACGGTGGAGGACATCGTCAACACCGTGGCCATCACGGCCATCCAGGCCCAGTCCGTGGAGCCCGCTGCCGAGCCGGCACCCGCGGCCGCCAGCGCATAGTCAGCTGTTTTCCGGCTCAGCTGTTTCCGGCTCAGCTGTTTCCCGGTCAGCTGTTTTCCGGCTTTGCCGGGCTGTCGGGATCTTCCTGCTTGGCAGGCTCATCGGCCAGGCCCGCCGGGGTGAGATCCAGGTCCTCCAGATTCTCGGGGGCCTCGGGTGCTTCCCCGACCTCGGCGGCCTTGAGGTTTCCTGTGTCGTCCAGGGCCGGGTTCGCGCCCACGACGCCGGTGGGATCCGGTTTACCGGAACCGCTGGCCGGTTCGGTGCCCTCTGGCTCGGTGCTGTCCGGTCCCGTGCTGTCCGGCTGGGTCGGGTCGTCAGTCATGGAAATCCCTTTCGTGAGTTGTCCAGTTGGTCCGCCGACTCTAGGCGCCCGGCCCGGCTTTCGCAACGGATTGGCGCCCTGGCGTTCCGGCATTTTGGTCCGGCAGTTCCGTCCGGCAATTTATAGTGGATCCCACGGAGCGCTCGGCCAGGCTCCGGCGTGATGCCAGTTACGGCGCACCCTAGGGTAGCGTCGAAGCCAAGGCTTTAGGAGGCCCCATGCTCGTGCTCGTCATCAACTCCGGCTCGTCCTCGCTCAAGTACCAGGTGCGCGACGTCGAGGCCGGCAACGTGCTCACCGAAGGTCTGGTCGAGAAGATCGGCATGGGTGCCGGCGGCGAGGGCGACGGCCAGATCGAGGGCCCGCGCGACCACGCCGAGGCGCTGGAACAGGTGGACGCGGCCATCCACGAAGCCTTGGGGGACCGAGTGCTGGATGCCGTGGGCCACCGCGTGGTGCACGGCGGTGAGCGCTTCGCCGAACCGGTGCTGGTCAACAACGAGATCACCCGGGCCATTGAACGGCTGAACCCGCTCGCACCGCTGCACAACCCGGCCAACGTCCTTGGCATCCGCGCGATCTCGAAGAAGTGGCCCGAACTGCCGCAGGTGGCCGTGTTTGACACCGCCTTCCACCGCACCCTGCCCGAGCACGCCTGGCGCTATGCGGTGCCGGACGAGCTCTACACCAACCACGGGATCCGCCGCTACGGGTTCCACGGCACCTCGCACGAATACGTTGCGCACCGGGCGGCGGCGCTGCTGGATGTTCCGGTCGAGGAGTTCGACGCCGTGATCGCCCACCTGGGGAACGGCGCCTCGGTCACGGCCATCCGAGGCGGCCAGTCGATCGACACCTCCATGGGATTCACGCCCCTTGAAGGCCTGGTCATGGGCACCCGCTCCGGCGACCTCGATCCGTCCATCCTGGTCTTCCTGGGCCGGAACGGCTGGTCCCCCGAGGACCTGGATTCGATGCTGAACCGGCAGTCCGGGCTCAAGGGCCTGGCCGGAAACAACGACATGCGCTCCGTGGTGGAGGCCGCGGAGGCCGGCGACGCCAAGGCAGCCATGGCCCTGGCGGTTGCGTCCTACCGGCTCGCGAAGTACATCGGCGGCTACCACGTGGCCGTTGGCGGCGCGAAGGCCCTCGTGTTCACGGCCGGGATCGGCGAGAACTCACACCAGTTCCGCAACCTGGTGGCGCAGCGGCTCGGTGCCCTCGGCGTCGAGCTCGACGCCGGGCTGAACCGGGAGCGGTCCAGGGAACCGCGCGTCATTTCCACCCCGACGTCGGCCCTGCCGGTCCTCGTGGTGCCCACCGACGAGGAGCGGGCGATCGCAGAGGCAACGGCCGCCGTCGTCGCCCGGGCATCCGTTGCTCCGTAGCCGCCCTTGTGGCGGCTCAAAACGGCGCTTACGGAGCAGTTGATTGGGTAGCGTTGGAGATGTGACCGAACCCAAGCCCCTGCCTCCGCTGCCCATCCGCACTGAACGGCTGGTGCTGCGTCGCTTTGCCGCCGCCGACCTCGATGCCTTCCACGCCTACCACTCGCTCCCGGAAACCGCCCGGTTCCTGCCCCGGGAGGCCAAGAGTTACACCCAGTCGATGGAAACGGTGGGACGGTACGCCAACTTCGAGTTCGAGAAGGAGGGCGACTGGGTGGCCCTGGCCATCGAGGCCCAGGATTCGCCCGGACTCCTCGGCGAGGTGGTGCTGAAATGGCTGGACGGGTGCGGGCAGGCCGAGATCGGCTGGAGCCTGGCCCCGGAGGCGCGGGGCCGGGGCATCGCGAGTGAGGCCGCCCGGGCGCTGCTCAAGCTCGGCTTTGAGGATCTGGGCTTCCACCGCATCGACGCCAAGCTCGATGCCCTGAACACGGCCTCGGCGGCGCTCTGTGAACGGCTCGGCATGCGCCTGGAATCACGGCAGGTGGACAAATGGCACTACAAGGGCGAATGGGCCACGGAGGTGGTGTACGCCATCCTCGCAGACGAGTGGAAGGCCCGGCAGCAGGTATCCGGCGACTGACGGCGCCGGGAAGCCCCAAAACCACGGACCAACGACCTAACGGGACACCGGTCTGACGCAGATGGCCGGAATGAAGTCCCCATTCCGGCCATCTGCGTCAATTCGAACCCGATTTAAACCCGATTTGAACCCGATTCGGGTTCCCGGCTTAGGGCGCCGGCGGCGCGGTCGACGCGGGCGCCGGTGAAACCGTGCCCGGTTCGGGTGCCGCGGGTTGCGTCAGTTGCTGTCCTGCCGGCACCGTGGCAGAGGAACCCGGGGTGGCCCCGGACGACGTCGTACCGCCAGTCGGCGCCGCCGCTCCCGTGGGTCCCGGGGCCGGGGCCTGCGTGCTGCCGGGGGTGGCTCCCGCAGTGGCGCCGGGAGTCGCACCAGGCGTGCTGCCGGTGCTGGCTCCCGTGGTGGCGGCAGGCGTGGCGCCGGAGGTGGCACCGGGAGTGGCCCCCGGCGTCGAGGCCGTGCCGGCGGACCCGGCCGGGGTGGCGTTCGGATCGGCCTTGATGACCGCCATGATCTGTTCCTTATAGGCGCTGAGCCGGCCCTGGATCTCCGAGAGCGGCTGGTTCCGCAGGTCCTTGCCGTAAGCGGCGATCTCCTGCCACAGCGCGTTGAGCCTGGCCATGCCGTCGCTGCTCAGGGGCCCGTCGAGGGTCAAGACAAGCTGGCTGGCCAGGGCGTAGGTCAGGCACCGGACGCAGTTGTAGTTCGCTGACGCCGAGAGGTTTTCCGGAACGATCACGTCGGTCTGGCCCACAATCAGGACCACCTGGAAGCCCACCGCCACGGCGGCGCAGTCCGCGCAGCTGGCAAAGGCGTAGGCCTCATTCCGGGTGTCCACGGTGTCACCGTCCTCGGCCCAGACCAGGGCGAAGGCGACGTCGTAGACCACGGAACCGTCAGTGGTGTTGACCGCGAGCGACTGGTTGCCGTCGTCCTCCGGCGCGGCCGGCTTGTCGAAGGGGAACACCCAGGAAGGGGCAGCGGGCGCCGCCGCGGGGCCGGCCGTGGTGGAGGTGCCGGACTGCCGGGGTACCAGGACCATGCTCAGCTGCGGGTCCTCGCGTGTGGGCCGCCGGGCGCCCTCCGGCCACAGGGCAACGGTCGTTCCTGACTGGCCCTCGGCCATCCGGGCCGCGGTGGCGGCCGGGAAGACGGCGGTGGTGGCGTCGGCCAGGGTGCCGCGCTCGTAGGGCTGGACCGGGCGGTAGGTGTCAGCGCCGGGCCACCAGGCCCAGGCGAGGCCCGCCGCCACCGCCGCGATCGCAACGATGGCGGTGGCACGTTGGAGGGCCTTGCCGCGGGTCTTGCGCCACAACCCGGTGGCCAGCTGGCGGACCAGGCGCAGCAGGATGTACAAGATGCCCAGCACCGGCAGCGCGAGGCAGGCGATCGCGATCACCCGGACGGCGGCGTCGGCGACGTCCCCGGTGGCGACGCTGTGGGAAAGCATGGCCTGCTGCTTCAGGCCGTTGTCCCAGGCGGTGCCCAGGACGCGCGGCAGGGTGAGCACCATGGTGGCCATGCTGAACAGAAGCAGGGGGACCGTGACCAACACCCAGATGGTGACCACGGCCCGCGCCCAGGGCTTCAGGAGCCCGGCTTCGGGATCAGTCTTCCGCCACGGCACCAGGGCCAGCAGCGTGGGTTTGATCCGCTGGAACAGGTCCGGGACGCCAGTAGCGTCGGCCAGGATGTGGTAGCCGTCAAAGCGGACCAGTGGCATCAGCTGCCGGACCATCTGCAGGATCTGGGTGACCACCACAAGCAGCAGCGCATCGAAGCCGGTGGCCCACCAGATGCCCATGATCGCGACGGCCACGATGGCGTTGAAGTACAGTCCGCCGAGGTCCGTGCGCAGCCGGCCGCCGCGCCCCAGCCGGTAGGAATCCGTGACGTCGGTATAGAAGGCCGGCCACATCAGGTACAGGCCCGTCCCCATGGCTCCGGGGGTGGCCCCGCCGCGGCGGGCGGCGGCGGCGTGGCCGAACTCATGGAAACCGGCCGAGAGCACCGTGACCACCAGGATCAGCAGCACCAGGCCGGGGTTGGCGAAGGCCTCATGCGTGGCTGACGCCAGCCCCTTGACCATCAGCACCCACCAGCACGTGGCCAGGAAGGCAGCAGTCACGGCCACCACGATCAAGGGGTTGAACAGCGTGGCGAACGGCGCCGTGATCTTCCGGGTGCGGTCCGGATCGGTCACCGAGTACCGGAACCGCATGCCCAGCAGCGGATTCGATTTCTTCACCGCGGGCTCGGAACCGTCCGCCAGTTGCAGGAGCCCGAGGGGGAGCAGCTGGGAGGTGATCAGCGTGCGGACGTTCTCGGCACTGACGAGCCGTCCGAAACTGTCGCTGGCGTGCCCGGCGATTTCTTCGATGCCCCGCTGGCCGTCGATCGCCTCGAGCACCAGGTACAGCAGGCGGGTGAGCTGGATGGTCTGGCCATCGGCACGGCGCACCAGGGACGGGGCTTCCTTGTAACCGGACCCTTTCGCCTCGCCGATCAGCTGGACGCCGGCGGCCCGCGCCGGAACCGGCTGCAGGGCGACCGCCACGGACGACGCCGGCCCGGCGGCGCCGCGCGCGCCAGCGCCAGCGCCGGAGTCGGCGCCGGCGACGGGCGATGGGGCGCCAGCGCCAGCGCCGGAGTCGGCGACGGGCGATGGGGCGTCGGCTGTGGCGCCGACGGCGGCAGGCGCGGCGGGAGGGCCGTCCTGCCCGGACGGCCCTCCGTGCACTGTGCTCATCTAGGTGCTACTGCTTCAGGTCGGACTGCTGGTCAGCCGACGCCGTAGCGTCGCCATGGATGTCCTGGTTGATGATGGCATCCTGCTGGGCGACGGCGAACGCGTTGCTGTCGATTGAGCCGATGTTGGCGCCGACGGCAGCGTCGATCGGCGCGGCCACGTTGGCGTTGGCGGCCACCGCACCATTGATCGGTGCCGCGATGCCCGCGTTGGCGTCCAGGTTCACGTCGACGTTGAGCAGGTTGCCGCTGAGGGCGCCCGCGGCGCCGGCGGCGGCTCCCACGTCCGTCGGCAGCGCGCCGCCCAGGTCCGGGGCCGTGCCATCCGGCAGGACGCCGGTGGCATCGGCGGGTACGGCGCCGCCGAGGTCGGCCGTGGTAGCAGACGCGGCCGGATCCGTGGCGGCAGGCGCGGGCGCAGGGGCGGCATCGGTACCGGTGCCGGCATCCGCGCCGGTGCCCTGCTCGATGACACTGTCCTGGGTGGAGTCTGCCGTGGCATCGCCTGTGACGCCCTGGTTGATGATGGTGCCCTGGTCGGCGAGGGCCTGGGATTCGGACCCGACTGAGAGCACGTTAGCCGAGGCGGCCGCGTCAATCGGGGCGGCCACGTTGGCGTTGGCCGCGATGCCGAGGTCGATCGGCGCCGCTGCGCTGATCCCCAGGTTCAGGTCGGCGTTCAGGTCCAGGACGGAGGCGACTTCCTTGTCCGGAAGAGCCGTGCCGCCCTGCGCCATCAGCTCATCATCAGTCAACGGGGTCATTCCCTGCTCAACGCTCATAACAAACTCCATCTCCGGCACCCAGTGCCCGGTCAAAGCCCTTCGACGCCCCGCCCCCAGCGGACGGGTTCCACGTCGAAGGCCCATCATGCCAGTAAATAGTAAGCATGATGACCAAATAGGCGGTAGCGGGCTCCCGGATTATTCCCGTAAGGACGGCTGACCGGCCGGAAAACGCATCGGTTGCTCCGTAGCTGCCCTAATGGAGGTCCAAAAGGGCGGCTACGGAGCAACCGACGGGGTTCTTACTTCAATCCGGCTCCGGGCAGCAGTTCGGTGGCGCCGAGGGAATCGGCGACGAACGCGTAGTCCCAGGCCCGTTCGCGCCACTGCACGTACCGGCCCGAGGCGCCGCCGTGGCCGCCCTCCATCTCGATTTTCAGGACGACCGGTTCGCTGCCGGTGTTCACCTCGCGCAGCCGCTGCACCCATTTGGCCGGCTCCACGTAGAGCACGCGGGTGTCGTTGAAGCTGGTGACCGCGGCGATCTTCGGGTACGCCACGGCGCGGACGTTCTCGTAGGGCGTGTACGACTTCATGTACGCGTACACGTCCGGGTCGGTGATCGGGTTGCCCCACTCCTCCCACTCCAGCGCCGAGAGCGGAAGCTCCGGGTCCAGGATGGTGGTCAACGCGTCCACGAACGGGACGGCGGCAACAATCGCCGCGTACTTTTCCGGCGCCAGGTTGGCGACGGCGCCCATCAGCAGGCCGCCCGCGGAGCCGCCCATCGCCGCGATCCGGGCCGGGTCCACCCAGCCGGAACCGGCAAGCCAGTCCGTGGCCGCAATGAAGTCGGTGAACGTGTTTTTCTTGTGCAGCTTCTTCCCGTCGTCGTACCAGTGCCGGCCCAGCTCGCCGCCGCCGCGGATGTGGGCGATCACGAACACGATGCCCCGGTCCAGCAGGGACAGCCGGGGGATCCCGAAGCCCGGATCCATGCTCATTTCGTAGGAGCCGTAGCCGTACACCAGGCCGGCCGCCGTCGAATCCTGCCGGACGGAGGCGTGGCGGAGGACCGAGAGCGGAATCCGGGTCCCGTCGGAGGCCACCGCCCATTCCCGGGTGGCGACGTAGTCCGACGGCGAGTAGCCGCCGAGCACCGGGCTCTCCTTGCGCAGCAGCAGTTCACCGGCTGGGAGCTCCGGAGTGGGCAGCACGAAGTCGTAGACCCGCGACGGGGTGAAGTACGAGGTATAGCCCATCCGGATCACGGGCGCCTCGTAGTCGGAGCCCGCGACGCCGGCCGTATACAGCTCCTCGGCAAACGCAGGTTCCACCGCGGCGCCCTGCTCCGGTGTGCCCAGCCCGGCCAGGGGCAGGACCTGGACCCGTTCAATGGTGTCCTTGCGCACGGAGACCACCGCGTGGGTCGACGTGACGCCGGCGCCGTTGACCCGGACCTGGTCGGAATGGGCGACGACGGTGTCCCAGTGCTGCTCGGCGAGCGGCTTGGCGAGCTCGGCCGGGTCCACCAGCGAGACCATGGAATTGATGGCGTCCTTGTCGTGGGTGAGCAGGATCCGCTCCTGGCCCCGGCCCGAGGCGTCCGTCAGCAGGAACGGCTCGGCCTCGTAGAGGATGCGCTCGTCGCGGGAGATCACGGTGCGCAGGCCGGCGTCGAGGTCGTCAAAGCGCAGCAGGCGTGTCTCGCTGAACTCGGAGCAGCCGATGCTGAGCACCAGGTGGCGCCGGTCGGCCGAGAGCTCGAAGCCGAGCCACATGGCGACGTCGTCCTCCTGGTAGATGACCGTGTCCTCCCCGACAGGTGTGCCGAGCACGTGGGACTTGACCTGGTACGGCCGCCACGAGTCGTCGACCACGGTGTAGAAGATCCGGCTGCCGTCGGGGGAGAAGGAGATGCCGTAGAAGACGTTCTCGATCACGTCCGGCAGCAGCTCGCCGGTGCGGAGGTCCTTGATCCGCAGCGTGAAGCGCTCGTCGCCGGCGTTGTCCACGGCATAGGCATAGAGGGTGCCGTCGATGGTCGTGGCGGCCCCGCCCACGGCGAAGAACGGCTTGCCCTCGGCCTCGAGGTTGCCATCGAGGAGGACTTCCTCGCCGGGGATGACGACGCCGGCCTCCACGGCCGGGGGAGTCCAGTCCGCGACGCGGTCCCCGGTGTCCTGGCCGCGCACACGGCAGTGGATGCCGTACTCCTTGCCCTCGACGGAGCGGGTGAAGTACCACCAGCCGTCCTTGCGGTTCGGGACGGAAAGGTCAGTTTCCTGGGTGCGGCCCTTGATTTCCTGGAAGATCGCTTCGCGCAGCGGCTCCTGGTGCGCGGTTACGGACTCCTGGTAGGAGTTTTCCGCTTTGAGCAGGTCCACGACCTCTGCGGACTCCTTGTCCCGGAGCCACTCGTAGTTGTCCTCGAATGCGTCGCCGTGGTGGGTGCGCACCGAGGGAACTTTCCGGGCGACGGGAGGCTGCGGGGACGGCTGGGCGGGAGTCTGGGTCATGGACCCAATCTACCGAAGAGCGGCGCCTCAATTGCCGTTCTGCAGGTTGTTGGCCGCGACGTAGCCGGCGAGCGTTCCCGAGCGCAGTGCGGCGGAGACCGCGGCGGTCGCGGCAGGGTCTTTCAGGACAATCGACTGGCCGTCCCGGCTGGTCCCGGTGCCGGCGGTCGGCAGGGTGAAGAACACGGCACGCCCCGGCGGGGTGTTCCGCAGGCTGAAGGCGAGGTTTTCCAGCGGCTTCAGGGTGAAGCTTGCGTCCAAAGTCACGTGCGGCAGCACCGTTTTGATGAGTTTGCGGACGGTGCCGCGGTCCGCCAGGCCGCCTTCGGAAGCCATCTTGGCCATCATGGCTTTCAGGAAAGTCTGCTGGTTCCGGACCCGCTGGTAATCGCCGTCGGCGAAGGCATGGCGTTCGCGGACAAAGGCCAGGGCCTGCAGCCCGTTAAGGTGGTTCACGCCCGCCGGAAAATGCACCTTGTCATCTGCGGTGGCGGTGAATGGCTGTTTGATGGTGACGTCGACGCCGCCGAGCGCGTCCGTCATGGCCGCGAACCCTTGAAAATCCAGCATCACCGTGTGGTCGATGCGGGCACCCAGCAGCACCTCCACCGTCCGCGTCATCAGCGGCACTCCGCCCAGTTCCAGGGCGGCATTCACCTTCGCGGCCCCGTGGCCGGGGATGTCTACCCAGAGGTCGCGCATGATCGAGATGCCGTAGACGGTCTTCCGGTCCGCCGGGAGGTGGATCAGCACAAGGGCGTCGCCGCGCTGGTCGGAGGTGGTGCCGCCGGCCGCCGCCGCCCGTTCATTCACCCGGCTGTCGCTCCCGATCAGCAGGATGTTGAGGGCGACGGCGGGTGGTTCCGGGGTGGGCGTGGGGCTGGGCGCCGGCGTGGGGCTGGCCGGCGTCGCGGTCGCGGCCGCCGGGGCTGCGGCCGGTGCCGTGGTTCCGGCCGGTCCGGGGCTGCCGGGCCGGGTCCCGGGGAGAACGTACGCCGCGACCGCGACGGCCACCGCGGCGGCGACCGCGAGAAGTACTCCCAGCAGCAGCATCGTCCGGCGGCGGGCGCCTGCCGCGGCGGGCGGGGGAGGGGGCGGGGACGCCGCGGATGCCGCTGCTGCTGGCTCCGGAGCGTTCCCCATAAGCGGACGCTACCACTGCGCCCGGCCGCGGACTATGGGTCCAAGGGCCTCTCTGGGCGCCTCACCCGGCCGGGGTTAGTTGCCGTTCTCGAACTTGTTCGCCGCGACGTATTCGCCCAGGGTGTCAGAGGCCATCGCCGCGGAGATTTTCTGGATGGCGTCCGGGTCGGCCAGCACGATCGACTGGCCGTCCGTGGACGTTCCGATGCCCCCGGTCGGCAGGGTGAACATGACGGTGTTCTGCGCCCGGATGTCCTTGAGTTCGAGCCCCAGCCCTGCCACGGCGCCCGAATCGAAGGTCTTGTCGACCGTGACGAACGGCGAGACGGCACTGACCATGTTGTTGATGGTGATCGGGTTGCTCAGCGTCTGGCCGGCGATCGATTTCTTGATGATGGCCCGCAGGAACTCCTGCTGGTTGCGGACCCGCTGGTAGTCGCCGTCGGCGTAGGCATGGCGTTCGCGCACGAAGGCCAGGGCTTGGGTTCCGTCGAAGGTGTGCTGGCCCGGGGCGAAGGACTGGCCAGGCAGTGCGGTCGAGGTGAACGGCACCTTGATGTTCACGCTTACCCCGCCCAACGCGTCGGTGAGTCCCTTGAAGCCTTCAAAGTCGATCATCGCCACGTGATCGATGCGCTGCTGGAAGATCGACTCGATGGTCTGGACCATCAGCGGCGTACCGCCAAGGGCCAGCGCCGAGTTGATTTTCGCCTCGCCGTGCCCGGGGATGTCCACCCAGAGGTCGCGCATGATGGACATGGTGTAGATGTTCTTGCGGTCCGCCGGGATGTGCATGAGCATCAGCGTGTCCGCGCGCTGGTTCGTGGGCGTTCCGCCCGCCGCATCAGCCTCGGCGGCGCCGCGGCTGTCGCTGCCATTCACCAGGATATTCATCGCGGAGTTTGTCTTCTGCGGCCGCGTGGATTCGTCGGGGAAGGCCTGCTCAATCTTGCTCGTACCGGAGTCGAAGGTCCGTGCCAGGTTGAAGAGGTAGCCGCCAGCCACCACCGCGACGAGCGCCACCACCACGGCGACGGCGATCAGCACCTTGCGGCCTCGGTGTTTCTTCAGGGGCCGCCGTTCCCTGGATCCGGCCGCGGGGACTTGGTCAGCGCTGTCGAAGGGGTGCGTCATGTGTTCCTCTTGGTCAGTCGGGACGGTGCCCGGAATCTATCTGGCCGTACTCAGGCTGGCTGCGACGGGGCCAGCCGCCGGAAAGTGGGCGCGGTGGCGGCCTTCTTTACAGTACACCGGGCACGGCAACAATACTTCTGGCCCAAGAAGGCGCCAGATAACGCGGGGTTTCCCGGATATGAAGCGCACTGTTGCCTGCGTCACACTCCCTGCCTAGGCTGGGGGCGGTCGCAGCGTCGCGGCCAAACCGGTCGCAGCGTCGCGGCCAAAGCAGTAAATGCACGAACAGGGGAATCGTTTGAACCACAAACTCCGGGTTCTTGTCAGGCTTGACCTCGATTGCGGTCAGGCAGAAGTAGCAGCGCAGGGACATGTGACGGCAAGAAGCCTCCAGGCCCTGTACGTGGTGGTCAAGCGGGCGAACCACCTGAGGGAAGGACTCCACCTGGTGTTGGATGTCAGCCACGCCGTGGTGGAGCCGGCGGCCCTTGAGCAGCTGCGGGAGTGCTCAGCCTCCCATCACCTGCCCGCCGCCATTGATCCGCTTCAGTCCGAATGCCAGCTCAGCATCGTGGCGCCGGTGGAAACGACGGCGGTACCCCGGGCCAGGATGTTGGCGGCATAGCTCCGGCCCGTCGAACGACACTCCTCCGGGAGTGCGCGGCTATTACGGCCGCTCAGCCGTTGCCAGTCAGCCGCTGTGCCGCTCAGCCGTTGTGCCGCTCAGTCGCGGTGCGCGCGAAACGCAGGATGGTGAAGAGCGCGGGCGCAAGCTCGTACTCCATCTGCCGGTACATTCCCTCGCCGCGTCCGTAGGGATCCACGACGTCGTCCTCTGAAGCGTCCTGGGCAAGAGTCAAGTGCCGGACCGCAGCGGCCCGGGCGGGCACCTCGCGCCAAAAGCTTCCCAGGTCCACGGCCGGATCCGCCGTGCCATCCCGCTGCGTGCTGCCCCGCTCTTCCAGGACGCTCAGCATGCGCGCGAACTCACGGACGGTAAACGTGCGCCGGAGCGCGGAGGCATCCAGCTGCAGCGCTTCGCCGCGGTGATGTGCGGCCATGGTCAGGACCAGATCGGTGTCGCGCAGGATCTTCGGCGTCAACTGCCGGGCGGCAAAGCCTTCCGGTGTTCCGCCATAGGCCCGGATGATATCCGCTGAGCTGGGCTGGACGGGCTCGCCCACCATGGCACGCGTGCCGGCACTCTCCACCTGGAAGGCGCCGGGTTTCATCCGGTCAAGTCCTGCCTGGAGCAGGCGCTCTGCGACGGGGGAACGGCAGATGTTTCCTGTGCAGATGGTCAGGATCCGAATGGGTGTGGACGACTCCAAGGCTTCCTTTTTCCGGGTCGTGATGCTTAGCGGCGACGTGATGTTCGAGCTTATCCTTCCCCGGGCACCGGCGTGCGTTTGCCCGCTGAAAGGATGCCTGGAGGGCGCTATTCGGCGGACGGCCGCCGTCGTTGCTGTTTCGTTGCAGCCCGCTGTTCCTTGGCGGCGAGGCGCCGACGGTTCGAGCCGCGGGTGGGTTTGGTCGCCCGCCGGCGGGCAGCCTCGGGGGCAAGACCCTCTGCCACGAGGCCGGCGAGCTTGGCCAGGGCGGTCTCGCGGTTGCGCAGCTGAGAGCGCTGCTCGGCGGCGGTCACGGTGATAACGCCGGCGATGAGGCGCCGTTCAAGGCGCGTGGCCAGCATCAGCCGTTGGCCATCCGAAAGCGCCGTCGAGGCCGCGACGTTCCACGAGAGTTCGACGCGGCTGTCCGAGGTGTTGACGTGCTGGCCGCCGGGCCCGGATGACCGCGAGAACCGCCAGCGGAGTTCCGACGCGGGAATGGTGAGCGCGGCCGACACCTCCAGATCCATAGAACCAGCGTTGCACGGATTCCTGTCCTTGACGCATCTCCGGCCTTCCGCATATCCTGAACGAACGGTCGGTAATTATTTATCGGAAATCATTAGGAGCAACCATGGCATCGCAGACCCTGCAGTCAGTGCCCGCCGAGCCATCGCCGGCACGGCATGAACCGAGCCCCGAGGACGCGGCCCGGCGCGACGCCGAGGGCCAGGCGTACTTCGACAAGGTCATGGCGGAAGATTCCCGGATCGAGCCGCGTGACTGGATGCCCCCGGCCTACCGCAAAACGCTCCTGCGCCAGATCTCGCAGCACGCGCACTCGGAGATCATTGGCATGCAGCCCGAAGCCAACTGGATCTCCCGCGCCCCGAGCCTGAAGCGTAAGGCCATCCTCATGGCCAAGGTCCAGGACGAGGCCGGCCACGGACTCTACTTGTATTCCGCTGCCGAAACCCTCGGCCAGCCGCGCGATCAGATGATGCAGGACCTGATGGACGGCAAGGCCAAGTACTCCTCCATCTTCAACTACCCCGCCCGCACCTGGGCCGACATGGGTGCCATCGGCTGGATGGTCGACGGCGCCGCGATCGCCAACCAGGTGCCGCTCTGCCGCGCCTCCTTCGGCCCCTACGGCCGGGCCATGGTGCGGGTCTGCAAGGAAGAGTCCTTCCACCAGCGCCAGGGCTTTGAGATCCTGCTGGAACTCTCCAGCGGCACCCCGGAACAGAAGCAGATGGCGCAGGAAGCGGTAAACCGCTGGTACGCCCCTGCCCTGATGATGTTCGGCCCGCCGGACGACGATTCGCCCAACTCCAAGCAGTCCATGGCCTGGAACATCAAGCGGTTCAGCAATGACGAACTCCGCAACCGGTTTGTCGGCATGATGATGGAGCAGGTCAAGGTCCTCGGCCTGACGCTTCCGGACGAGGACATCCGGTTCAACGAGGAAACCAAGAAGTGGGAGCACGGGCCGCTGGACTGGGCTGAATTCCATGAAGTCCTGGCCGGCCGCGGCCCCTGCAACGCCCAGCGCCTGGAACGGCGCCGCGAGGCACACCAGAACGGCGCCTGGGTGCGCGAAGCCGCCGCCGCCTACGCGGAAAAGCAGGCAAAGAAGCAAGCAGAAAAGGTATCCGCAGCATGATCCCCAACAACACCCCAACCTCGCAGGCTCGGCCGGGGACCCCTGTCGCCGTGGCCCCCGCCGAACCCCAAGCAGGAAACGTCTGGCCCATCTGGGAAGTGTTTGTCCGCTCCAGCCGCGGCCTGTCCCACGTCCATGCAGGATCGCTGCACGCGCCCGACGCGGCCATGGCCCTGCGCAACGCGCGGGACCTCTACACCCGCCGCAACGAAGGGGTGTCCATCTGGGTGGTCCCGGCCGAGGCCATCGCCTCCAGCGACCCCGATTCCAAGGGTTCCTTCTTCGAATCCCCCCAGGGCAAGGACTACCGCCACGCCACCTACTACACCAAGAGTGAGGGCGTGAAGCACCTGTGAGCACCACTCCCGAAACTGCCCTGCCGGCAGAAGAAACGGCCGGCCATGGCGACATCAACGTCGGCGTCACCGGAGCCAGCGGTAGCGGCGAGGCCACGGCCAGCGCCACCCGCATCACGCCCGGCAACGCCCTCCGTCCGGAGGACATTGCCCTCGCCGTCAGCCGCGGCTCCGCGAAGCCGAGCGAAGACGCTGCCGAGTTCGCGCTGCGCCTGGGTGACGACGCCCTGATCCTGGCCCAGCGGCTGGGCCACTGGATCTCAAGGGCCCCGGAGCTCGAAGAGGACGTCGCCCTCGGCAACATCGCCCTGGACGAACTGGGCCATGCCCGGTCCTTCCTCAGCTACGCCGGCGGGCTGGACGGGCGCAGCGAAGACGATCTCGCCTACTTCCGCAGCGAGCATGAGTTCCGCTCCGCGGCGCTCTTCGAGCAGCCGAACGGGGACTTCGCAGTCACCATCGCCCGGCAGTTCGTGGTCAGCTACTACCAGTTCGAGCTCTACCGCCGGCTGATGTCCTCCACCGACTCCACCCTGGCCGGCATCGCCGCCAAGGCGGTCAAGGAAGTGGACTACCACCGGGACCACAGCGCCCAGTGGGTGCTGCGTCTGGCCCTCGGCACGGACGAATCGCGCCAGCGGATGATCCACGCGTTCAAAGTCGTCTGGCCCTTCGTTGATGAGCTGTTCCACGATGACGAACTCACCGGACGCCTCAGCGAAGCCGGCGCCGCGCCCCAGCCGTCGAGCCTGCGCGAGGACTTCGACCGGCTCACCGGCGAGGTTCTGGCCGAAGCGGAGCTTGAGGTCCCCAACGTCCAGCCAACACCGGGCGGGGGCCGCCGCGGCCTGCACTCCGAACACCTCGGCTACATCCTCGCCGAGATGCAGGTGCTCGCCCGCGAGCACCCCGGGGCCAGCTGGTAGACACCATGGAAATGTTTGTCTCTGATCCGGAAACCGCCGAGCGCCGCAATGCCGCCAAGGGCAACACCGCCAAGGAAAAGGCCTGGGCGGTGGCTGCCACAGTGTGCGACCCCGAAATCCCGGTCCTCACCATCGCGGACCTCGGCATCCTCCGCGATGTCCAGGTCTCGACGGAACCAAGCACTGACGACGGCGGGATGGTTCCCGCCGTCCAGGTCACCATCACCCCGACGTACTCCGGCTGCCCCGCCATGGACGCCATCCGGGATGACCTCACCGCGGCTTTCCACCGCGCGGGGTACCCGAGCGTCCGGATCGAACTGGTCCTCTCGCCGGCCTGGACCACTGACTGGATGAGTGCGGAAGGCAAGGCCAAGCTGGAGCAGTACGGGATAGCCCCACCGTCCGGCCACACAGCTGTTGACGGAAAAGCAGTCCGGCACGCCGGCCCGGTCCGGCTCGCGCTTGCCGTCAAGTGCCCCCAGTGCTCATCCCTCAACACCAAAGAACTCACCCGCTTCGGTTCCACTTCCTGCAAGGCCCTCTACGTGTGCCAGGACTGCAAGGAACCGTTCGACTACTTCAAAGTCTTGTAAGGAACAGGTGCCTCCATGAAGGTTGTCCGCCAGACCGCCGCGGAGTCGGCCGCAGCCACCGGCCGCCGTCGTGCGTCCTTCCACACGCTGACGGTGGACGAGGTCCGCCGGCTCACCGACGACGCCATCGAGGTGACGTTCGGGGTCCCGGCCGAGCTCGCCGGGCAGTTCGACTACCTGCCGGGCCAGTACGTCGCGCTGCGCACCACGCTGCCCGACGCCGACGGCCAGCCGCACGAGATCCGCCGCAGCTACTCGATCTGCGCCGAACCGCGCAGTTTCGCGGACGGCAGCAGCGAAATCCGCGTCGCCATCAAGAAAGACCTCGGGGGCCTGTTCTCCACGTGGGCCAATGCCGAGCTCAAGGCCGGCGACGCCCTGGACGTCATGAGCCCCATGGGTGCCTTTGTCTCCAAGCACGGCCGCGACGGCAAATCTGTGGAACAGAACATCATGAACTCGATGAACCATCCGCAGGACATGGCAACGGAACTGGCGGGTGAGCCCGGCTCCTTCGTGGCGATCGCCGCCGGCTCCGGCATCACCCCGGTGATCGCCATCGCCCGCACCCTGCTGGCGGCCCACCCGCAGACCCGCTTCGACCTCATCTACGCCAACAAGGCCGCCATGGACGTGATGTTCCTGGAAGAACTCGCGGACCTGAAGGACAGATACCCCGCCCGGCTGGCATTGCACCACGTCCTTTCGCGTGAACAGCGGATCGCGCCGCTGCTCAGCGGCAGGATCGACGCCGAGAAGCTGCAGGCCCTGCTGGGCACCGCGATCCACGCCGACGACGTTGACGAATGGTTCCTTTGCGGCCCCTTCGAACTCGTCCAGCTCTGCCGGGACACGCTCGCCGCGCGCGGCGTCGCCCCGGAGCACGTCCGCTTCGAACTGTTCACCTCGGGCAAGCCGGAACGCCCCGAGGGCAACGTTGGCCGGCCCGTGGTCACGGACGAATCCAAGGAAACCTACAAGATCACGTTCAAGCTGGACGGGCTGCAGGGCGAAGTGGCCAGCCCCACCCATGCCCGCGAGTCCATCCTCAACGCCGCCCTCCGGGTCCGCCCCGATGTGCCGTTCGCCTGCGCCGGCGGCGTCTGCGGCACCTGCCGGGCCAAGGTGGTCAGCGGCAACGTCACCATGGACGAGAACTACGCCCTGGAGCAGGATGAGCTCGACAAGGGCTACGTCCTGACCTGCCAGTCGCACCCCACCACCCCGGAAGTCACGGTCGACTTCGACGTCTAAGGTTTTTCGAGGTTTTCCGAATCCAGGTTTTTTCGAATCCAAGGAGCCCCATGATTTCCCTTTCCATTGCCGACGGCGTCGCCGAGGTCGTCCTCGACGCCCCGCACAAGCTGAACTCCCTCGACGAGCAGGCGCTCGCGGATTTGTCCCGGGCGTACGACGACGCCGCTGACGCCGCCGCGCGCGGTGAAGTCCGGGCGCTGCTGCTCCGCGGCGAGGGCCGCGCCTTCTGCGCCGGCCGTGACATCGCCGGCGTGACCCCGGAGAGCGACGACGCGCAGGCCTACCTGGGCGGGCTCGTCCAGCCGCTGCTGAAGAAGATGAGCGCCTTCCCCGCGCCCACGTTCGCCGCTGCCCAGGGCGCCTGCCTCGGCGTGGGGCTGGGGCTGCTGCTGGCCACAGACGTGGTCTACGTGGCAGAGAATGCCAAGGTCGGCTCACCGTTCGCCAAGCTCGGCGCCACCCTCGACTCGGGCGGGCACTGGTATTTCACCGAGCGCCTGGGCATGCACCGGACCCTGGACCTGATCTACACCGCCGAGCTCATGAGCGGCGCCGACGCCGTGGCGCAGGGCCTGTTCAGCCGGGCCATGCCCGCGGCGGAACTGCTGGAGAATACCCGCGCCATCGTGGCCAACGTTGCCACCGGCGCCACGGGTGCGTTCCGGGCCAGCAAGGAGCTCGTCGCGCACATCCGGGACCAGCGGCTGGGGCTGTGGGAGGCCATGGAGGAGGAAAACGCAGAACAGGCACGGCTGTGCAAGAGCGAGGACTACGCCGAGGGTTTCCGCGCCTTCCAGGAGAAGCGCAGCCCGGTTTTCAAGGGCTGAGGGCCGGCCCGGCCGGGCGTCCCGGAAACGTGCTTTCGGGGTACTCGTCTTTGCTTCGAAGCATTTTCATTTCCGGAACCCGCTTGTAATGTTCGGTTATGACTCTGGGGAAATCTGTAAACAAGGCTGTCATACCTGCGGCGGGACTGGGAACGCGGTTCCTGCCGGCAACCAAGGCGATGCCCAAGGAAATGCTGCCCGTGGTCGACCAGCCGGCCATCCAGTACGTGGTAGAAGAAGCCGTCCGGGCCGGGCTGACGGATCTGCTCATGGTGACCGGGCGCCAGAAGCGGGCGCTGGAGGACCACTTTGACCGCGAACCCTCGCTGGAGCACGCCCTCGAACTCAAGGGTGATTTCGACCGGCTGGAGGCCGTCCGCCACGCTTCCCGCCTGGGCCCGCTGCACTACGTGCGCCAGGGCGATCCCAAAGGCCTCGGCCATGCGGTCCTCTGCGCCCGCCAGCACGTCGGGTACGAACCGTTCGCCGTCCTGCTGGGCGATGACCTGATCGACGAGCGGGACGAGCTGCTGACCGCCATGATGGAGGTCCAGGCCCGCACGGGCGGCTCCGTCGTGGCCCTGATCGAAGTGGATCCGGCGGAAATCAGTGCCTACGGCTGCGCCGACGTTTCAGCGGTGCCGGGCCAGGACCATGTGCGGGTCAACCGGCTCGTTGAGAAGCCTGCCGCAGCCGAGGCCCCGTCCAACCTGGCCGTGATCGGCCGGTACATCCTGCATCCGGAGATTTTCGATGTCCTGGAGGACACCCCGCCCGGCCGCGGCGGTGAAATCCAGCTCACCGACGCGCTGCAGACCCTGGCCGTGTCCGACTGCGAGGGCGGAGGCGTCTACGGGGTGGTCTTCCGGGGCCGCAGGTATGACACCGGAGACAAACTGAGCTACCTCAAGGCGGTCATCTCGATCGCTGCCGACCGGGTGGAGTTCGGCGAAGAGCTCCGGGCCTGGATGAAGGCGTTCGTCAGCTAGCGGGTGTCCAGGTCCTCGAACACCAGGAACGTCTGGGTGTCCAGCACCCCGGGCATGGACTGCAGCTGGTCGAAGATCACCCGGCGCAGGTCGATGTTGTCCACGGCGCGCACCAGCAGGATCACATCGAAGTCCCCGCCCACCAGCGCGATGTGGTGGACCTCCGGGATGGCGCGCAGGAGTTCGCGCAGCTCGCGCCAGGAATGCTGGCGCACCTTCAGCGTGACGTAGGCAGAAGACTTCAGGCCGGCCTTGATGGGATCCACCAGGGCGGTGAACTTGGTCAGGACGCCCTCGCCGGTGAGCCGGGCGATCCTGGTGTAGGCGTGGGCGCGGGAAATATGGACGTTCTCGGCCACCTGTGTCACCGACATCCGGCCGTCCCGGGTCAGCTCCGCAATGATGTTCCGGTCCACATCGTCCAGCGGCACCGCCACCTGCTCTGATTCGAGCTCTGCCATTCGTCTACAACCCCCGCCGGTAATCCAGCTCACACTTACGATTTGTCTTCCAGACTAGGGCAAATTCTTGGACATCTCCACGATTCCCCGGAGAGGTGGATACGAAACATCGGCTGGAGGCATACTGGGAAAGATTAGTGGCTACAGAAGGACGGACCAATGACGATCTCCGCAGACCACGCTGCGCAGCCAGCTGCGCAGCAGGCCGCGCAACAAGATCCAGCCGGTGAGGCCGTGAGCAAGTTCGGCATCACCGTTGAGGACTACATGCTGCCCGCCCGCCACCAGATCCAGATGGTGGGCCCGGACGGAACCCTGAATCCCCACACGGAGCAGGGCACCCAGCCGGGGCACGAGTACAGCCTGCCCAGCGAAGCCGAACTGATGGCCGCTTACGAGCAGCTCGTCGTTGGCCGCCGCGTCAATGACCAGAACTCCGCGCTGGTCCGGCAGGGCCGCATGGCCGTCTACCCCTCGAGCCACGGCCAGGAGGCGTGCCAGGTTGCCGCCGCGCTGTGCCTTGCCGAGGGGGACTGGCTTTTCCCCACCTACCGCGACTCCGTGGCCGTCATGGCCCGCGGCGTGGATCCGGTCCAGACGATGACGCTCTTCCGCGGCGACTGGCACGGCGGCTACGACCCCGCCAAGAACAAGGTCGGCATCCAGTGCACCCCGCTGACCACCCAGCTGCTGCACGGCGTCGGCGTTGCCCACGCCGCCAAACTGCGCGGCGAGGACACCGTGGTCCTGGCCATGTGCGGCGACGGCGCCACGAGCGAAGGCGATTTCCACGAGGCCCTGAACTTCGCCGCCGTCTTTCACCTGCCCGTGGTCTTCTTCGTCCAGAACAACCAGTACGCGATCTCCGTGCCGCTGGCGCACCAGTCCGTTGCGCCCTCGCTCGCCCACAAGGCCGTGGGCTACGGCATGGCGGGCGAACGCGTGGACGGCAACGACATCGTGGCCCTGCTCGCCGTCCTCGGCCGGGCCGTCAAGCTCGCCCGGGAAGGTTCCGGCCCGCTGCTCGTGGAGGCGCACACCTACCGGATGCAGGCGCACACCAACGCCGATGACGCCACCCGCTACCGGCAGGACAGCGAAGTCGCCGAATGGGTGGCGAAGGACCCGCTGAGCCGGATGCAGACCTACCTGACGGACCGCGGCCTGCTGGACGACGACCGCGCCGCCAGGATCGCCGAAAAGGCAGAGGCTGTGGCCACGCAGCTGCGCGAGGGCCTCAGCGAAGAGGTCCCGGTGGAACCGCAGGATCTCTTCAAGTACGTCTTCTCCACCCCCACACCACAGCTGAAGGAACAGTCCGCCATGCTCGCCGACGAACTGGCCCGCGACGCCGCATCCACCGCAACCGCATCTGCTTCGAAGGGGGCCGGGAAATGAGCCCCACCATCACCACATCCTCCGAGGCGAACGGCAACGTCAGCGCCGCGACTGCGCGCGCCGCCGCCAAGGCTGCTGTTGCGGCCGAGCAGGCCGGCCCGCAGACCATCACCCTGGCCAAGGCCCTGAACACCGCGATGGCGGACGCCATGCACGCGGATCCCTCGGTCCTGGTCTTCGGCGAGGACGTCGGCATGCTCGGCGGCGTCTTCCGCATCACGGACGGGCTCACGAAGACCTTCGGCACGAGCCGCTGCTTCGACACCCCGCTGGCCGAATCCGGCATCGTCGGCATGGCCGTCGGCATGGCTATGAACGGCATGCGCCCGGTCATCGAGATGCAGTTCGACGCGTTCGCGTACCCGGCCTTCGAACAGATCGTGAGCCACGTCGCCAAGATGCACAACCGCACCAAGGGCGCCGTGAAGCTGCCCATGGTCATCCGGGTTCCGTACGCCGGCGGCATCGGGGGAGTGGAGCACCACTGCGACTCGTCCGAGGCCTACTACGCGCACACCGCCGGCCTGAAGGTCTTCACCCCGGCCACCGTGGCCGACGGCTACCGGATGCTCCGGGAAGCCATCGACTCCGACGACCCCGTCATGTTCATGGAGCCCAAGAAGCTGTACTGGTCCAAAGACCAGGTGGACCTCGATGCGCTGCGCGCCGAACACGCCGCGAACACCGAGCACGGCACGTCCTCCGAGGGCCGCGCCGCCGTCGCCCGCCCCGGCACCGACGCCACCCTGATCGCCTACGGCCCGTCCGTCCCGACGGCGCTCGCCGCCGCGGCCGCCGCCGCCGAGGAAGGCCGCTCGCTGGAAGTGATCGACGTCCGCTCGATCGTGCCGTTCGACGACGAGACCGTCTGCGCCTCGGTCCGCAAGACCGGCCGCGCCGTGGTCATCGCCGAGGCCCACGGCTTCGCGTCCGTGGCCTCGGAAATCGTCGCCCGGGTCCAGGAACGCTGCTTCCACCACCTGGCCGCACCGATCCGCCGCGTCACCGGCTTCGACGTGCCCTACCCGGCGCCGAAGCTCGAGCACTACTACCTGCCCGGCGTGGACCGCATCCTCGACGCCGTTGACGACCTCCAGTGGGAAGACTGACCATGAGCGAACCGAAAGTATTCCTCCTGCCGGACCTGGGCGAAGGCCTCACCGAAGCCGAACTCGTGAACTGGCTCGTGTCCGTGGGCGACGAGATCCGCGTGGACCAGCCGATCGCCGAGGTCGAGACGGCCAAGTCCATGGTGGAGGTGCCCTCGCCATACGCCGGCACCGTGGCCGTGCTGCACGGCGAGCCCGGCCAGACGCTCGACGTCGGCAAGCCGCTGATCTCTGTGATGCCTGTTGGTGCTGCTGCTTCTTCCGTTTCTGGTGGTGCTGGTGGCGCCGCCACAGGCGATGCCGCCCCCGGTGGTGCTGGTGGCGGCGCCACAGGCAATGCCGCCCCCGGTGGGGCCGGCACGGATGTTGCCGCCCCCGCCCCTTCGCCGGACGGCATTGCTGCAAGCAGCATGCCGTCCGGCTCCGACAGGCCCGATGCCACTCCCGGGGCGGCATCATCCGCGCCGGCCGGTTTCGCTGCTGGCTCACCTGCTGCTGTTGCGGCTGAGGCTTACCGCGAGGAGGAGAAGGCCGGGTCCGGCAATGTCCTGATTGGGTATGGGACTCCGGGCGGGCATGGGGTTGCCCGGCGGACTCGGGCTCCTAAGCGGGCCGCGGTGGCTGAGGCTGTCAGCGGGGTCTCTGCTGCCGAGAAGGCTGCCGATGACCTGGTGCTGATGCGCACTCGGGTTCCCGGGAAACTGGGGGCCGTTATTTCTCCGCTGGTTCGCCGGATGGCGCGCGATCATGGGGTTGATTTGGGGGAACTCCAGGGGTCAGGGGCCAGCGGGCTCATCATGCGGCGCGATGTCGAGGCCGTCATCAAGCCGTCGCCGGTGGTTGAGCGCCCGATTGCGGAGGCTGCTGCTCCTGCTGCGCCGGCCGCGGCATCCGGAGACACCGACGCGCGCACCGGGCTGGGCATTTCCGGACGCACAGCGGTCCGGGGCGTGCGCAAGGCGGTCGCGGCGAACATGACGCGCAGCCGCTCCGAGATCCCGGAAGCCACCGTGTGGGTGGACGTGGACGCCACTGCGCTGGTGGAGATGCGTGCCGCGCTGAAGAAGGCGGACCCGCACAGCACCCCGGGGCTGCTGGCCTTCATCGCCCGGTTTGTTACTGCCGGGCTCAAGAAATTCCCGGAGCTGAACACCCGGATCGTGACCACCGAGGATGCCGCGGGCGGCGCGATGCAGGAGATTGTGGCCTTCGACGGCGTCAACCTCGGGTTCGCGGCGCAGACCGACCGCGGACTGATGGTGCCGTCGGTGCGGAACGCGGACAAGCTCAGCGCCCGCGAACTGGACGCCGAGATCCGCCGCCTCACCGCCGTCGTGCGCGAGGGTAAAGCGACCCCGGCGGAACTGGGCAGCGGCACGTTCACGCTGAACAACTACGGCGTGTTCGGGGTTGACGGTTCCGCCGCGATCATCAACCACCCCGAGGTGGGGATCCTCGGCGTCGGGCGGATCATCGACAAGCCCTGGGTGGTCAACGGCGAGCTCGCGGTCCGCAAGGTCACCGAACTGACGCTCACGTTCGACCACCGGGTGTGCGACGGCGGCGCGGCCGGCGGCTTCCTGCGCTACGTCGCGGACGCGATCGAGAACCCGGGGTCGGCGCTCGCGGACATGTAAGGCGTAACCGGGATCCGCATCCCGGATGAAGGGACGGGGACCGCACAGTCAGTCTGGTGCGGTCCCCGTGCTCTCCGGCCGGGCCGCAAGCCACCGTGCCAGCCACGATGCGGGCAGGAGCAGCAGCCACACGAACGGCGTGTAGGCGTTCAGGACGAACGCCGCCGGGATGGAGAGCAGGAAGACCAGCGCCACGGCAATCCGCGCATAAAAGATGCGGCGGTGGACGTGGGCGGCCATCTCGCGGTCCATGAGCCCCGCGTGCTCCGCATAGCCCCAGATGGCCGCCAGCATCAGATAGACCGCGGCAATGTTGGCGGCGTACAGGACGCTCGGCCACGGGGTGGGATCGTCCCCGTAGTCACTGAGGACCGCCGTCGGACCGGGCAGCATGGCGATGAAGAACAAAAGGGCCAGGTTCAGCCAGGCCAGGTTCGCATTGAAACGGCGGATGAGGGCAAAGTCGGAGTGGTGGGACATCCACGTCTTGGCGATGATGACAAAGGACAAGGCGTACGCCAGCAGCTGCGGCAGGGCAGCAACCAAGGCGTCGTCCACCTGCTCCGCGGGAATGCCCTCGGGCAGTTTCAGGTCCAGGGCCAGGAGCGTCAGGGCGATCGCGAAGACGGCATCGCTGAAGAACACCATCCGCTCCAGGGACGTGCCGGATTTCAACGGGAGCCACCCCCATTCGTTCGGTGGAGCACCTGGCTGCTCGAGGGAAGTAGCCCACAGGCTACACCGCCGCGCAGGCCACGACGAGGGGTCCGGGCATACCCGCCGCGGGGACGGGACGGGCACGCCCTGACGGGAATTTCCAGCCAGCGCGGGTAGAATCGAGGCCTGTACAGCACCAACAACGCCGGACCAACAATGCCGGAAAAGCGTCGGAAATACGGAGATTCAATGTCACGATGGCTCGAAGTCGGTCCGGACAACTACGTACTGACAACCCAAGGTTCCCTGCTCAACACGGGTCTGGTGGTCGGCACCGAGCGCGCCATGGTGATTGACACCGGCGGCGGCCCCCGGCAGGGCCGCGAGATCCTGGCCGCCGTGCGGGAAATGACCGGGCTGCCGCTCGTCGTCGTCAACACGCACGCCCACTACGACCACTTCTTCGGCAACGCCGTCTTCGCCAGTGACGGCGTCACGGAATTCTGGGCGCACGAGAACTGCGCCGCGGAAATCGAGGAGAACGGCGACGAGCAGCGCCGCCTTGTGGCCTCCGCGGAACCCGAGATGGCGGCCGGTCAGGGCTCCGACGCTGAGCTGGTGGTTCCGAACGCCATCGTGAAGGACCAGCCGGTCCTCGTGGATCTTGGCGGACAGACCGCCACCTTGTTCTATCTGGGCCGCGGCCACACCGACGGCGACCTCCTGGTCGGCACGGCAAGCACCCTCTTCGCCGGCGACCTCGTTGAACAGGGTTCCCACCCATCCTTCGAGGACTCATTCCCGGAAGACTGGGCCGACGCCCTCCGTCACCTCTCGGCGCTGCGGCACCGCTACGAATTCCTGATTCCCGGCCACGGCGAACCGTGTTCGGACCAGTTCGTCAAGACCATGGCCAACACCATGACCACCGCGGTCCGGCAGGCGATCCAGGCCACCCGGGAAACCCCGGACGATGCAACCAAGGCCATCCCGATCCTGCCCTACGGCCCCGAACAGTCGCGCTGGTTCATCAAGCGCCTGCAGGACACGCGGGCCCACCGCTAAGTCCAGATAAATGGCGGTGATGGTAAGCGTGCTCATTACTGCCCCTAGACTTGTTCCTTGAACGATGTCAATCGAGCACTGCAGCGGTCTGCGCTGTGATCCCTGGGGGGAACGAACATGCCAGAACCGGTCGAAAACAAGACCGCCAACGCCCTCGCTGAAGCTGAAGCAGCTGAAGAGCAGGCCCAACTTCCGCGTCGGAGAGACCGCCGCCGCGGCGACGACTCTGACGCCTGGACAGGAACCATGCCCATCATTTCGAGCAACCAGGCCGAACAGCGCCCTTCAGCCCCCAGCAGTTCCTGGGCGGAGGCCGCCGCTGCCGCCGATGCGCCAGCGCGCCCGCAGCCTGCCAAACCGTCCAAGGATCCCGTGCTGAAGCCGCCTGCCCCCGAGGCCGCTCCTGCCGTGCCCGCCCAGCCCACCCGTTCCACCCGTTCGGCCAGCAGGGCCGCGGCCCTGGCCGACGCCCCGCTGCCCGACTTCATCAGCTCCCCGGGTCTTTTTGTCCGCGAGCAGAAGCCCCGGCCCGTCGGCGGGTTCCGCGGCGCCCTCTACAACCTGACCGGCGGCGGGCTGAACCTGGGCCCGAGTGCCCGGCAGCGTGAGGAAGACGAGCTGGCCCGGCGCATCTCCCGCCAGCTCCAGGGCAGCTACAACACGGCCGTCCTGAGCCTCAAAGGCGGCATCGGGAAGACCTCCACTACGGTCGGCGTCGGACTGACCCTGGCCGAGTTCCGGGGAGATCCTCCGTGCGCCATCGACGCCAACCCCGATTCCGGCGACCTCGTCGAGCGCGCCCTCGGCGAAGGGATCTACCAGCAGCAGAGCCCGCGCACCATCACGGACCTGCTCAAGAACATCGAGTCAGTCGATTCCCTCACGGCCCTGGCCCGCTACATGCACCACGCCGGCAGGCTCCACCTCATTGCCGGCGAACAGGACCCCGAGGTTTCCGATTCGCTGACGGCCGAGGAATACCTGCGGATCCGCAAGCTCATCTCCGCCTACTACTCAGTGGCGCTGATCGACTGCGGCACGGGCGTGACGCACAATGCCATGAGCGGCATCCTGCAGTCGGCGGACAACCTGATCATCGCGGCCGGCTATGCCGTCAGCGGAGCCAAGCGGGCCCGCAGCACGCTTCACTGGCTGGCCAGCCACGGCTACGAAGACCTGGCCCGCAACGCCGTCGTGGTCATCACCGACAAGGACGAGGTGTCCACCCGGGTGGACAAGGACGCCATCGAAGAACACCTGTCCGGCATCTGCCGCCAGCTGATCGCGGTTCCGCACGACCGCGGGGTGGCCGACGGCGACCTCGTCACCCTTGATGTGCTTCGCCCCGAAACGCGGCGCGCATACCGGGAGATCGCCGCGGCAATCGTCGACGGATACGTCTAAGCGCGACCCGTGCCGACCTCCGCGGTACATTTGAGCATGGCCAACAACTCACTCGGGGTCGACGCCGCCCGCCACCTCCAGGACCTGCTTCTGGGAACCGACAACGTCGAGGACTTCCTGGGGCGCCTTGCGGAGTTCTCGGCCGCCACCCTGAGCCGTACGACCGGCGCCGAGATTGAGTGCGGCGTGACCTTGCAGCGCCGCAAGCGGACCATGACGGTCGCGGGCAGCAGTCCGCGGGCAGTCACCCTGGACCGCATCGAACAGACCCTCGGTGACGGCCCCTGCATCGAGGCGCTGCGGACCAGGTCCGTGGTCCTGCTGGCGGATGTCGACGCCGATCCCCGCTGGCCCGACTACCAGCGGCAACTTGCTGCCAACGGGTGCCGCAGCACCCTGGGCGTTCCGCTGGAAATTGGCGACGACGCCGCCGCGGCCCTGAACTTCTTCGGGGCGGACACCGGGCTGTTCACGGACGATATCATTGCGGAGGCGGCCGGATTCGCCGACCTCGCCGGCCGCGCCCTCCGGCTGGCGGTGCGGCTCGGAACCTTCCAGTCCCGGGCCGAAGATCTCCAGTCGGCCATGGAACACCGCACTTCCATCGATCTCGCCTGCGGTGTGATCATGGCCCAGAACCGCTGCTCCCAGGACCAGGCCATGGCCATCCTCACCAAGGTCTCCAGCAACCGGAACCAAAAGCTCCGGGAAGTCGCCGCGGACGTGCTCCGGCACCTCACCAGCGAGGAAGTCCGCACCCACTTCGACGCGTAGGGCAGGGACGGCCGCGGTGGATGCCTAGGATGAAGGGGATGACCACCACACGCCTCGCGCCCTTCAGCCTCCGCAGCATCGCCGTTCCCGCGTTCGGGCCGGCCCTCATGTTCAGCCTGGGCGAGGGCGCGATCCTCCCCGTGGTCGCCCTGTCCGCCCGCGATCTTGGCGCCTCCGTGCCCGGTGCCGCGCTGATTGTTACGCTGATCGGCCTCGGATCGTGGTTCTTCAACCTTCCGGCGTCGCTGATCACCCTGAAATTCGGGGAACGCTGGGCGATCGTGGGGGCCGCGGCCGCCAGCGCGTTAGCCCTCGCCGCGGCGGCCGTCGCTCCGCTGTTTTCCGGCGGCCTTTGGGTGCTGGCGGCGGCGATGGTGGTGGTCGGCATGGCCGCCAGCGTATTCAGCCTGGCCCGGCAGAAATACCTGACCGAGGCCGTGCCGGTCATGCTCCGGGCCCGGGCCCTGTCCACCCTCGGCGGCGTCAACCGGATCGGGATCTTCATCGGCCCGTTCGTTGGCGCCGCCGTGATGCAGTTTGCCGGCATCAGCGGGGCCTACTGGGCCGGCGTCGTCGCGATGGCCGCCGCGGCAGCCGTGTCCGTCACCATCCCCGACCTCGAGGCGAAGCCGCTGCCGGCCGGCGGCGTTCCGGCGCAACAGCCCACCTTGCGCGGGATCGCGGTGTCCCACGCCGGCGTCTTCCTGAGCGTGGGGATCGGAGTCCTGCTGCTGAGCGGGCTGCGCGCCTCGCGCCAGGTGGTCATCCCGCTGTGGGCCGATCACCTGGGCCTGGACCCCACCCAGGCCTCGCTGATTTACGGGATCTCCGGGGCGATCGACATGCTGGTGTTCTATCCGGCCGGAAAGCTGATGGACCGCAAGGGCCGGCAATGGGTGGCCGTGCCGTCCACGCTGATCATGGGGTCGGCCATGGTGCTGATTCCGCTCAGCACGGGCTTCGTTTCGCTCATGCTGGCGGCGCTCCTGATCGGGTTCGGCAACGGGATCAGCTCGGGCCTGAACATGACGCTCGGGGCCGATTTTTCGCCGGACAACGGCCGGGGCCAGTTCCTGGGCATCTGGCGCTTCATGGCCGACGCCGGAGCGACCGGCGGGCCCGTGCTACTCTCCGCCGTCACCGCCGTCGCGTCCCTGGGGGCCGGCGTGGCCGCGACCGGCGTGATCGGCTTGGCCGCCGCGGCTGTGTTCGCTGTGACCATTCCCCGGCTCAAGCACCGCCGGAACTGCTGAGCGCTGCCGGGCCCAGAACGACAAGCAGGTAGCGACTACTCGGGTGCATGCTAAGCGGGCTTAGTAGGGTCGGGCCAGTGCGCCGGTGCATTCCATGCCGGCCCTACGTGGGGCGGCACGAGTGCCGTTGTCAGGGTCCGCCCGTGATTATTTGCAGCGCATGGTCTCCGCCCGGATGGGTGATGCGTTTCGACGCAAAAAAATGAGGAGATGCTCATGTTAGGAAAACAGTCCCGCTGGTTCGCGCCTCTGGCGGCCACGGCAGCCATGCTTCTAGCCGCTTCGTCTGCGGGTGCAGCTGAACCGGAAATAGCCATCATTCCGGCCGCGGATTCGTGTGTCGGCTTTGATCTTGGCCTCACGGCCACGGGCGGCGGGATCAAGGAAATCAAGTTCAGCAACGGCAACCTTTACAGGGTGGGCACAGGAGTGGTCCTCACCTGGTCCAACCAGGGCCTCAACGGTTCTGGGAGCAACGGGAAGACGTACACGGTGAAAACGTCCGGTTCCGTGGCCAGGTATGTCAAGAACCCGGGCGGAGAGTCCTATACGCTCACCCTCACCGGCCACAACGGGTTTGTCTTCTTCTCGGGGGACGCCGGAGGTCCCGGGGTCTTCCAATACACCGGACGGGTGGTGCTCACCGTTGACAATCCGGTTGACAATAACGTGGAATCCGTGGACGCCAGTGCGGGCAAGGCCGTGGACATCTGCGCACGTCTCAGGTAGCTGTCGCAGGATCCGCGTAGGCCCGGGCACGCTGTGCTGCCCGGGCCTACGTGCGCCACGCTAGCGTTCCTGGCCCGGGGGCCTGTCCGGCCGTCGTGGGTCCGGCTGCCGGGCGGCCAGGCCGAACAACCACACACCGGCCACCGTGGCGAGGTAGCCGGCAATGACGATCAGCGCCGTGCCGGCCCAGAAGTAGCTGATGGTGCTGACCTCCTGCCCGCCCGGCCCGATGCTCAGCAACGCGACGGCCGCCACCCCGGCCGCGGCAAGACCGGTGAGAACGGGAAGCGCCACCCACACCCTGGCTGAGGCCCAGTGCTCGTTGTAGCCGTTCCAGACATTCCACCCCGGGCCCCGGCGAATGATCAGCCAGCCGGCCGGGACCATGAAGGCTCCGACCACCAGGAAGGCCGCCACCACATCGGCGGGCCGGTGCCACTGGTTGATCAGCGTGGACACGCCGGTGGCGACGGCGAAGCTGCCGCCCAGATAGCCGGCCAGCGGCCGCCAGCGCGGCGAGACCATGAGGAACACGGCAGCGGCGGCCGAGGCCGCCATGGTGGTGTGGCCCGAAGGCAACGAATTCAGCTCCAGCGTCTCGACGCCGCGGTACGGCCGGACCGGAAGCCAGTCCTTCAGGATCTGGGTGGCCAGGTTGGCGCCCACGCACGCCGCAATCGCAATCACCGCCGCAGACCAGCGGCGCCGCAGGATAGTGACGAACACGACCACAACCGATGCGATCACCACAGAGAGCGCCGGCAGCCAGTCCAACAGCTTGGTGGCGGCCTTGCCCGCGGCACCGCTGAGCGCCACGGCTTCCACGAGGGCCGATTCGTCAATGAACTGGCCCGTGGTGGTACGGACAAAGAAGACGTATGTGGCGGCCAGCGCCGCGACGCAGGCAACCGTGGCCAGCACGAACAAGGCGGCGGTGGCCTTGCCGGGGGACCGCTGGGCCTGCGGATCCGGTGTGGCGCGGGTCCGAGCGCTGCGCCCCGGAGTTTCGGGCGAACGGGCCGGGAGGACTTGTGTTTCCGCGGCCTGTGTTTCGTGGACCGGTATCATCTGGACCTGGGTTTTCTGGACTCGGGCAGACGGGTCCCAGGAAGTGCGTTCCTGCCGAAAAGTCATGCCATTAAGAGTCCCACAGAACCCTGCGCGCCAGCTGAAGGACCCGGCGCGTGGCTGGGACGGTCGAACCTGCCAAAAAACGAGTACCCACTACTCGTGCGCCGCCGGACCGGGATTTGTAGAGTCGCGTGTGCCGGCGCGGCTTGTCCCCGGCACGACGCTCCTTGAGCGGGGCCGGCGGAGACGAGTTTCCTGGACCAGGGACTCACCCCCAGTCGACGCCGGCCCAATCAAGGACCCACGCCCGGCTCCCGGAACTCCATCCCCGTACTGCCTCCCCGCGCTGCGCGTCCCAGGCCGGTGTCCAGGCATAGCTTCGCAGTGCATTTCTCTCAGTGCATTCCTCGCAGTGCATTCCCAGTACAGTGGCTCCATGCCTGCCCTCCCCATGGACCCCCCGGCACGTCCCGCCGCGCCCCTGCCCGGCCTCGACGAACTCCTGGCCGGCGCCCATGTTGTCAGCCTGCCGATGCGCGTGAAATTCCGGGGCATCCTGCAGCGGGAGGCCCTGCTGCTCCGCGGGCCGCTGGGCTGGGGCGAATTCTGTCCCTTTCCCGAATATGGCGACGCCGAGGCCTCCCGCTGGCTAACAGCCGCGATCGAGGCCGGCTGGGCCGGGTTCCCGGCGCCGTTGCGGGACAGCATCCCGGTCAACGCCACGGTCCCTGCCGTGCCGGCGCACCGGGTGCCGGAGGTCCTGACCCGCTTCGGCCGGGTGGACGCGGTCAAAGTCAAGGTCGCGGAGCGCGGCCAGAGCCTGGACGACGACGCCGCCCGGGTGGCGGCCGTCCGGGCGGCGCTGCCGGACGCAGCGATCCGGGTGGACGCGAACGGCGGCTGGGACGTGCCGGAGGCCGTCGCGGCACTGACGCGGCTCGCCGCCGTCGGGCTCGAATATGCCGAACAGCCCGTGCCGGAGATCGCGGGCCTCGCCGAGGTCAGGCGGCAGCTCCGGGCGGCGGGCGTGCCCGTGCTGATCGCCGCCGATGAGAGCGTGCGCAAGGAGGACGACCCCCTCAAAGTGGCGCGGGCCGGCGCCGCGGACCTGATCGTGGTCAAGGTGGCCCCGCTCGGGGGAGTGCGGCGCGCCCTGCGGATCGTGGCGCAGGCCGGGCTGCCCGCCGTCGTGAGTTCGGCGCTGGACACCTCGGTGGGGATCCGGGCCGGGCTGGCCCTGGCCGCCGCCCTGCCCGAACTGCCGTACGCCTGCGGCCTGGGCACGGTGTCCCTGCTCGCCGCCGATGTCACCCGCGATCCGCTGGTTCCCGACGACGGCGCTATCGCCCTGCGCGACGTCCGCCCGGCACCCGAGCTGCTGGCCGAACACGCCGCCCCGCCGGAACGCCGCGACTGGTGGCTGGACCGGCTGCGGCGGGTGTACGCGGTGCTGGCCGCATCGACTGCTCCGTAACGGCCCTTTAGGACCTCGAAAACGGCGCTTACGGAGCAATCGATGGGTTCGGCGGCACGGCGAGCATTCACCGGGACTTCATCTGGGAGACGCCTCTCGGTAGCCAGCGGCTGGAAGGGTGGGCGCGACCGCAACTCACCCCCATGGAAGGTCTCTCCATGTCTGTCTCCTCCGGACGCACGTTTTCCCTGCTCCCCATGCTTGGCCACACCAAAGGCAAGCGAAGCCCCGTCACCTGCGCGCTGAAGTGCGACAACGCCTGCTCGGGCGAGGTCTGCAACACCAGCACCAACAGCTACTTCCGTGACATCGCCTCCGCCACGATGTCCCGCCGCGCCGCGCTGGGCTTCGGCGCCGCCGGCGCGCTCGCCGTCGCCTTCGGCAACGCGGTGACATCCGCCGGAACAGCCGTCGCCGACGGCGGCCCGGGCCTCGCCGCCGCGGCCAAGGACGGGTTTGGGAAATCCAAGCTGCAGTTCACCGCCATCGCACCCGTCGACGCCAGCGTGGACAAGCTGACCATCCCCGCCGGGTTCACCTGGCAGCCGGTCATCCGCTGGGGCGACCCGCTGTTCAAGGACTCGCCGGCCTTCGACATCGGGCACCAGAGCGCCGCGGCGCAGGCCCGCCAGTTCGGCTACAACAACGACTACACCGACATCCTGCCGATCGAAGGATCCAAGGACCGCCGGGCCGTGCTCTTCACCAACCACGAATACACCAACGAGAACATCATGCTGCCGGCCGGATTCGACGCCGCCGAGGCCCGCGCGATCGGCCGTGCAGCCCACGGCCTCACGGTGGTGGAGCTGGAACGCACGAACAAGAACAAGCCCTGGAGCTACGTCCGGGGCGCCGGCCTGAACCGCCGTTTCCTGACCGACACCACCTACGAGCTCGACGGTCCGGCCGCCGGATCCGCCCTCCTGAAGACCGCCGCCGATCCCTCCGGCCGGGCCATCCAGGGCACCCTGGGCAACTGCTCCGGCGGCACCACCCCGTGGGGCACCATCCTCTCCGGCGAGGAAAACTTCAACGGCTACTTCGCCGCGCCCGGAACCTCCGACGCCGACAAGCGCTACGGCCTGACCAGCAAGCCCACCGCCCGCCAGTGGGAACTGGATGACCCGCGCTTCGACACCCGCAATCCCGGGTACCAGAACGAGGCCAACCGCTTCGGCTGGATCGTGGAAGTCGACCCCTTCGACCCCACCTCCACTCCCCGCAAGCACTCCGCGATGGGCCGCTTCAAGCATGAGGGCGCCAACGTGATCGTCGCCAAGTCCGGCCACGTGGTGGCCTACATGGGCGACGACGAGCGCTTCGACTACCTGTACAAGTTCGTCTCGGCCGGCACGTACCGGCCCGGAAAGACGGCGGAGGACCGCAAGAACAACCTCACGCTGCTCTCGGAAGGCGACCTGTACGTCGCGAAGTTCACCGGCAATTCCCCGGCCGACGGGTTCGACGGCGCGGGCAAGCTTCCGGCCGACGGCGCCTTCGACGGCGCCGGTGTTTGGCTGCCCCTCGTGGTGGGCGGACAGTCCAAGGTGCCCGGGATGTCCGTGGAAGAAGTCCTCGTGTACACCCGCCTCGCCGCCGACAAGGTGGGCCCCACCAAAATGGACCGCTGCGAGGACGTCCAGCCGAGCCTGCACACCGGCAAGGTCTACGTGGTCTGCACCAACAACGCGGACCGCGGCAAACCCGGCAAGGAAGGGGCCACCGAGGTCAACCCCCGCACCCTCAACCGCGACGGCCACATCGTCGAAATTACCGAGACCGGAGACCAGAGCTCCACAACGTTTGGCTGGAACCTGCTGATGGTCTGCGGCGATCCGGCCAAGAACTCCGCCACCTACTTCGCCGGGTTCCCCGCGAGCCAGGTCTCACCGATCTCCTGCCCGGACAACGTGGCCTTCGATTCCGTGGGTAACCTCTGGATCTCCACCGACGGCGCGCCCTCCAGCATCGGCTACGCCGACGGGCTCTTCAAGGTGACCCTGGACGGCGCCGAACGCGGGAAGGTGGAGCAGTTCCTCGCCGTCCCGCGCGACGCCGAAACCTGCGGCCCGGTCATCCACGACGACGAGCGCACCGTCTTCGTCTCCGTTCAGCACCCGGGCGAGGAAGGCACGTTCGCCGACCAGCACTCGTACTTCCCGGACTACGTCGCGGCAGGGGCGACGCCGAAGCCCGGCCAGGTGCGCGCTCCGCGTCCGTCCGTGGTCCAGGTGTTCCGCACCGACGCCTAGCCGCCTCCGGCCAAAGCAACGCGGGGTCATTTCCCGCCCGTGTCGGCGCCCGGCATGGGCCGGAAATGACCCCGCGTTGCATCTGAGGGCGTTGCTTCGGAGGGCGGGCGAGCATCGGGGGAGGGCTCCTACTGATAATTTGGGACTGTGAATAATCCGGCCGAATTGGTTGTCCCCAGAGTCCAGGCTGCAATTGCCACCGCGTTTGGCGAAGAGTTCCGGCAGACGGACCCGGTGGTCAGGCCCTCCCAGTTCGCGGACATCCAGATCAACGCCGCCATGGCCCTGGCCAAAAAGGCCGGCCTGCCGCCGCGGGACGCTGCTGCCAAGATCGTCGAAGCCCTGAACCTGGACGGCATTTGCACCAGTGTGGAAATCTCCGGGCCCGGCTTCATCAACCTGAGCTTTGACGGCACCTGGATCGAGGAACTGCTCAATGCAGAGTCGGTCCAGGCCGCGTCGCCGGCCACGGCCGTCACGCCCGCCGCGACACCGCAGCGCGTCGTCGTCGACTATTCCTCCCCGAACGTCGCCAAGGAAATGCACGTCGGCCACCTGCGCACCACCGTGGTGGGGGACAGCCTCGTCAAAGTGCTCGAAGCCCTCGGCGACACCGTGATCCGGCAGAACCACATCGGTGACTGGGGCACCCCGTTCGGGATGCTGATCGAACACTGGCTGGAGATCGGCGAGGACTCCCCGGAGGCGGCGCTGCTGGTGGAGGACCCCAGCGCCTTCTACCAGGCCGCCCGGGCCAAGTTCGATGCCTCCGCCACCGACGAGGACGGCTTCGCCGCCCGGGCCCGGCTCCGGGTCGTGGCCCTGCAGGGCGGCGACCAGGAGACGTTCGCCGTCTGGCAGCGGCTGGTCGCGCAGTCCAAGCGCTACTTCAACGCCATCTACTCCACCCTCGGCATCAGCCTTACCGATGACCACATCGCCGGCGAAAGCTCGTACGACGCGCATCTGGCACAGCTGTGCCAGGAACTCGAGGAGCGCGGCCTGGCCCGGATCAGCGACGGCGCCCTGTGCACCTTCCCGGCAGGCTTTACCGGCCGCGACGGGCAGCCGCTGCCGCTGATTATCCGCAAGTCCGACGGCGGCTACGGCTACGGCACCACGGACCTCGCCACCATCCGCTACCGGGTCCGCGACCTGGAGGCCAACCGGATCCTATACGTCGTGGGTGCCCCGCAGAACGTCCACCTGCGCATGGTCATGGCCACCGCCCGGGACGCCGGCTGGCTGCCGGAGACGGTCGAGGCCGTGCATGTGCAGATCGGCAACGTGCTCGGCGAGGACGGAAAAATCCTCAAATCCCGCTCCGGTGCCCCGATGAAGCTCATGGCCCTGCTCGAAGAGGCCGTGGACCGGGCCCGCGCCGTCATTGACGCGAGCCGGCCCGAGCTCAGCGAGGCGGAACGCGCGGTGACCGCCCGCCAGGTGGGCATCGGCGCCGTCAAGTACGCCGACCTCTCCACCGGCCACGACACCGAGTACGTCTTCGACTTCGACCGCATGCTCGCCCTCAGCGGCAACACCGGACCCTATGTGCAGTACGCTGCGGCCCGGATCCGCTCCATCCTGCGCAAAGCCGGCGTGCTGGAACTGATCACCGGCGCCGGCGGCACGCCGGCGGCCGGCACTCCGGCAGCCGAAGCATCCGGCGGACCCGCCACGGCGATCGCCGTCGTCGAACCCGCAGAACGCGCGCTGGCCCTGCACCTGCTGGAGTTCGACGCGACGCTCAACAAGGTGCGGGACGCGCTGGAGCCGCACCGGCTCTGCGGCTACCTCTTTGAGCTCGCGCAGCTTTTCACCACGTTCTACGACCAGTGCCCGGTGCTCAAGGCCGAGGAATCGGTCCGTGACTCGCGGCTGGCCCTGTGCGCGCTGGCGTTGCGCCGCCTCTCCGGCGGCCTGGAGCTGCTGGGCATCGAAACGCCGGAGAACATGTGAGTCCGGCGGATTCCGCTGCCGCCTCGCCCGCCCCCGGCCGCCTGACCGCGGTGGAGGCCGCGCGCATCGCCGTCGACGCGTTGCTCGCCGCCGGTGTGCGCCAGGTGGTGGTCTCGCCGGGATCGCGCTCGGCGCCGATGACCTACGCCCTGGCCGAGGCCGAAGCCGCGGGACGGGTGGAGCTGCTGGTCCGGATCGACGAGCGGTCCGCCGGTTTCACGGCCCTGGGCCTCGCCCTGTCCGCCGGTGCCCCCGCCGCCGTCCTGACCACGTCCGGGACCGCCGTCGGCAATCTCCTCCCGGCCGTCATGGAGGCCAACCACGCCGCGGTGCCGCTCGTGGTCATCTCCGCCGACCGGCCCGAGGAACTGAGGGGAACCGGCGCCAATCAGACCACCGTGCAGCTGGACCTCTTTGGCGACCACGTCCGCTTCGCCGTCGACGTGCCCGCGGGCAGCGATCCGCAGCGCGCCGTCGAAACGGCCCTCAGCGCCGCCACCGGAGCCTTCGAGGACGCCCCGCCCGGGCCGGTGCAGCTGAACCTTGCCTTCCGCGACCCGCTGGTCCCGGCCGTGGGCGACGGGCTGCCCGCGGCGGCCGGACGCGGCATCTACCGGGCCGCCCGGAACCCCCTGGCCCTGGACTTTCCGGCCGCGTCGACGGCGCTGCCGGAGCGGCGCACCGTGGTGCTGGCCGGGCACGACGCCGGCCCGGTCGCCGAGGCTTTCGCCCGCGCGCACGGCCTGCCGCTGCTGGCCGAACCGTCTTCCAACGCCCGCTTCGGCCCCAACGCAGTGGGCCCCTACCGGCTGCTGATCGAGCACTTCGGCGCGGACGCGGCACAGCCGATCGAACGCGTGGTCCTCTTCGGCCGGCCGACGCTCTCCCGGCCGGTGAGCGCGCTGCTGGAGCGGGCCGATGTCCCGTCGGCCCTGTACCAGCCCGTTCCGGTGGCCTGGTACGAACCCGGCCGCCGCACCGAACTGCCGCTCGAAACCCTGGCGGACCTGGCGGACTTCGCCGGCCGCGGATCTTCCGCATGGCTCGATGCCTGGCTGCTCGCGGGAGCCGCCGCCCAACACGCCGTGGACCTGATCCTGGCCGCATCCCCGGCCGCGACCGGCCCGTCGGTGGGCGCCGAGGTCTGGAAACACGCCCGCGGTCAGCTGGTACTGGGCTCCTCGAACGGGATCCGCGACGTCGACCTCGCCGGGGCGCCGCCCGCGGAACCCCAGGCCACCATGTTCGCCAACCGGGGCCTGGCCGGGATCGACGGCACCACGTCCACCGCCACCGGGATCGCGCTTGGCGGTGGCCAGGAAACGACCGTGTTCATGGGGGATGTGACGTTCCTGCACGACGCCGGGGGACTCCTGCTCGGGGCCGGGGAGGCCGAACCGCAGCTGCGGATCGTGGTGCTCAACGATGCCGGAGGTGCCATCTTCGGGCTCCTGGAGCACGGCACAGTCGCCGCGGCGGGGCGCTACGGCGACGCCGTCGAACGTCTCTTCGCCACCCCGCAGCGCGTGGACCTCGCCGCCCTGGCCGCGGCATACGGTGTCCCGCACCGCCAGGTCGGCACGACGGCGGAACTCGCCGAGGCGCTGTCCGGCCCGCTGGAGGGCCGCAGCATCATCGAGGTGCGCACGGACCGGCACCGGCTCGGGGAACTGCACCGCGCCATCCGGGCCGCGGTAGCCACGGCCGTGGCGGGCCTGCCGCAGGCGTAGCGCACGTTTCCGCTACGAAAAAGGACAGCCGCCACGTGGATCCACGTAGCGGCTGTCCTTATTCGGTGCGGAATACCGGAATTACAGCACCCGGCTCAGGAACTCCTTGGTGCGGGGGTGCTGGGGATTGGCCAGAACCTCCCGCGGGTCGCCCGACTCCACGACGACACCGCCGTCCATGAAGGTCAGGCGGTCACCGACCTCCCGGGCAAAGCCGATCTCGTGGGTCACCACAATCATGGTCATGCCCGACTTGGCGAGGTCCTTCATCACGTTCAGGACATCGCCCACGAGTTCCGGGTCGAGCGCGGACGTGGGCTCATCGAACAGCATGAGCTCGGGGTCCATGGCCAGGGCCCGGGCAATGGCCACGCGCTGCTGCTGGCCGCCGGAGAGCTGGGAGGGGTAGTGTCCGGCGCGGTCGCCGAGCCCCACCCGGTCCAGCAGCTCCAGGGCGCGTTTGCGCGCGACGGCCTTTGACTGGCCCTTGACCTGGACCGGGGCTTCCATGATGTTCTGCAGCGCGGTCTTGTGCGGGAACAGGTTGAAGCGCTGGAAGACCATGCCGATCTCGCGGCGCTGGGCGGCGATTTCCTTGGTCTTCAGGTCGTGGAGCCTGCCCTTGACCTCGCGGTAGCCGATGAGGTCGCCGCCCACCGAAATACGCCCGGCACTGATGGTCTCCAGCAGGTTCACGCAGCGCAGCATGGTGGACTTGCCCGAACCGGACGGGCCGATCACAACGGATACCTCGCCCTGGTTGACGGTCAAGTCGATGCCACGCAGCACGTGGTGTGTTCCGTAGTACTTGTGAAGGCCCTCGATCTTGACCAACGGCTGCTCAGTGGTGATCGTCATTTCGCCTCCTCCTCGGGGAAGTCCATCTTGAGGTCCGGCTCGGCCTTGGCGCTGGGGGCCACGGCCGCGGACGCCTTGGCGGCAGCGGGGTTGATCGCTGCCGGAACCCGGTTGTCCACGCCCTTGCCGTAGTGCGCCTCAATGAAGTGCTGGCCCACCATCAGGATGCTGGTGATGACGAGGTACCAGAAAGCAGCGACAATCAGCAGCGGAATGGGAAGGTAAATCCGGTTGGCCAGGGCGTTCGTCGCGAAGGTCAGGTCCAGCGTGAACGGCACCGCCAGGACCAGCGACGTGGTCTTCAGCATGCCGATGGTCTCGTTGCCGGTAGGCGGCACGATGACGCGCATAGCCTGCGGCAGGATGATACGCCGCATGATCTTGCCCTTTGTCATGCCGAGGGCCTCGGCGGCCTCACTCTGGCCCTGGTCCACGGACTTCAGGCCGGCCCGGAAGATCTCGGCGAGGTACGCGGACTCATTCAGACCCAGGCCCAGGATGGCCGGGATCAGGCCGTGCGTGGGGTCCGAGGTCACCCAAGTGAAAACGGCGGGACCAAACGGGATGCCGAGGACAATCGTCGGATAGAGAACAGTCGCGAGCCCCCAGAACAGCAGCTGGGTGTAGATCGGTGTGCCGCGGAAGAACCAGACCCAGGTCCAGCTGGACCAGCGGAACACCGGGTTGTCGGACTGCCGCATGAAGGCCAGCAGGATGGCCAAAACGATGGCCAGGACCATGGAGGCAAAGGTCAGGACCAGGGTCCAGACAACGCCCTGGACCACCTTGGTGTCCAGGATGTAGGTGCCGACGACATCCCAGCGGAAGTTGGGGTTGGTGAACAGGCTCTGCAGGAAGCCGATAAGGACGGCGATGATGATGGCGGCGCTGATCCAGCGGCCGGGGTGCCGCACCGGCACCGCATTGTTCAGTACCGGAGCTGCTTCAGTGTCCTGCTGGCTGTCCATCTCTGCCCCTGTTGCGGGTCCGGTTGTTGGAAGGCTCAAGACGCCGCCGCCGGGTTGACCTCGGACTTGGTGATGGCACCGTCGGTGACGCCCCAGCCCTCAAGGATCTTCGTGTAGGAGCCGTCTTCCATCAGCTTGGTCATGGTCTTCTGGACGACGTCGGCCAGGGCCGTGTCCGACTTGGCGACAGCGATGCCCTGGGGAGCGGAATCGTAGACCTCGCCGAGCTTCTCGATCTGGCCGTTGGTCTGGGTCAGTGCGTAGCCGATGATGGGGGAATCGGCGGCCATGGCATCGATGCTGCCGTTGACCAGTCGGGTAGTGATGTCCGTCTGGGTCTTGAGCGTCACGATGTTGATGGGCTGCTTGCCCTCGGCGATGCACTTCTTGTTGCGGCCCGAGAGGTCCGGATCTTCCTGGATGGTGCCGGTCTGCACGCCGATGGACTTGCCGCACAGGTCATCGAGGGAGATCTTCTTCGGGTTGCCCTTCTGCACGGCCCAGCCGGTACCTGCCTGGTAGTAGCTGACCATGTTCACCGCGGCAAGCCGTTCCGGGTTGATCGTGAAGGAAGAGATGCCGAGGTCGTACTTCGGGCCGAGGGCCGGAAGGATGCCGGTGAATTCGGCCGTCTGGACCTGGACCTTCAGGCCGAGCGCGGCGCCGATCGCCTTGGCAATGTCGACGTCGTAGCCAACCGGTGTCTGGCCGTCGGTGCCGAGGAATTCCGCGGGGGCGTAGGACGTATCCGAGCCCACAGTCAGGGTGCCCTTGGACTTGATCGACTCGGGCAACATGGCCGCCAGAGTGTCGTCCTTCTGGATCGTGCTGGGGTCAAAGCTGGCCGCGGCACTGCCCGAAGCGGTTGCCGCGCCGCCGGTCCCGGTCTCGGAGGCGTTCGTGCAGGCTGTGAGGGCCAATGCGCTCACGGCGAGCACCGTGGCGACCTTCAGTGCGGGGTTGCTCAGGAGCGAAGGGGAGATCTGCATTTTCTTACCTTTTGTTGCCGGAGGGATGCATAACGAGGCCGATTTATAGTGTATCGCCGAACAAGAGATGTACGTCACAGAAAACTAAGTTTCACTATTGGATAACTAAACCAGACCCAAATGCAATATCTTCAATGCCCGCTCTGTCTGTGATCCCGGATTCCTGTCCGTTCGACGGCTCCCGCGGTGCCAGATCGGTGTGTCCAATTCGCCGGAACCGGTTCACCAGCGGGGCCGGTTCACCAGCAGGGCCGGTGCCGCCAGCACCACGGGCTAGCTGCTGATGCCGAGCGACTCCAGCATGGGGCGGAACTTCGCCCACGTCTCGGCGAGTTCGGTCTCGGGAACCGAGCCGTCCACCACGCCACAGCCCGCGTAGAGCCGGACCGTGTGCGGGGATTCGATGACGGCGCCGCGCAGGGCGATGCCCCACTCGCCGTTGCCGGCCGCGTCGAGCCAGCCGACCGGCCCGGCGTACGGGCCGCGGTCCAGATGCTCGAGCTTGCGGATGAGCGCCCCGGCCACAGTGGTGGGAGTGCCGCACACGGCCGCAGTCGGATGCAGTGCGTTGATCAGCGCCAGGCAGGTGGGGACGTGGCCTTCCACCTCGGCCAGTTCGGCCTTGACGTCCGACGCCAGATGCCACACATTGGGCAGTTCGAGGATGAAGGGCTCGCTGTGCGCGTTCATGGCCTCGGAAAACGGGGCCAGCTGCGTGGTCAGGGACTGGATCGCGATGTCGTGTTCGTGGCGCTGCTTCTCGGAGCCGGCGAGGACGCGCTCGGCGAATTCCAGCGGGGAGCCGTCCATGCCGTCGGCGTCGCGGCGGTCCAGTGTGCCGGCCAGGACCCGGGCCTGCGCGGTGCGGCCCTCCACCTGGATCAGCATCTCCGGCGTGGCCCCCACCAGCCCGTCCACCCCGTACGTCCAGCATTCGCGGTACCGGGCGGACAGCTCGCGGAGCACCTCGGCGGCCTTGACGCCGGTGGGGACGGTGGCCACGACGTCGCGGGCCAGTACCAACTTCTCCAGGGCGCCGGTCCGGATCTCTGCGACCCCGGCGGCAACGGCGGCCATCCAGTCTTCCTCGCTGAGCGAGCCGGTGTGCAACGTGGCCCCTGCGGCCAAAGGCAAAGGACGTACGACGGCGCCACCGGCCTGCGCGGCCGCAGGCACCGGGTCGTCCACCACAGTCACTCGGGCCCCGGGATTGGCGCTGGCAGCGGCGCCGGGATTTGAGCCGGGACCGGGATTGGCGCTGGCGCCGGGATTTGAGCCGGGGCTGGTGCTCGTGCTGCTAAGCCAGCGGTCCAGGGCGGCGCGGGCGCCGGCTTCGGTGAGTTCGCCGTCGTCGAACGTCAGCTGGGTGAGCCAGGCCTGGCCGTCGCGGAGCCCCACGGCGATTTCCGGGACCAGCAGCCGGGATTCATGGGCGGAAGCCTTGGAGAAGGCGAAGGAGCCGAAAGCGACCGGGCCGGTGCCGGGGCAACCCACACGGTCCTCGATCTCTGCCTCCAGGACCTGGTGGCGCCACCAGATGTCCGCCTCCAGGAACCGCTCGGGGCCGGTGGCGGTGAACCGGGCGATCTCGCCGAAGCCCACGAGCCCGGCCTCGCGGCGGGTCCAGCAGAGGACATCATCCCGGACCAGAAACGACGGCAGGCCCCCGGGGAAAGTTTCGGCATCGAGGGGGACTGTCAAGGTGCGGAACGTGCTCGTCATGATGGCATAACACTAGCCCGTGATCGCCCGTTGGGTGGATATACACGAGTCCGCAGGGCCCGGACGAGCGTGCCGCGGCCGTTGCCGCAGGTGAAAGCCGCGTCAATTGACGCTCCGTTCGTGGGAGCGCCGATCATTTGAGACAATGTCAGGGTGAACCGAGCATCCTTGGATAAGCGTCCGGACGAAGTAGCCACGATGTTTGACGACGTCGCCCCCAAATACGACGTCGTCAACGACGTCCTGTCCTTGGGGCAGACGCGGCGTTGGCGCAAGGTGGTGGTCGAGGCCATGGGCGTATCGGTCGGCCAGCGCGTCCTGGACCTCGCCGCGGGCACCGGCACGTCCAGCGAGCCGTACGCCGACGCAGGCATCAACGTCATCGCCTGCGATTTCTCCCTTGGCATGCTCAAGGTCGGCAAGCGCCGCCGCCCGGACATCGACTTCATCGCCGGGGACGCCACCCGCCTGCCATTCGCGGACAACACCTTCGACGCCAGCACGATCTCCTTTGGCCTGCGCAACGTCAACGAGCCGAAGAAGGCCCTGGCCGAGATGCTGCGGGTCACCAAGCCCGGCGGCCGGCTGGTCATCGCGGAATTCTCCCAGCCGGTGGTGCCCCTGTGGCGCACCATGTACACCGAATACCTCATGCGGGCCCTGCCGGCCATCGCCGTCAAGGTCTCCTCCAACCCCGACGCCTACGTCTACCTCGCCGAGTCCATCCGGGCCTGGCCGGACCAGGACCACCTCGCGGCCTGGCTGCAGGAGGCTGGCTGGGAAACCGTCACCTACCGCAACCTCAGCGGCGGCATCGTCGCCGTGCACCGGGCGCAGAAACCGGCAGACCCCTCAACCGGCCCTGCCGCCGGCGCTGCGGCGCTGGCCGCCCACACCGGACCCGTGGCCAAGTTGCGCCGCAACATCACCCGGCCCGGCCGATAGCCGATCCCTGCTGTGAATGTACTGATCGTCGGGGCGGGCCCGGCCGGATCCACCGCCGCCTACTACCTTGCCAAAGCCGGCATTGACGTCACGGTGCTGGAGAAAACCAGCTTTCCGCGCGAGAAGGTCTGCGGCGACGGACTCACCCCGCGCGCGGTCCGCGAGATCCAGAAGCTGGGACTCGCCCATCCTGAAACCGACGGCTGGCGGCGGAACAAGGGCCTGCGCCTGATCGCCGGCGGCCGCACGATCGAACTGCCCTGGCCGGAGGTGGCCGACTTCCCGCAGTACGGGCTGATCCGGACCCGGCTCGGCTTCGACGAACAGCTCGCCCGCCATGCCCAGTCCGCGGGCGCCGTCGTGCTGGAACGCCACAGCGTCACCGAGGCGCTGCGCTCCGAGGACGGCCGGGTGACCGGCGTGCGCGCCGCGCTGCTGGACAACTCCGGGCGCAAGACCGGCGAGACGCGCGACTTCAGTGCCGACGTCGTCCTCGCCGCCGACGGGAACTCGACGCGCACCGCCGTCTCACTGGGCATCGGCAAGCGCGACGACCGGCCGCTCGGCGTGGCCGTGCGGACCTACTTCACCTCGCCGCGGCACGAGGACGACTGGATGGAAGGCTGGCTCGAGCTTCCCGGCCGCGACGGCAAACTCCTGCCCGGCTACGGCTGGGTGTTCGGCGTCGGCGACGGCACCTCCAACGTGGGCCTGGGCATCCTGAATTCCTCGAAAGACTTCGGCAAGCTGGACTACAAGCAGGTGCTGCGCGAATGGACCGCCGGCATGCCCGCCGACTGGGGCTTCACCCCGGAGAACCAGGTGGGCGAGATCCGCGGCGCCGCACTGCCCATGGGCTTCAACCGCACCCCGCACTATTCCCCGGGTCTGCTGCTCCTCGGCGACGCCGGCGGCATGGTCTCCCCGTTCAACGGCGAGGGCATCTCCTACGCCATGGAGTCCGCCCGCTTCGCGGCCGAATTCATCGCCGACGCCGCTGCCCGGTCCGCGTCCGCCGGCTGGGGGTCCGGGACGGAGGCCGCCAGGGCCGCCGACGCGCACCTTGCCCGGTATGCCGACTACGTGCGGCAGCAGTGGGGCTCACACTTCACGCTGGGCCGGGCGTTCGCCGCCCTGATCGGCAAGCCGGCCGTCATGAAACTGGCCCTCCGGACCGGCATGCCTGTCCCCGTGCTCATGCGTTTCGTGGTGCGGATGCTGGCCAACCTCACCGATCCTGCCGCCAAGGGTTTCGAGGACCGGGTCATCCGGGTCCTGGAGTCCCTGGTTCCCGCCACGTCCAATCAGGCACTGTCCAACAAGGCACTGTCCAACAAGGCCGCATCCACCACGGACAGTGTTCCGCGCTCCGGCACCAACTCCGCGGTTTCCGCAACAAAAAGTTAGGGTTAACCCGTGACCAACTCTGCAGACCAAAGCTGGACGCACGCCGGACACGGCCTGCCGAGCGCTGAACCCAGCCTCAACACCACCGCGATCGCCACCGGACTCCAACTGCCGGCAGGCTTCTCGGCCATTGCGGGCGACCCCGAGCTGGGCCCCGCGCTCACCACCAACCTGGCGCGCGTCGAGAAGAAGCTGCGCGAAGCCATCGCCAACTCCGATCCCCTGGCTGACGCAACGTCGCGTCACCTCGTGGAAGCCGGCGGCAAGCGCATCCGGCCGCTGCTGACCCTGCTGTGCGCCCACCTCGGCGACGCCTCCCTGCCCGCAGTGGTGCAGGCCGCCGTCGTCGTCGAACTGACGCACCTCGCCACCCTCTACCACGACGACGTCATGGACTCCGCGCCGTTCCGCCGGGGGGCGCCGACGGCCCACGAGGTTTGGGGCAACTCCGTCGCGGTCCTGACCGGCGACCTCATCTTTGCGCGCGCCTCCATCCTGGTCTCGGAGCTTGGGTCCCGGGCGCTTGGCATCCAGGCCCGCACCTTTGAACGGCTCTGCCTGGGCCAGCTGCACGAGACTGTGGGACCGCGCCCGGACGAGGACCCCTTGGCGCACTACCTCTCCGTCATCGCGGACAAGACCGGCTCGCTCGTGGCCGCCTCCGGGCAGCTTGGCGCGATCTTCTCCGGCGCCGACGAAGCCTACGAGCCCATCCTGGTTGAGTACGGCGAGAAGGTGGGCGTGGCCTTCCAGCTCGCCGACGACGTCATCGACGTCACCGGGATTAAGGTCAAGTCCGGCAAGTCGCCGGGGACCGACCTGCGCGAAGGGGTCCCCACCCTGCCCGTGCTGCTGCTGCGCAACGCGGCCCGCGACGGCGATCAGGCCGCCGTCGAACTGCTGACGCTGATCGACGGCGACCTCAGCACGGATGAGGCCCTGGCCGCCGCCGTGGCCGGACTCCGGGAACACCCCGTCACCGCACAGTCCTGGGTGGTGGCGCGCGCCTGGGCCGATGAGGCCATTGCCGCCCTTGCCCCGCTGCCCGAAGGCGTCGTGAAGGCCTCGCTGACCAGCTTTGCCCACGCCGTAGTAGACCGCAGCAGCTAAGTCCCCGGCCTCCGCGTATAGCCAGACCGGCCGCTGAGCCTTCAGCGCCGTCCCGGCCGTGCCTCCGGTTTAGGCCGGCCGCTGAGCCGTGCCTCCGGCTTAAACGGAATGGCCCCGGTTCCTCACAACGTTCGAGTCGTCCGTTGTGCCGAACCGGGGCCATTTCTCCGTTCGCATCAGATCCACCGGAGGCATTTGGTGAACCCAAGAAAGAGCATATGACAGTTATGTCATAGAGTCTAGACCTTTTTGTAAATTTGTCGTCATAAGATTTCGATTCCTTTCCGGACGTTTGTCGCGCTGAGTTTCCCCGCCTTTGGCCGGACAACTGCGGGACACGCCGGCCGGTGGCGGGACACGCCGTCGGACCCCGTCAAAAGCGAGGGATATGAGCGGCGCGGATGGTGCGGAGTTGTCCACATGACCGACGTTGTTGCCGCCCGGGGTGTGATGCGGCCTGTGTGCTTGCTCCATGGACGTCAAGGGCTATCTGGAATTCGCCGGCTCGGTTGCCCGCACGGCTACGTTGCTGCAGGCCGGCTTTACGCCGAACGGGATCCGCACTGCCGTGGCTGCCGGGGAAATTCGTCGCCTCCGCCATGGCGTGGTGGCGCTGCCCGGTGCGCGGCGGGATTTCGTGGCTGCCGTGCTCGCGAACGGCATGCTCACCTGCGCCTCCGCCGCGCCGTTCCAGGCACGGCTGACTCGGCGATCGAGGTCGTTGCCAGGCTGCTCTTCAGGAGCCAGGGAATCTATACCCAGACGCAGGTGTACCTGCCGGGGATCGGCTTCGTGGACTTCCTGCTTGAAGGATTTCTGATCGTGGAGATCGACGGGAGCACCCATCTTGAGCGCGCGCAGGTCAAGAAGGACCGGGGGCGGAACAACGCCAGCACCCTGACCGGCTACGCCGTCCTCCGGTACGGGTATCACGACGTCGTTCACAACCCGCAGAAAGTGGTCGATGAGGTGCGGCAGGTGCTGCGCGGCAGGGTCATCCGCTGAAGTTCCCCACGTATGAAATTACGACGCCGCAGAACGCCGGCGGTTCCGCTGGACACTCCGGTGGGGGACTCCAAGCAAGGGGAGAATCGGCGCTCCGGGCTGTCGATGCCGGCCGCAGGAGAGCCGGGGGACGACGGCGGCAGGAGGGCCCGGCCAGGGCGGTAGCCGAGAAGGCCTAGTCCTCGTCCTCGTCGTTGAAGGCCCACTCGAACATGTCGAAGACGAATTCGGAGAAGGTCCCTTCCTCGCTCTTCCACTGGCCGCGGGCGTTGTTGCGGCGGTACACGATGGGATCCGGGATGCTGAGGTCCCCGACGCGGAAGCCCCAGGTGAACTGCTCTTCCTCGTCCTCGAGGAACATGAGGAAACCCTCGTCATCTACTTCGAGCTCTTCGGGGTCCCAGAAGTAGTGGTAGGCCTCCATGATGTCCTCGCAGCCGCCAACGGCCAGGTAGAACTCGCGCAGGACCAGCGGGACCTGGAATTGGTGTTCGGCGAGGGCGGCGTCGAGCTCCCCGGCCGGGAGGCCATCTTCTTCCTGCCATTCGTCTTCGAGATACTTCGGGACAAGCGCGCGGAATTTCTCGAGGAACATGTCAGTCATGGTCTTATCCTAGCTAATCCTCAGCGGTCGTTTTCCGCGGTGTCCAGGCCCAGCCGGTGCCAGCCGCGCACCGCCAGCGGAACGTACCAGTGGCGCCGCCAGGCCGTGACCCGGAAGGCGAAGACAACCCCGGCGACGGCGCACGCGGTCACCGCGGTGAAGGTCCCCGTGAGGGACAGGATCACTGTCGACGCCGACCCGGCGAACGCCGGCAGTGCGTACAGATCCTTGGGGTCGAAGAGCTGCGGCACCTCGTTGGCGGTGATATCCCGCAGCAGGCCGCCACCTACCGCCGTCGTGACACCCAGCAGGACGGCAGCCACAGGATTCATCCCCGCGGCCAGGGCCTTCAGTGTGCCGGTGATGCAGAACAGGGCCAGCCCGCCGGCGTCGAACAGGACCAGCAGCGACGTGAAGCGCTGGACGCTGGAGAACAGGAAATACACCAGCACCGTGGCAAACAGGGGCGGCGCCAGATACGCCGGGTTGGTGAACGCGGCGGGCGGACCTGCGTTGATGATGATGTCGCGGATGACGCCGCCGCCCAGGCTCACCACCGAGGCCAGGAGCAGCGAACCGATGATGTCGAACTGCTTCCGCGCCGCGAGCAGCGAGCCGGAGACCGCAAAGAAGAACACGCCGGCGAGGTCAAGCCAGACCAGGACAAGGCTGAAGGAGAAGGTCATGAAGCGTCCCGGTCGATTGCAAGGGGGCGGATAGGGCGGCTCCAAGGTTACGCTAGCGGCTATGAATACCCCCATCCTGATCGCCTGCGCCCACGGCACGTCGAGCCCGCAGGGGGCAGCGGAGGTCAATGCGCTCCGGGACGGCATCGCCGGGCTCCGTCCCGGGCTGGACGTCCGCGAGGCCTACGTCGACGTGCAGGACCCGGACCTGCCGGCCGTCGTGGCGGGGCTCCCGGCGGGGGAGACCGCCGTCGTGGTTCCGCTGCTGCTCAGCGTCGGGTACCACGTCAAGGTGGACATCGCCAGCGCCGTGAAGAGCCGGCCCAACTCCCTGGCCGCGGCGCCGCTGGGTCCGGATCCGCGGCTCGCAGGGCTGCTGGATGCGCGGTTGCGCGAGGCCGGGGTAACGGACAACGACGCCGTCGTCCTCGCCGCCGCCGGTTCCTCCGATCCCGGAGCCGCGCAGAGTGTCGAGGAACTCACGGAACAGCTCCGCGCCCTGCGTTCCAACCGGATCGTGGCCGCCTACGGCGCCTCCGCCAAACCCTCGGTTCCCGACGCCGTCGCCATGCTCCGCGAGGAGGCCGCCGGCGGTGCCGGTGCGGGGGAGTCGGCAGGAGCGGTGGACCTTGGCGGACGGGTGGTCATCGCCTCGTATCTTCTGGCGCCCGGCTTCTTCCACGACCAGCTGGCCAAGGCCGGCGCGGACCTGGTGACGGCGCCGCTGCTGCCCTCGCCCGTCCTCGCCGAAATTGCCCTCGAACGCTACGACGCGGCGCTGGCGGGGTCATCGCAACCCCTGCCCTGACGGTCCGCGCAGATGCACAGCCAGTGGTCGACTTCAAGGGTTTCCGGCGGTTCGTGACGAAATGTTGCCCTAGGTGACTCCCCGTTTCTGACCCTTTGTGACGGGATTACGGCCGCCCCTACAGTCGATGCATGACTGATACAGCTCTAGCCGGAGCGTCCACGGACGAGGCTGCCGCCGGCCGCACCAAGCGCCCTTCCCGCCCGGCCGCAAAGCCGCACGGGCAGTGGAAAGTGGACGGCACCACGCCGCTGAACGCCAACGAGACCTGGAAACAGGAAGACAACGGCCTCAACGTCCGCGAGCGTATCGAGTCCGTCTACTCCAAACACGGCTTCGACTCGATCGACGGCACGGACCTGCACGGCCGCTTCCGCTGGTGGGGGCTTTACACCCAGCGCAAACCCGGGATCGATGGCGGCAAGACTGCCACGCTTGAACCGCACGAGCTCGAAGACAAATACTTCATGCTCCGAGTCAGGATCGACGGCGGTGCGCTCAGCACCGAGCAGTTGCGCGTCATCGGCCAGATCTCCGTGGACTTCGCCCGCGACTCGGCCGACCTCACGGACCGCCAGAACATCCAGCTGCACTGGATCCGGGTCGAAGACATGCCCGAGATCTGGCGCCGGCTCGAGGGCGTGGGGCTGTCCACCACGGAAGCCTGCGGCGACGTTCCCCGCGTGATCCTCGGCTCCCCGGTGGCGGGCATCGCCAAGGACGAGATCATCGACCCCACGCCGCTGATCCAGGAACTCGCCGAGCGGTTCATCGGCGATCCGGAACTGGCCAACCTGCCGCGCAAATTCAAGACCGCCATCACCGGACACCCCAGCCAGGACGTGGTGCACGAGATCAACGACGTCGCCCTGGTGGGCCTGGTCCACCCCGAACTCGGTATCGGCTACGACCTCTGGGTGGGCGGCGCGCTCTCCACCAACCCCATGCTGGGCAAGCGCCTCGGCGCCTTCGTCCGGCCGGACCAGGCCGCCGACGTGTGGCTCGGCGTCACCAGCATCTTCCGCGACTACGGCTACCGGCGCATGCGCACCAAGGCCCGCCTGAAGTTCCTGCTGGCCGATTGGGGACCGGTGAAGTTCCGCCAGGTCCTCGAGGACGAATACCTCGGCTACAAGCTCGCCGACGGCCCGGCCGCCCCGAAGCCCTCCACACCCGGCGACCACATCGGCGTCCACGAACAAAAGGACGGCAAGTTCTTTATCGGCGCCACCCCGCTGGCCGGCCGCCTCTCCGGCAGCCAGCTGGTCAAGCTCGCGGACACCCTGGAGGCCCGCGGCTCGCAGCGCCTGCGCACCACCCCGCACCAGAAGCTCGTGGTCCTCGACGTGCCCAAGGACGAGGTGGACCCGCTCGTGGCCGAGCTCGACGCGCTGGGCCTGTCCGCCCGCCCGTCCGTGTTCCGGCGCGGCACCATCGCCTGCACCGGCATCGAGTTCTGCAAGCTCGCCATCGTGGAAACGAAGGTGACCGCGGCGACGGCGGTCGCCGAACTGGAACGCCGCCTGGCCGACCTCGCCGAGAGCAAGCAGCTGCCCCAGGCGCTGTCCCTGCACATCAACGGCTGCCCCAACTCCTGCGCCCGGATCCAGACGGCGGACATCGGCCTCAAGGGCATGATGCTGCCAACGCCCGACGGCGACCCCACCCCCGGCTTCCAGGTCCACCTCGGCGGCGGGCTCGCGTCCGACAGCCGCGAGGAGGCAGGCCTGGGCCGCACCGTCCGGGGCCTCAAGGTCACGGCCGGAGAACTGCCCGACTACGTTGAACGCGTGGTCCGCAAGTTCGTCGCCGACCGCTCCGAGGGCCAAAGCTTCGCCGAGTGGGCCTTCGCCGCGGACGAGGGTGATCTTCAGTGACCGCAGTCCTCCGCACCCACGATGAGCTCAAGGCCCTCGCCGAGGCCGGTGCCGCCGAGCTCGGCTGGGACGCCCCGGCCCGCGACGTCATTGCCTGGGTGGCCCGCAATTTCGATCTGCCGACGGTCGCCGTCGCCTGCTCCATGGCGGATGCGGTCCTCCCGGCGCTGGTCGCGGACCAGCTTCCCGGCGTCGACGTCCTGTTCCTGGAGACCGGCTACCACTTCCCGGAGACGCACGCGACACGCGACGAGGTGGCAGCCAACCTGCGCGTCAACGTCGTGGACGTGCTGCCGGAGAACACCGTGGAGCAGCAGGACCGGCTCCTGGGCAAGGACCTCTTCGCCCGCGACCCCGCGCAGTGCTGCGCCCTGCGTAAAGTGGCGCCGCTGCGCCGCACCCTGGCCGGCTACGAGCTCTGGTTCACCGGGGTCCGCCGCGACGAGGCCCCCACCCGCACCAACACGCCGCTGGTCACCTGGGACGAGGCCAACGGCCTGGTCAAGGTCAACCCGGTGGCGGCGTGGTCTTTCGACCAGCTGGTGCAGTACTCCGACGACAATCTTCTTCCCGTCAACCCGCTGCTTTCACAGGGCTACCCGTCCATTGGCTGCCAGCCTTGCACCCGCAAAGTGGCGCCCGGCGACGACCCCCGCGCCGGACGCTGGGCAGGAACCGACAAGACAGAATGCGGACTACACGTATGAGAACTCAAATCACCAACGAGGACCTGGAGCTGTCGGTGCTGGACCACGACGCAGCTGAGACGCCGGTTGCCGCCCCAGGAGTGGCATCGGGCCTGTCGGAGCCGCGCGGCGCAGGGGCGGGGGCGGCAATCGGCGTCGCAGCCACACGACTCTCCAGCCTGGACACCCTTGAGTCCGAGGCCATCCACATCATCCGCGAGGTGGTCGCCGAGTTCGAGAAGCCTGCCCTGCTGTTCTCCGGCGGCAAGGATTCCGTGGTGATGCTGCACCTGGCCACGAAGGCCTTCTGGCCGGGCAAGGTGCCGTTCCCGGTGCTGCATGTGGACACCGGGCACAACTTTCCCGAGGTCATCGACTTCCGCGACCGCACCGTGGAGCGGCTGGGCCTGAAGCTGGTCGTCGGCTCCGTCCAGGAATTCATCGACTCCGGTGAGCTGGCCGAGCGTGCCGACGGCACCAGGAACCCGCTGCAGACCGTGCCGCTGCTGGATGCGATCCAGCGCAACAAGTTCGACGCCGTCTTCGGCGGCGGCCGCCGGGACGAGGACAAGGCCCGGGCCAAGGAACGGATCCTGAGCCTGCGCGACGAGTTCGGCCAGTGGGACCCCCGCAACCAGCGGCCCGAGCTGTGGAACCTGTACAACGGCCGGCACACCGTGGGCCAGCACGTCCGCGCGTTCCCGATCAGCAACTGGACCGAACTGGACGTGTGGCGCTACATCGAGCGCGAGAACATCGAGCTGCCGGGCCTGTACTACGCCCACCGCCGCGAAGTCTTTGCCCGCGACGGCATGTGGCGTGCCGTCGGCGAGGTCTCCCAGCCGCGCGAACACGAGGAAGTCATCACCAAGACCGTCCGCTACCGGACCGTCGGCGACATGTCCTGCACCGGCGCCGTGGAATCGGACGCCGCCACGGTGCGCGACGTCGTCATTGAGGTTGCCGCCTCCACCATCACCGAACGTGGCGCCACCCGGGCCGATGACCGCATCTCCGAGGCCGCCATGGAAGACCGCAAGAAGGACGGCTATTTCTAATGAGCACGGAAACGTTTCTCCCGGGCCCGGACCTGGTCTCCGCGGCGCTGCCCACCACGCTGTTCCGCTTCGCCACCGCAGGCTCCGTCGACGACGGCAAGTCCACCCTGGTTGGCCGGCTCCTGCACGACTCGAAGGCGATCCTCGCCGACCAGCTCGACGCCGTGGCCCGCACCTCCGCGGACCGCGGGTTCGGCGGTGAAGGGGCCACCGGCACACAAGCGATCGACCTGGCGCTGCTGACCGACGGCCTGCGCGCGGAACGCGAGCAGGGCATCACGATCGACGTCGCCTACCGCTACTTCGCCACGGACCGGCGCAGCTTCATCCTCGCGGACTGCCCCGGGCACGTGCAGTACACCAAGAACACGGTGACTGGCGCGTCCACCGCGGACGCCGTCGTCGTGCTCATCGATGCCCGCAAGGGTGTCCTGGAGCAGACCCGCCGGCACCTGTCCGTGCTGCAGCTGCTGCGGGTGGCGCACGTGATCGTCGCCGTGAACAAGATCGACCTCGTGGACTTCAGCGAGGACGTGTTCCGCGCGATCGAGGCGGATGTCCAGCAGGTCGGGCGCGAACTCGGGCTCGGTTCCGATGGCGTGGCGGACCTCCGGGTCATCCCCGTGTCCGCGCTCGACGGCGACAACGTGGTCGATGCCTCGGAGCGCACCCCGTGGTACGACGGCCCGGCGCTGCTGGAAGTCCTCGAGACGCTGCCGGCCGCGGACGAACTCGAAAGCCACCTGGAGAGCTTCCGTTTCCCGGTCCAGCTGGTGGTCCGGCCGCAGGGCGCGCTGGCTCCGGATGCCATTGCCGGCGGCCTCGATCCGGAGGCGTACCGCGACTACCGTGCCTATGCCGGCCAGATCACCGAAGGCTCGGTCAAGGTGGGGGACCAGGTCAGCATCCTGACCCCGGGCCAGGAGCCGCGCACCACCACCGTCGCCGGGATCGACTTCGCTGGCCGCGAGCTCGCCGAGGCGGCAGCACCGCAGTCCGTGGCCCTTCGCCTCGCAGATGAGTTCGACGTCGCCCGCGGTGACACGATCGCGGCGGCGGGGACCGCCGGTGGCAAAATACCGGAGAGCAGCGCAGACCTCTACGCCGCGCTGTGCTGGCTCTCGCCCAAACCGCTCCGGGAGGGCGCCAAGGTCCTGGTGAAGCACGGCACCCGCACCGTCCAGGCCCTGGTCCGGAACGTGACGGGCAAGCTGGACCTCGCCAGCTTCGGCCTGGAGCCGACCACCACCCTGGAGCTGAACGACATCGGGCACGCCCAGCTTCGGCTCGCCGCCCCGCTTCCGCTGGAGAACTACCTGCACCACCGCCGCACCGGGGCGTTCCTCGTGATCGACCCGCTCGACGGCAACACCCTCGCCGCAGGCCTGGTCAACGACCACCCCGGCGACCACGAGGACGAGCGCTACTCGATCTAGGCCACGTGTCACACGGGCGCAGCTTGTTTCCCGGTCGGCCGCCATTGGCGGTGGTCCGGGAAACAAGCTGCCCTCATTTGGGGCCGAATGTGACGCTGCGTGAACCCGCGTGACCCCCGGTTTCCGGGCCGTTGAACCCCGAATATGACTCTCCCTATGGTGAATGAATGAAGACACAGGAACGGTTCCCCGGCCTCCCCCGCAGGGACTTCCAGGGGCGATGTCGCCGGCGCTGACCATCCGCCCGGCCCTTCCGCACACCCCCAGAACAGGACTTCACCCATGTCACACACCCCCGAAAACCCCGGGCCCGGCACGCAGCCCGGCACCACCCGGATCGTCGCCGGCGAGACCGGCAAACCCAAACGCAAGCGCACCCTGGAGATCGCCCTCGTCGCGGGGCTCGTGCTCCTGATCGGCGCCGGCGCCGCCGTGGCATCCTCGCTGTCCCGCAGCCCGGAAACCGCCCCGGCAGCGGCCGCAGCGGACGCCGGCCCGGCCACCGAGCTCAAGCTCGGCTACTTCGGCAACATCACCCACGCCCCGGCCCTGGTGGGCGTCAACAAGGGGTTCATCGCCAACGACCTCGGGGCGACCAAGCTCAGTACACAGGTGTTCAACGCCGGCCCGGCCGCGATCGAGGCCCTCAACGCCGGCGCCATCGACGCCACCTACATCGGGCCCAACCCCGCCATCAACTCCTACGTCAAGAGCAACGGCCAATCCATCAGCATCATTGCCGGCGCAACGTCCGGCGGAGCGCAGCTGGTGGTCAAACCCGGCATCAACTCGGCCGCCGACCTCAAGGGCAAGACGCTCGCGTCGCCGCAGCTCGGCGGCACCCAGGACGTGGCCCTCCGCGCCTGGCTCGGCAAGCAGGGGTTCAAGACCTCCACGGACGGCAGCGGCGACGTCTCGATCAACCCGACCGAGAACGCGCAGACCCTCAAGCTGTTCCAGGACGGCAAGCTCGACGGCGCGTGGCTGCCCGAGCCCTGGGCCTCCCGCCTGGTGCTCCAGGCCGGCGCGAAGGTCCTGGTCGACGAGAAGGACCTGTGGGAGAAGGGCGAGTTCGTCACCACCGTCCTGATCGTCAACAAGACGTTCGCGGCCGAGCACCCTGCCACCGTGCAGGCGCTGCTGAAGGGCCATGTCGAATCCGTGGACTGGCTCAACGCGGCGCCCGCCGCCGAGAAAGCCACTGTCCTCAATGACGGACTCAAGGCAGCCGCCGGCAAGGCGCTGCCGGCCGACGTCATCGACCGGTCCCTGAAGAACATTGTCTTCACCACCGACCCGCTCGCCGGGACGTACAAGAAACTGCTCCAGGACGGCGTCGACGCCGGCACCACCAAGCAGGCCGACATCAACGGCATCTTCGACCTCACGGCGCTCAACAGTGTTCTGGGCGAGAGTGCGGCCGGCAAGAAGATCTCCGCCGAAGGGCTCGGCAAAGAGTAGCTCCCTGGCCTCCAGCCACCCGCCACAACAGTAAGGACCAGACCATGCCAGTCGTACTGGAACACCTGGGCAAGCGCTTCGGCGCCGGCGCCCCGGTGCTGGACGACGTCAACGCCACCATCGGGCAGGGCGAGTTCGTCGCCCTGCTCGGTGCCTCCGGCTGCGGCAAGTCCACCCTGCTCAACATCATGGCGGGACTGGAGGCCCCGACGTCGGGGGCCCTGGAAGTGCCCAGCGACGGCGCCGCCTTCATGTTCCAGGACGCGGCACTGTTTCCCTGGCTGACCGCGCGGGAAAACATCGAGCTGGCCCTTAAGCTCCGCGGCGTCGGGAAGGCTGACCGCCGGGTCAGGGCGGGGGAGTTGCTGGACCTGGTGCACCTGGGCGGGGCGGGGGACAAACGTCCCCACGAACTTTCCGGCGGGATGCGCCAGCGCGTGTCCCTGGCCCGGTCGCTGGCCCAGGACCGCCAGTTGCTCCTCATGGACGAGCCGTTCGCGGCCCTGGACGCCATCACGCGGGACCTGCTCCATGACGAGCTGGAACGCATCTGGAAGGAAACCGGCCGGACCATCGTCTTCGTCACCCACAACGTCCGCGAGGCCGTCCGGCTTGGCCAGCGCGTGCTGCTGCTGTCCTCCCGGCCCGGCCGCGTGGTGCGGGAATGGCACGTCAGCGAAGAGCACCGCACCGACGCCGGACTGGCCGGCCAGCTCACCGGCGAAATCACCGCCCGGCTACGCGAGGAGATCCGCCGCCATGCCAAGTAACCAGCTACCCGTGGCGGACGCCCCGGCCGAGACCCGCAAAGTCCACGCAGCGCTGACCCGGTCCTCCACCGGCAAGGAAGATCTCCGCGAGCTCGAAGCGGGCCTCGATTCCCTGCAGTCAGACTCCATCCGCAAGGTCCGCATCGACTGGAGCCGGATCCTGTTGCCGGTGGCTGCGCTCGCGGTGCTGATTATCCTGTGGCAGTTGTACGTCTCCCTCGGCTTCAAGCGGCGCGACGTCGTGCCCGGCCCCCTGGATGTCGTAGGCCAGGTCGGAACCTTGTGGAGCGAGGGCAAGCTTCAAGAGGCCGTCTGGACCTCGCTGCAGCGCGGCGTCGTGGGCTTCTTGATCAGCGTGGTGATCGCGACGCCGGTGGGCCTCGTGCTGGCCCAGGTGGCACCGCTGCGCCGCGCGTTCGGACCGCTGATCTCCGGGCTGCAGGTCCTGCCGTCGGTGGCGTGGGTGCCGGCCGCCATTCTCTGGTTTGGGATCACGGACGCCACCGTGTATTTCGTGGTGTTCATGGGTGCCATTCCCTCGATCATCAATGGCCTGATCTCCGGTGTGGACCAGATTCCGCCGCAGTACCGCAGCGTCGGAAAGGTCCTGGGTGCGTCCCGGCTCCAGCTGGCCCTGCAGATCATCCTGCCGGCTGCCCTGCCCGGGTACCTCGGTGGCCTCAAGCAGGGCTGGGCGTTCTCGTGGCGCTCGCTCATGGCGGCGGAAATCATCGCCGTCGGCGGCACCATCGGCTTCGGCCTGGGCTCCATGCTGGACCAGGGCCGCGTCCTGTCCGATATGACCATCGTCATGTCCGCGATCCTGCTGATCCTCGCCGTCGGAATCCTGATCGAACTGCTCGTGTTCGCCCCGATTGAAAAGCGGCTGCTCCGCCGCCGGGGCCTCCTGGCCGGCAGCACCCGCTAGGCCCCACCACCCAGCCCCACCAAGACAACGCGGGGTCACTTACGGCCGATATCCCTTGGGTTTATCGGCCGTAAGTGACCCCGCGTTGCTTTTGCGATGACTCCTTGCCCGGGCACGGGCACAGGCCTACACTCGCGCCTAGAGGCCGGGTTGCGGCCCCTTCCGCGGCTGATGCAAAGCCCGATTCCTAGGAGGTCGCTGTGGCAGCAAAATTTGGCGTGCTGGCCCTGGTCGAAGCCAAAGCGGGGAAGGAACAGGACGTCTGGGACTTCCTGAACGGAGGGCGGGAGATCGTGTTCAACGAGCCCGGAACGCGAACCTGGTATGCCTTCCGCGTCAACGAGAACACCTTCGGCATCTTCGACACCTTCGATACCGAGGAGGACCGGCAGGCCCACCTCAACGGGGCCATTCCTGCCGCACTTGGCGAACACGGTCCCGCCCTGCTCGCCAAGGATCCCGACATCAAACTCATCGAGCTCATCGCCGTGAAGTAGGCCCCGGCCTGTGCTCCCAGCCTGACCAGTTGAGCCCGGATGAGCCCACGGGAGCCCGCAATTATGTGACGCGGCGTTACCTTGCGTGAACTGGTGTTGCCGCACCGTTGTTCCGCTATGTGACGCCGCCCTATCGTCGATGCATGGCAATTCAGGACATTTACCCCACGGCGCTGCGCCTCCTCGGCCGTCCCGTGCTGGTGGTCGGCGCCGGACCGGTGGCCACCCGGCGCACCAGGGGCCTGCTCGACGCCGGAGCCCGCGTCACCGTCGTGGCACCGGTCGCCTGCCCGGCGATGGCTGAACTCGCCGACGCCGGCCTCCTGAACTGGGAGCCCCGCCCGTACCGCCCCTCCGACGTCGACGGTGTCTGGTTTGTCCAGACCGCCACCGGCGACGCCGCCGTGGACGCCCAGGTCTCTGCGGACGCCGAGGCGCAGCGCATCTGGTGCGTTAACGCCTCCGACCACGAAGCGTCCGCCGCCTGGACGCCCGCCGTCGCCGTGGTGGACGACGTCAAGATCGCCGTCAACGCCGGTGGAGACCCGCGCCGCGCCATGGCCCTGCGGGACGCCGTCGCCACCGCCCTGGCCACCGGAGACCTGCCGCTGCGCCGGCACCGTCTTTCCGGGAGGGGGGCAACTCCCGGATCCGTGGCCCTCGTGGGCGGCGGCCCCGGCGACACCGGACTCATCACCGTCCGCGGCCGCCGGCTCCTTGGCCAGGCTGACGTCGTGGTGGCGGACCGGCTCGGCCCGCGTGGACTCCTGGCCGAACTGGCCCCCGACGTCCGCGTGGTGGAGGTCGGCAAGACCCCCGGCCACCATCCGGTGCCACAGTCCGAGATCAACCGGATCCTGGTCGAGGAAGCCCTGCAGGGCCACCGCGTGGTCCGGCTCAAGGGCGGCGACCCCTATGTGCTGGGCCGCGGCGGCGAGGAAGCCGAATTCTGCCGGCAGCACGGCGTCGAGGTTGAAGTGGTTTCCGGCGTCACGTCGGCCATTTCCGTCCCAGCCGCCGCCGGCATCCCGGTCACGCACCGCGGGCTCGCCAAAGGCTTCAGCGTGGTTACCGGCCACGAGGAACTCGCAGAAGTTCCGGCCCGTGCCGACCACACTGTGATCCTGCTCATGGGTGTGGGCCAGCTGCGCGATTCCGCGGCCTCCCTGGCCCGCGCCGGTTTGCCTCTTCAGACGCCTGTTGGCATCGTAGAGAATGGATACCTGCCAAACCAGCGGGTGACCATCGGAACCCTCGGGACCATCGCGGACCAGGCGGAGGCCGCAGGCGTAGCGAACCCCGCCGTGATCGTGATCGGCGACGTGGTCCGCGTCAGCCCGTTCGCGCCGTCGCACTTCAAGACCGCGGACTACAGCACCACCTCCCCGAACGCTCCCCGCACCACCAAGACCCGCGTACTGACCCCCTAACACCCGTCGATTGCTCCATAACTGCCGTTATCAAGCCCCAAAAGGGCGTTTGTGGAGCAACGGATGCAGAAGAAAAAAGGAACACAGCCGTGTCAACTAGCACCCCCGTAGGAACCGCCGCCCGCCCGCTGCGCGTCGCCGTCGTCGGCTCCGGTCCCGCCGGCGTCTACGCCGCGGACATTCTGACCAAGAGCGAGGCCGTCAAGAGCGGCGAGCTCACTGTCAGCATCGACCTCTTCGACCGCTACCCGGCACCCTACGGCCTGATCCGCTATGGCGTGGCCCCCGACCACCCCCGCATCAAGGGCATCGTCAACGCCCTGCACAAGGTCCTGGACCGCGGCGACATCCGGTTCTTCGGCAACGTGGACTACGGCACGGACTTGTCCATCGATGACCTCCGCGCCCACTACGACGCCATCATCTTCGCCACGGGCGCCATCAAGGATGCGGACCTCAACATCCCCGGCATCGAGCTCGAGGGCTCGTACGGCGGCGCCGACTTCGTGTCCTGGTACGACGGGCACCCCGATGTGTCCCGCGAATGGCCGCTGGAGGCCAAGGAGATCGCCGTGATCGGCAACGGCAACGTGGCCCTCGACGTGGCCCGCATGCTCTCCAAGCACGCCGACGACCTCCTGGTGTCCGAAATCCCGGACAACGTCTACGCCGGCCTGAAGTCCTCGCCGGTCACGGACGTGCACGTGTTCGGCCGGCGCGGGCCGGCCCAGGTCAAGTTCACGCCCCTGGAACTGCGCGAACTCTCCCACTCCAAGGACGTGGACATCATCCTCTACGCCGAGGACTTCGAGTTCGACGCCGAATCGGACCGGCAGATCCAGAGCAACAACCAGACCAAGACCATGGTGGGCACCCTCACCAACTGGATCGCCGAGCAGCCCGAGGACCTCTCCGAGCTCACCGCGTCCCGCCGGCTGCACCTGCACTTCCTGCACAGCCCTGTCGAGATCTACGGAGAAAAAACAGACGACGCCGGGACCCACGGCCGCGTCGCCGGGATCAAGTTCGAGCGCACCGAACTGGACGGTACCGGCAACGCCCGCGGGACCGGCGAGTTTGTCGACTACCCGGTCCAGGCCGTGTACCGCGCCATCGGATACTTCGGCTCCGCCCTCCCCGAGGTCGAGTTCGACCACAGCAAGGGAGTCGTCCCGAACGACGGTGGCCGCGTTCTGGACGCCGCCGGCAGCCACGTGCCGGGGCTCTACGCGACCGGCTGGATCAAGCGCGGGCCGGTGGGACTGATCGGCCACACCAAGGGTGACGCCCTCGAAACCGTGACCTACCTGCTCGAGGACCGCGAGAACCTGCCGGTGGCCGCGTCGCCTGCTCCCGAGGCGATCGTCGAGCTCCTGGCGGGCCGCGGCGTCGAGTACACCAGCTGGGAAGGCTGGCTGGCCCTGGACGAGCACGAACGCGCCCTCGGGGAAAAGGCCACCGCCGCCGGCGGGTCGCACGGCGTCGCCGTCCAGCGCGAACGCATCAAGGTGGTCCCGCGCGAGGACATGGTGGAAATTTCCCGCGGCGGAGTGGCCGCAGAGGTCTAAACGCCCGCCTCGCAACTGCAACGCGGGGTCACTTCGCGCCCATAATCCCCTCCGGGACGGGCGCGAAATGACCCCGCGTTGTGTGTTAACGGCGCAAACCCGCCGGGTAGTCAGTAGGCTTACCGTCATGAATGAGCAGCGCATGCAGACCCCCGGCACAGGATCGGGCCAGTGAGGCTCCGCCACAGCAACGCGTCCGGCCGCGGATACCGCAGGGTTCCCACCGGCACCGGGTTCAGCTACAAGGACCTGGACGGCTCCACCCTGCCGCCGGGCCCCGTGCGGGAACGGCTCGAGGGCATCGGGATCCCGCCGGCCTGGACGGACGTCTGGATCGCCCCGTACGACAACGGGCACATCCAAGCCACGGGCGTCGACGCGGTGGGCCGGCGGCAGTACATCTACCATCCGAGCTGGCGGGAACGGAAGGACCGGCTGAAGTTCGACCGTTCGCTCCAGCTGGCCGAGACCCTGCCGACCGCACGCCGCCTGGTGACCATGGACCTGCGCTCTGAAGGCCTGACCCGGGAACGCGTGCTGGCGGCCGCCTTCCGGATGCTCGACAGCGGATCGCTGCGCGTCGGCTCGGAGCGCTACACCAACGAAAACGGCAGCCACGGCCTCGCCACCCTGCTCTGCGCCCACGTCAAGGTGCGCAAGAACGAACTCCGGCTCAGCTTCCCGGCCAAGAGCGGCAAGACCTGGGAGTCACGGATCGACGACGCCGACCTTGCCGCCGTCGTGCGCCAGCTCAAGCGCCGCGGCGGCAACGCCCGGCTGCTGGCCTACAAGGACGGCCGCAAGTGGCATCCGGTGTCGAGCGCGGACATCAACGAGTACGTCAAGGAGCGCACGGGGGAGGACTTCACCGCGAAGGATTTCCGCACCCTTCGTGGGACGGCGGCGGCAGCGGTCAGCCTGGCGCAGAGCGGCCCGCAGGCGAAAGTCTCGGCCCGGAAGAGCGCGGTGAGCCAGGCCATGCAGGACGCGGCCGCGGTCCTGGGCAACACGCCGTCAATCGCCCGGAAAAGCTACGTGGATCCACGGCTGCTGGACCACTTCGCGGCGGGGGAGACGATCGACCCGAGGCGGCTGGATTCCGCCGAGTCCGAGATCCGCGCCCTGCTGTACCAGGAAGGCGACGTGGTGCCGCTGCGGAAGGCCGCGGGCTAGTACCCCGGCGGCGTTGGCAGCACCTCAGAACTCGGCGTTGATGAACCCGATGACGATCGCCGTCCACCAGCACAGCTGCGAGATCACCAGGCACAGCAGCAGATGGACCCGTTGCCCGACGGCCAGGTCCTTGAACGAGGCATCGGGCGTCAGCCTGGCCAGCCGCCGCATGAGCGGAATGAGCATGATCCCGTTCAGGCTGAGCACAAGGACGGCGGCGAGCTTGAGGTCCGTCATCGGGTTGTTCAGGTGCGGGTTCAGGAACACGCCCGTGGCCAGCATGCCGGCCAGGCCGCCCCAGATCAGCGGTGTCGCCGCACCATCGAGCCTGATAGTTTCGGCCAGGTCGCGTCTGCCGATCAGCCACAGGAAACCGTGCCAGTCCACCAGGACGACGGCGCCAAAGGCCACCACCATCGACAGCACGTGCAGCACGACGGCCACATGGTGGACAAAGGTGTCGACATGGACCGCGGTGGACAACGTGACGGACAGCAGCCAGGCCGCAGCGGCCGCGGCGGACAAGGCGGCAACGAGCCGCCGCGTGGACCGCTCAGATTCACGGTGCCGTCGGAGGGTGCGTCGGCTCACCGGAACGTAACTCATGACATACCTCTGCGAGACCTGCCGCCGGTGGCCGTCCCAGCCCGGCCCGGGGTATGTCCACGATAGTCCCGCGGGCGGATGCCAACAAGAAAATCTCCACCCGGACCTGCGGCTACATCCGGCCGAAGCGCGCCCGGACCAGCGCGAACACGCCGTAGGCAATGAACCCCGCCCCGATCGCCAGGAGCAGGTACGGGCCGAAGGGGTGGTCCCTGAGCGCCTTGAGGCTGCCGTCCAGGCCGGTGGAGGAGCCGGGGTTGTTAGTCGCCGCGGCGATGACGAAGAGCAGCCCGGTCAGGATCAGGGCCAGCCCTTTCGACACGTGGCCGGTGACGCCGAGCACGCTGATCAGCTTGCCGCGGCGGGTCCCTTCGAAATGCTGCAGTTCCTCCTTGAACTTCTTCCCGAAGCCCTTGACGATGAAATACACGCCGATTCCCATGATGGTGAGCCCGAGGCCGACCAGGGCCGGGACCCCGAACGGTGACTGGACCAGCGCGGTGCTGAAATCCCGCGTCGAGTCGCCCGAATCGCCGCGCTGGCCGAGCCCGAAGCCCGCGAAGCTCAGCCCGACGCTCCCGTACGCAATGGCAAGGAAGCCGGAGGAAATGAGTTTGCCCAGCTGTTCCCGGCGCGGCAGGTGGCGGCCCCGGAGCGTCGCCTCGCTCAGCTGCCAGAGCGCGAGGCCCGCGCAGGCGATGCAGGCCGCCCACATCACGGCCGGCCCCCAGGGGTTGGCGGCGAGTTGTTCGATGGCGCCGGTGGGTTCGGCCTGGCCCGGCGCGCCCAGGACCAGGGCGACGGCGATGGATCCGATCACGATATGAAGCACTGCCATGACGGCGAATCCCGAACGTGCGACGACGTCGAGCACGGTACTGTTCGACGCCGCCTCCGCAGTGTCGACGGCGTCGCCGATGGCGGCTTCGATCCCGGACTTTTCTTCTGCCACGTTGATGCTGCCAAACCTCATCTGGTCCGGTGGAACGGTGTTGTGCCCCGGCGGTGCCCCGGCGGTGCCCCGGCGGCGTGCCGGTGGTGTGCTGGTGTGCCTGCGGTGGTGTGCCTACCCGCCGATTCTACGCGCGGCGAAGCGGCAGCCCCGTGGACTACCGCGTTTTTGGTAAGTGTGCTTACCATAGCCGGGTCATGGCCCCGCTCGTGGACATGCCGCGGGCCGGCAGCCTTGCTGCCCCTGCGATTCGGATTCGAAGACAGACGATAGGAAGCTCAACATGGCAGGTAATCTTGTTGCCCGATCCATTCACGACCTGACGGCAGCCGCCTGGTTCGGCGGTTCCCTGATGGGCGCCATTGGGCTCAACGGTGCTACTGCTGAAGCCAAGGACCCGGCGGAACGTACCCGCCTCTCAAGCCTGGGCTGGAAGAAGTGGGCGCCGTACCAGACGGCGGCGTTTGGGGCGCATTTCCTTTCGGGCCTCGCTGTCATGTGGGAGAACAAGGGCCGCATGGCCAAGCAGGACAGCGTCACGCGGCTGAGCGTCTACAAGTCCGTCGTCACCCTCGCCGGTGCCGCTGTGACCCTGTACGCGGGCCTGCAGGGAGCCAAGGTCGAAAAACTGGCCGCCGAGGGCGCCAAGGGTGCCACCGAGCCGAAGCCGGGCGCCTCCGAGGAACTCCGTTCCGCGCAGCAGCAGCTCAAGATGCTTCAGTGGGCCATCCCCGTGTTCGCCGGCTGGGTGATTGTTCTCGGCGCCAAGCACGGCGAGATGCAGCGCCCCAAGAACGTCCTGAAGGGCCTCGTCCGCTAGCTCCGGCACAACCCGGCGCAACCCGGTAAATGCCACTGGTACGGGCCGGAACATCGCGTTCCGGCCCTTACCAGTGGCAGGTCCGCTCACACCGGAACAGGGCACTCACGCCGGAACAGGGGGAGCCGAGACTGCGGCCCGGCTCTTCGATTCCCGGGCCCGCAGGATGATCTTGAACAGTTCACCGAGGAACAGCAGCACCACGCCCGGCACCAGGCAGAGCAGCCACTGCTGGCCGGTGAGCGGCTCGGTGCCGAACAGGTCCTGCATCACCCTCATCTGGGTGATCAGCATCGAGCCGAGGACGGCCCACGCGAACGCCCAAAGCAGCTTCGGGTTGGACACCGTGGCGGGCCCGAAGGCGCTCTCGGTCGGGTAACGCAGATTGAGCGCCACGAAGATGTTCATCAGCCCCAGCCCCACCACGGCCATGGTCTGGCCGACCTCCAGTGACCCGTAGGTGGTCTTGCCGATCTGCACGAGGATCAGCGTCGCGGCCGCCATGAAAAGCCCGACGACGAACAGGCGCACCATCATCGACCGGACGAGGATCGGCTGATTGAAGGGCCGGGGCTTGCGGTCCATGATGCCCGGCGTCGCGAGATCCAGGCCCATCACCGCCCCGATCGGGGCGACGATCGCCATGTGGATCCACAGCACCTGGGCCGGACTGAGCAGGGCCGTGCCTGCGATGGCGAACGCCGAGGACCCGATGAACGCCAGAATGAACATGAACAGGTTGGCGACCTGGATCCGGATGAACTTCTGCAGGTTGTCGTACACGAGCCGGCCCTCTTCGACCGCCGCGACGATGGTGGCAAAGTTGTCGTCAGCCAGGATCATCTTGGCCGCGCCCTTGGCGACGTCGGTGCCGGTGATGCCCATCGCGATCCCGATGTCGGCCGCCGCGATCGCCGGGGCATCGTTGACGCCGTCGCCGGTCATGGCGACGATGTTGCCCTTGCGCTTGAGCACCTCGACCAGCCTGACCTTGTGTTCGGGGGCGACACGGGCAATCACGCCGATCCCGTCCACCTGGCTGTCGGCCTCCGCGTCGCTCATGGCCGCGAACTCGGCCCCGGTCACCGCGCGGCCCCTGATGCCCAGTTCCTCGGCGATTGCCGCAGCCGTGACGGCGTGGTCGCCCGTGATCATCCGGACCCGGATGCCGGCGTGCTTTGCCTTGGCGATGGCGGCCACCGCCTCGGCGCGCGGCGGATCCACCTCGCCGATCAGCGCCGAAATCTCCAGGTCCTGCATCAGCGCCATCAGGTCACCCGAAGGCTGGAACGTCGCCGGATCGAACTCGCGCTGCGCCAGGGCGAGCACCCGCCTGCCCTGGCTGGCAATGCGATCGTTCTCGGCAAGCACCTTGCCCCGCATTTCGTCGGTGAGACGCTCGGAGCGGCCGCCCGGCATCCGGCCGAAAGAGGACCTGCTCAGGAGGACGTCGGGTGCCCCCTTCACGTAGGCCCGGATCACGGGCCTGCCATCGGCCCCCGGCATCCGGTGGAACGTGGCCATGAACTTGTAATCGGAATCGAACGGTACCGACGCCACACGCGGGTTGTTCCGGCGGAATTCCCTGACGTCCACGCCGCCCTTCTGCGCGAGCACGTACAGTGCCGCCTCGGTGGGGTCCCCGACCACCTCGCCGTCGTTGATATCGGAGTCGTTGCACAGGGCGCAGGAGTACATCACGTAGTCCAAATCCCGCTCGGCGTCGCCGGTGGTCCGTTGAATCTGGCCGTCGAAGCTGTAGCCCTCACCGCTGACGGTGTAGTGGTGCTGCACTGTGGTGATCTCGCGAACCGTCATCTGGTTCAGGGTCAGGGTGCCGGTCTTGTCCGAATTGATGGCCGACGTGGAGCCCAGGGTCTCGACCGCAGGGAGAACCTTCATGATGGCGTTCTTCTTGGCCATATTGACCGACCCGACGGACAGGATGGTGGTGACGACGGCGGGCAGCGCGTCCGGGATGGAGCCGACGGCCAGCGCCACACCGATTCCGAAGAGCACCGCGAAGGACTCGCCCGAGGCCAGGCCCATTACGACGATGGCGATAAACGCGAAGAGGGCCGCGACAATGATGAAGATGGTGAGCCGGTCCACCTGCTTCGTCAGCGGGGTCTTCTCCGCCTTCTGTCCGGACAGCATGTGGGCGATGTGGCCGACCTCCGACCCCATGCCGGTGGTGGTGACGAGGATTTCGCCGTGGCCCCGCGTCACGTTCGTGTTCATGAACGCCATGTTCAGGCGGTCGCCGATGCCGACGTCGTGCCGGCCGATGGTCGCCGTGTCCTTCTCGACGGCGACGCTCTCTCCGGTCAGGGCGCCCTCCTCGATCTGGAGGGTTGCCGCCAGGATGATCCGGCCGTCCGCGGGGACTCGGTCACCGGCGTCGACCACCACGATGTCGCCGGGGACGATCTGTTCGGCGGGGAGCTCCACAACGTCACCGTCGCGGCGCACCTTGGCCATGGCCTTCATCATCTGCCCCAGGGAGGCGGCGGCTTCCTCGGCCTTGCCCTCCTGGTGGTATCCCAGCCACGCGTTGAACAGCGTCAGCAGGGCCAGACCAATGGCGGTTCCGTATTCCGCGATCAGCAAGCTGACCAGGGCGGCGACCACAAGGACGATCTGCATGTAGTCCTGATAGTGCTTGAAGAACCGTTTCCACACCGGCTCCTGCTTTGCGGCGGCCAGGGCGTTCGGGCCGTACTCCTGCAGCCGCTGCTGCGCCTCTCCCGTGCTCAACCCGCCAGCCGGATCCACCTTCAGCTCGGCCGCCACTTCCGCCGGCGCCAGCGCGTACCAGCTCGCGTCCGCCTCCGCCGGGGCCACCCCAGCTACTGCTCCGGGATCGTCGCTCATGACTTCCTCCTCATCGCCGGGTGCGGTGCTAGAACGGGGTGGGGATGTGCCGCACGGGCAGTGCCGGCTCGGTGTAACCGCCAGCCTTCTGGCGCTTGGGGAGTTCGACGTCGAGCCCCGGGTACGGCTCGTAGGGCACCTGGCTGAGGATATGGCTGATGACGTTGAGCCGGCCGCGCTTCTTGATGTCATTGTGCGCGACGTACCACGGCGCCCAGGCGGTGTCGGTCGCCTCGAACATGGCGTCCCGGGCCCGGGAGTAGTCATACCACCGCTTGTAGGACTTCAGGTCCATCGGGGAGAGTTTCCAGGTCTTGCGGGGATCGTCCATGCGGCTCTCGAGCCGCCTGGTCTGCTCGTCCGCGCTGACCTCGAGCCAGTACTTGAGCAGGATGATGCCGGAGTCGACCATCGCCTTCTCCACCATCGGAGTCATGTCGAGGAACCTCTGGGTCTGCTCCGGGGTGCAGAAACCCATCACCCGCTCCACGCCCGCACGGTTGTACCAGCTGCGATCGAAGATGACCACCTCGCCCGCCGCCGGGAAGTGCGACATGTAGCGCTGGAGGTACATCTGCGACTTCTCCCGCTCGGTCGGTGTGGGGAGCGCCACCACGCGGAACACCCGGGGGCTCACCCGCTCGACGATGCGCTTGATGGTGCCGCCCTTGCCGGCCGTGTCGCGGCCTTCGAAGACGATGCAGATCTTGGCTCCGGTGGACTTCACCCACTCCTGCATGGCGACCAGTTCACCCTGCAGGACGGCCATCTGCGCTTCGTACTCCTTGCGCGGCATCTTCTTCCCGGCGCGCTCGTCCTCTGCGTCGGAGCCCTTGGTCTTTTTCTTCTTCTTGCCCACCATCGACCTCCTCGCGACGTACTTGCTGAGGTAAACCACACGCTGCGACACCGGCGAGACTGTCATCCAACGAGACCGGCACCTCGGCCCGGGGACCAGGGCGCAACGGCACTTGTCGCGGGCACCCTCGTGCGGCGTCCTGCCACTCTTAGTGTTGACCGGGGCTGGGGTCCGGTCTACGGCACTAAGACCCTAATGGGCGTCCGCGGAACCGGGTGGCCCAGTCGAGCCGGCCCCTGCTGCTGGGCGCAGGGGCCGGCCGTCTGGACTCGGCGCTGACGCCGATGATGGCGGGAACCCGCCCGGCCGGGAGGCCGGTGCGCGGGTGGCGGCCGCCACTGAGACAGAGCATCTTCTGTTCACCTTGGGAATCCCTTGGGCTACTCCTGGAGCCATTCCGCGCAGGAATTCAGGTTCCGGGTGACACTCTCGACGGCGGCCGCCTCGTCGCGGGCGGCAATCGCGGCCACGAGTTCGTCGTGGCCCTCCTGCGGCAGGCCGTTGAAGCCTCCCCGCCGCTGCTGGCGGAGCAGGTCATTGTGGAATACGCTGCCGAAGCTGACATACAGCTCATGCAGCAGCGGGTTGGCGGACGCCTGCGCCACGCGCGCATGGAAGTCCCAGTCTGCCCGGGCCCACGCGGCGTAGTCCTCGGCCAGCCAGGCGGCACGGCGGGCGGTGAGCAAACCGCGCAGGGCGGTGAGGTCGTCGGCCGTCGCGTGGCGTGCAGCGAGCCGGGCCGCCTGGGTGTCCAGCCCGACACGGACCTCGAGGATGTGCTCTTGGGAGTGGTCCTGATACATCCGCTGCGTGGCGCCTGCGATCTCGCTCGTCGCGCGGACGTAGGTGCCGTCCCCGCGGCGGACCTCGAGCATTCCGCTGTGGGCGAGTGCCTTGATGGCCTCGCGCAGGGTGCCACGGGAGACCCCGAACGCGGCCATCAGCTCAGGTTCGGCCGGGATGCGCTGCTGCAGCGGCCACTCGCCCGAGTGGATCAGAGCCCGCAGCTTGGCCGTGATTTCCTCCGCCAGCGGCGGCCGGTGCGAAGCCGTGAGGGTCATCGCCGGGTTCCTTCCGAGGAGTGCGGGGTGGCCGCCCGCAGCTTGTTGGCCGCCAGTTCCCGGGCCCGCAGCTCCTTCGGTCCCGCCGAGAGGAGGTGGCCGACCGCGATCTGGCCGAGGGCCACGGCCAGCAGCAGGGCCAGGGGCAGCGTCCAGGAATTGGTGGCGCTGTGCAACAGGCCCATGCCGAACGGCCCGAGCGTCGCCAGCAGATACCCGGCGGACTGGGCCACGGTGGAGAGCGCGGTGGTCTCGGCCGTGCTGCGGCCGCTGCGGCTGATCATCACCATGACCAGCGGGAAGATGCCGAGGCCGAAGCCGACCAGCACAGCGGTCAGTGGAGACCAGGCAGGGGGCAGGACCAGCATGGCCAGGATGCCCAGAGCCATGGTCACGGTGGCAAGGTAGAACGCCGTCCGCAACATCCGGGGGCGTGAGCCGATGGCCACCAGCACCATGCCGGCGGGGACGGAGACGAGCTGCATGAGCCCGAACATGAGCCCGCTGTCGGAGGCGGTGAGGCCCATGGTGGCCAGCATGTAGGGGAACCAGCTGAGCACGGCGTAGGCCAGGAGCGCCTGCACCGTGAAGCCGAGGGTGATCAGCGCGCCCGTGCGGGTCCGCAGCAGGGGCCATGGCGAAACCCGGGCAGCCTTGCCGGCGGAAGCGTTGCGGTGGGCGTGTACCGCGATCGGGAGGAAGCCGACGCAGGCGCCCAGGGCCAGGAATCCGATCGCGCCGACGCCCGCCGAGGGCGAGCCCAGGGCCTGGGCCGCCGGAACGATCAGCACGGCGGTGGCGGTGGCGCCCGTGGTCATGGTCAGGGTGTAGACGGCGGTCATGAGGGACGTGCGGTCCGCGAAGTGCACCCGGATGAAGGAGGGCATGGCCACGTTGCAGATGGCCAGCCCGGACATCCCTGCCACGGTGCCGGCCAGCAGCATTCCGGTGGACGGGACGCCGCGGAGCAGCAGCCCGGCCGCCAGCATCACGAGGGAGAGCAGGATGGCTTTTTCCAGCCCCAGCTGACGGGTAAGCCAGGACGTGGCAGCGCCAGCCACCGCGAAACACAGCGTGGGGATTGAGGGGAGCAGGGCTGCGATCAGCGGGCCGTAACCCAGGACAGCCTGCAGGTCGTGGAAGAGCGCGGCGGCGCCGGTGATGCCGGCGCGCAGGTTGAGTCCGATGAGCACGAGCGCCACGACGCCGGCGACGATCACGCCGCGCGGGCGGACCGCGCCGGGTGGAGCTGTCTGGGAAGGTGCGGAAACCGCCGTGCTGCTAGCCATAGCTAAAGGTTAGACGTTTGATGTTTGAGACTCAGCCTTTAGTGGCGAATATCTCGGCAAGTGACAACCCACAAAATGCAACGCGGGGTCACTTAGCGCCCATTGTGCGGCCCGGAATGGGCGCTAAGTGACCCCGCGTTGCTTGGTGGTCAGCGCGGGTGCCGGGCGCTGAGCCGCTGCACCGCGAGCGCAAGCCAGAGCTGCACCCGGTCCGCTGTCTGTGCGGGGTCGTATCCGGTGAGTTCGGTGATCTGTGCCAACCGGTAACGGACCGTGTTGCGGTGCAGGGTCAGTTCCTCGGCGACGGCCGCCACCGAGCCGTTGTTGCCGAGGTAGCTTTCCAGTGTGGCCATGAGTTCGGCCCCGTGCGCCGCGTCGAAGGCGCGCAGCGGGTTCAGCGATTCGTTGGCCATGTCCGCCAGCGGAACGTCCTCGCTGGCCAGCAGCAGCGAGGTCAGGCTCAGGCGCTCGGGCTCGTTGACCGGCAGCCCGTGGCTGGCCGCGTCGCGGGCCTCGAAATAGCTCCAGCGCAGGCCGTTGGGCTTGGTGTACGCCCCGCCTATGCCGATCGTGGCATGGATCCCGGCCTCGGCGAGGTGGTCGCTGAGGCTGCGGGCAAGGGCGCTGGCGCCACTGCCGTCGTCGGGCACCACCACCACGAGGTCCTTCCCGACGACGGAGCCGACCGCCGCCGCAAGCGGCTGGGGCAGCGAAGAGCTGCCCAGCTGTTTCTGGTGGGCGGCCGATTCGGCGAGCAGGACCACGTTCTTGCGGGTGCTGTTGATGCCGACGCCGGCCAGGCGCCGGGTGGCTTCGGACGCCTCCAGCGTGCCGTGGATGACGTCGTCGAGGACCTGGCCGGCCAGCGCCCGCTGCGCCTGCCGTTGCTTGACCATGTTGTTGAGTTCAACGCTGATCAGGTTCTGGGCGTAGCCCACGATGCCCGTGTCCTCGAACGGCTGCTTCACCCACAGGGTGCAGGCGTCGCGGCGACCCGTGGGGATGGGGTAGGACGCCCAGCCCTCGGCCTTGGGCGCCGGGTGGCCGGCGACGCTGTTGTACAGCTGGGCGGTGAACTGGGTCAGGACGATCTCGGTGCGCAGCATCGACCCCAGGTGTTTCAGGAGCTCGGCGAGGCCGCCGCCGGTCAGCAGCGCGCGGGCCAGGATCTGGTGCCCGGCGATGAGCCGCTCGAGCTTGACCAGGTGGTCCGCGGACTGGGCGTCGGCCACGAGCTTTCCGATCGCGATGAAAGGTGTCTCGTACGGCACTTCCACCACCGGCAGCCCCCACCGGTTGGCCTCGGCGATCAGGGCCGGCGGAACGGCGTCGTGCGTCAGGCCGACCCCGAACCCGATGCCCACCGCACCTGCCCGCTGGACCTGACGCACAAACCGGCGCTGCTCCGCGGCGCTCTTGAGCCGCATCCCGGTTGTCAGGATCAGTTCGCCGCCATTGAGGAACCGCTGCGGATCCTCCTGTTCGGTGACGGCCACCCAAAGAATGTCCTGGTGCCAGGTGGTTTCGGCGAGTCCGGCCTTGGTGAGATTCAGGGACGGAACTCCCAGCAGGGCAGCGAGTGAAATGGCCATGGATTCAGGATAGCCGGGTGCTGGTCAAGCGCACTAAAGTTCCGCGGGGATGGTGTGCAGGTGCCTATTCCCTGCGTTGCCGTGCTGGCATAGGCTCGTGACCAGTCACACATCCGTCATTGGCAGTAAGAAAGAGGTTGTACACCGTGGTTCAAACCTTGCAAAACTTCATCAACGGCGAGTTTGTCACGCCCGCCGGCACAGGATTGCTGCCCATCGTGAACCCCACCAACGGTGACGTGGTGGCGCAGGCGCCGATTTCGGTGCAGGCCGACGTCGACGCCGCCATGACGGCCGCCAAGGACGCCTTCAAGACCTGGAAGCACACCACGCCCGGGCAGCGGCAGCTCATGCTGCTCAAGCTCGCGGATGCCGTTGAGGCCAACAGCGACGAGCTCGTCGAGGCCCAGCACCGCAACACCGGCCAGGTCCGGTCGCTGATCGCCTCTGAGGAAGTGGCCGCCGGCGCCGACCAGCTGCGCTTCTTCGCCGGTGCGGCCCGCATCATGGAAGGCAAGTCCGCCGGCGAGTACTTCGAAGGCCACACCTCCTACGTGCGCCGCGAGCCGATCGGCGTCGTTGCGCAGGTGGCCCCGTGGAACTACCCGTTCCTCATGGCCATCTGGAAGATCGGGCCGGCCCTGGCCGCCGGCAACACCGTGGTCCTCAAGCCCTCGGACACCACCCCGGAATCCACCCTGGTGCTGGCCCGGCTCGCCGGTGAGATCTTCCCGGCCGGCGTCGTGAACGTGGTCCTGGGCACCGGCGAGACCGGCGCCATGATGGTGGAGCACAAGGTCCCCGGCCTGGTCTCCATCACCGGTTCCGTCCGCGCGGGCATCGCCGTCGCCTCGGGCGCCGCCAAGGGACTCAAGCGCGCCCACCTGGAACTCGGCGGCAAGGCCCCCGCCATTGTGTTCGCCGACGCCGACATCAAGAAGAGCGCCGCGGCGATTGCCGAGTTCGCCTTTTTCAACGCCGGCCAGGACTGCACGGCGATCACCCGGGTCCTGGTCCAGGATTCGGTGCACGACGACGTCGTCGCCGCCATGGTGGAACACACCAAGACCCTGCACACGGGTTCGCAGAACGACGAAGACAACTACTTCGGCCCGCTGAACAACGTCAACCACTTCAACGCGGTCACGTCTGTTGTCGAGCACCTGCCTGCCAACTGCAAGATCGAGACCGGCGGCCACCGCGCGGGCGAGAAGGGCTTCTTCTTCGAACCCACCATTGTCACGGGCGCCAAGCAGAGCGATGACATCGTCCAGAAGGAAACCTTCGGCCCGGTCATCACGGTGCAGAAGTTCAGCACCGAGGACGAGGCAGTGGAGCTGGCGAACGACGTCGACTACGCCCTGGCCTCCAGCGTCTGGACGTCCAACCACGGCACCGCCATGCGCCTGAGCCGGGACCTCGACTTCGGTGCCGTCTGGATCAACACCCACATCCTGCTCACGGCCGAAATGCCGCACGGTGGCTTCAAGCAGTCCGGCTACGGCAAGGACCTGTCCATGTACGGCGTCGAGGACTACACCCGCATCAAGCACGTCATGTCTGCGTTGGACGCATAACGCAGACGCATACCGCGGCCGCATAACGCTGCTAACTCAACCTGACGCATAACTCGCGCGCTCAACCGCACGCTTAGAAAGGCTTTCCCATGACCACCACGGCACATGACATCACCTACCGGCTCGAACAGAAACGCCGCGTCCAGGCCGACTTCCCGGGCCCCAAGTCCGTCGCCCTGACCGAGCGCCGCAAGGCCGTGGTCGCCGCCGGTGTCGCCTCCAGCGTCCCGGTCTTCGTGGCGGACGCCGACGGCGGCATCATCCACGACGTCGACGGCAACTCCTTCATCGACCTCGGTTCCGGCATCGCGGTGACGAGCGTCGGCGCCTCGGACCCCGCCGTCGTCGGCGCCGTGAAGGAAGCCGTGGAGCACTTCACCCACACCTGCTTCATGGTCACCCCGTACGAGGGCTATGTGGCCGTCGCCGAGCAGCTGAACCGCCTCACTCCGGGCGACCACGAAAAGCGCACGGTGCTGTTCAACTCCGGCGCCGAGGCCGTTGAAAACGCCGTCAAGGTGGCCCGCCTGGCCACCGGCCGGGACGCCGTCGTCGCGTTCGACCACGCCTACCACGGCCGCACCAACCTGACCATGGCGCTGACCGCCAAGGCCATGCCGTACAAGACCAACTTCGGCCCGTTCGCCCCCGAGGTCTACCGCATGCCGATGAGCTACCCGTTCCGCGAGGAAAACCCGGAGATCACCGGTGCCGAGGCCGCCAAGCGCGCCATCACCATGATCGAGAAGCAGATTGGCGGCGAGCAGGTTGCCGCGATCATCATCGAACCCATCCAGGGCGAGGGCGGCTTCATTGTCCCCGCCGACGGGTTCCTGCCCGCGCTGGCGGACTGGGCCAAGGACAAGGGCATCGTGTTCATCGCCGACGAGGTCCAGTCCGGCTTCTGCCGCACCGGCGAGTGGTTCGCCGTGAACCACGAAGGTGTTGTCCCGGACATCATCACCATGGCCAAGGGCATCGCCGGCGGCATGCCGCTCTCCGCCATCACGGGCCGCGCCGACCTGCTCGACGCCGTCCACCCGGGCGGCCTCGGCGGCACCTACGGCGGCAACCCGGTGGCCTGCGCTGCAGCGCTGGCCTCGATCGGCTCGATGGAACAGTACGACCTCAACGGCCGCGCCAAGCACATCGAAGAGATTGCCCTCGGCAAGCTGCGCGAACTCGCCGCCGAGCTTGCTGAGAGTTCCGTGATCGGCGACATCCGCGGCCGCGGCGCCATGCTGGCCATTGAACTCGTCCAGGCCGGTTCCAAGGAGCCGAACCCGGAACTGACCAAGGCCGTCGCCGCAGCCTGCCTCAAGGAGGGTGTCATCATCCTCACCTGCGGCACCTACGGCAACGTCATCCGGCTGCTGCCGCCGCTGGTCATCAGCGACGAGCTGCTGCTGGACGGCCTCGGGGTCCTGGCCGCGGCCATCAAGGCCAACGCCTGACTCCAGGCACCATGGGCTAAGGCCCCATGAGCTGCCGGGAAGGCGATCCTTTCCCGGCAGACGCGGGAGGCCCGGCATGCCCGGCGCTACCCGAAAGCGGGCGACTCAGCGGAGGAGCCGCGGACATCTTGTCCGCGGCTCCTCCGCTGTTTCCGTCCTGATTTCTGTTTCGGCCCCGCACCCGGCCCTACTTCCAGGCGGTCGCGTCCAGCTGGATCGCCACCACGTACAGGTGCTGGCCCTGCTCAATCTTCTCCACCTCAATGACGCGTACCTTGGTCTCCGGAACGGTTCCCATCGGACGTCCGACGCCGATTCCGTAGCTCAGCACGCCCTCAAAGTCCCCGGCGGGCGCGTAGCTGGTGAGTGCCGTGTATCCGATTGCCGGTGGCGGCGCACTGGTCACGGTGCTGGCCGTGCCGTCCGCGGTGTGCGCCTGGGCCCCACGGAACGTCACCTCGAGGAGGGTTCCCGTGCCGGGCATCGGGATGGGCTGGCCGCTGCCGTCGTCGACGAGATCGGGGACCATTTCGACGTCGTAGCTGGGGAACCCGCCGGCGAACCGGAAGCTCAACTGGTCATACGGCGGGGCATCGGAGGGGTGCTGGCCCGCGCCGATGGCGGACAGCGTCGGCAGCGGCGCCGCCGGCGGCGGCGCAATGGGCACGGGATTCTCATGGTCGGTGTGGAACGGGGTGGTCGGCCCCGGCACCGACCAGTCGTGCGTGACCGTGGAGGAGATCACCTTGTCGCCCGGTTGCGGCGGTGCCGTTTCGTCGGCATCCCCGGTTGCGGACGGCAACGGGCTGGCGGTCGGGCTGGCGGAGGCGGTCGGGGACTGCGACGCCGGCTGGCTGCCGGCGGAGGGCTGCGGTGCCGGCGGCGTGCAGGCTGTCATGACCAGCAGGAGCGTCAGGGTTCCCAGCCCCGCGGTCCGCGACCGGGTCCTGCGGTTGCGAATGGCGTCCATGATGCGCTCCCCTCGACCACCCCAGCGTAGGCCCGGAAGATTGTGCTGTTCAGGGTCATAAGTCACCACCTTTGAGGGCCCGCTGGACTAGAGTCGTTCCTATCCACTGCAGGAACGCAGACCGGCCGACGTCGCCCGGAACCCCCGGGGCGCAGCTGGCATCTGCCCCAGACCCAAAAGGGGTTCATACATGCGATACGTAGTCGGCTATACACCCACCGAACGCGGTGCGGACGCCGTTGCCCTGGCCTCGGCCATGGCTCGGGCACAGGGAGCCCATCTCGACCTGGTCTATGTGGTGGATCGGCACACGCCTTATGTGGCGATGAATCCGGAGGGAAACCAAGTCAGCGCCGCGGAGCAGAAAATCCGCTCGGCGGAACGCCAGGGAATGGAACTGGTCCCTGAAGGACTGGAGGCACACTTCCATGTCCGCCAGGCGGAATCTTTCGCGGCTGGCCTCATCGAGGCCGCACTCGAGTACAGGGCCGGCCTGATCGTTGTGGGTGCCGCCAGCAGCGGCCTGTTCAAGCGCCATACCGTGGGCAACGTGGCCAACGCCCTGCTGCACGCGGCCCCGGTCCCGGTGGCCCTGGCGCCGCGCGGCTACCGCCGCACCGAAGCCGTCACGCGCCTGACCCTCGCCGTGGGCCAGCGGGTCGGAGCGGAGGCGGCGATCGACGTCGCGATCGAATCCGCCGAGCGCCGCGGGGTGCCGCTGCGGCTGGTTTCCCTCGTGGAACTGGACGTCGAGGGGGACGGCGGGGAAAACGTCAACGCTGCCCACATCCACGCCAACACCATCCTGGCCGCCGCGGCGCAGCGCCTCCCGGAGGGCCACCACGTCAGTGTGGAGGTCGCCCACGGGCGCACGATCGAGGAAGCGATCGACGACCTGGAATGGGACGACGGCGAGGTGATGATCGTCGGGTCCTCCCGCCTGGCGGAGAAGTACAAGCTGTTCATCGGCAGCACGGCCTTCAAGGTGCTGCGGGCGCTCCCCGTTCCCATGATCGTGGTCCCGCGCGACTACCAGCGCGTGGACTCCCTCCCGGAGGTTTGAGGCCCCGGGGCCAGGACCGCCCAGTACGCGGGAATGCTGCAGGGCGGTCCGCCGGCCTCCATCGGCACGGTCTCCAGGACGGTGGGGCCCTCCGCGATAAGGGTCCAGCGGTCCGGGGGAAACACGCGCGAGCGTTGCCCGGGGCCGAAGTGGCCTGGTTTCGGCAGGGCGGCAATGGCCTGGCGGAGCGGTCCCGGGATCCGTCTACCGGTGGCGCCCAGTTCCCGCAGGTAGCTCAGGGCGCCGCCCGGGACGTTCGTCTCGACGAGGTAGATCCTGCCCCGGGTGCCAAGGAGGGCCTCGATGGAGCCGGCGAGGCGCGCCTGCCGTCGCCGGCTGAGGACATGGAGAACGCCGCGGACAAAGACGTTGGCGTCGCCGAGTTCGCGTGCCAGCGCAGCCGCCGCGGCCGGCTGTGTCGCATCCAGGCTCCGGAAACTGAGGCCGGGGACCGGCGGCTGCGCGGAATGCGCGGCTGCCACGGCCTGGGGTGAGACGTCGACGCCCAGGACCGAGGGGAAGATGCCGGTGAGCCGTCGCGTGATGGTGCCGTTCCCGCAGCCGAGATCGATCACCGGAAGACTGGTGTCCATCGCACCGGCCATCGCCTGCAGGTGGTGCCGGATCTCTTCGTTCCCGGCGCCCGGGGCGGCGTCCCAGATGATCGGTTCCCTGAGGGATCCCTGTGACACGCCGCGCCAGAAGGCATCCCAGCGCCGGTCCGGGGGGCTGGGACGGTGCAGGGAGAGTGCGGCGACCCTGGCTGCGAGCCGGATAGTGTCTGCCGCCCTGTGCACGCGTGTGCCTGCCTTCCGTGTGCCTGTTTTGCGTGGACCTGTCTCGCGTGTGCCCGCCGGAACGGGTCCGCTCACGCGACCGCGCCGTTTCTGTGCGCGAGCAGGTCCGTCATGTCCGCCACCGGGAGCGGCCGGCTGAAGAAGTACCCCTGGCCGAATTCGCAGTTCAGCTGCCGCAGCCTGTCTGCTTGCTCCCTGTCCTCGATGCCTTCGGCGACGGCACCCAGCCCGGCCGAATGGATCAGCTGCAGGATAGCGGCGACGAACGTTTCCTGCTGCCGGTCCGTAGTCAGCCCGTCGAGCAGGGACTTATCGATCTTCGCCTGCGCGGCCGGGAGCGTGCGCAGGTAGCTGATGGAGGAATAGCCGGTGCCGAAGTCGTCGATCTCGATCCGGACGCCGAGGTCATTGAGCGACTGCATGGTGGCGGCCACTTCCGGGCCGCCGCGCATGATCGCGGTTTCGGTGATTTCAATCGAGACATGGCAGGGATCGACGCCGTGCTCGGCCAGCAGGCCTTCGACATAGGGCGCCAGATCGACGTGGTGCAGGTCCGCGGGGGAGAGGTTGATGTGCGTGCTGAAGTCCGCGGTGAGCCCCGGAAGGGACTTCCAGCGGCCGGTTTGCGCGATGGCGTTCCGGAGCACCCAGTGGCCGATTTCCACGGTGAGCCCGGCGTCGTCGGCGGCGTCGAGGAAGGTATCCGGGCCCAGCAGGCCCAGGGCGGGGTGGCGCCAACGGATCAAGGCCTCGGCACCGGCAATCGCTCCGGTGCGCAGGTCCATGATGGGCTGGTACTCCAGCTCGAGCTGATCCATCGCCAGCGCCGTCCGCAGCTCCGCCACCTGGTGGACCCGCTGCTTGGCGGCCTCGTGCATGGCCGCGGAAAACACCAGGAGCGTGTCCCGTCCGCGTTTCTTGGCCTCGTGCATGGCGATGTCGGCATCGCGGATGAGTTCCTCGCCCCGCAGGCCCGGTTCCCCCAGCCGGACACCGATACCCGCCGTGAGGGTGACCGCCACTCCGCCGGCGACGATCCTGTCCTTCAGTGATTCACCGAGCCGGGCCGCGGTCTGCAGCACCGCCTCCGTGTCCTGGTCCGCGACGAGCACCGCGAATTCATCGCCGCTGAGGCGTGCGATCACGTGGCCGGGTCCGGCCGCCGCGCTGAGCCGCAGGGCCGTCTCGCGCAGCACGGCATCGCCCGCGGCGTGGCCGAGACTGTCGTTGATGAGCCGGAAGGAATCAAGATCCAGCAGGATCAGCGCCGGCTGGCGTCCCGCGCCGGCCCCGGCGACGGCTGCGGCCACTTTTTCCTGCAGGAGCGAGCGGCTGGCCAGGCCCGTCAGCTCATCTGTGTCGATGACGCGCCGGAGTTCGGCTTTGGCCGCCTCGAGGAGCGCGGTCCGCTCGGCGACCCGGACTTCCAGGTCCTCGTACATGCTCTGGAGCTCTTCGGCCAGCAGGTTGATGCCGGTGGTGACTGCGTCAATCCCGTCCCGGGCCGGTGAGACCGGCAGCCGGTTCGACAGATCACCCGAGGACAGTACGACGATGCCGTCCACGAGTTCCTCGAGGCGGCGGTCATCATCACGCCCCGTCATGGCCCTGCGAGGTCAGCCAGCGGACCGCCTCATCGCCGTTGGTGAAAAAGCGTGTTGGAACCGGCGCGGAATTGACGCCGAGGAAGAAGTTGGCGAGGACCCGGTCCACGGCGGATGAGCCGAGGAGCGCGATTGCCGAGGCGTCGCAGCGTTTGGCAAACACGGCCCGGGCGGCCCGGCTGACGGACTCCGTGGTGGCCATGTCGATCAGCAACGGCGTGGGCCGGCCGCCGCACAACTCATTGACGCGATCCATGGCCAGCTGGGCGCTGGGGGCATCAATGGCCACGCCGCGGGCCCACTGAAGGCGCAAGATGCCGCTGCTGTCGAAGTCCAGGGACGAGATGTCGCGCCCGCCCGGAGTTTCACGATCCTCTTGTGGCACCAGCAATCCTCAATTTCGCCCCAACGTGTCCCCTTCATGATGACACTAACGCACAGCGGCAGAGGTGCGCAGGCCGCTGACCCGCGCGGCGGCAGGGCTAGACGGCGGCGCGGGCCCGTTTCCGGGTCACGGAGTTCTTCCGGGCCGTGTGCAGCATGTCCACGGTCAGCACCAGCAGCGCCAGCCACACGACGCCGAAACCGGCCCAGCGGTCCGGTGTCATGGTTTCCTTGAACACCACGAGCGCCACAATGAACTGCAGGACGGGCGCGAAGTACTGCAGCAGGCCGATCGTGGTCATCGGCAGACGGCGGGCTGACGCGCCGAAGAACAGCAGCGGCACCGCCGTGATGACCCCTGATGCCACCAACAGCCAGAAATGTCCCGCACCGTTGGCAGCCAGAGTTGCCGCCCCGCTGACCGCGAGGAAGATCATGGTCGCGGCAGCTACGGGCGCCAGCACGATCGTCTCCACGGTGAGGCTCGTGATCGCCTCCGCACGCGGGCCCACGCGCTTCTTGACGAATCCGTACAGGCCAAAGCTCAGCGCGAGCGTCAGCGCGATCCAGGGGAGCTTGCCGTAGGAGACCGTCAGCACCCCGACGGCCACGAAGCCGATGCCAACGGCGGCCCACTGGAGCGGCCGCAGCTTCTCCTTCAGGACGAAGACCCCCAGCAATACAGAGACCAGCGGGTTGATGAAGTAGCCCAGGGAGGCCTCGACGGCCTGGCCGGTGGTCACGCCGTAGGTGTACGTCAGCCAGTTCACCGCGATCAGGGCAGCGGCGATGGACAGCGGCCCAATCACCGTGCGGTCCCGGAAAGCAGCAGCCAAGACCCGCCAGGACCGCGTGACGGTGATGAGCAGGACGCAGAACAGGAGCGACCAGACCACCCGGTTGGCGACGATTTCGACCGCGCCGGCCGGCTGCAGAACGTAGAAGTACAGGGGCAGCAGCCCCCAGAGCCCGTAGGCGCCGATACCGAACAGGATTCCCGCCGTCGTGTCCTTGTCCACCGGTGCCGGTCCGGCCGGCCGGCCCGGCGCCGGCCCGGCTTCAACTGCTGGGCCGGGCGGCGCTGTCAGTGGGACGGGGGAGAAGGATCCTTCGGGCTTAGGCACAAGACCAATAACACCACCTGCGCGGCGCCTATTCCTGCCAATCGGAGCACGAGCGGGCGGGGCACATTTAGAATAGGGGCCTGCGCGCTGTATCTACTGGCGCTGTCCCTAAGACTCAGAAGGGCTCCCGGTGTCCAACTCGGCCGAATCCACATCCTCTCGTCCCCTCCGTGTCGCGATTGTCGGCGCCGGCCCGGCCGGCGTCTACGCCGCGGACATCCTGACGAAGTCCAATGAGGTCAAGGACGGCGACTTCCAGGTCAGCATCGACCTCTTCGAGGCATATCCGGCGCCCTACGGCCTCATCCGCTACGGGGTGGCTCCTGACCATCCGCGGATCAAGGGGATTGTCAACGCGCTCCACAAGGTCCTGGACCGCGGCGACATCCGGTTCCTCGGCAACGTCACTTATGGCCGGGACCTGACGCTGCATGACTTCCGTGCGTTCTATGACGCCGTCATCTTCTCCACCGGCGCCATCAAGGACGCGGACCTGGATATTCCCGGGATCGGCCTGGAGGGTTCCTTCGGCGGGGCCGACTTCGTCTCCTGGTACGACGGCCACCCGGACGTGCCGCGCGACTGGCCGCTGGAGGCCAAGGAGATCGCCGTGATCGGCAACGGCAACGTGGCCCTCGACGTGGCCCGCATGCTGGTCAAGCACGCCGATGAACTCCTGGTCACCGAAATCCCGGACAACGTCTACCGGGCGCTCAAGGATTCGCCGGTCACCGACGTCCACGTGTTTGGCCGCCGCGGCCCGGCCCAGGTGAAGTTCACGCCGCTGGAGCTGCGCGAACTCAGCCACGCCAAGGACGTGGACATCGTCCTGTATCCGGAGGACTTCGATTTCGACGAGGCCTCGGACGAGGCCATTCGCAGCAACAACCAGATCCGGACCATGGTGAACACCCTGACGAACTGGCTCGTCGAGGAGCACGCCGAGGCCGAGGAACCGTCCTCGCGCCGGCTGCACCTGCACTTCCTGCACAGTCCCGTCGAAATCTATGGAACAACAGACGACGCCGCGAACCCCGGCAAGGTCGCCGGCATCAAGTTCGAACGCATGCAGCTGGACGGCACCGGGAACGTCAAGGGCACCGGTGAGTTCCTCGACTACCCGGTCCAGGCCGTCTACCGCGCGATCGGCTACCACGGGTCGCCGCTGGATGAGCTGGAATACGATGCCCGCCGCGGCGTCGTCCCGAATGAAGGCGGCCGCGTGCTCGACGCCGAGGGGAACGCCGTGCCCGGAATCTACGCGACGGGCTGGATCAAGCGCGGCCCCGTCGGGCTGATCGGCCACACCAAGGGCGACGCGCTGGAGACCATCGGCTTCCTGCTGGAGGACCGGCTGACGCTTCCGCCGGCGCAGAACCCGGACCCGCAGGCCATCATCGACCTGCTCGAGGAGCGCGGCATCGAGTACACCACGTGGGAAGGGTGGATCAAGCTCGATGCCCACGAGCTCGCCCTCGGCGCCGAGTGGTCCGCGGCGGAGTCCGCCAACGGGATCGAACGGGAGCGCATCAAGGTGGTGCCGCGCGAGGACATGATCGAGATTTCCCGCGGGTAGGCTGTGACCGCCGGAAGCGGCAGGCCGGTGCGTATCCAAACGCCCCGCTCGGAACTAGACTGGGCCGGACGAGGCGGCCTCTGGCACGCCGTCGAGCCCGTCCGGTGGGAGTTCAATGAGGAAACTGGTCCATCCCGCAGCACTGTTCCCGCCGGCAGGCGGGGTCACCGCAGCGCTGCGCCAGCAGCATGCCAGCGCCGGGCACGAGGAACTCGACTCGCAGGGGCTCGTTTCCCCGGAAGACCTGCGCCTGCCCGGGCTTAGCAGCCTGATCCAGGAGTCGTGGCGGCGTTCAGCGCAGCTGCGCGCCAACCCGGACAACCCCGAGGCGCCGCTGGCCATGGACCGCGAGGAACTCGAAGAATACCGGCGCCAGCATCCGCTGGCCGCCATCATGCCCGTGATCCACAAGCTCCTGGTCCTGCCCAGCCACGACAGCGGAATGCTGGTAGCCGTGGGGGACGAGGTCGGCAGGCTGCTCTGGGTGGAAGGGGATGCCGCCCTGCAGCGCCGGGCCGAGGGCATGATGTTCGTCCCGGGCGCTGACTGGTCCGAAGCGACGGTCGGCACCAGCGCCCCCGGCACCGCGCTGGCCCTGGGCCGGGGAATCCAGATCTCCGGCGCCGAGCACTACAAGCGCTCCGTGCATCCGTGGAGCTGCACGGCCGTGCCGTTCCACGATCCTGATTCCGGTGCCCTGCTGGGGGTCGTGGACATCACCGGCACCGAGTCGGCCGTGGCCCCGCATACGTTGTCGCTCGTAGAGGCGACGGTCGCCGCGGCCCAGGCGCATTTGCGGGTGGAGCGGCTGCAGTTGGCTGCCGCGGGCCAGTCCGCGCCGTCCCGGCGGCGGAACTCGGGGCCGAAAACGGCTGGAGGCCCAGGCTCCAACAGCCTCTACCGCAACAGCCTCCAGCTGCTCGGCCGCGACCAGGCGCTGCTCAGCATCGACGGGCGCACCGTGGCCCTGTCCGCCCGGCACAGCGAGATCCTGGCCCTGCTCAGCACCCACCCCGCGGGGCTGAATGCCGAGGAGCTCTGCGCCCTCCTGTACCCCGGGGATGCCTCCACCATGACGCTGCGCGCGGAGATGGTGCGGCTGCGCAAGGTACTTCAGCAGCTCAACCCCGGCGCCGTCCCGCAATCACGCCCTTACCGGCTGCCGCTGGACCTGGTCCCCGACGCCGGCCAGGTGCTGGACTGCCTGCAGCGCGGCGCCCACCGGATAGCGCTGGAAATCTACCGCGGCGCCGTGCTGCCCCGCTCCGAGGCGCCCGGCATCGTGGAGCTGCGGGACAGGGTCTCCGCGCTGATGCGCGAGGCACTGCTGACAGACGGCAGCGCCGAATCGCTGTTGAAGTACGCCGCTCTACCCGAAGCAAAGGACGACGTCGAGGTCCGCAGCGCCGCGTTGAAGCTGCTGGCGCCGCGCTCGCCCAAGCGTGCCGCCGTCGTCGCCGACCTGGAACGGCTGGACCGCGAGCTGAGCGCCTGACCGGCGCGGAGCTGCCGGAATGCCCCGCCAGTGACCTGGCTCACTTCGGTTGCAACCTGACTGCAACCTTCGCGCGCCTACGCTGGGTGCAACGGGGGCCGGAAGCGCCTTGCTGCCCCCCATCTTGCACAGCAAAGGAGCTAGCAATGACTGTTTACGCCCAGCCCGGAACCGAGGGCTCGAAGGTCACCTTCAAGGACCGCTACGAAAACTGGATCGGCGGCGAATGGGTTGCCCCGGTCAAGGGCCAGTACTTCGAGAACATCACCCCCGTGACCGGCAAGGCCTTCTGCGAGGTGGCGCGCGGCACCGCCGAGGACATCGAATTGGCGCTGGACGCCGCCCACAAAGTCGCACCGTCCTGGGGCAAGACCTCCGTGGCCGAGCGCGCCGCGATCCTGAACAAGATTGCCGACCGGATCGATGAGAACCTCGAGATGCTCGCCGTCGCCGAATCCTGGGACAACGGCAAGCCGATCCGCGAAACCCTCAACGCCGACATTCCGCTCGCCGCCGACCACTTCCGCTACTTCGCGTCCGCCGTCCGCGCGCAGGAAGGCCGCTTGTCCCAGCTCGACGACGACACCACCGCCTACCACTACCACGAGCCCCTCGGCGTCGTCGGCCAGATCATTCCCTGGAACTTCCCGATCCTGATGGCCGTCTGGAAGCTCGCCCCGGCGCTCGCCGCAGGCAACGCCGTCGTCCTGAAGCCCGCCGAGCAGACCCCGTCCTCGATCATGGTCCTGATGGAGCTCATCGGCGACCTGCTGCCGGCCGGTGTCCTCAATGTGGTCAACGGTTTCGGCGTCGAGGCCGGCAAGCCGCTGGCCTCCAGCCCCCGGATCCGCAAAATCGCCTTCACCGGCGAAACCTCCACCGGGCGTCTGATCAGCCAGTACGCCAGCCAGAACCTGATCCCGGTCACCCTGGAGCTCGGCGGCAAGAGCCCCAACATCTTCTTCAACGACGTTGCCGACTCCAATGACGCGTTCTACGACAAGGCCCAGGAAGGCTTCACGCTCTTTGCCTTCAACCAGGGCGAAGTCTGCACCTGCCCGTCCCGCGCCCTGGTCCAGGACGACATCTACGATTCCTTCATGGCCGACGCCGTGGCCCGGGTGGAGAAAATCATCCAGGGCAATCCGCTGGACACCGAAACCCAGCTCGGCGCCCAGGCCTCCAACGACCAGCTGGAAAAGATCCTCTCCTATATCGACATCGGCAAGCAGGAGGGCGCCAAGGTGCTCACCGGCGGCGGCCGGGCCGAAATGCCCGGAGACCTGGCCGGCGGCTATTACGTCCAGCCGACCATCTTCGAGGGCCACAACAAGATGCGGATCTTCCAGGAGGAAATCTTCGGCCCGGTGGTGTCCGTGACCCGTTTCAGCGACTACAACGACGCCATGGGCATCGCCAACGACACCCTGTACGGCCTCGGTGCCGGCGTCTGGTCCCGCAACGGCAACGTCGCCTACCGCGCAGGCCGGGAGATCCAGGCCGGCCGCGTGTGGGTCAACAACTACCACGCCTACCCGGCGGGTGCCGCGTTCGGCGGGTACAAGTCCTCCGGCATCGGCCGCGAGAACCACTCGATGATGCTGGACCACTACCAGCAGACCAAGAACCTCCTGGTCAGCTACAACGAGAACAAGCTCGGCTTCTTCTAAGCCGCACTGACCACGGCGGGGCGGATCGGCAGTGATCCGCCCCGCACGCACCACTTGTGCACCTACACGGAGGGACGCCGGCTCACTGCACATGCCCTTAAGCCACACCCAAGTTTGATGACGCAAGGATTTCGCTATGACGACGACAACGACGACGACGACAATGCAAGCCGCGGTAGTGACCGAATTCGGCAAGGACCTTCAGATCCAGACCCTCCCCGTTCCCGTGCCGGGCCGCGGTGAGGCACTGGTCAAGGTACTGACCACCGGGGTCTGCCACACCGACCTGCACGCCGCGGAGGGAGACTGGCCGGTCAAGCCCTCCCCGCCGTTCATTCCCGGCCACGAAGGCGTCGGCGAGGTCGTTGCCCTCGGCGAGGGCGTCACTGACCTGGCCGTTGGCGACCTTGTCGGCAATGCGTGGCTCTGGTCGGCCTGCGGCGACTGCCAGTACTGCCGGACCGGCTGGGAAACCCTGTGCGAGGCGCAGCAAAATGCCGGCTACAGCGTCGACGGCTCCTTCGGCGAGTACATGCTGGTCGACAGCCGCTTCGCGGCCAGGATCCCGGCCGGATCGGACCCCGTGGAGGTGGCTCCTGTGCTCTGCGCTGGTGTGACCGTCTACAAGGGCCTGAAGATGACCGAGGCCCGGCCCGGCCAGTGGGTCACCATCTCCGGGATCGGCGGACTCGGCCATATCGCTGTCCAGTACGCCGTGGCGATGGGGCTGCGGGTCGCGGCGGTGGACATCGCAGATGACAAGCTCGCCCTGGCCAAGAAACACGGCGCCGAGCTGACGGTCAACGCCCTGCACGAGGATCCGGCCGAAGTCATCCAGCGCGAAACCGGAGGTTGCCATGGAGTCCTGGTCACGGCAGTGCACCCGTCAGCGTTCGGGCAGGCCATCGGGATGGCGCGGCGGGGCGGAACGATCGTGTTCAATGGCCTGCCGCCGGGGGACTTCCCGGCGCCGATCTTCGAGATTGTGCTCAAGGGCCTGACGGTCCGCGGCTCTATCGTCGGAACCCGGCAGGACCTGGAGGAAGCGCTCGAGTTCTACGCCCAGGGCAAGATCCACCCCACGGTGTCCACGAGGGAACTCTCCGAAGTCAATGCCGTCCTCGACGAGATGAAGCACGCCAAGATCGACGGCCGTGTGGTCATCAAGTACTGACAAGGAAGGACGCTGATGCCTGACACCAAGCTCCATGCGGCAGTGACCCGCCCGGGCGAGGATTTCTCCCGGGTGGCGCTCACCCCGGAAGCGGTGGAGCTGCTGCGCAAGCTCTGGCTCCAGCACGGACCGCTGATGTTTCATCAGTCCGGCGGTTGCTGCGACGGTTCCTCGCCCATGTGTTATCCGGCGGGGGAGTTCATCACCGGGGACTCGGACGTGCAGCTGGGCCTGTTCGACATCTCCGACGGCCTGCAGCCGCAGCCGATCGACTTCTGGATGTCCAAGGAACAATTCAACTACTGGAGCCACACGCACCTGACCGTCGACGTCGTTCCCGGCCGGGGGAGTGGTTTCTCGGTGGAAGCGCCGGAAGGCAAGCGGTTCCTGATCCGCTCGACCCTGATGGAAAACTGGCCAGTCTAGACGGCCCGGATGCTCTGATACGGAGCAGCTGCGCGCAAGCGGGCCGTGCAGGGGAAACCTGCACGGCCCGCTTTTGCGTCTCACTATGTGGGATAAAAATGGCCGTCCAGTGGATGGACACTACAATGGATAGGTCTGTTTCCAAACCAGTTATCGAGATTGCGGACTTTCCTAATGAACCTTTTCCGGACCAAATCCATCGAGCAGTCCATGTCCGACGCCGATGAACCCGGACGCAAGCTGAAGCGCTCGCTAAGCACGTGGGACCTCATGATCATGGGGGTCGCGGTAGCCGTGGGCGCCGGGATCTTCTCGGTCGGTGCCAAGGCCGCCGCGAACTTCGCCGGCCCCGCCGTCACCATCTCCTTCGCGATTGCTGCCGTCACCTGCGCGCTCGCCATCATGTGCTACGCCGAGTTCGCCACGGCCATCCCGGTGGCAGGGTCCGCCTACGTCTTCACGTACGCGACCATGGGTGAGATCCTGGCGTGGATCATCGGCTGGAACCTGATCCTCGAACTCTTCACGGCCGGCGCCGTGATCGCGAAATATTGGGGCATCTACCTCAGCAAAGTCTTTGCGCTCATGGGCGTGGACATCCCGCCGTCGATTTCCCTGGGCGGCGTGGACCTCTACTGGGGCGCCTTCCTGATTGTTGCCATCTTCACCGTGCTGCTGGTCCTGGGGACCAAGCTTTCCGCCCGTGTCGGCAACATCTTCACGCTCATCAAGATCGCAGTGGTCCTCTTCGTGATCGTCGTCGGCTTCACGTACGTGAAGTTCGAGAACTACGCCCCGTTCGTCCCGGCCTCCGAGCCGACCGGAGGCACCGGAACCGCGGATGTCCTCAAGCAGTCCTTCTTCGGCTTCCTGACCGGCGCGGCCCCGGCCCAGTACGGAACCCTCGGGATCTTCGCCGGCGCCGCCCTGGTCTTCTTCGCCTTCATCGGCTTCGACGTCGTCGCCACCTCCGCCGAAGAGGTCAAGAACCCGCAGAAGACGCTGCCCCGCGGCATCTTCGGCGGCCTGGCAATCGTCACCGTGCTCTACATCCTGGTGTCCCTGGCGTTGACCGGCATGGTGTCCTACACCCAGCTGGCCGAGGCCAAGAACCCGACCCTCACCACCGCCTTCGAGGCCGTCGGCAACACCGACGCCGCCAAGGTCATCGCCTTCGGCTCCCTCGTGGGCCTTACCACCGTGATCATGGTGCTCCTCATGGGCCTCTCCCGCGTGGTCCTCGCGATGAGCCGCGACGGGCTGCTGCCGCGCTCCCTGTCCAAGACCAGCACCATTCGTGCGACGCCGGCCCGCCTGCAGATCATCTGCGGTGCCGGAGTGGCCCTCGTCGCCGGCCTGACCAACGTGGACCTGCTCGAGGAAATGATCAACATCGGGACCCTGTCCGCCTTCGTCATGGTGAGCCTGGGCATCCTGGTGCTGCGCAAGAAGCGCCCGGACCTGAAGCCGGCCTTCCGTGTCCCGTTCGGCAAGGTGCTCCCGATCGTCTCCGCCGTCCTGTGCCTCTACCTCATGACGAACCTGGCCGTGGAGACCTGGATCTTCTTCGCCATCTGGCTCGTAATCGGTATTGCGATCTACTTCGCGTACGGCCAGCGCCACTCCCGGCTGAACGAAAAGTTCGCGGAGGCGCGCGCCTCGGTGAACGGCCCGGGCACGGCAAGCGCAGTCAACCCGGCCGCACAGTCCGCGGAGGACGACGAGGACGCGTTCACCCGCGCCTGACCGGCCAGCGAGCGGCCCCGCCACATCGAAGTCGCCGGAGCAGTGCGGATTCGCTGGAAATTTCCGGCGTAGTCGCACGGCTCCGGCGACTTCGGCGTTCGGGCGGCGCTCCCTAAGATGGACACATGGCCCGCCCAGCAAGACCGGAACGCAAAGCGGAGTTGCTGTCGGCAATTCTCGATTACCTCATGGACAAGACCTTGGCGGAGCTGACCTTTCGGAGCCTTGCCGACGGGCTGGGCGTCAGCAGCTACGTCCTGGTGTACCACTTCGGGCACCGCGAACAGCTGATCAACGAGATCATCCGCGGCATCGAATCCCGGCTCGACAGCATCCGCGCCACCGACGTCAGGGACATCGACCGGGAAGCGTGGCGGGCCTTCCTGCTTGAGTCCTGGCAGTGGACCATGGCGCAGCGCAACCGGCACCTGGCCCGGCTTGAATTTGAGGCCACGGCGCAGGACATTGTGGCGGCGGTGCCGCGCGGAACAGCGCAGGAGCACTTCCGGATGCTGCACGAGAAGGCCCGGGACTGGCTGGTCATCCAGGGCATCCGGCCGGAATTCGCCGACACCGACGCCCGCCTATTCACGGCCGCGTTCTACGGGCTGCAGTTCGATTTCGTCGTCAACAACCAGCCCGAGGAAGCCAGCAAGGCCTTTGAGCTGATGATGCTGGTCTTCTTCAACAACCTCGACAGGCGCCTCGCCACCGACGGCCAGCACATCTGAGTTGAACCTCAGGGAGCGGCGTAGCGGCCCTCCCATTCCACAAGGGGACGCAGCTCCTCCCAGCGCCGGGCTATTTCCTCAACCGCCCCGGGCCCGGCAAGCCAGCCGGGCTGGCCCACGTTGACCCCGGCCGTGAGGGATTTGTGCTTGAGCAGCTCGGCCCTCGGATGGTCCTTGTTGAAGCCCCGCGGCACCGTCTTCAGCAGTTCGCCCTCCACCGCGAACCCTGCCGCCTCGACGTTCCGCACGATCTCCTGCAGGGCATCGCCGCTGTCGGGATCGTCCACGGCACCGCGAAAGCGTGCCAGCTGGGCCGGAGTGTGGGTGTGGCAGCCGCCGCCGATCAGGAGGCCGTCGGCGCTGAGCTGGATATAGAAGCCCACGCCCTCGTCCACCGCAGCGAAGGCCCCCTGCGCGGTCTTATAGGGTGACTTGTCCGGCGAGAACCGGACATCCCGGTTGGGGCGAAAGAGCTTGGCCGGGCCGAAGCGTGGCTCCAGCTCGGCCAGGAGCTGGGTCAGCGGCCCCTTCACCGCGGCATCGTAGACCGGCTTGTGCTCCAGCCACCAGTCCCGGTTGTTGTTCTGTTCAAGATCGGCGTAGAACCGGAAGGCGTCACTTGGAATGCCTGCGAATGGAATGCCTGCGGATGGAATGCCTGCGAATGCGGTCATGCCCAAATCCTACGGAGCCGCCGCACACGGTGGCGAGGGGCACGAGCACCCATGTGGATAACGCAAAACGCCCCGCCACGGAAATCCGTGGCGGGGCGTCCTGTTGGCTCCAGCGGTCGCTGACGGCCGGTCACCGAAGGCCGGTCACCGAAAGCCGGTCGCTGACGGCCGGTCACCGAAGGCCGGTCACTGAAGGCCGGTCACTGGCCGCCAAACCGCTGCCAAAGCAGCCGTCCGAGCCGGCGCCCAGGCAGGCTTCGACGCAGCTGTCAGACCTTGTTGGCGGCCTCGGCGTCGGACTCAACCTGGCCGGCACCGAGGTTGGCGCGCAGCTTGGCGCCGAATTCGGCGTCGACGTTGGTCCAGTACGCGATGGCGCGTTCCTTGATGTCGGCGTTCTTGACGCCGCTGACGGCGCCGGTGACGGTCTCCAGAAGGCGGGCCTTCTCGCCGTCGTTGTACACCTCGCGGTACAGCGTGCCGGCCTGGCCGAAGTCGCCGTCCTCGGCGTGCAGGGAGTGCGCGGAGAGCGTGAGCTCGCCGTCGTTCTCCCAGCCGCCACCTGCAACGCCGGGCTCAACGGCAGCCGGGCCGCCCACGGAGTTCGGTGCGTACACGGGAACGGACGGGGCGTTGAAGTGGTAACGCCCGGCGCCGTCCTGGCTGTAGTTGTTGACCTGGCTCTTGGGCAGGTTCACCGGGAGCTGGGCGTGGTTGGTGCCGACGCGGTAGCGGTGCGCGTCCGCGTAGGAGAAGATGCGGGCCTGCAGCATCTTGTCCGGGGATGCGGCGATGCCGGGCACGAAGTTCGACGGCGCGAAGGTGGCCTGCTCGATCTGCGCGAAGTAGTTCTCCGGGTTCTTGTTCAGCTCCATGGTGCCGACCTTGATCAGCGGGTAGTCCCCGTGCGGCCACACCTTGGTGAGGTCGAAGGGGTTGAAGCGGTACGTCTTGGCGTCCTCGTACGGCATGACCTGGACGTGGAGGTCCCAGGAGGGGAAGTTGCCGGCGGCAATGTTTTCCTGGAGGTCGCGGATGTAGAAGTCGCCGTCGGCGCCGGCGAGGGCCTCGGCCTCGTCACCGGTCATGGACTTGACGCCCTGGTTGGACTTGAAGTGGTACTTGACCCAGAACCGCTCGCCCTCGGCGTTGATCCACTGGTAGGTGTGCGAGCCGTAGCCCTGCATTTCACGCCAGGACGCCGGCAGGCCGCGGTCACCCATGAGCCAGGTGACCTGGTGGGCGGACTCGGGGGAGAGGGTCCAGAAGTCCCACTGCATGTCGGCGTCGCGGAGGTGGCTGCCGGGGAGGCGCTTCTGGGAGTGGATGAAGTCCGGGAACTTGATGCCGTCGCGGATGAAGAACACCGGAGTGTTGTTGCCGACGAGGTCGTAGTTGCCCTCGGTGGTGTAGAACTTCACGGCGAAACCGCGGGGGTCGCGCCAGGTGTCGGGGGAGCCTGCCTCGCCGGCAACGGAGGAGAAACGGATGAGCATGTCCGTCTCAACACCGGGCTGGAACAGTGCGGCCTTGGTGTACTTCGAGACGTCCTCTGTGGTCCTGAAGGTACCGAAGGCGCCACCGCCCTTGGCGTGCACGACGCGCTCCGGGACGCGCTCGCGGTTGAACTGTGCGAGCTTCTCGATCAGGTAGTGATCGGTCAGGATGATCGCGCCGTCGGCGCCGACGGACTTGGAGTGGGCGTCGGAAGTGACGGGAGCCCCGGACTGTGTCGTGGACACGGCGGGCGCAGAGATGATCTCAGTCATAGTTCTCCTTGGGTTGGGTTTCTTAGTTTCGTTCGGAGGGAAGCTGTTGGGTGCGCTGGCAGTCCTGGCAGATGCCCTGGTACAGCACGTCCGCTATCTGGATGGTCATCGGTTTGGCGTCCGCGTTCCAGTGCGGGGTCAGGCAGGGCGCGTGGCCCACGGCGCATTCGACATCCTCCACCCGGCCGCAGCTGATGCACACGGCATGGTGGTGATTGTCCCCGACCCGTGTCTCGTACAGCGCGGGCGAGTGCGGGGGCTCAAAACGGCGCAACATGTGCAGATCGGTGAGATCACCGAGGACCACATAGACCGACTGGGCGGTCAGGTCCGGCAATTCCTGCCGGGCGGCGGCAAGGATTGCCTCCGCCGGCGAATGTGGGTGATGTTCGACGGCGGCCAGCACTGCCAGGCGCTGCTTGGTCACCCGGCGGCCGTGGGCACGCAGGGCGGCTGCCCATGCGTCGTGGGTGCCCGAGGAATCCGTCATACCCTCATTCAAGCACTTATTATGACTGCCTCACAATAAGGCGGGGCTAATAATGTCCGGCCGTGTCACAAGGTACTCCCGGTTCGCCACTAGAGTTGCCCGGTGGGGACATTGTTGGCGGACATCACGCCGTTGCGTGAAAGTCCGGCCTTCCGCCGTCTGTGGCTGGGGTCCGCCGTCTCCGCCCTGGGCAGCCAGCTGACCCTGGTGGCGGTCAGCCTGGAGGTCTACCGGCTGACCCAGGACAGCCTGTACGTGGGGCTGCTGAGCCTCTTCGCCCTGGTGCCGCTGGTCTTTGGAGGCCTCCTGGGCGGTTCGATCGCCGACGCCCATGACCGCCGCACGGTAGCCCTCCTGGCCTCGTCCGTCCTCTGGCTGACCACCGCCGCGCTGGCCCTCCAGGCATGGCTGCAGCTGGGCAACGTGTGGCTGCTCTATGCGCTCGTGGCGGTGCAGAGCGGTGCCCAGGCCATCAACCAGCCGGCCCGCAGCGCCATCATCCCGGTGCTGGTGCGCAAGGAGTTGCTGCCGGCGGCGAATGCCCTGAGCATGATGATTTTCGGGCTGACCATGACCGCCGGCCCGCTGCTGGCCGGCGTGCTCGTGGCGTCGGTCGGGTTCGGCTGGACGTACACGATCGACGTCGTCAGCTTTGCGTTTGCGTTCTGGGCTCTCCTGAAACTGCCTTCCATGCCGCCGGGCGAGCACGCGAGGCCGGCCGGGCTGCGTTCCGTGGTGGAGGGTTTCCGTTTCCTTGGCACCCGGCCCAACCTCCGCATGACGTTCGTGATCGACCTCGTGGCCATGGTCTTTGCCCAGCCCCGGGCGCTCCTGCCGGCCATCGGCGCGTTGATGATCGGCGGCGGTGAGGCCACGGTGGGGATCCTGTTGGCCTCGATGGCCGTGGGGGCGTTCCTGGCCGGCCTGTTCTCGGGGCCTCTGGGCGGCGTCCGCTGGCAGGGCGCCGCGGTGGTGTGGTCCGTGATGGGCTGGGGCGGCTCGGTGGCGGCCTTCGGCCTGGTGGTGGTCCTGGCCGGTCATTCCGGCGACGACGGCGTGGGCGTGTGGCTTTTGCCGGCCGCCCTGTGCTGCGCGCTGGCCGGCATCGCGGATTCCGTGAGCGCAGTGTTCCGGACCACCATCCTGCAGGCCTCCACCCCGGACCACCTGCGCGGGCGGCTGCAGGGCGTGTTTGTGGTGGTGGTTGCCGGCGGACCCCGGATCGGGGACATGCTGGCAGGCGGCGCGACTAAACTTTTGAACGAGGGCTGGGTCCTGCTGCTCGGCGGCCTGTTGTGCATCGCCGTGGCCTGGACATTGGCCCGCCAGCAGTGCGGATTCCTGCGGTACGACGCGCGGAACCCGGTACCGTAGCGGTTCGTTTTCCTTGGTAGGTCAGTGAAATACAGGGCATCAGCTTGCAGTACACGGATCAGGAGGACCAGTGCACAAGCATCACAACGGACTGAAGACCGCGGCGCTGTTCGGCGTGCTGTGGGCGGTCCTGCTGGGCCTGGGGGCGTTCATCGCCGCGGGGACCCGCAGTGCCGCGCCGATCTGGATCATGGCCCTGATCGGCGTCGCCACCACGGCCTACGGGTACTGGAACAGCGACAAGCTCGCCATCCGTGCCATGCACGCCTACCCCGTCACGGAGGCCGAGGCGCCCCAGCTGTACCAGATCGTCCGGGAGCTGTCCGGCCGGGCCAACCAGCCGATGCCGCGCATCTACGTCTCGCCCACCATGGCGCCGAATGCCTTCGCCACCGGACGGAACCCGCAGAACGCGGCCGTCTGCTGCACCGAAGGCATCATGCGGCTGCTGGATGCCCGCGAACTGCGCGGCGTCCTCGGCCATGAACTGATGCACGTCTACAACCGGGACATCCTGACGGCGTCGGTGGCCGCCGCCGTCGCCGGCGTCATCACCTCGGTGGCGCAGATGATGCTGCTGTTCGGCGGCGGGGACCGCCGCAATGCGAACCCCTTCGCCGCCATCGCCATGGCGCTGCTGGCCCCGTTCGCCGCGTCCCTGATCCAGATGGCCATCTCGCGTACACGGGAGTACGACGCCGACGAGGACGGCTCGTCGCTGACCGGAGATCCGCTGGCGCTCGCCTCCGCCCTGCGCAAGATCGAGCAGGGCGTGCAGCTGGCCCCGCTGCCGCAGGATCAGCGGCTGGTCAACGCCTCGCACATGATGATCGCCAATCCGTTCAAAGGCGGAGGCGTGGCCAAGATGTTCTCCACCCACCCGCCGATGGCCGAACGGATCGGGCGGCTGGAGCGGATGGCCGGCCGGCAGCTCCACTGAAGCTGGCTGCGGGTCTGGCGATGCGCGAATAATTCCGTGAAACGCAAAAAGGCTGGCGACACCGGAATACCGGTGTCGCCAGCCTTTTGCGCGTCGTGCGGAACTTTGCGCCGCGGACGGGCCGCTAGCTGCGGAAGTTCACGAACTGCAGGTCGGCCTCGTCGAAGCCCTTCAGCAGGTTCATGGTCTCCTGCAGGTCATCACGGGACTTCGACGTCACGCGGAGCTCGTCGCCCTGGATCTGTGACTTGACGGACTTGGGGGCCTCGTCCCGGATCAGCTTGTTGATCTTCTTGGCGAGGTCCTGGGCGATGCCCTCCTTGATGGAGGCCTCGAGCCGGAATTCCTTGCCGGAGGCGTAGGGCTCGCCGGTGTCGAGGGATTTGAGCGAGATGCCGCGGCGGATGAGCTTGGACTGCAGCACATCGAGCACCGCGAGCACGCGTTCCTCGGAGTTGGCCTTCATCAGGATCTTCTCACCGCTGAAATCGACCTCGGCGCCGACGCCCTTGAAGTCGTAGCGCTGGGCAATTTCCTTCTGCGCCTGGTTCAGCGCGTTGGCGACTTCCTGCTTGTCTACCTTGCTGACGACGTCGAACGTGGATTCGCCTGCCATGACTTTCCTCCTGATGGTTGCCGGGTGCCTGCGTGGGGCCGGGATGTCTGCATTCCAGACTAGTACGGATGCCCCCGAAGTGGCGGCCGGCCTTGCGTCCCGGGTTTCACAGTCCGCTCATAGCTCAATCACGGCGGGAACGAAGCCGGGCTGGCCAGAGTTGCAAGAGTTGGAACCGCTGCTGAAAGGCAAGAACATGCACCATAAAGCCGTCCGCTACGTCAACCGCACCACCGCCGCCGCTGCCAGCACCCTGGCCGCGACGGCGAGCTCCGTTGCCGCCGCCGCGCTGGCGGCGTCCATCATCCTGAGCCCGGCCGCCGACGCATCAGTCCGCATGGACGGGGTCCACACGGACCTGGCCCGTGCCGTCCAGTTGAACCAGGTCACCGCCGAGCAGGCGGCCCGATTCGAGGCAAGGCTGGCGGGGCGGATTCTCGGCGAGGCCTGAAATTCCGCGGATTTTGGCCCTTTTTTGGCCCATTTTTGACCCGCTGAAGCGCCGATTCGATTCTTCGGCGGAAGTTCTGTAAAGTTGTCTTGCCCGCGGGTGCTGGAAGCGGAACGGACTGGAAACAGGCGTTCCGGGACTGGAAACCGCGAGTGATCTTCTTTTGAAGTTCGGCAGATTACCCGAGCGGCCAAAGGGGGCTGACTGTAAATCAGCTGGCAACGCCTACGGGGGTTCGAATCCCTCATCTGCCACCCTTGGAAAGCCTCCGGAACCATTAGGTTCCGGAGGCTTTTTCTTTGTCCCCCGCTCAAAGGCCCCGCTCAATGGCCCCGCTCAGTCGACCGGTGGATTTGGAATGGCCACCGTGGCGCCGGCGGGCGGAATCCATTCGCCGCCCGTCAACAGGTTCAGGTTGGCTATCCGCAGGGCATAGAGCGGGACGCCGTAGCGGCTCGCGATGCCCGCGGGAGTGTCTCCGGCGCTCGCCCGGTACAGGAGCCGTCCCTGTCCGTCGTGCCCGGTCACGCTGCCGCCGGCCCCCAACTGGGGCACGTCCACCCCTCTGAGGTCGATGATCTCTCCGGCGGCAACAGACTCGGCTTCGTTGAAGCTCTTGAGGATCTCCGGCGTCATCCGGAAGTGGGCGGCGATGCCCTCCCAGGTGTCGCCGTCGACGGCCGTGTAGCGCATCGGCTGGAGGAACCCGTTCACTTCGGTCGTCCCCTGGAGGCCTCCGGCCGCCGGGGATGTTGCGGGGGCGGACACCGCCGGCCGCCCCGCCGGCACTCCGCCCGGGGCATCCGTGCCGGAAGAACAGGCTGCCAACAGAATGGCGAGAGCCGCCGCGAGAACCGCGGCAAGAAGAACTGCGGCGGCGGGCCGGACCCGATGTGCACCGGAATCGAGATTCACCCTGGGTGTCCTGTCGCTCGGGGCCTCCCCCCGAGGCCCGTTCCGCCAATTATTCCATACGTTTTATGAAACCTTGCGTACCGGCAGGCAGCGCCCGCACGTTCGGTATAGTGCCGGTCATGGACGACAAAGCGATCTTGCACACCTACCTGCGCAGCCGGCGCCAAGACCTCCTCGGGAAGCTCGAAGGCCTCAGCGAGTACGACGTGCGCCGGCCCCTCACACCCACGGGAACCAACCTGCTGGGACTGGTCAAGCACGTGGCCAGCGTCGAACTCGGCTACTTTGGCGAGGTCTTCGGCCGTCCCAGCGAGCTGAAGCTGCCGTGGTTCGCCGACGACGCGGAGCCGGATGCGGACATGTGGGCAGCCCCCGGCGAGACGCGGGAGCAGATCACTGAGCTGCACCGGCTCTCGGCGGCCCACAGCGATGCCACCATCGAGGACCTTCCGCTCGACGCGCCCGGTGTGGTTCCCTGGTGGCCGGACGAGCGCAAGCACGTGACCCTGCAGCAGATCCTCGTGCACATGTGCGTGGAGACCGCCCACCACCTTGGACACGCCGACATCCTGCGCGAACTCATCGACGGCAGCGCAGGCCAGCGTCCGGGGGATCCGAACCTTTCGCCGCGCACCGCCGAGGGGTGGGCCGTGCACCGGGCCCGCATCGAGGCAGCCGCCGTCGCTGCCGAAGCGGGGGCGGCAGGCCGCTAGGACGGGCACGTAGCGGCAGCCAACAGCAGCCGGCGAACACTGCCGCGACGGATTGCCGCCGACGCCGCATCGTTTCTGCAAGCAAAATCTCAGTTTTCGATGCGGAGCCATCGTAGGGTAGTCCGGTCCGCTGTTGAAGAAGAAGGAGCATTCGTGAAGTCGTTTGCCTGTGGTGATGTGGTTCCCGGTTGTGACGCCCGCTGGGTGTGCAGTACCGACGATGAAATTCTGGTCAATGTGGCCGCCCACGCGGCGTCCGCACATGGGCTGGAGGAGCTGCCGGCCGACGTCGTGCAGTCGATCCACAGAGCCATCGTTCCCGTTAGTTGATTCACGAGGCAGGCGGCCTCCCGCCCGACGCCGGGGCCGCACCGGGCCCGGACTGGGAGGAGCAGCTGGCGGCCGCCTGCCGGGGTGTTGGCCTTTCCGCGGCCTACCAGCCCATTGTTGATACCGCCCGCGGCACCGTGGTGGGCTATGAGGCCCTCGCCCGGTTCCCGGGTTTCGCCGAAAAAAATCCTGAGGTGTGGTTCGCCGCCGCGCACACGCATGGCCTGGCGGCCGAGCTCGAGGCCGCAGCCTTGCGGGCGGCGCTCGCGGCGCGCCCCACCCTGCCGCCGAACTGCTTCCTGACCCTCAACGTCTCACCGGAGCTGCTGCTGACGGAGGAGATCCGTGGCATCTGGCGCGGCCAGGGCAATCTCGGCGGGCTGGTGGTCGAGCTGACGGAGCAGACCCCGATCGACTCCTATCTGGAGCTCGAGCCCGACCTCAACCAGCTGCGGGCCGCCGGCGCGCTGATCGCCGTCGACGACGCCGGTGCCGGCTATGCCGGGCTCCGGCACCTCCTGGCCTTGCGGCCCTCGTTGATCAAGCTCGATCGTGAACTGATCCAGGATGTTGACCGGGACGAGGCCAAGCGTGCCCTGATCTCCATGCTCGGAACCTTCGCCAGCCGCGTCGATGCCTGGATTCTGGCCGAGGGAGTGGAGCGCGTGGAGGAACTGGACGCCCTCGTCGCCCTCGGCGTGCCCCTGGTGCAGGGGTACTGCCTGGCCCGTCCCGGTCCGGCGTGGGAACAGATCGATCTTGACGTTGCCCACCGTCTGGCGTCCAAATCCCCGGCCACGCAGCAGAGCATCATCCGGGACATCGTGGAACCCGCGACGACGGCCGCCACCACTGCGACGGCGGCGGCCGCGTTTGATGACAACCCCGCCCTGCAGTCGGTGGTGCTGATGGGCGAGCATTTGCGGCCCGTTGCGGTGCTCGACCCCTCCGCGGCGGCCCTGGGCGTGGTGAGCCCGGGAATGCGGGTCAACCTGGACACGCCGCTCAGCGAGGCCCTGGCGCGTTCCATGACGCGGACCCAGGCCAGCCGGTTTGACCCCCTACTGGTGACCGACAACGCCGGCCGCTTTGCCGGCGTCGCGCGCATGGAACGGATGATTACGGCGCTGGCAGCTCACAGCTAGCCCGCCGGGTCCGGACCGCCGGGTTCTCCTTCCAGCGGCTGGTATTCCAGCAGCTGGTCTGTGGCGGGATCGGGCAGGCCATCGAAGTAGCGGTCCAGGACGTCCCGGAACACGGGTTCGCCGGGCGCGGCGCGCCGGAACAGCGTCATGGACGAGTGCAGCTTCCGGGCGTCGATGCCGCCGAAAATTTGCACCGCGGACCGCCCCTGAAGGTCGGCCACTGCGGCGGCAGCCTCCCGCAGCCGCGGGCCAAGGACGCCGTGCCGGCAATAGGCACGGGCCTCGGCCAGGGAGGAGATGGCGTACCTCCGGGCGGTTTCGCTGCGGCCCAGGCCCGCGAGCTGGGGGAAAACGAACCACATCCAGTGACTCCTCTTCATGCCCGACCGCAACTCCGCCAGGGCGTGCCCGTAGGTTCCGCCGGCGTCCTGGGCCGCCACGAACCGTTCAAGATCGTAGGGGTCTTCCATGCCCGCTAGGCTACGTCCCCCGGTGCCGGAGGGACAGCACCGCGACAGGCCGCCCGCGGGCGAAGGGGTCATTCGGCCGGGCCTAAAGTGCCGGTCCCGGGCGTATCGTGTCCCCCATGGCGAATGTCTTGGAGATGGTCGGCGTTGTGAAGCGGTTCGGGCCCGTGGTCGCCCTGAACGGGTTGGATTTTTCAGTCGAGGCGGGCGAGGTCCACGGCTTCCTTGGACCGAACGGTTCGGGTAAGTCGACAACGATTCGCCTGCTGCTGGGCATGCTTCGCGCCAGCGCGGGCTCCATCCGGGTGCTGGGCCTGGACCCGTGGCACGACGTCGCGAGCCTCCACCGGCGCCTGGCCTACGTCCCGGGGGATGTGGCGTTGTGGCCCAACCTGACCGGAGGGGAGGTCATCGACCTTCTCGGCCGCCTCCAGGGCGGCCAGGACCTGGCCCGGCGGGCCCAGCTGTTGGACCTCTTCGACCTCGATCCCACGAAGAAGTCCCGGGCCTACTCCAAAGGCAACCGGCAGAAGGTGGCCCTGGTCGCTGCGCTGGCCACCGACGCTGAGCTGTTCCTGCTGGACGAGCCCACCAGCGGCCTGGACCCCCTGATGGAGGAGGCCTTCCGCGGCTGTGTCCGGGAACTGCGGAACCAGGGCCGCACGGTACTGCTCAGCAGCCATATCCTCAGCGAGGCCGAGGCGCTTTCGGACCGCGTGAGCATCATCCGTGAAGGCCGGGTGGTGGAGACCGGGCGGCTTGATGAACTCAGGCACCTGACCCGTACGTCCATCACTGCCGATCTCGCGGTGGTACCGGCAGGCCTGGATACCCTGCCAGGCGTCCACGACGTGATCGTCACGAACCACCGCGTCAGCGCCCAAGTGGAACCGTCCGGCCTGGCCCCGTTCATGCGGGCGCTGACCGACGCGGGACTCGTCGCGCTGACCAGCCAGCCGCCCACCCTGGAGGATCTCTTCCTGCGCCACTACGGCGCGGCGGTGCCCGTGGCCGCGGCAGGGTCGAGCAGCGGGGGCACCGCAGATGCTTGAAACGCTGGCGGGGACCGGAGTCCTGATCAGGCTCGGGCTCCGGCGCGACCGATGGCTGTTGCCGGCCTGGATCGCCGGATTCGCCGCGACAACGTATTCAACCGCGGTGGCCGGCGCCGAGCTCTACCCCGATGTCGGGAGCCGGGTCGAGGCCGCGACGGCCCTGAATGCCACGGCCTCGCTCGTGGCCCTCTTCGGCAGGGTCTACGACCCCACATCCCTCGGTGCCCTGTCCCTCATCAAGTACACGGCGTTCATGGCTGCCATCCTGGCCGTCCTCATGGTGTTCATCACCGTCCGCCATACCCGTAGCGACGAAGAGTCCGGGCGGCTCGAGCTCCTGGGCGGCGGCCGGCTGGGCCGGGACGCGCCGCTGGCGGCCGCCCTCACCATCAGCTTCGGAGCCAGCATTGTCCTGGGGCTGGTCACGGCGGTGTCTTTGGCAGCCGGCGGGCTTCCGGCCGCCGGCTCGATCGCGTTCGGACTGGGCTGGGCCGCCACCGGCATGGCGTTCAGCGCCGTGGCCGGGGTCACCGCCCAGCTGACGGCCAGCGCGCGGGCGGCCACGGGAATGAGCCTCGGCGTCGTTGCCGTGACCTATGCGCTGCGGGCGGTGGGGGACCTCGCCGAACCGGGGCCCTCCGCCCTGTCCTGGCTTTCGCCGATCGGCTGGAACCAGCAGATCCGGGCCTTCGCCGGGGACCAGTGGTGGGTGCTCGCCCTGCCACTGGCACTGTGCGCCGCACTCGTGCCCGTGGCTCTGGCCCTCCGCGCCCGCCGGGACCTCGGCTCCGGCCTGCGCCAGGAGCGCCCCGGCCCGGCACTCGGCTCGCTCCGCGGGGTCGGGGACCTCGCCGTGCGGCTCCAGTTCCGGCTGTTGGCGGCCTGGGCGGTCGCCTTCGTGGTGTTCGGCGTGGTGATCGGATCGCTGGCCGGCAACGTCACGGATTTGCTGAGTTCGCCCAACGCTCAGGACCTGATCAGGATGCTGGGCGGAACCCAGGCCATGACGGATGCCTTCATTGCCGCGGAGATCAGCATCATGGGACTGCTGGCCGCTGCCTACGGACTGTCCGCGGCCAGCCGGCTCCGTGACGAGGAGACGGACGGCCACGTCGAGGCGCTGCTGGGCACCGCCACCACCCGGCCGCGGTGGGCCACCAGCCATTTCGCCCTGGCGCTGGCCGGCGTCGCCGTGCTCATGCTGCTGGCCGGAGTGTCCGTCGGGGCCGGCGCAGCCACCGTCCTGGCCGATGCCAGCCAACTCGGCCGTGTCACCCTGGCCGCTGCCGCCCAGATCCCCGCTGCCTGGGTCATGACCGCAGTGGTGCTGGCGGTGTTCGGCTGGGCGCCCCGGCTCACGGGGACGGTCTGGGCTCTGCTGCTGCTGTTTGTTGCCCTGGGAGAGTTCGGCGTGCTGTGGAACGCCCCGGAGTGGCTGATGGAGCTCTCCCCGTTCCGGCATTCGCCGCTGCTGCCCTTGGATTCCGGCGCAGTCGGCCCGTTGCTGGGACTCACTGTGGCGGCCGCTGCGCTCGCTGCGCTGGGATACGCCGGCTGGCGCCGCCGGGATCTGGCCCCGTGAGCGGGCCAGAACAGCCACTACTCGCCAATAGGGGGCAGCGGTAATATCAGATTCGAGAGTTCCTGGCGCATTCCGGCACTGACCGGACGCCACTCTCGGGCCGGGTCGGAGGGCGGGATGCAGGACGCATACGGGCTATACACCCCGACCACGCTGGTGGAAATCGGGCTTCTGCTGGCGACATTTATCCTCTGCTCCCTGATCGGCACCGAGCGGCAGGTCCGGCAAAAGGTCGCCGGCTACCGTACCCACGTCCTGGTCGGGCTCGGATCGTGCACGTTCACCCTGATCTCCGCCTACGGCTTCGCCGCCGTCCAGACCGGGGGCACCGTGGACCCGTCCCGTATTGCAGCCCAAATCGTCAGTGGCATCGGTTTCCTCGGCGCCGGGGTGATTTTCAAGGGACGGAACGTTGTCCGCGGCCTGACGACGGCCGCCAGCATTTGGGTTTCTGCCGCCGTCGGCATGGCGTGCGGCGCCGGAATGCTGTCCCTGGCTGTTTCGCTGACCGCTTTCCACCTCATCACGTTGTACGTCGTCTCTCCCGTGATCAGGAAGATCCCGACCCCTGACGCGCACCGGGTCCTGCACCTGGGCTATGCCGACAACAAGGGCGTGCTGCGGCAAGTGCTGGAGATCGCCACCAACATGGGGTTCAGCTCCTCAATCCTGAGCATCAATAAGGCGGGCGATGAACAAAAGCCGATCGTCCTCATGGACATCCGCTTCCATGGTCATCTTCCGCTGCGGGAACTCGTCCCCTACCTCCTGGATGTGCCCGGCGTGCAGAGTGTGAACGTTCGCGACACCGACCCGAACGAGGACGACGACGACGCCAGCGCTTGAGAACCATGCGCGACGCACACCACCGAAACTCCCGTGACTGCCGCACGCTGATTGAAGCCGATCGGGGATGACCGTTAGAGTCTGCGGATGACCGAGAACACCGTCGCTTTGACGGATACCGTAGGCGTGCGGGTGCTGCGCAGGTCCGACGCCGGGCCCTTGGCCGACGCCTACTCGCGGAACCGGGAGCACCTGGCGCCCTGGGAACCGCTGCGGTTTGAGGAATTCTTCACCGCCGGGGGACAGGCGGCCAGCATTGAATCCAAGCTCGGGTTGTTCATCGCGGGAACGGACGTGCCCTGGGTCCTCGTGGAAGGTTCCCGCATCATCGGGGTGATCAACCTCAGCGGGATTGTCCGGGGGCCATTCCTCAGCGCCCACCTCGGCTACTGGGTGGACAAGGACATGACGGGGCGGGGAATTGGCTCGGCCGCGGTGGAGTTCGCCCTCCAAACCGCGCGCAACGAACTGGGACTGCACCGGCTGCAGGCCTCAACCCTCCCGCACAACGCCGCGTCCCAGCGGATCCTGAAGCGGGCTGGCTTTGAGGAGATCGGTTTGGCAGCCCAGTACCTGCGGATCGCCGGATCCTGGCAGGACCACGTCCTGTTCCAGCGGATACTGTTCTGATGGCTGAAATTCCGGTTACACCCGGTCCGGTTGCACCTGGTCCGGTTGCACCAGTTCCAATTGTGCCGGCGGACTTTGGTGCCCTGCACCATGTAGAGCTCTGGGTGCCGGACCTGCAGCGGGCCAGGGACCAGTGGGGCTGGCTGCTGGTCCGGCTGGGCTACGAGGCCTACCAGGACTGGGCCCACGGGTGCAGCTGGCGCCGCGGGCCGACGTACATCGTCGTCGAGCAGTCCCCGGCGCTCACCGGAACCGCGCACGACCGCAAAGCCCCGGGCCTGAACCACCTCGCGTTCAGCGCGGGGACCCGGGCAGACGTGGACGCCATAGCGGCGGAGGGCCCGAGCCACGGTTGGGCGGAGTTATTTCCGGACAAGTATCCGCACGCGGGCGGCCCCGATCACTTCGCCGCCTACCTCGTGAATGCAGATGGCTATGAAGTGGAGCTGATCGCGGCCGCCTGATCGCGTCGGTGCCCTACGGGTTGGTTGTCGGCGGTGCCTGTTCAGCCTTGAGTTCCTCGCCGTGGGCGATGATCGCGTAGATGATCAGCACGTCCATGGCGATGACGATGACGGACCACCACGGCTGCGCCGGAATGAGCATCAGTTGAACGACCGCGCTGAAGCCGGCAACGACGACACCGACGACTCGAGCCCACGTTGCACCGGAGAAGAGCCCGACGGCGGTGAGGATCAAGAGAACCCCGAGGGCGACATTCCACCAGCCCCAGCCCTTCGCATCGAAGAGGAACAGGGTTCCCGGGGTCGACAAATAGTAGGTGTCGGGACCGGTGAGAGCGACGAGGCCCTGAAGGCCGCTGAAAACGCCGTTGATGATCAGAATCACTCCGGCGAAACGGACCCAGCCGGTCCAGCCAGTCGAAGCAACAGGATGATGGGCAGTAGTCATAGTGCCGACCGCTTTCCGTTGAATGCTCTGCCGTCGGCCTCATGGTCGGCGCAGTCGTGTCGTGAAACTAGTACCGATTCCGATTATGTTCCTCAGCCTCCGCGGCGGTCAATCGGCACAGGAACTTTGGCGCCGCCGCGGAGACTGGTGCAGACACTGATGGCGATTGCCCCGGATCCGGGTACGTTGAAGCATGACCATCCTGCTTGTTGGCGGCGGCCCCGACACCGTGACCGTTCCTGCCGTCTTTGACCGGTTCGTCAAGGAACTCCGGCGCCGCGCCCCCGGCAGGATTTCCCGCGTCGCTGTGGTTCTCTTTGACCATGAGGGCAGCTCGGAATATTTCCTGCCTGCCTATGTGGAGCCGCTGGAGTCCCGGACAGCCTGCGAGGTCGTCCCGGTCCTCCTCGGCTTCAACCGGGGCGCGGACCCCGCCGCGTTCGACGACGTCGACGGCATCGTCGTCGGGGGCGGGCCGACGCCGGGCTATCTGGAAGGCCTGCTGCTGTCCGCGCAGCCCATCCGCAGTCTGGTCTCTGACGGTGTGCCGTATATGGGATTCTCAGCCGGCGCGATGGTGGCGCCCGTACGGGCGATCGTGGGCGGCTACCGAATCCGCGGCACCGAGGTCTGCCCAGCGGATTGGTCGGAGGGGCTGGATGAAGTGGAGATCCGCGACGGGCTGGGCCTGGTGCCCTTCGCCGTCGACGTGCACGCCGCGCAGGCGGGGACCCTCGGCCGGGCCGTTGGGGCGGTGGCAAAAGGTCTCGTGGACCGCGCGGTCGCCGTGGATGAGAACACGGCCCTGGTCCTGCACCAGGCGGACCTGGAGGAGCTGGACGTGATCGGCACCGGGAACTGCTGGACGATTCGCGGCGCCGGCGCCAAAGCCACCGTCTCGGTTCTGTCAGCGCACAGCTAGGTTCCGGCACGACCCCTTGGCACGCTTGTTACTCGCGGGTAACATGTGATTCATGCATCTCCTGTTCCGGACCCTCCTGCTGCTGTTCACGTCCTCACGCCGCCCACCGCTGAGCATCTGGGACAGCTCCTCGCTGCCGCTGCGGGTCCTGCCCACGGACATCGACATCGCCATGCACGTCAACAACGGCATGTACTTCTCGCTCATGGACCTCGGGCGCTTCGACCTCATGGCCCGCAGCGGCACCTGGAAAAAGATGCGCCGCCGGGGCTGGACCCCGGTCGCGGCGGGGGAGACCATCGCGTTCCGCCGTTCGCTGCAGCTCTGGCAGCAGTACACGATCGAATCCCGGATCATCGGCCTGGACTCGAAAGCCATCTACTTCGAGCAGCGGATGGTGGTGGACGGCGAAGTTTACGCGCGCGCCTATATCGCCACCCGGCTTCTGAGCAAGGGCAAGCCCGTCAGCCGGGAGGAAATCATCCGCGAGTTCGGCGCCCCGCCGGCGGATCTGGAGCTGCCCGAGTGGATCCACGAATGGCGCGAAACCAACGCCCTGCCCGGCGCCAGGCGTCCGGCCCCGCACGCCTGGGCGTGACCTGCGGACGCCCCCGCCCGGATGTGCCAACAGCGAAATGCCGGGGACAATCCGCGGCTGCTCCCGTACCGTTGACTCATGGCTACCGTAGACATCACAGGTGAACAGTTCGCATCGACAGTCGAGGATAACGACATTGTCCTCGTCGATTTCTGGGCCGAATGGTGCGGCCCGTGCAAGCAGTTCGGCCCCACCTACTCGGCGATCTCCGAGAAGCACCCGGACGTCGTCTTCTCCAAGGTCGACACCGAAGCCGAGCAGCAGCTCGCCGCCGAGGCCGGCATCACGTCGATTCCCACGCTGATGGCCTTCCGCGAAAAGGTCCTGGTGTTCTCGCAGCCTGGCGCCCTGAACGCGCAGCAGCTCGAGCAGGTGGTCGACGCCGTCAAGGCCCTGGACATGGAAGAAGTTCACGCCCATGTGGCCCGGTCCCAGGCCGAGGCCGCCGCAGCCGCGGCCAAGCAGGACGGCACCCAGATCCCGGAGGCCTGAACCTCCACGGCTTAATCCCACGGCCTTAAAGCAACGCGGGGTCACTCCGCGCCCATAAATCCCTCAGGGATGGGCGCGGAGTGACCCCGCGTTGTGGTTGGAAGGGTCGGTTAGAGCTTTTCCAGCTTGACCGGCTCGGCCAGCAGTGCGCTGAGGGATTCGTTCAGGTCCTGGACGGCCGTGCCCTTGGAGTGCTTGTCCAGGTCCGCCTGGCTGGCCCACCGCTCGGTCAGGACGAGCTTGTCCTCGCTGGCCTCGGTGAGCTCGTAGCGGATGCAGCCGGGCTCGTTGACCACCTCGTCAATCGCGATGTCCAGGGCGAGCTTCACGCGGAAGAATTCGCCGTCGTTGGGGATGAAAATGGCCTGAAGGTCAACGGGTGCACTCATGGCAATCACCCTACCGGGCCGCCGCACAGGCGCAGGAACATGACCCAAGATTTCATAGGACTTCCAAGCTTTGCTCTTCTTTTGCCTCCGCACTGTTGGTAGCGTCACACCATGCTTGCTTACACAGCCGGGGACACTGACGTCCCGCTGCTCGAGGAAACCGTTGGCGCGAACTTCGAACGGATCGCGGCGCGGTTCCCGTACCACGATGCCCTGATCGAGGCGGCCGCGGTGCCTGGCGAAGAGGCCCGGCGGTGGAGCTACACCAAGCTCAACGACGACGTCGACCGCCTGGCGCGTGCGCTCCTCGCCTTGGGCGTGGCGCAGGGCGAGCGGATCGGCATCTGGAGCCCCAACTGCGCCGAATGGACCATCCTGCAGTACGCCACCGCGAAGGTCGGGGCGATCCTGGTCAACGTCAACCCCGCCTACCGCAGCCATGAGCTCGAGTTCGTGGTCACGCAGAACGGCATGCGCATGCTGGTCACCGCGCCGTCGGACAGGAACAGCGACTACACCGGGATGGCCCGGCAGGCGCTGGCGGCATGCCCCGACCTGCGCGAGCTGGTCTTCCTCCCGGACGCCGGCCTGGACGGGCTGACCGCCGGCGAGCCCGGCACGGAGGCAGAGCGCACCTATGCCGAGCTGCTCAAGCGGGCCGACGACGTCGGGCACTCCGAGCTCAAGGCGCGGATGGCGGAACTGGACCCGCACGATCCCATCAATCTGCAGTACACCTCCGGCACCACGGGGTTCCCGAAGGGCGCCACGCTGACGCACCACAACATCCTTAACAACGGCTTTTCGATCGGCGAGCAGCTGGGCTACACGGAACACGACCGCGCGGTGATCCCGGTGCCCTTCTATCACTGCTTCGGCATGGTGATCGGGAACCTCGCGGCGCTCAGCCACGGGGCCGCCACCATCATTCCCGGCCGGTCGTTCTCGCCGGCCGCGGCGCTGGAGGCTGTGCAGGACTTCGGCGGAACCTCGCTGTACGGCGTGCCCACCATGTTCATCGCCGAGCTCGCCCTGCCGGACTTCGCCTCCTACGACCTCTCGACACTGCGCACGGGCGTCATGGCCGGCTCGCTGTGTCCCATCGAGGTGATGAACCGGGTCATCACGGAAATGAACATGAAAGACGTCGCCATTTGCTACGGCATGACGGAGACCTCGCCAGTGTCCACGATGACCCGGAGCGTGGACACCATGGCCCAGCGCACCGAGACCGTGGGCCGGACCATGCCGAACCTGGAGAGCCGGGTCGTGGATCCGGTCACGGGCGAGGTGCTGGAGCGCGGCGGGATCGGCGAACTCTGCACGCGCGGCTACGCCGTGATGCGCGGGTACTGGAACCAGCCGGACAAGACAGCCGAGGCGATCGACGCCGACGCCTGGATGCACACCGGGGACCTCGCCCGGATGGACGCGGACGGGTACATCGTGATCGAAGGCCGGATCAAGGACATGGTGATCCGCGGCGGCGAGAACGTCTATCCGCGCGAAATCGAGGAATTCCTCTACACCCACCCGGATATCCAGGACGTGCAGGTGATCGGTGTCCCGGACGCCAAGTACGGCGAGGAACTGATGGCCTGTGTCATTTTGAAACCCGGGGCCGCGCCGATGGACGCCGCCAGCCTGGCCGAGTTCTGCCGCGGCAAGCTGGCGCACTACAAGATTCCGCGCTACGTCGATGTCCGGGAGAGCTTCCCGATGACTGTCTCCGGCAAGATCCGCAAGGTGGACATGCGCCAGGAGGCCGCGGCCCGGCTGGGCCTCCAGACCGGCGCTTAACAGCAACGCGGGGTCACTTACGGCCCATCCGGAGGCTCGGGATGGGCCGTAAGTGACCCCGCGTTTTGGCGATTCCTGAGGTCCTGTGGATAACCTCAGCGCCGAGGCTGATCCGCGGTCACAATGGTGCGCATGGTTCGCATCGTGCCTCTCCCCGGAAACCTCGTCCAGACACCGTTCACCGTGTATGAGTCACGCGCGCTGGGCGTCCGGCCCAAACGTCTGCGGGCCCAGGATTTGTCCGACGGCGGCCGCCTTATCTATCTGCCCGCCGGCCGGCACCTTGCGATCGCCGAACGGGCCCGGGTCCTCGCCGCCGCCACCCCTGGCGCCTGGGTTTCCCACGAAACCGCGGCAGTGCTGACCAGCCTCGGACTGCCACCGTGGATGGGCGAGTGCCCGACCATCCACCTCAGCAAGCCCCATGAACTGCCCAGGGTCCGCCGGGCCGGGGTCACGGGCCACCGCGTGCGGTGCATCCCCGGCGAGCTGACCGAGGTCGACGGCATCCCGGTCACCGCACCACCCCGGACCTGGCTGGATCTGGCGGCGGTACTGCCGCTCAACTACCTCATTGCCTTGGGCGACCAGCTCATCCGGCAGCCCCGGCCCAGCCTCGAGCTGAGGTCGGAACCTTACGCCTACAAGGACGGCCTGCGGCTGCTGATCCGCCAGCATCCCAACATGAAGGGCGTCGAGAAGGCCCGGCTGGCCCTGGAGGAGATGCGGGTGGGGGCGGACTCCTTCCCGGAGACCTTCCTGCGGCTGGCGTTGCTGGATGCGCGTCTGCCGGAACCGGAGCTGCAACTGCGGCTTGATCCGGATGACCGGCGCTCGCCGGCTGCAGATTTGGGTTACCGGAGATTCCGGATTGCCGTCCAGTACGACGGCGCTCCTCACCTCACCCGGGAACAGCAGTCGAAGGATAATCGTCGCGACGAGGCCTTCCGCTGCGCGGGTTGGGCGTACTTCAAAGCCAACGCCGATGACCTCGCAGAGGGTTTCGAGTCCATGATCGCCAGGATCAAGCGGTCGAGAATCCGCCCGGCCTGAGACAACGCGGGGTCACTTAGCGCCCATGAAAGCGCGGCGGATGGGCCGTAAGTGACCCCGCGTTGCTTTCAGTGGCCGCGGTGGTCCTGGATGGTCATGCGCGGGCCGAAGGTCGGTTTCCGGAAGCCGCTCAGCCCGAGCATCCTGACCACCCGCTGCCGGTGCCCCGCCCAGGGGGCCAGCAGCCTGAGCATGCCGGCGTCGTCCGTCCTGCGGCCGGTCAGGGCGGCGCCGACGTAGGCCGCAAGGTGGTAGTCGCCCACCGAAATCGAGTCCGGGCAGCCGTGCGTGCGCTGCACCACCTCCGCCGCCGTCCACACCCCGATTCCGGGCAGGGTCTGCAGCTTGGCCGACGCCTCCGCGGCGGGGAGGGCGGCGAGCCGTTCCAGCGCGGTGGCGTAGCGCAGCGCCCGCATGACAGTGCCCGAACGCTGCGGGCCCACGCCGGCCTTGTGCCATTCCCAGGACGGGATGTGCAGCCACTGCGCTGCCGTCGGCTGGACCAGGAGATTGGCGGGCGCGACGGTGCCGGCACCCGGAGCCGCCGTCCCGAAGCGGTACATCAGGTAGCGGTACCCGCGGCGGGCCTCGATAACGGTGACCTTCTGCTCGAGGATGGTCGGCACCAGTGAGTCGATCATCCGCCCGGTTGCAGGCAGCCGGATCGCGAGGTTCCGGCGTCGGGCTTCAACCACCATGCGCGGGAGGGTGGCGTGGAATGCGGGCTCGTCGAAGCCGGACCAGTCGTCCTCGTTCCCGAGCATGCGCGGGACGGAACCGACGGCGTCCTCCGCTCCGGGACCCCAGGCCTGCGCGTCCACGGCAGGGTCCGCCCGCGTCCCGGCCGTTGCCAGGCGCAGCGTGGCCGGACCGTGCGGCGTCGTGAACGCGAACCAGATCCCGTCCGGGGCGGTGCGGATGGACGGGTCGCCGTGGCCGCGCAGCAGCGTGCCGATGGTTTGCATCAAGTCGAACGGGCCGCCCGGGTGCCACCGCAATGAGGCGTCCGCCGCGGCGGCAAGGCCTGCGGGGGCGTCTGCAAGGCTCATTCGAATATGTTCCCACGGCCCGCTGACAGCGGAGGCATCCGCGGCAAGGACGCCCGGGCCGTAGGGCCCTTAACCTCCGCCGCTGCCGGGGCTAAAATCCGGCTGTGGCGTGGTGTGTCCGCGCCCGCCTCTTGGCCCCGAATCCTTGTTCTTAGGAGAGTGTGATGGCTGGTGGAGTGGTGCATTTCGAAATCCCCGCAGACGACGAGGGCCGCGCACGGGAGTTCTACAGTTCGGCGTTCGGCTGGGAGCTAAGCCAGGTGCCGGAGATGAGCTACGCCATGATCAAGACGACGCCGACGGATGCCAGCGGCATGCCCTCCGTACCGGGCTCCATCAACGGCGGCATGTTCCGCCGCGAAGGCGACCTCACATCCCCCGTGGTCACGGTGGACGTCGATGACATTGACGCGGCGCTGGAGAAGATCAAGTCCCTGGGCGGCAGCACAGTCTTGCCGCGGGAGGCGATCGGCACCATGGGCTGGGCCGCCTACTTCCGGGACACCGAAGGCAATGTGGTCGGTCTCTGGCAGAGCGCCCCGCGTGAGGGCGGCGCCGGGGCAGCGAACGCCGGGAACGACATCGGCGCCTGACGCGGCGACGCGGCCGCGGGGCAGCCGGGCCTCAGTACGTCCACCTCACTGCATCCCGGTGGTGAGCCACAGCGCCACGACCGCCAACGGGACGGTGAGGACGACGGCGGCCACACCGGCCAGGGCGAAGCCTCCCCACCGGATCTCGACGTTCAGGGAGCGGAGCCGTTCGTGCCACAGCAGCGTGGCCAGGGACGCCCACGGGGTCACCAGCGGGCCCAGGTTCACGCCGATCAGCAGGGCAGCCAGCCGGGCCGGGGAGCCGCCCACGGGTTCCAGGGCCAGATAGGCGGGGAGGTTGTTGACCGCGTTGGCTGCCCCGGTGCCCAGGCCGGCGAGCTGCAGGAGCGCCGGCAGGCTCTCGCCCGTGCCGGCGATCCCGGTCAGGAACTGGGTGAGCCCGTTGGCGTGCAGGGTCTCCACCACCATGAACAGCCCGGACGTGAGCATCAGCGGGCGCCACGGAATCATGGACCAGCGCAGGGCGGACCGCCGCCGCCAGAGGAAAAGCAGGAGCAGGGCCGCAGCCGCCGCGAGCGCCGGGATCTGCACCGGCACCCCGGACACAAGCGCCGGCAGCAGGACCACCATGACCCCCGATGCCGCGTACAGCAGCACGCGGTCCCGGACCTTATGGACGGGCTGGGGGCCGTACTTGCCGCGCAGGTCCTTCCGGAATGCCAGCCACAGGAGCACCAGCGGCACGAGGATGCCCACCAGGGCCGGGGCCCACACGAGCGAAGCGAACGCGGCAGGGCTGAGGTTGAGCCGCTCCTGCGCGAGCAGGTTGGTCAGGTTGGAGACCGGCAGCAGCAGCGAGGCCGTGTTCGCCAGCCACACCGTGGTCAGCGCGAACGGCAGCGGCGGAATGCGGGCGTGAATGGCCAGCAGTACGACGACGGGGGTCACCAACACCGCCGTCGTATCCAGCGACAGGAACACCGTGGAAACGGTGGCGAGGGCGATCGCGAGGAACCACAGCAAGAGGACCCGGCCGCGGCCCAGGGCGGCCAGCCGCTCCGTGACGACGCGGAAGAGCCCGGCCTCATCCACCAGCTCGGTGACAAGGGACATCGCGACCACGAACGCCAGTATCGGCACGGTGCGTGCTGCCAGCGCCTGGAAGGCGGGGACCGGCAGCAGCCCGGACGCCAGCGCCGCGCACCCGGCCAGCAGCATGCCCGCGGGCAGCGCATAGCTCCTGAACTTCTTCAGCCGGGCGATCCTCTTCACCGCCATATCCTCCCATCTGCCAGGGCCGTCGCAGCGCCGCGGCCGCGCCGACGTGCCCGCCGCGCCGGAGACGGTAACTTTGTACCTATGAAGTACGCCCAGTCCGTCCTGGACCTCATTGGCCATACGCCGCTCGTCAAACTCAACCACGTGACCGATGGCATCGCAGCCACGGTCCTGGTGAAGCTCGAATACCTGAACCCCGGCGGTTCGATCAAGGACCGCATTGCGGTCAAGATGATCGAGGAGGCCGAACGAACGGGCCAGCTCCTGCCCGGCGGCACGATCGTGGAGCCCACCTCGGGCAACACCGGCGTCGGTTTGGCGCTCGTGGCGCAGCAGAAGGGCTACCGCTGCATCTTCGTCGTGCCGGACAAGGTCGGCGAGGACAAGAGGGCCGTGCTCCAGGCCTACGGCGCGGAAGTGGTGGTCACGCCCACCGCCGTCCCGCCGGACAGCCCGCAAAGCTACTATGGCGTCTCCGACCGGCTCGTGACCGAAATCCCGGGGGCCTACAAGCCGGACCAGTTCTCCAACCCCGCCGCCCCGGCCAGCCACTACGAAACCACGGGCCCTGAGATCTGGCACGACACCGACGGCCGCATCACGCACTGTGTGATCGGCGCCGGGACCGGCGGCACGATCACCGGCACCGGCCGGTACCTCAAGGAAGTCTCCGCCGGGCGGACTGGGGCCGAGGGCGGCGTCGTGAAGATCATCGGCGCGGATCCCGCCGGCTCGGTGTACTCCGGCGGCACGGGCCGCCCGTACTTTGTCGAGGGCGTCGGGGAGGACATGTGGCCGGCCAACTATGACAAGTCCGTCCCGGACGACGTCATTGCCGTCAGCGACGCTGACTCCTTCGCCATGACGCGCCGGCTGGCGCGCGAGGAAGGCCTGCTGGTGGGCGGGTCCTCGGGCATGGCCGTCGTGGCCGCCCTGGAGGTCGCCAAGGACCTCCCGGCCGACGCCGTCGTCGTGGTCATCCTGCCGGACTCCGGCCGCGGCTACCTGGCGAAGATCTTCAACGACCAGTGGATGCGCTCCTACGGCTTCCTGGCCGGCGGGGACGAAGCGTCGGTGGGCGAGATCCTCAAGGCCAAGACCGGTGAACTCCCGGACCTCGTGCACATCCACCCGAACGAGTCCGTCCGCGATGTCATCAACATCATGAACGAGTACGGCGTCTCGCACATCCCCGTCCTGTCGCAGGAACCGCCCGTCGTCATGGGCGAGGTGCTGGGCGCTGTGGACGAACGCACCCTCACGGCCAAGCTCTTCCGCGGCGAGGCCAAACTCTCGGACAAGATCTCCGAACACATGGAGGCCCGGCTCCCCGTGATCGGCTCGCTCGAATCGATCTCGACCGCCCGCGAACTCCTCTCCGATGCCGACACCCTCATGGTGACGTTTGTCGGCGCTCCGGTGGGGATCCTGACCCGCCACGACCTCCTCGCGTACCTCAGCAACTGACCAGTTCAAGGAGTCCCATGTCTGTGCCTGAAAGCCCGTCCTCGAAAAACCAGGGTTTCAACACCCGCGCCATCCACGCCGGCCAGGCGTTTGAGCCCCGCACCGGGGCGGTGGTGCCCCCCGTGCACTTCTCCTCGACCTATGCCCAGGACGGCATCGGCGGGCTGCGGGCCGGTTACGAATACGGCCGGGGCACCAACCCCACCCGTGACTCGCTGCAGGAGCAGCTGGCGGCCCTGGAAGGCGGCAGCGCCGCGTTCTCCTTTGGCTCCGGCCTGGCCGCCGAGGACTCGATGATCCGCGCCCTCACCCGCCCCGGTGACCACATTGTGCTCGGCAACGACGCCTACGGCGGCACGTACCGGCTCATCAGCCGGGTTCTGGGGGAGTGGGGCATCGGCAACACCCCGGTGGACATGTCCGACCTCGACGCCGTCGCAGCCGCCGTCGCGGCAGGCGGCGGCTCCGGAGTCGCAGCCGGCGGCAAGACCCGCCTGGTGTGGGTGGAGACCCCGTCGAACCCGATGATGAAAATCACCGACATCGAGGCGCTCGCGAAGGTGGCGCACGACGCCGGCGCGCTCCTCGTGGTGGACAACACCTTCGCCTCCCCGTACCTGCAGACCCCGCTCGCCCTCGGCGCCGATGTGGTGGTGCATTCCACCACCAAGTACATCGGCGGCCACTCCGACGTCGTCGGCGGCGCGATCGTGGTCAACGACCCGGAACTGGCGGAGAAGATCGGCTTCGTCCAGTTCGCCGTCGGCGCCGTGTCCGGGCCGATGGACGCCTTCCTCACCACCCGCGGCCTGAAGACCCTCGGCGTGCGCATGGACCGGCACAGCGACAACGCCCAGGCCGTGGCCGAATGGCTGCTGCAGCGCCCCGAGGTCGAGGCCGTGCTCTACCCGGGCCTGCCTACCCACCCGGGCCACGAGCTGGCCAGGAAGCAGATGAAGAAGTTCGGCGGCATGATCTCCGTGCAGTTCAAGGGCGGCGAGGCCGCGGCGCGCAAGGTGGCCGAGTCGACCTCCGTGTTCACCCTGGCCGAATCCCTGGGCGGGATCGAATCGCTCATGAACTACCCGTCCGAAATGACCCACGCCTCGGTCAAGGGCACCGAACTGGCGGTCCCGGTCAACCTGATCCGGCTCTCATGCGGCATCGAGGACGTGGAGGACCTGATCGCCGACCTCGACGCCGCGATCTCCTCCCTGCCCGCCGCCAGCTAGCCGCACCCGCAGCTGATGCGCAGCTGACCAGGCGCCCGCATCCTTCCGTCGGACTACCCTAGCTTTCTCTAAGAGAGTCAGCTAGGGTGGTCCGCATGGCACTTCGATCGGACTGGTCCCAGCGGACCTGCAGCATGGCCCGCGGCCTCGACATCCTGGGCGATCCCTGGAGCGTGCTGGTCCTGCGCGAGGTGTTCTTCGGCAACGGCCGCTTCGAGGCCATGAAGGCCCGGCTGGGGGCGGCCGATTCCGTCCTCACCAAGCGGCTCGCCGGGCTCGTCGCCGCCGGGCTGCTCACCCGGCGGCCCTACGACGACGGCGGCCGCACCCGCCAGGAATACGTCCTCACCGCCATGGGCGAAGACGCCCTGCCGGTGCTCAACGCCGTCGTGATCTGGGCCGAAAAGCATCTCCCGGCCCCGTCCGGGCAGGCCCACATGTTCGTCATCCACAGCGGCTGCGGGGAGAGGACCTCCTCGGCTGACACGTGCACGGCCTGCGGGGAACCGCTGACGGCCGCCAACACGAGCTGGCACAGCCTTTCCCGCACCACGGACCCCGTGCCGCTGTCCTCGGCCGGCACCGGGACCCCTGTCCAGAACGGAACCGCCGCATGAGTGCCCCCGAAACCACCCTGACCCCGGCGCCGGTCCGCCGCCGCATCCACCCGGCGTGGATCGTTGCCGCCGTGGCGTTCCTCGCGCTCGTCGGCGCGGCAGGGTTCCGGGCAGCCCCGGGTGTGCTCATGGTGCCGCTGCAGAACGAGTTCGGCTGGTCCACCACCGTGCTCTCCGCCGCGGTCAGCATCAACCTGGTGCTTTTCGGGCTCACGGCGCCGTTTGCGGCAGCGCTCATGGAACGCTTCGGCATCCGCGCCGTCACGGCCGTGGCCCTGGTGCTGATCGGCGCCGGCAGTGCGCTGACAGTGCTCGTGACCCAGTCCTGGCAGATCTTGTTGACGTGGGGGCTGCTGATCGGGCTCGGCACCGGGTCCATGGCGCTGGTCTTCGCCGCGACCATCGCCAACACCTGGTTCGCCAAGAGCCGCGGCCTGGTCATCGGCATCCTCACCGCCGGCAGCGCCGCCGGACAGCTCGTGTTCCTGCCCTTCATCGCGGCCCTGGCCCAGGACCCGGGCTGGCGGCAGGCTTCGCTGCTCATCGGTGCCGGCGCGCTGGCCGTGGTGCCGCTGGTGCTGATGTTCCTGAAGAACTCCCCGGCCGAGGTTGGCGTACTGCCCTACGGGGCGACGCCGCCGGCCGCCGACCCGAACGCCGCCAAGGAGTCCAGCGGGCCCGAACCGACGGGACCGGCCGCCGGGCAGGACACGCAGGAGCCCCGCCGGAACGCCGCGGTCCGTGCCCTGCAGGTCCTCAAACGGGCCAGCAAAGTGCGTACCTTCTGGGCCCTGGTGGCCGGCTTCGCGATCTGCGGCGCGACGACCAACGGGCTGATCGGCACCCACTTCATCCCCTCCGCCCACGACCACGGCATGCCCGAAACCACCGCGGCGGGCCTGCTCGCCGTCGTCGGCCTCTTCGACATCATCGGCACCATCGCCTCCGGGTGGCTGACGGACCGCTTCAACCCCCGGATCCTGCTCGCCGTGTACTACCAGTTCCGCGGGATCGGGCTGCTGGTCCTGCCGCTGCTGCTCAGCGCCACCGTCCAGCCCAGCATGATTGTGTTCGTGGTCATCTACGGCCTGGACTGGGTCGCCACGGTCCCGCCGACCGCCGCGATCTGCCGCCAGGTGTTCGGTGCCGACGGGAGCGTCGTGTTCGGCTGGGTGTTCGCGGCCCACCAGCTCGGCGCGGCCGCCGCGGCCCTGGCGGCCGGGGCGGTCCGGGACGCCACCGGCCAGTACACGTATGCCTGGTTTGCCGCCGCTGCCATGTGCACCATCGCCGCCGTCATCAGCGCCACCATCCGCAAGGACGCCCGGAAGCCGGAGTCCGTCCCCGTCCCGGCGTAGCTGTTCTGTAGACTGACCCGACAGCGAGGGCGCGTTTGCGCCGCCCTGGACGGAACCGACCAAACGGCCAGCGTCTACACCAGCAGCCCGATGGGGGAATTCATGTCAGTGCCCGCTTCAGACCACAGCCCGGCGCGGCACTCACCCGTCGTGCATCTGTTCCGGCTCTCCGTCATCCTGGCCATCGCCGCGGTGGGCTACTTCATCTGGATCTCGCTCGGAGTCTGGGGCAAGCACGGCCTGGACTTCAGCGTCTACTGGTACGGCGGCAAAATCCTCAACGACGCCGGCGCGGCACCCTCAGCCCTGTATGCGGGCAACGTGGACTGGGCCGGCGGACCGACGCTGATGTTTACCTACCCGCCGTTCGCCGCCATCCTCTTCAGCCTTTTGGCCCGGCTGCCCCTGGCGGCGGCGCTGACCCTGTTCAACGCCGCCGGCGCCGGCGTGGCGGTCCTGGCCGCGGTCCGTACGGTCCGGTACTGGAACGCGAAAGCCTCCTGGCGCGACACCTTCCGGGCTCCGGGCAACGGCTGGGCCGCCGCCGTCCTGGTCCTGGCGGTCCTGAACCTGGGACCCTGGCGCGAGACCCTGGTGTTCGGTCAAATCAACGCCCTGCTGATGGGCCTGATCGCAGTGGACCTGCTGGCCCGCAACCGGCGCTGGGCCCGCGGTTTCCCGGGCAGCGGCTTCATGGTGGGCGTCGCGGCCGGCATCAAGCTGACACCCCTGGTGTTTGGGCTCTACTACCTGGTCCGCAAGGACTGGCGCGGGCTGGGCAATATGGCCGCCGGCTTCTCCGCCACCGTGGTGGCCGGCTGGCTGCTCCGGCCCGTCGAATCCCTGCAGTTCTGGCTCCAGATGCTGCCGGACACCTCCCGGATGGGCGGAGCGGGCTATGTGGACAACCTGTCCATTAAGGGCGCCCTGCTGCACTTCGGTGTCCCGGAAGCGCACGTCACCGTGCCATGGCTGCTGCTGAGCCTGGCGGTTGTGGCCGTGGGTGCCGCCGTGATCAAGGCCGCCAGCGATCAGGGCGCCCGCGTCGTGGCCGTATCGGCGACGGCGCTCACCATGCTGCTGATCAGCCCGGTCTCGTGGTCCCACCACTGGGTGTGGGTCGCGGCGGTCTTTCCGGCTTTCGCCTGGACCCTGCGGGAAGCTCCGCGCCGGTACGTCGGGATGCGCTGGACCATGGGAGGCGTGCTGGGCCTGTCGATCCTCGTGTTCCTGTTCTCGCCCAAGACCATCGGCACGGCCCTCGGCGCCGAAAACCTCGACATCCAGACGCCCGGGGTGTGGATCATGGCCTCCAGCGCCGGCGTCTTCTGCGCCCTGGCCCTGCTGGTGTGCTGGCTTGTGGCCCTCCGGCGGGACCCGCTGGGACCGGAGCCCGACCTTGCCCCCGAACCGGTTGCTGAACGCGACGTCCGGGCCGCCGTCCCCACTTCCTCAGTCTCCTCGTAGGCGCCGGGCGTAGTAGGCCGCGCTGTTAGTAGGCGCCGCCCGCCGCCGCTAGGCTGTTCGGCATGAGTTCCCCTGACACACGTAAGACGGCCCTTGTTACCGGGGTCGGCCGCCTTGCCGGAATCGGCGCAGGCATCGCGCGCCGCCTCGCTGCGGACGGCTGGGACCTCGTGCTGACGTACTGGCAGGACTACGACGCCCGGATGCCGTGGGGAGTCCAGCCGGACGACGTCGAACGCCTCACCGCCGAGCTCCAGGCGACCGGCGCCGCCGTCGTGTCTCTGCCGGCGGATTTCCAGGACCCGCAGGCCGTGGACCGGCTGATGTCCGCCGCCGCGGCGGAGGCCGGAACCCTGCAGGGACTGGTGCTCAGCCACGCCGAATCCGTGGACTCGTCCATCCTGGACACATCCCTGGAGAGCTTCGAGCGGCACTTTGCGGTCAACACCCGGGCCAGTTGGCAGTTGATTGCCGCATTCGCCCGGCAGGCCGGTCCCGACGGCGGGGCCATCGTGGCGCTGACCAGCGACCACACCGCCTTCAACCTGCCCTACGGGGCATCAAAGGGCGCCCTGGACCGCATCGTGATTGCCGCGGCCCGGGAGCTCGGCCCCTTGGGGGTCAGCGCCAACGTCCTGAACCCGGGACCGGTGGATACCGGCTGGATGGATGAGCCGCTCCGTGACGAACTGGCCCGGCGGCACCCCGGCGGCCGGCTGGGCACCCCGGCGGACGTGGCCGGCACCGTCGCGTTCCTGCTCTCGCCCGAGGGCCGCTGGATGTCCGGGCAGCTGGTCAAAGCCGACGGCGGATTCTCCGCCTGAGGGACCCTGACCCCGCCTGATCGGAAGCCGGGCTGGCATGACACGTCACGTCCGGTGTGGTGATGGGACAGCATCCGGTGGCGGCCGGATCCGGTCAGCCGGCGCTCAGCCGGGCGAGGGCTGTTGCCAGGTCCGTGGCGGCGCCCTGGAGGAGGCAGGCCGTCTCCCGTGCCCGGGCGTTGCGTCCGGACCGGAGGTCGGCATCAATGAGGTCGGCGATGAGTTCGAGCCGGCACGCACCGGCCTTGGCTGCGGACCAGGACAGGCTTTGGGCGGCGAGGCGTGCGTCCTCCCAGTCCCCGGCGGCCAAGGCCTGGTGGATCTTTTCGACCCGGTGGGGAAGCATGAGCTGGAATGTGCTGACGAAGTCGTGGAACCTCCAGGACTGGAGCGTCCCTGTGCTCTCCTGAAGTCGGTTGCGGTCCAGGACGAGTGCCGCGCTGATGCGGGCGCGGTACCGGCGGGGTCGCTGGCCAGCGGCGGAAATGTCCCGGTCGTTCACGCCCGCGCTGGCCGTGGCGTGACGTGCCGGGAGAAGCCGAAGCGTCCACGCGGCTGGCTTTGCGTTGAGAGTCATGATGTCCCCCTTTACTTCGCAGCCTGCCCGACCCGCCGGGCATTTGGCTGCCGCCGGTCCGGTGGCGATGGCACCACTGTACGAATGCGCCCCAGGGAGAACACGAGTGCTGGCTACCCGAAAACCGGGCAGACACCACTTGTTTCCCTTGCCTCATCCGTATCGCGCGACCGGTCTGACCGGGAAACACTGACGCGAAATGCCCCCGGGCTTAGCGGAAGGCGGGGAGACCCGTGATGTGCTGGCCCAGGATCAGGGTGTGGACCTCGTCGGTGCCTTCGTAGGTGCGGACCGATTCCAGGTTGGCGGCGTGCCGCAGCGGGGAATGGTCCAGCGTGATGCCGTTGCCGCCCAGAATGGTGCGCGCCTCCCGGGCAATGGCGAGCGCTTCCCGCACGTTGTTCAGCTTGCCGAGCGAGATCTGCTCCGGACGCAGCCTGCCGGCGTCCTTGAGCCGGCCCAGGTGCAGGGCCACGAGCGTGCCCTTCTGGATCTCCAGGACCATGTTCACGAGTTTCTCCTGCGTCAGCTGGTACCCGGCCAGCGGCTTGCCGAACTGCAGCCGCTCCTGGGAGTAGGCCAGGGCAGCCTCGTAGGAATCCCGGGCGGCACCCATCGCACCCCACGCGATCCCGTACCGGGCCTCGTTGAGGCAGGAGAACGGGCCGCGCAGCCCGCGCGCCGCCGGCAGCAGCGCCTCCGGGCCCAGCCGGACGGCGTCGAACGTGATGTCGCACTGAATGGAGGCGCGCATCGAGAGCTTCTGACCGATCGGCGTCGCGGTGACGCCCGCGGTGCCGGCGGGGACGAGGAAGCCGCGCACGCCGTCGTCGGTCATGGCCCACACCACCAGCACGCCCGCCACGGAGGCGAGCCCGATCCACCGTTTGGCGCCGTCCAGGATCCAGCCGGCGTCGTCGCCGGAGCCGTCGCGGCGGGCAAAGGTCTTCATCGAGGCAGGGTCCGAGCCGGCCGTGGGTTCGGTCAGGGCAAACGCGCCGATCAGCTCACCGGCGGCCATCCGGGGGAGCCACTCCTGCTTTTGGTCCTCGGAACCCCACTTGTGGATGGCCGTCATGGCGAGCGAGCCCTGCACGGAGACGAACGTGCGGACGCCGGAATCGCCGGCCTCGAGTTCCATGGCCGCGAGGCCATATTCGACGGCGGAGCGGCCGGGGCAGCCGTAGCCCTCCAGGTGCATGCCGAGCACGCCGAGCTCGCCAAGTTCCGGGGCGAGTTCGAGGGGGAACACGGCGTCCTCGTACCAGCCGGCGATACCCGGCCGGATCCGCTGGTTCGTGAAATCGCGGACGCGCTCGCGCACGCTGCGCTCCTCGGCGCTCAGCAGGGAATCGATGGCCAGGACATCGGAGACGTCGGAAAGATTGGCCTCAGTGCTCATGCCAGCTTCGTTGCTCATGCCAGCATCCTACGGCCGCACCTGCAGTGGCTTGCCGGCGGCGGGCTGGTGCTGGAGAAAGTAGCCCCGCGTGGACGGCGCGAAACGGCAGACGGCGGCCAGCGCCACGCCCAGCCCCAGGAGCAGCACGCCACTGATGAAGGCCCCGCCGACGCCGAAGATCTGCGTATCACCGTAGTCCGGATCCCACATCTGCACCGCCGAGACGAAGAATGCCGCAGTCAGCATAAGAGCGCCGAGCAGGGGCATGACGCCGCGGAACCAGAAGTTCCGGGCCGAGCCGCGCAGGGTCGCCCGGAAGTACCAGACGCAGGCGAAACCGGTCAGGGCGTAGTAGAACGCGATGAACAGGCTGATCGAACTGATGGAGTCGGCGAGCAGGTTCCCGCTCAGGACGCTCATCAGGACGTAATAGGCGACGGCCGCGGCACCCATAACCTGGGTGGAATACCCCGGCGTCTGGTGGCGCGGGTGGACCTCGCCGAACCGGCGCGGCACGGCTCCGTGCACGCCCATCGACAAGGCGCCGCGGGCCGTGGGAAGGATGGTGGTCTGGGTTGAGGACAGCACCGACGCCAGGACGGCGACGACGATCAGCCAGCCCCACGGGCCCAGCACCACGTCCTTCATGGCGAGGAAGACATCGTCCTGGTTGGCCTCATTGCCCAGCCCTATGCCTTCCGTGCCCACCGTGGCATACATCATCACCAGGAGGGCCACAGAGACGTAGATCGCCACGAGGACGAGCGCCGAAATGACGGCGCCGCGGCCGGGCGTGGTGGCAGGGTTCTCTGTCTCCTCGTTCACCGCGAGGCAGGTGTCCCAGCCCCAGTAGATGAACAGGGCCAGCAGGGCACCGTGCACCACCGCGCCGGGATCGGCGAACGCACCGGCGGGGTTGAACCACTCAAGGTCGAAGGCTTGGCCGGTGGCCCCGCCGGGCACCCCTCCCGCGATCCGGAAGATGATTGCCATCGCGAAGATGCCCAGCGAGAGGTACTGCACGTAGGTCAGGACCCGCTGGACATGTTCCCCGAGGCGGATGCCGCGGTAGTTCACAAGGGTCATGAACACGATGAACAGCACGCCGGTGGCGGTGACCACGAGGCTGTTCCCGGCCAGCGAACCGTCGCCGATCAGCAGCCACAGGTACTGCCCGGCGACCTGGGCGAGATTGGCCAGGACCACGACGCCGGCCAGGGCCACGCCCCACCCGCCCAGCCAGCCGGCCCAGGGACCGAACGCCCGGCCGGCCCAGATGAAGGTGGTCCCGCAGTCCGGCATGGCGCTGTTGAGCTCACGGAAGGCGAAGGCGATGAAGAGCACGGGCACGAAGCCCAGCAGCAGGATCAACGGAGTGTAGTTGCCGCTCACAGCCACGATCAGTCCCAAGGTCGCCGCGAGCGAATAGACCGGCGCGGTGGAGGCCAGCCCCAGCATGACGGAGTCCCCGAGATCCAGGATCCCGGCGCGCAGTCCCTTGGCGGGAACTGCCGCCTGACCCCCGGGACCGCCGGCCGTCGTCGTGGTTCCGGTGCTCATAGGGCAATACCTGCCTTGCTGGAGTGGGCCTGGTTCGAGGTCGGGGCGGGCGCGTCAATCGTGTTGGGCACGAAGCGGCAGAAGTAGTCGGTGATGGGCCCGTCCGATTCGCGGATGCCGCAACCGACCGATTCGCCGTCGACCACCCAGAGGCCGAGCACCGGGCGGTTGCCGTCGAAATCGGGAAGGGCGTGGAACTGCTGGTAACACCAGCCTTCCCGGCCATAGCCGCCGGGCTGTTCGAGGTCGATGCCGGCGGCGTGGATCCTGATGTTGTCCCCTTCGCGGCCGTGCAGCGGCTTGGCCACCCACTCCTTCAGCGGCCCGGGGCCGTCAAGATAGGCCGGAAGCAGGTTGGGGTGGTCCGGGTACAGGTGCCAGAGCGCCGCGAGCAGGGCCTTGTTGGACAGAAGCATCTTCCAGGCCGGCTCCACCCAGCGCGGATTGTGGGCGCGCTGCAGCAGCCGCTGCCCGAACGGCTCCTTCATCATCAGTTCCCAGGGGTAGAGCTTGAACATGGTGCTGATCATGAAGTTGTCCAGGTCCACGAAACGGTTAAGGTTCGGATCCCAGCCGATGTCGGACATATTGATCCCGATGGTGGTCCAGCCGGCCTGGCTCGCGACGTCCCGCATGTAGGCCGCCGTCATCCAGTCCTCGCCGGATTCTTCCGCCTCGGAGTGGGCGACGTGGAGCGTGCTCATGCCGGTGCGGTACTGCAGCCTCTTCCACTGCCGGATGAGGGCTTCATGGATGCCGTTCCACTGGTCCTTATCGGGAAAGACGTCCTGCAGCCAGAACCACTGGGCCACGGCGGCCTCAATGAGTCCGGTAGGAGTGTCCGCGTTGTACTCCAGCATCTTGGCCGGGCCGCCCCGGCCGTCGTAGACGAAGTCGAAGCGGCCGTAGACGTCCACATCGCCGGCCTGCAGCGATGCGGCCGCCAGTTCCAGTGCCTGCGGCCCGATCCCGATGTTGCCCATGGCGCCGGTGGCGAGGAACTTCGCGGCCTCGAGGCACATGCGGTGCATGTCCTCCGCGGCCTGTTCGAGGGTCTCCACTTCATCCATGGTGAATTCGTAGTAGGCGCCTTCGTGCCAGTACTCGACGTTCGTGCCGTCGGGCAGGGCCGTGGTGGAGAAAACCAGACCCTGTGCTTCAATCCGCTCTTTCCAGTCCGGCCGCGGCGCGGATCCCAGTCGTTTCATCCCTAGCCTCCTGTGCTTCCGCCCTTGGCGCTGCCGCCGAAGCCGCCCCTGCTGACCGTGCCGCCCGTGGGGCTGTACCCCGTGGACGCCTTGGCCCCGGTGGGAACGGTCCTGCTGTAGCTGGGGTAGCCCGACCGGTTCTGGCCCAACCCGGGCACGCTGGCGCCGCGGGAGTAGAAGTACCAGGCGTAGATGCCGGAGCTGCGGCCGTCCGTGCTGCTGTTGTTGCACTGGGCATCATCGACCCGCTCGCCGGTGTCGTCGTTGAAGCACACCTGCGCGTAATCGGCCTCGTCCTCGTTGCTGGCCACCATGGCGGTGATCGTGCCGGCCAGGAGCGCCGTGACGCCCAGCCCGACGACGACGGTACGGCGCTGCAGGCGCTTCTTCCGCGCCGCCGCGCCCGCCAGGCCGCGCTCGCGTTCCAGGGCGAAGGGGTCAATGACGGCGGGGGCCGTGGCGTCTGCCGGAAGTCCCGGCGCGGGCTGGCCGGACTGGTTCTGCAGCTCGGGCCGGAGCTCAGGCTGTGGAATCTGCCACGGAGGCTGCTTCCGGTCCGGCCGCTGCGCGTCCGGGTGCTCGTCGTTTCGGCCCAAATGTGTCCCCTCACGTCTGGCCGCAGGATATCCCGCGGAAGGCTTGCGTGCTTTTCCCGACGCCAGCCTAACCGGCCTCCGGATCCGGGGCGATGGAAAGGGCCGGCCGTGTCTGCAGCGGGCGCGGGGGAAGCGGACCGGCGCTGGGTCCCCGGCCGCGGGCGCGCCGCAGGCCTACACTGGTGCCATGGAAACCGCATCCGTGCTTGCTGTCTGCAGGGTTCACCAGCTGCTCGATGATCCCGGCAGCGTCGGGGTCACCGCGATCGACAAGCGCCCCGTTGATGGACCGGTGAAAGTCCACAAACTTGGCCTGCGCGGCGATGTCCAGGCCAGCAGGATCCACCACGGCGGCGAGGACCAGGCACTCTACGCGTATTCGCAGGACGACGCCGACTACTGGGCCGGCGAGCTCGGGCGGGATATGCCGGCGGGCATCTTCGGCGAAAACCTGCGGATCACGGGCCTCAACGCCTCCACCGCCGTAATCGGCGAACGCTGGAAGATCGGACTGGACGTCGAGGTGGAAGTCACCTCCCCGCGCATCCCCTGCGCCACCTTCCAGCGGCGGATGGGCGAGCCCCACTGGGTCCAGCGGTTCACCGAGGCGGGCCGGGTGGGCACCTACCTCCGGGTGGTCCGGACCGGCAGCATCGAAGCCGGAGACCACATCCACCGGCTCTTTGTCCCCGCCCACGGCGTGACGATCGCCAAGTGGTTCACCGACCCCACCCTGGAGGACATGGAGGCACTGCGCGACGCCGACGCCGACGGCCAGATCCGCCTGCAGCCCGAGTACCACCAGAGGTTCGAGCAGCTGCAGCGCCGTCTCGGGGTCTAGGCGTGGGGGCCGGTGTGCGCAAGCTCACCAGCCGCCGTCGGCCTCTCAATTACCACTGTTCTGTTCGATGCCCTACACTTGAAATATCCCCCACTCCGGAAATCCCTTATTCCTGCCCAATTCTTGAGGCAGGACTGGCAAGTGTTGGGGCCCGCAAATGTGATGCGGGCATTTTCATAGGGAGAGCCGGCAAAAGAAAACGCTGTACAGACTGCTGGGATAGCAGCCAAGAGATGCAGCGGGAAGTCCTGCCACGGGATTGCGAAAGCGCCGGACTTCTGTGACCCGCCGGTCAACCGTACGCCCGGCACTCGTGTCACGCGTACTGCGGCTCCGCTCACCTCGGGTTGTGCCGCTTGGCCCCTATGGATGAGGAAATTTCACCTATGCCCGAAAATCAGAACAACTCCGTCGACACCGAACTCGCCACCGCGACTAGCCAGGGCGACGTCGAGACTTCTGAAACGGCTGCCCCCGCAGCCGGCTCCGCCCCGGAATTCACCGAGGCTCCTGCGAACTTTGTAGCACCGGCCGCCGAGACTGCCGAAGCTGCCCCGCAGGCTGAGACCAAGACCGAGGCCACCTCCGCCCCGGCAAAGGACGAGGACGCCGAGGAAGAAGGCGTCAAGTTCGTAGACCTCGGAATCGATGGCCGTGTCCTCGCCGCCCTGCAGGACGTCGGCTACGAGAAGCCGTCCCCGATCCAGGCAGCAACCATCCCGCTGCTGCTCGAAGGCCGCGACGTCGTGGGCCTGGCCCAGACGGGCACCGGTAAGACTGCAGCATTCGCAGTACCGGCGCTGTCCCGCCTGGCCGAGCTCCACGACCTCAACGGCCCGTCGCGCAAGACCCAGGCCCTGGTGCTGGCTCCCACCCGCGAGCTCGCGCTCCAGGTTGCCGAGGCCTTCACCTCCTACGCCAAGCACATCGACGACTTCACCGTCCTCCCGGTATACGGCGGCTCCGCCTACGGCCCGCAGCTCGCCGGCCTGCGCCGCGGCGCCCAGGTTGTTGTCGGTACCCCCGGCCGCGTCATCGACCACATCGCCAAGGGTTCCCTGGACCTGTCCGAACTCCAGTACCTCGTGCTGGATGAGGCCGACGAGATGCTCCGCATGGGCTTCGCCGAAGACGTTGAGCAGATCTTCCAGCAGACCCCCGCGGGCCGCCAGGTTGCGCTGTTCTCCGCCACGATGCCGAGCCAGATCCGCCGGCTCTCCAAGCAGTACCTGAACAACCCGGCCGAGGTGCAGGTCAAGTCCAAGACCACCACGGGCGCCAACACCCGCCAGCGCTACCTGCAGGTCATGGGCCCGCACAAGCTCGATGCGCTGACCCGCATCCTCGAGGTCGAAGAGTTCGAGGGCGTCATCGCCTTCGTCCGCACCAAGATGGCCACCGAGGACCTCGCCGACAAGCTGCGCTCGCGCGGCTTCCAGGCTGCCGCCATCAACGGCGACATCCCGCAGCAGCAGCGTGAGCGCACGGTCGAGGCCCTGCGCGACGGCAAGATCGACATCCTGGTGGCCACCGACGTTGCCGCCCGCGGCCTGGACGTCGAGCGCGTCAGCCACGTGGTCAACTACGACATCCCGCACGACACCGAGTCCTACGTCCACCGCATCGGCCGCACCGGCCGCGCAGGCCGTTCCGGCGACGCGATCCTGTTCATGACGCCGCGGGAGAAGTACCTGCTGCGTTCCATTGAGAAGGCAACCCGCCAGCCGGTGGAGCAGATGCACCTGCCCACGGCCGAGACCGTCAACACGCTGCGCCTGGGCAAGTTCGCCGAGCGCATCACGGAGACCCTCGCGTCCGAGGACGTTGCAGCGTTCCGGGACCTGATCTCCTCCTACGAGGAAGAGCACAACGTGCCGGCCTCGGAGATCGCCGCCGCACTGGCCGTCATGGCCCAGGGCGGACAGCCGCTGCTGGTCAAGGAACTGCCCGCAGCGCCCGAGTTCCAGAAGCGCGAGCGCTCCAAGGACGGCTTCGGCTCACGCGGCCCGACCCGCACCCTGACCGAGGGCAACGCCACCTACCGGATCGCCGTCGGACGCCGCCAGCGCGTCATGCCGGGTTCCATCGTTGGCGCCATTGCCAACGAAGGCGGCATCTCCTCGGCCCAGATCGGCGGCATCGACATCCGCTCGGACCACTCCCTCGTGGAGCTCCCGGCGGACCTGAGCGCCGATCAGCTCAAGGCACTGTCCCGCACCCGGATCGGCGGCGAGCTGATCCACCTCGAGCTCGACAACGGCCGCAAGCCGGCCGGGGACCGCGGCTCCTACCAGGGCAACCGTGGCGGCGACCGCGGCGGCTACTCCGGCGGCAGCGGCAACTTCAAGGGTAACGGCGGCTTCAAGCGCGAATTCCGCAAGGGCGACGGCGAGCGGTCCTCCGCTGACCGTGGCGGCCGCTCCTTCAGTGAGCGTTCCGAGCAGCGCACCTTCGGCGCGGACACCCGCAAGCCCCGCACCGAGGGCGGCTTCAAGCCCCGCAACAAGTGGTAACCACTAGCACCATCTGAGAACGGGCCGGCTCCCTGAGCCGGCCCGTTCTTGTTTAAGCCGTCCGCCCCCGTGTTCGCTTGGTCACAGCCGCGGCCGCCGGCCGGTCCCGGGAGCCGATCCGGGCTCCCCGGGCCGCCCTGGGAGCCCGGATTTCCGCTGTTTCCGGCCGGTCCGACGTCGTTCGGCCGCCGATTTGTTGGTGGGCGAATCTTCCGGTAGAGTATTTACTCGTTGCCCCCCTAGCTCAGTGGTAGAGCGCGTTCTTGGTAAGAACGAGGTCACCGGATCGATTCCGGTGGGGGGCTCTGAATGAGGGCCTGTGTCAAGGCGGTTTTTGACCGGCTTAGCGCAGGTTTTCCTCATTTACGGCGGTGTAGCTCAGTTGGTTAGAGCGCACGACTCATAATCGTGAGGTCGGGAGATCGAGCCTCCCCACCGCTACCAGATAAGACCCCCGGAATCCGCATGGATTCCGGGGGTTTTTCTGCGTTCAGGCCCGCCCAGGTGTAGCCTCACCGTACCTGTGCAGCATCTGACGGTTGGGGATATCAGTGGACCTTTTTGGCACCATCATGGCCCCGTTCAAATGGCTGGTCTCAGCCATGATGGCGGGCTTCCATGACGGACTCAGCGCCATCGGCATGCCGGCGGCCAGCGGCTGGACGTGGACGCTGTCCATCATCGGGCTCGTGCTGGTCATCCGCGCCGCCCTGATCCCGGTGTTCCTCAAGCAGGTCAACGTCCAGCAGCGCATGAGGCGGTTGCAGCCGGACCTGAAGAAGCTCCAGGACAAGTACCGGGGCAAGACCGATCCGGTTTCCCGCCAGGCCATGGCGCAGGAACAGATGGCCCTCTACAAGGCGCACGGCACCAACCCGTTCTCGGCCTGCCTGCCCCTGCTGATCCAGATGCCCTTCTTCTTCGCGCTGTTCCAGATGCTGTCCGGCATCAGCGCCGCGGCCGGCCAGGGCGAAGGCGTCGGAGCCATGAGCGCCGAGCAGGTCGTGCAGTTCGACCAGTCCACGATCTTCGGCGCCCCGCTCTCGGCCTCGCTGCTGCACGGCGGCGGCGGCAGCCCAGTCTCGGTGTGGGTCCTCTCCATTGCGATGATCCTGGCCATGACGGCCTCGCAGCTGATCACGCAGCGGCAGATCATGGCAAGGACCTTGTCCGACGAGGCTGTTGCGACTCCGCTCATGGCCCAGCAAAAGGTGCTGCTGTACAGCCTGCCGGTCGTCTTCGGGGTGGGCGGAATCGTGTTCCCCATCGGCGTCCTGATCTACTGGACCACCACCAACCTGTGGACCATGGCGCAGCAGTTCGCGCTCCGGTGGGACAGAATGGGACCATGACGCGCATCGCAATCATCGGCGGCCACGGCAAGGTGGCTTTGGAACTGTCCAGGATCCTCGCGGCGGAAGGGCACGGGGTCACCTCCTTTATCCGCAACCCGGACCATGCGGCCGACGTCGCGGCCACAGGCGCCACGCCGGCGTTGCTGGACGTGGAGAACGCGACGACGGCGCAGATCGCCGGAGCCCTCCGCGGACACGACGCCGTGGTGTGGTCGGCCGGCGCCGGCGGAGGCAGCCCCGAGCGGACCTACGCCGTGGACCGCGACGCCGCGATCCGTTCCATGGACGCCGCGGCGGAAGCGGGCGTCAACAGGTACGTCATGGTGTCCTATTTCGGTGCCGGGCCGGACCACGGCGTCCCCGCGGACAACGGCTTCTTCGCCTACGCCGAGGCCAAGGCCGCAGCGGATGAGTACCTGCGCGGTTCAGGCCTTGAGTGGACCGTCCTGGGCCCCGGAACGCTGACCGCGGGACCCGGCAACGGGATGATCGACGTCGACCCCGCCGATGCGTCGGACGGCACCGAAACCGCCCGGGCCAACGTCGCCCTGGTGGCGGCGGCGGTCCTCGGGCTGCCGGCCACGATCGGGCGCACCATCGAGTTCCGGGACGGCACACTCCCGCTCGCGGCAGCGCTGGACCCGTTGGACTAATCCGGCGGGCCGGCCCGCGAAGGGAACGAGCCGGACCCGACCCGTCAGGCCGGGGCGGGGAGGGCCAGCTCCAAGGCATTCGCCTCGACGTAGTCCAGGGCGTGCCGGACCGCGCCTGCCGTGACGATTGCGTCGCCCAGAGGTGAGACCGTCACCCGCGGGGGAGTCGCGGTGAAGCGGGGGAGCAGCGCTGTGATGCCCGGCAGGAGCGCCCCGGCGGACTCGGCGACGGCGCCGCCGATCACCACCTGCTCGGGGTTGATCAGGCTCGCGATCGAGGCGATGACCCGTGCCATGCGCTCCGAAATCCGGTCCAGGATGGCCAGGGCCGCCGCATCACCTGCGGCCGCGTCCGCGAAGACGCGCGGCGCGCTGGCCGGGCCGCCCGCGGAGGGTCCGCCGCCGGCCGCCGACCACTGCCGCACCAGGGCGGCGATGCCGTCGCTGGAACCAACGCCCTCCACCATGTCCAGGTAGCCCATCTCGCCGGCGGCCCCGCCGCGGCCGTGGAGCAGGCGGCCGGATTCCATCACGCCGGCGCCCAGCCGTTCGCCCGCCAGGAGCACCACCAGATCATCGACGCCGACGCCGGACCCGCGCCAGCGCTCACCGAGCGCGGCCAGGTTGGCGTCGTTCTCCAGGAGCACCGTCCAGCCGTGCAGTTCCTTCAGCGCGGAGCGGAGCCCGACGTCGAACAGGCTCCAAAACCGCTGCGTCACCAGAACGTTGCCGTCGCGGTCCACCGGCGCGGCGATTCCGGCGCCGACGGCCAGGACCCTGCCCGGGTCCGCCCCCGCTGCTTCCAAGGCCTGGCGGCAGGCGAGGTCGACGACGCCGATCCGCTCCTGCGCGGGGATGTCCGCCGCGCGGAAGCTCCCGCTGGAACGGCCGATCACCGTGCCGCGGAGGTCGGCCACGGCGGCGGTGGTGGTCGCGGCACCGATGTCCAGGCCCAGCACGAAGCCCGCTTCCCGGTTGAAGGCAAAGCGCCGGGCCGGCCGGCCTTTCCGCGGATTGCCGGGGTCTGTGGGCTGGTCCTGCTCCACGATCCAGCCCCGGCTGATCAGGTCCTCGCAGACGGCGATGACCGAGGCCCGGGTCAGTCCGGTCAGGGCCATCAGCTCGGTTCCGGTGGCAACATCGGCGCCGCGGATGTGGCGCAGCACGGCCTGGGCGTTGACGCGGCGCAGCAGCTGCGGCGTGGCGGCGGCTGCGTGCGGCATCACTTCTTGACCTCTTCTGTCCCCGGACCCATAATTGTTCAGGCAATATATTTAGCTTGTATCTAAATTACCAGAAGCCCTCCCAGACCCGAAGGAATCTCCTTTGACCAACACCGCCACGCTGGCCACCCTGTCCGGTTCCGATCTCGCCGCCGACCCCAACTGGTGGCGCCAGGCATCGGTGTACCAGATCTACCCCCGGAGCTTTTCGGACTCCAACGGTGATGGCCTGGGCGACATCAAGGGCATCACCGCCAAGGTCCCGTACCTGAAGGACCTCGGGATCGACGCCGTCTGGCTCTCCCCGTTCTACCCCTCGGCCCTCGCCGACGGCGGCTACGACGTCGACGACTACCGCGACGTGGACCCCAAGCTCGGCACCCTGGCGGACTTCGACGAGATGTCCGCCGCGTTGCACGCAGCCGGCATCAAGCTCATCGCCGACATCGTCCCCAACCACTCCTCGAACCGGCACAAATGGTTCCAGGAGGCCCTGGCCTCCCCGCGCGGCTCCGCCGCCCGCGACCGCTACATTTTCCGCGACGGTCTCGGCGAAAACGGCGAGCTCGCGCCGTCGGACTGGGAATCCGTCTTCGGCGGCCCCGCCTGGGAGCGCATCACCGAGCCCGACGGCACGCCCGGCCAGTGGTACATGCACATCTTCGCCAAGGAACAGCCGGACCTGAACTGGGCCAACCGGGAAATCCGCGACGACTTCCTCAAGACGCTCCGCTTCTGGTCCGACCGTGGCGTGGACGGCTTCCGCGTCGACGTCGCCCACGCGCTGACCAAGGATCTCACCGAGCCGCTGATCTCCAAGGTGGAGCTCAGCGCCGCCAACACCGGAACGGACGGCTTCCCGGACGGCTCGCACCCGTTCTGGGACCGCGATGAAGTCCACGAGATCTACGCCGAATGGCGCGAGGTGTTCAACGAGTACAACCCGCCGCGCACCGCCGTCGCCGAGGCCTGGGTGCACGCCACCCGCCGCGCCCGTTACGCCAGCCCGGAGGGCCTGGGCCAGGCGTTCAACTTCGACCTCCTGCAGGCCGACTTCGACGCCGGCGAATTCCGCGAAATCATCGCCCGGAACCTTGCCGAGGCCACGGAATCCGGCGCCTCCTCCACCTGGGTCTTCTCCAACCACGACGTCGTCCGCCACGCCACCCGCTACGGACTGCCCCAGGGCGGCGGCAAGCACGCCCAGGGCCAGGACGGCAAGGGTTGGCTGCTGGCCGGCGCCCCCGTCGAGGAGCTCGACGTCGAACTCGGCCTGCGCCGGGCCCGTGCCGCCACCTTGCTGATGCTGGCCCTGCCGGGTTCTGCCTACCTGTACCAGGGCGAGGAACTGGGACTGCAGGAAGTCGCGGAGATCCCCGACGCCGAGCGCCAGGACCCCACCTTCTTCCGGAATAAGGGCGTGGAGATCGGCCGCGACGGCTGCCGCGTGCCGCTGCCGTGGGCGCCGGAGGGCACCTCGTTCGGCTTCGGCGCCGGCGGCGCACACCTGCCGCAGCCGGCCTGGTTCAGCCGCTACGCCGTGGCAGTCCAGGAAGGCGTGGAAGGCTCCACCCTCGAGCTCTACCGCAAAGCCCTGAAGCTGCGCCGCGAACTGCAGACCTCCGAGGAACTGCAGTGGCAGGAATCCGGCAGCGCCGACGTCCTGCGCTTCAGCCGCCCCGGCGGCTGGCAGACGGTGACCAACTTCGGCGACGCGCCGGTTGATCTGCCGGCCGGCGAGGTGCTGGTCAGCAGCGGTCCGCTGGACGGCGGACAGCTGCCGGCCAACACCACCGTCTGGCTGCGGTGATCCCCGCACCGCAGGCTTCGCCCGGCACGGCCGCCGACGCCGGGAACCTCCCCCAGGAACTCGTCTACGGCTGCATGGGCCTGGGCGGCGACTGGTCGGCCGAGCCGTACTCGTCCGCGCACGTGGACGAGGCGGCCGCGGCCGTCGAAGCCGCCATGAACGCGGGCATCACGCTGTTCGACCACGCGGACATCTACACCAATGGCAAGGCCGAAGCCGTCTTTGGCGAGGTCCTGGCCCGGACCCCCGGGCTGCGGGAGAAGATCCGGCTGCAGACCAAGTGCGGCATCCGGCTCAATGAGCAGGGCCTGGAGGCCTACTACGACCTCAGCCGGGACGGCATCCTGGAGCGGGTCAACGAAAGCCTGGCCCGGCTCCGGACGGACTACGTCGACGTGCTCATGCTGCACCGCCCCGATCCCCTGATGGACCCGGCGGAGGTGGCCTCCGCCGTCGCGCAGCTCATGGCCGAAGGCAAGGTGCGGGCCGTGGGCGTGTCCAATATGTCGGGCCCGCAGATCGAGATGCTGCAGGACCGGCTCGAGGTGCCCGTGGTGGGCAACCAGCTCGAAATGAGCCTGCTGAAGCGGGCGTGGCTGGAAAGTACGGTGCTGGTCAACCATGCGGAGGGCACGGACTACAGCTTCCCGCACGGGACCGTGGAGCATTGCGTCCGGAACGGCATCCGGCTGCAGGCGTACGGGTCGCTGGCCCGAGGCCTCTACACCGGGGCGCCGGCGGCCGCGCGGACGCCGGCCGAGGAGGCCGCCACCTCCCTCGTGGCCGCCCTGGCCGCCGAGAAGGGGACCACAGGGGAGGCGATCGTGCTGGGCTGGCTCATGAGGCACCCTGCCGGGATTGCGCCCGTGATCGGCACCGCGAACCCTGACAGGATCCTCGCCTGCGCCGGTGCCGCCGAGGCCGCCGCGGCGATGACCCGCGCCGAGTGGTACGGCCTCTGGGTTGCGGCCCGGGGAAGCAACATCCCCTAGCCAGTCCCGCCCCCCCTCCAGCCCCACCCAACTGGCTGGCCGCCGAGGCCGTGGTGAGCCCTGAAAACGGCTTCTGCTGCCGGCCGGTTGGGCAGGGATGTGATTTTGGTCGTAATGGTCGCCCCTGAGGGCCGGATCGCTTAGCGGCAAGTGCCCCCGGGCGGCTAGCGTAGATGCATGACCTCTACGACCACCGCCGAATCACTTCGGCCCCAACGCAACATCCCGGCCGACATCGCCCGCTCCTGGCTGCTGGTTAATGCGATGAAGACCGACCTCTTCGACCAGTCCGCCGTCTCCCGGGCTGATGCGATCATCCTTGACATCGAAGACGCGGTGGACCCCTCCCAGAAGGACACCGCCCGCGCCAACGTCGTGAACTGGCTGACCGCCGGCGGCAGCGCGTGGGTCCGGATCAACGACGCCACCAGCCCGTTCTGGGCCGACGACCTCGCCGGCCTGCGCGGCACCCCCGGCCTGCTGGGCATCATGCTGGCCAAGACCGAATCGGCCGACCAGGTGACCGAGAGCTTCCACCGGATGGACGGCAAGACCCCGGTGATCCCCCTGGTCGAGTCCGCCGTCGGCATCGAGGAAGCCAACAACATCGCCAAGGCCCAGGGCGCGTTCCGCCTGGCCTTCGGCTCGGGCGACTTCCGCCGCGACACCGGCATGGCGGCCACCGCGGAAGCCATGGCCTACCCCCGCGCCAAGCTGGTTGTGGCCAGCCGCGTGGGCAACCTGCCCGGCCCCATCGACGGACCGACCGTCGGCACGAACCACCCGATCCTGCGCGAACAGACCGGCATCACCGTGATGATGGGGATGACCGGCAAGCTCTGCCTCGCGATCGACCAGACCCCGGTCATCAACGAGGTCATCAGCCCCACGCCGTCCGACGTCGCGTGGGCCACGGACTTCATGGCCGACTTCGAAGCCAGCGGCCGCGTCATCCGGGACGGCTCCGACCTGCCGCGCCTGGGCCGCGCCGAAAAGATCATGAAGCTCGCTGTGGCCTTCGGCGTGCAGCCGGCCCTGTAGCAGCAACACCACTTCAGGAGACCCCGTGGCCGATACCCGCTATCTGGTGCACGGGGTCTTTTGGGATTCTCCGGCGCCCGGGCCCGCCGCAGCGGCAGGGCCCGCTCCGGCGCCCGGGCCCAGGCCTCCGGCGATGCGCCTGCAGGACCCGGACGGCGCCATCACCGCACTGCCGCTCGACGCCGGCACCCGCCTCGGTTTCCGGCTCGCCGCCGCGGGGAAACATTGCCTTGGGCATCACTTGGTGCACGGGCCCGCGGACCGGGACCACGTCCTGTGCCCTGACCGGGCCGCCGCCGCCAGGGGCAGCCAGTGCGGGCGGTGCTTCGTCCTGGACGATTCCCGGCTGATCCACGACTTCCACCGCGGCGGCCGGGTCCCGCCGGGCCTTCGGGCGTACCTGATGCAGCCGCACTGGCTCTACGTCGCCACCTTCGCCAACGGGGCCAGCAAGGTCGGCACCGCGTCGCACCCGCGCAAATGGAACCGGCTCGCCGAGCAGGGCGCCGTCGTCGCCCGCTACGTTGCCCGTGCCGAGGATGGCCGCGTGGTCCGTCTCCTTGAGGACATGATCACGCGCGAGGCCGGGCTGCCGCAGCAGGTCCGTGCTGCCGCCAAGGCCGCTGCGCTGCTCGCCCCGGCAGCCGCCGTCGACCTCGACGCCCTGAACGGACGGCTGGCGGGGGAGGTCCGGACCCTGCTCGCCGGTGCCGGCGGGGAGGGCTTCGCGGTGGTGGATGAGCGGTGGGTCCGGCCGGAACTCTCCGCGAAGGCCTGCGCCCCGGCCGCCCGGCATGCCTATCCGCACGACCTGGGGGCCGGAGCGCACGGATTCCGGATCGACTCGCTGAGCGGCGGCATAGCGGTCGCGACGCTGGATGGGAGCGGACTGGAATTCGTGGTGAACCTGGGCCAACTCAAGGCCCGGGTGATCGAACTCGGTGACCACGGCTCGGACGTCCCGGCCGTGCAGGAATCCCTGTTCTGACGCCGGAATTACCCCGTGACGCGCAATCTACCGGACGCGCCCGGATTCCGGCGTCGCCAGGCAATGTGAGTGTCGCCAGGAATTGTGCGGCTCGCGGCGTTGCCCGCCCGCCCCGGTAGACTGGCACGGTGCTGAATGAATTCTGGGCCACCGCGTCAACCGCCTACAAGGTGCTGGTCTTCGGCGCCATGGGCCTGATCGGCGTCGGCATCATCCTCAGCGTGGTGGGCAACAGCACCGGCAACCAGGCGCTGGCCCTCGCCTCACTGGCAGTGATCGGGCTGGGCCTGATCCTGCACATTGCCGGGCTTGTGGTCCGAGGCCAGGCGATCCGGAAGAACCTCAAGCGCTAGCGGCCGCGTTCCGCACCACATGGCTCCGGGCATGCTCCACGGCGTCCGGGAGGGATGTGAACAGGTGTTTGTGATGCCGCAGTGAGCGGATGACCCCCACATTGGTCACGAGCTCCAGATGCTGCGGCTGGACCCCCTTGAGCAGGACCGTGACCCGGCGCAGCTCCAGCGCGGAGACCACCTCGACGAGCATGTGGGCGCCGGTGGCGTCCAGCATCCGCAGCTGGGACAGCCGGATGATGGCCACCTGGATGTCCCTGACCTGGCTGATCTCCTGCAGGACCCGCTCCGCGGCGCCGAAGAACATGGCCCCGTCCAGCCGGAAGATTGCGATGTGCTCGTCGCCCGGAACCGGCGGCCCCGGGATGTCCTCGCGCCGGACCCCGCTCAGGGAAGCGAACGTCCGCAGCGTGAACACGGCTGCCGCGGCGAGTCCGATCTGGATGGCCACGATGAGATCGAAGGCGACGGTAATGAGGGCTGTGATGACGAACACCGCGGCGTCGGCCCGGGTGGAGCGCAGGATCGCCGTCACGGTGTGCCGCGAGACCATGCGGGTGGCAGTGACCATGAGGATGCCGGCCAGCGCCGCCAGTGGGATCCTGCCGACGAGCCCCGCCGCCAGGTAGATGATGGCCAGCAGGACCAGGGCGTGCACCACCGCGGAGAGCCGGGTCTTGGCCCCGGAACGGACGTTCACGGCGGTCCGGGCGATCGCGCCGGTCGCGGGCATGCCGCCGAAGAATCCGGCAGCGATCGAGGCCAGCCCCTGCCCGGTGAGCTCCCGGTCCGGGCTGTACGCGCCGGACGGACGGCCGTCGGGGCCGACCATGCCGGCGGCCACCCGCGCCGAGAGCAGGGATTCGATGGCCGCGAGCGTCGCGATGGACACGGCAGGCATCAGCAGTCCGCCCAGCGCGGCCGGATCGACCGAGGGCATCGACGGCGCCGGCAGGGAGTGCGGAAGCGCCCCGATCCGAGGTATGTCCAGCGCCAGCATCTCCGACACCGCGGTGGTGAGCAGCACCGCAATCAGGCTCGCGGGCAGGGACCTGTTGAGCTTGGGCAGCAGGTACATCACGGCCGCGACGCCCGCCACCACCGCGAGCGTCTGCAGCACCGTGGGCATCGTGGCCTGTGACGCGCTCTCGACGGCGGCCAGGAGAGTGTTGTGACCCGGCGTTCCCTCGGTGCCCGTTGCCAGCGGAACCTGCTGGAGGAAAATGATGGCGGCGATGCCGAGCGTGAAACCCTCCACGACCGGCCACGGGATGAACGCGACGGCCCGGCCCAGCCCGCTGGCTCCCAGGATCATGACGAGCAGCCCGGCCATTACGGAGACCAGGGCAATGCTGCCGACGCCGTGGGCGGCGACCACCGGGGCCAGGACCACCACCATGGCGCCGGTCGGGCCGGAGACCTGGACATTGGATCCGCCCATGACGGCGGCAACAAGTCCCGCCACCACCGCGGTGATCAGTCCGGCCTCCGCCCCGACGCCGGAACTCACCCCGAAGGCCAGTGCCAGGGGGAGCGCCACAATGCCCACCGTGATGCCGGCGAACAGGTCCGTCTTCCAGGCGGACCGCAAGAGCTCATAGTCGCGGCGGGACGGCAGAAACCGGGCGAGGCGTCCCCGTGCCGTGCGGGATGTCGTGGCCGGGTCTGCTGCCTGCGCCGCGCTCACGGTGCTGTGTTGTCGAGGGGGGCGGCGCTGTCGACGCCGCCCGCACGGTCGAGGTGGCCTGCCGGCAGCTCCTGCGCTATCCGGAGCTGTTCGCTGGAACCGGCCAGGGTGTCCAGCAGGAAGACCCGGGCGATCGCGAGCAGCTCCTTGATCTTGGGATGAGCCAGCCGGTAGGTCACCACATTCGCCGTCCGGACCGAGGTCACCACACCGTGCCGGCGCAGCGTCCCCAGATGCTGGGACAGATGCGAGGGCTCCAGCCCCGTCTCGGCGAGCAGGTAACTGACCGGCGCCGTAGTGTCCGGCGCGGCCGCCAGGAGCTCGAGGATCCGGATTCGGGCCGGGTGGGCCAGGGCCTTGAACAGATTGGCCTTGATTTCGTACAGGGGGGTCTGCGCGGCGGAGATCATGGCAGGAGGACACTTTCTCGCATCCGTTCGCGGCGCGGCCCGGAGGGACAGTGCGGCCGTACGGATTGATGGATTGATGTTTTCATCATATCGTTCGAGTCAAGACCCGCCGGAGCGCCCGCCAGTACCGCCCGGGCCCCGGCGCGCACCCTGTCACGAAGCCGGACGGCCCGGGGTGTGGCGATAGGCTGGAACCATGACAATCAATCCGGACCTGCAGGGGCGCAGCTACCCTGCCGCAGAGGTGTATGACGTCGGCCGCGAGAAGATCCGCGAGTTCGCGCGCGCGGTCAAGGCCACCCACCCCGCCCACTTCGATGTCGCCGCCGCCGAGGAGCTGGGTCACAGCGACCTCGTCGCGCCGCCGACCTTCGCCATCATCGTCGCGCAGCGCGCCGACGCGCAGCTGATCGAGGATCCGGAATCCGGGATCGACTTCTCCCGCGTGGTCCACGCCGACCAGCGGTTCACCCACCACCGCCCGATCGTCGCGGGCGACCGGCTGGTCGCCGAACTGCACGTCGACGGCGTCCGCGCCATGGGCGGCGGAGCGATGATCACCACCCGCTCGGAAATCTTCGCCCTTGCCTCCGGCGATGCCACCGACGCCGCCGGCGTCCGGGAGCCGGTCGCCACCGCCACCTCGTCCATCCTGGTCCGCGGAGAGGGACAGTAGCCATGAGCACAGCATCTTTTGCTCCCAAGTTCGCGGAACTCACGGTCGGCCAGGACATCGGCAGCCGCAGCATCACCGTCACCCGCACGGACCTCGTCAAGTACGCCGGCGCATCCGGTGACTTCAACCCGATCCACTGGAACGAGGCCTTCGCCACCGGCGTCGGCCTGCCGGGCGTGATCGCCCACGGCATGTTCACCATGGGCGCGGCCGTCCAGCTCGTGACCGACTGGGCCGGCGATCCCGCCGCCGTCGTCGACTTCCAGACCCGCTTCACCAAGCCGGTGCCCGTCGCTGACACGACGGGGACACCGGAGGCCGGTGCCGTGATCGAGGTCAGCGGGGCCATCGGGGCGCTCGACGCCGACGCCGGCACCGCCCGCGTCGACCTCACGGTCGTCTCGGCCGCCCAGAAGGTCCTCGTCAAGGCCCAGGCCGTCGTCAGGCTGGCCTAGCCCATGCCGTTTCTGGGAATCTCGCGGCAGTGACCAAGGAAGTTTTCGTCCCGCCCGCCGAGATCACGCACTGGCGGAACGCCGTGGTGGTCGCCTACGCCGCGAGCGGTATCGCCTTTTCCACGTGGGTGTCCCGGCTGCCGGCCATCCGCGACGGCCTGGACCTGACCCCGGGCACAATCGGGCTGCTCCTGCTCTGCATGACGGCGGGATCCTTCGTGTCCGTGTCCGCCTCAGGCCTGATCGTCCTTCGCCTGGGTTCCAAGCGCACCATCCGGATCGGCAGCATCATGGTCGGGTTCGGGCTGGCGCTGGCAGGCTTCGGCACCTCCGTGCTCGCCAGCCCGGTGGCCGTGGCCGCGGGACTGGCCATTATCGGGCTGGGCACCGCCAGCTGGAACACCGCGTCCAATGTCGAAGGGGCTGCGGTGGAACGCGCCGTCCGGCGGCACATCATGCCCCGGCTGCACGGTTCCTTCAGCCTGGGCACAGTGGCGGGCGCCGGGCTGGGAGCCTGGGCTGCCGCAGCCGGGATTCCCGTCTTCCTGCACCTGGCCGCGGCGGGCCTGCTGGTGGCCGGCTCGGTGACCACCGCGGCGGCCTGGTTCCGGGCGGACATCACGCCAATCGAGGGGGAGCAGCCCTTCAAGGCATCCGGGACAGATACCTTCGAGGACCCCTCCACCGGGCCCATCCCGATCGTCCGGCAGACTGACGCGGTCCCGGAGCCGCCGCTGGACAACAAACGCCTCATCGCCCAGGCCTGGCGTGACCGGCGCACACTGCTGCTGGGCGTGCTGGTCCTCGGACTGGCCCTGGCCGAAGGAGCGGCGGGGGACTGGGTGGCGCTGGCGCTGGCCGACGGCCACGGCCAGACCGACGCCGCCGGAGCCGCCGGGTACGGGCTGTTCGTCACCTTCATGACCATCGGCCGCTTCGCCGGCACCCTGGTCCTGGACCGCTTCGGCCGGGTCCCGGTGATGCGCTGGTGCGCCGCGCTGGCGGTTCTGGGCCTCGGCCTGTTCGTCTTCGCCCCGGTACCGTGGCTGGCCTACGTGGCCCTGGCCATCTGGGGACTCGGCGCCTCGCTGGGGTTCCCGGTCGGCATGTCCGCCGCAGCCGACGATCCCGTCAAGGCCGCCGCACGGGTGTCCGTGGTGTCCACGATCGGCTACGGAGCGTTCCTGTGCGGGCCGCCGCTGCTGGGTCTGCTCGCCGAGCACGTCGGGATCCTCCACTCGCTGCTGGCCGTCATGGTGATGCTGACCGTCAGCTTCCTGCTCTCCCCAGTGACCCGCAAACTCCCCGCGCCCGCGCCCGTGCCGGGACAGTACAGCTAGCCAAGGCAGCCGGCACCGGCTTAGGCGAGCGGATGATCCCGGCTAGGCTGGTCAGGTGACCCAGATCCAGCTCTCCGCCCTGACCACCTCCGCCGTCGGCGGCCCTGCCGGCAGCTACATCGAGGCCCGCAGCGAGGCCGGGATTATCGACGCCGTGCGCACGGCGGACGCCGCCGGCGAGTCCCTGCTGATCATCGGGGGCGGCTCCAACCTGCTGGTGTCCGACGACGGGTTCCCCGGCACGGTGCTGAAGATCGCCTCGGAGGGTTTCACCGTGGACGCCGAGGACTCCTGCGGCGGCGTGGCAGTGGTGGTCCAGGCCGGCCACAACTGGGACGCCTTCGTTGAACACGCCGTGAAGCATGCCTGGTCCGGCGTCGAGGCGCTCTCCGGGATCCCCGGCGCCACGGGCGCCACCCCCGTGCAGAACGTTGGCGCCTACGGGGCCGACGTCTCCCAGACGATCGCCGCGGTGCGCACCTGGGACCGGGAACGCAACGCGGTGAAGACCTTCACGAATTCCGAACTCAAGTTCGGCTACCGAGACTCCATCCTGAAGCAGACCACCGTCAACGGCTCACCGCGCTACGTGGTGCTCACCGTGGAATTCCAGCTCCCGCTCGGCCGGATGAGCGCCCCGGTCCGCTACGCCGAACTCGCCCGGGTGCTCGGCGTCGAGCAGGGCCGGCGGGCCTACTCCACCGACGTCCGCCGCGAAGTGCTGCGGCTCCGGGCGTCCAAGGGCATGGTCTGGGACGCGAACGACCGTGACACCTACTCCACGGGATCCTTTTTCACGAACCCGATCGTGGCCGAGGACGTCGCTGCACGGCTGCCGCAGGAGGCCCCGCGATACCCCGCCGGTGCGGACGGGCTGACCAAGCTCTCGGCGGCCTGGCTGATCGACCAGGCCGGGTTCGCCAAGGGCTTCGGCCTGGACCCGGAGAGCGTCTCGGGCGGCCGGGCCTCGCTGTCCACCAAGCACACCCTCGCCATCACCAACCGGGGAGGGGCGAGCGCGGCGGACATGCTGGCCGTCGCGCGGGAGGTCCGCCACGGCGTCGTCGAACGTTTCGGCATTGAGCTGCACCCGGAGCCGCTGCTGATCGGCGTCGATCTCTAGGGAACGACCGGCCCCAGGAAAACGGCCGCAGGCCGGGCCACCGCCGGTGGGGCGCCTCAGCGCCCCGGCTACGGTTCCGTGTGGCGGGGGGCCACCTTGCTGAAAAGCATGAAGGTAAACCCGGAGGCCGCGGCCCCGAGCAGGAAGACCTGGCAGAATGCCACGGACTGGACGCTGGGCCCGCTTTGCAGCACCAGTCCGGCGCACGCAAATGCCACGGCGCCGGCGAGGAATGCCAGGGAGCCGAGCAGGAAGGCCTGTACGGTGGCCGGAAATTCGCTGCCGTAGTCGAGCTGGAGCTCCCGGCCCTGCGGGGCGATCCTTCCGTGCTTCACGGCCGCCTGCACCCGTTCCTGAGACCGTGCCCGAGACCGTGCCCGCGGCTGCAGCGCCGCAGCCGTGACGAAGCTGGCCACGGACAAAGCCATGGACAACGTGGCCACCAATTGCAGGGTGCTCATCATGGGCGAAAGCCGGGTACCGCTGGCGATGGCGACGGCGAGCCCGGCAGCCATGCCGACGGCGCTGGAGGCCCAGCCCAGCAGGGCCAGCTTCCGGCACAGGGGCCGAAGCAGCGGCCACACCTCACTCATAGTCATGATTCAAGGGTAGGGAAGCCTGCTGGATGGCGGCTGGGAGCAGCCGGGCAACAACCCGACAGCCAGCGCACGCGACTTACCATGGTTCCATGGCAGCAGTGACGGGCGTCCGCCGGCTTACCCCCGGGATCATCGGCAGGTTGCGGCTGGCCGCCCAGGGACTGCTGGGACCAGGGTTTCAGTCCGTCCCGGAAGCCGTCCGCGGCATGACAGCGATGCAGGCCCAGGACCTGCAGGCCGTTCTCTGGGCCGTCGGCCAGCGGGTGCCGGGTTCCCGCGCCGCGGACGTCCGCGGCGCCCTGGACCGGGCGGAGATCGTCCGTTCGTGGCCGATGCGCGGCACCTTGCACGTGCTGGCGCCCGAGGACTTGAAATGGATGCTGGCCACCACCTCGGACCGGCTGATCCAGGGCCTGGCCCGGCGCCACCGGGAGCTCGAGATCACTGACACGGACGTGGACGCCGCGGCGGGGTCCGCGTTGCGGCTGGTCTCCGCGGGGGCGGCCAGCCGGGCGGAGCTGTTCGAGGCCTTCGAACGGGCCGGGCAGTCCACCGCGGGCCAGCGCGGCATCCATCTGCTCGGGGTCCTGTGCCAGCGGGGTTTGCTGGTGCAGGGGCCGCTGTCAGGCAACCAGCAACTGGTCGTGGCGTTCGGCGACTGGATCACCGAGTCGCGGACCCTGGACCGCCCGGACGGCATCGCCGAGTGGCTGCTGCGCTACTTTCGCAGCCACGGCCCCGCCACGGAACGTGATTTTGCCTGGTGGGCCGGCATTCCGCTGACGGAAACCCGGGCTGCCCTGGCCCGGGTGTCGGACCAGCTGGCGGAGCTGGAGTTTGAGGGGACCAGCTACTGGCTCTCTCCAGAGACAGCCGCGCTGCTCGACGACGGCGTCCCCGGTCAGCGCACGGTTCTGGCGCTGCCGGGGTTCGACGAATTCCTGCTCGGCTACGCGGACCGGTCCCTCGTGCTGCCGCCGGAGCACGCCGACAAGATCGTCCCTGGCGGCAACGGCGTGTTCAAGAAGACCATCGTGGCCGGCGGCGGCGTGATCGGCACCTGGGTCGGGCCGCCGGGCGGCCGGGGAGCCGGCGTCGTGCCCGAACCCTTCGACGCCGTTAACGGGCTGCGGCCTGCCGCCCAAAAATCCTTTGGGCTGCAGGCCGCGAAGTACCGCAGATTCCTGGGCGCCTGAACGGGCGACCTAACGGCCGCCCGAAGACGTGTCTGAGCGTCCGACCTACGGTTCCCTAGAGGTTTCCGGTCGCGATGCGGAGCATGCGCCGCAGCGGTTCCGCGGCGCCCCACAGCAGCTGGTCGCCCACCGTGAACGCGCTGATGTACTGCGGGCCCATCTCAAGCTTGCGGATCCGGCCCACCGGAATGTCCAGGGTTCCCGATGCCGCCACGGGCGTGAGCTCGGCCATCGAGGCTTCCTTGGTGTTCGGCACCACGCGGGCCCACTGGTTGTCTGCGTCCACGAGCTTCTCGATCTCGGCGACCGAGAGGTCCTCGCGCAGCTTCAGTGTCAGGGCCTGGGAGTGCGAGCGCATCGCACCGATCCGGACGCACAGGCCGTCCATGATCACGCGGTTCCCGGCGGAGGTGCCAAGGATCTTGTTCGTCTCCACCCCGGCCTTCCATTCCTCCTTGGACTGGCCGTTGCCGAGGTCCGCGTCGATCCAGGGGATCAGCGAACCGGCGAGCGGGACGCCGAACTGTGTGGCGTCGATGCCGGTGCGCTGGTGCGCCAGGACCTTCCGGTCGATCTCCAGGATCGCCGACGCCGGGTCGTCCAGTTCGGTGCTCACCTCGGCGTTGAGGCTGCCGAACTGGTTCAGCAGTTCACGCATGTGGCGCGCCCCGCCGCCGGACGCCGCCTGGTACGTCATGGACGTGCCCCATTCGACGAGGTCGTTCTTGAACAGCCCGCCCAGGCCCATCAGCATGCAGGACACGGTGCAATTGCCGCCGATGTAGTCCTTCACCCCGCCGGAGAGGCCGGCGTCGATGACGTCCCGGTTGATGGGGTCCAGCACGATGATGGAGTCCTCATTCATGCGCAGCGTGGAGGCGGCGTCGATCCAGAGGCCGTCCCAGCCGCGGCTGCGGAGCTCGCCGTGGACCTGTTTGGTGTAGTCCCCGCCCTGGGCGGTGACAATAATGGGCAGCTTCGCCAGCGTCTCGAGGTCGAACGCGTCCTCGAGCTTGCCGGCTGCGCCCGCAGCGGCGCCGGCTATGGCCGGTGCGGCACCGCCCGCGTTCGAGGTGGAGAAGAAGACCGGGTTGATGTTGGCGAAGTCGCCCTCGTCCTGCATGCGCTGCATCAGGACGGAACCGACCATGCCACGCCAACCGACCAGGCCGACGGACGGGGTAGCTGCTGTAGTCATGGGCCCAGTTTAGACTTCACCGGCGCCCGGGCGCAGTCGGTTACGTCACGCGTTCTAGTCGCCGCGCGGCTCTTCCAGCAGCGCCGCCTTGCGCCGGCGCAGCGCGAAGACCGCCCCGAACGTGAAGACCTGGGTCACCACCACCAGCACGATCGCCCCGAGGATCTTGTTGCCGCCCAGGATCATGGTCAGCCCCACGATCGCCGAGAGCAGGGCGAGCAGGGGCAGGAGCATGTACCCCAGGACAAAGAGTGTTTCGGGTTTGCGGAGCATTACTTGGCCTCCGTCCGGCGCCACAGGGTGATCCGGTAGCGGGTGCCGTTGGCGGAGGTCAGCCAGCCGTTGGCCGGGAGGCTGGCGGAGGCGGTCCAGTCGTAGCCGAGGTCGGGAGCGAAGGTGTCCCCTTCGGCGGTGGTGTCGATGGTGGTGACGACGGCGACGTCGGCAAGGTCCAGGGCCTGGGCAAAGATTTCGCCGCCGCCAATGATCCACACGGTCTCGTGGCCGGCCACGAACTGGGATTCAAGCAGGGCGTCATCGAGCGAGGCGACCGCGACGGCGCCCGCCGCGCCCGGGGTGTCCCGCCAGGTGGCCTGGCGGGTGATGACGATGTTCGTCCGGCCGGGCAGCGGGCGGTACTTGTCCGGGAATGACTCCCAGGTCTTGCGTCCCATGATGACCGGGTGGCCGGTGGTGAGGCGGCTGAAGTGCGACAGGTCCTCGGGCAGGTGCCACGGCATGGCGCCGGCCTTGCCGATCACCCCGGTGCTGGTCTGGGCCCAGACCAGCCCGAGGCCGGTGGTGGACGCGCGGAGTTGCTCGGTGAAGTCGCCGGGCTGCAGGTGCGGGGTGTTTTCGTTGCTCATACGGCTATCGGGGCCTTAATCGTCGGGTGGTGCCGGTAGCCGACCACCTCGAAGTCCTCGAGGGTGTAGTCGAAGATGGAGTCCGGCTTGCGGGTGATGTTCAGCTGGGGGTAGTCGTAGGGCTCGCGGGCGAGCTGCTTGAGGACCTGGTCCATGTGGTTGTCATAAATGTGCACATCCCCGCCCGTCCAGACGAATTCGCCCGGTTCCAGGCCGGTCTGCTGCGCGATCATGCGTGTCAGCAGGGCGTAGGACGCGATGTTGAACGGCACGCCCAGGAACGTATCCGCCGACCGCTGGTACAACTGGCAGGAGAGCTTGCCGTCGGCCACGTAGAACTGGAAGAACGCGTGGCACGGGGGCAGGGCCATGTCCTTGAGTTCGGAGACGTTCCAGGCCGAGACGATGTGCCGGCGCGAGTCCGGGTTGGACTTCAGGTTCTCGATGAGTTCGGCGATCTGGTCGATGTGGCCGCCGTCGGGCGTGGGCCAGGAACGCCACTGGACCCCGTAGACGGGACCGAGTTCGCCGTCGGCGTCGGCCCATTCGTCCCAGATGGTGACGCCCTGGTCCTGCATCCATTTGACGTTCGTGTCGCCGCGGAGGAACCAGAGCAGCTCCACGGCCACGGACTTGAAGTGCACCCGCTTGGTGGTGATGAGCGGGAAGCTCTTGCTCAGGTCAAAGCGGAGCTGGCGGCCAAAAACGCTGAGGGTGCCGGTGCCGGTGCGGTCCGATTTGTGCGTGCCGTGCTCGAGGACGTCGCGCAGGAGGTCTTCATAGGGCGTAGGGATGCTCACCGTTCCAGTCTACTGAGAACTCGCCGGCTCTCCTTATTTGTGTGACTGTCCCTGCCTCGCCCGGAGGACCGCCAGCAGTGCCGCGTCGTCGAGCCCGGCAGCACGGGCTTCCGCAATGCAGAACCGCGTAGACCAGCAGGGCGGCGATCGCCGGGCCGAGCAGCAGTACCGGCGGCACGTTCCACAGGACCGGCATGGAATCCCCCAAGATTCAGCAGCAATGTACCAAGCTATTGATACAAACCAGGCTTGGGGACCCGGGGGTCAAGGACCTTAGTCGTCGAACGGCTTGAACCGCTCTACGGCAACCACTTTTTTCTTGCTGCCGCGCGCGACGTGGCAGACCACAATCTCGCCCGGCGCCAGGAACGGGTCCGAGGACGGCAGCAGATCCCGCAGCCGGGAGCTCATGTGTTTTGCCAGCTGCTTCAGGACGGTCGGCAGGGCCGGGCGGTGCGTACACAGCGCCACGGCCCGCTGCTTGTCGAACAGCCCCTCGACGACCGCTGCCGTCTTGTGCGGGCTGCGGCCGTGCCGGTGCTCGGTAAGGGCCTCGTTGAGCTTGACCTTGGCGTCGGCCGCCTTGGCGTAGGGTGCGATGGTGGCCACGCACCGCAGCCACGGGCTTGAAACGATCCGCGCGGGCTTCCACGCCTGCAGGAGCCGCCCCACCGCCTGCGCCTGCCGCATGCCGGTGGCGGCCAGCGGGCGGTCGCCCTCGGCCTTGGTCCAGGAGGAGCGGGGCTTGGCCTTGGCGTGGCGCACGATCAGCAGCGGCCAGGTCTCCAGCTCCCCGCGGTCGTGGGCGTTCACCAGGTGCTGCAGCGGTTCGATGTCACCCGGGTTGCTCAGCAGGCGGGCGGCCTTCTCGGGCGGGCACCACATGACGCTGTCGACTTCGGTGCCGTCCGGTATCAAGACGGCGCCGTCGACGTCGACCGCCCAGTAGTGGACCACCTTCAGCCCCGCCGCCACGTGGTAGTGGATGGGCGGAAGCGGGATCCCCAGCGGAGCGGAGAGCCCGATCTCCTCCTCGACCTCGCGCACGGCGCACTCCGGGATGGTCTCGCCGGGGTCGATTTTGCCCTTCGGCCAGGACCAGTCGTCATACCGCGGACGGTGGATCAGCAGGACCTCGAGCTGGTCCTTGTTTACCGAATTGAGGCGCCACGGGATGGCGCCCGCCGCCGTGACGGAAACCTCTTCGCCGGGTTGGTCAGCCTGGTCCGCAACCAGTGCATCGCTGCTCACACTCACGATCCCTACCGCAGGCTGGTCGAGCGCTGGCGCGAGCGGGAGGCGAGCAGCCAGGACTGCACGTCCTTGAGGTCCTGGCCGTCTTCCGCCAGGTGGTGGCGGGTCCATTCGCCCTGCTTGTCCAAATGCCAGCTGGCGGTTTCGGGCACCATGTAGCGGTTGAGCAAGTCCAGGACATAAGTCGTGTCGTCGCCGCTCGTCAGCTGCACGAGGGCCTCCACCCGGCGGTCGAGGTTGCGGTGCATCATGTCGGCCGAGCCGATGTAGACCACCGGGTCGCCGCCATTTGCGAAGGCGAAGACGCGGGAGTGCTCCAGGAAGCGGCCCAGCACGGAGCGGACCGTGATGTTCTCGCTCAGCCCGGGAACGCCGGGCCGCAGGGAGCAGATGCCGCGGACAATGACGTCCACCTGCACCCCGGCCTGGGACGCGCGGTACAGGGAATCGATGATGGCCTCGTCCACCATCGAATTGACCTTGATCTGGACACGGGCGGGGATGCCGGCCCGGGCGTTCCTGATCTCGGTTTCGATCCTGTCGATCAGCCCGGAACGGACCGAGCGCGGCGCCACGAGCAGCCTCTTGAACGTGGACTTCGGCGCGTAGCCGGAGAGCTGGTTGAACAGCTTGGACAGGTCCTCGCCGACCTGTTCGTTCGCCGTCAGCAGGCCCAGGTCCTCGTAGTAGCGGGCCGTGCGGGGGTGGTAGTTGCCGGTGCCGATGTGGCAGTAGCGGCGCAGGCCGTCCACTTCCTGGCGGACCACGAGGGAGAGCTTGCAGTGGGTCTTGAGCCCCACGATGCCGTACACCACATGGACGCCGGCCTGTTCCAGTTTCCGGGCCCAGGAGATGTTCGCCTGCTCGTCAAAGCGCGCCTTGATCTCCACGAGCGCCAGGACCTGCTTGCCGGCCTCGGCGGCGTCGATCAGCGCATCGACAATCGGGGAGTCACCGGAGGTGCGGTACAGGGTCTGCTTGATGGCCTGGACTTTGGGGTCCGCGGCCGCCTGTTCCAGGAACGCCTGGACGGACGTGGAGAAGGAGTCGTACGGGTGGTGCAGGAGGATGTCCCGGCGCCGCATGGCGGCAAAGACGTTGGCCGCCTTGGACGTTTCCGATTCGTTGAGGTAGCGCGAGGTGTGCGGGACGTGCTTGGGGTAGTGCAGGTCCGCCCGGTCGATCCCGGCAATCACCGAGAGCCCGCGCAGGTCCAGCGGCGCCGGGACGGAGTAGACCTCGGATTCCTCGACGCCGAGCTCGCGGATCAGCAGGGCACGGATGTTCGGGTTGATGTCATTGGTGACCTCAAGCCGGACGGGCGGGCCGAACCGGCGGCGCAGGAGTTCCTTCTCCAAGGCCTGCAGCAGGTTTTCGGCGTCGTCCTCTTCAACCTCGACGTCCTCGTTGCGGGTCACGCGGAAGATGTGGTGTTCCAGGACCTCCATGCCGGCGAACAGCTGGTCCAGGTGCACGGCGATCACTTCTTCGAGCGCGATGAACCGTGCCACCCGCCCGGGAACGGAGCCGGCGCGGGCGCCGTCGATGGAAATCAGGCGCGGGAGCTGGTCAGGGACCTTGACGCGGGCGAAGAGCTCCTTGTCGCTGACCGGGTTGCGGACCACCACGGCCAGGTTCAGGGACAGCCCGGAGATGTAGGGGAACGGGTGCGCCGGGTCCACGGCCAGCGGGGTCAGGATCGGGAAGACCTTTTCCGCGAACATGGCGCTGAGCTGGTCCTTGGCCTGCGAGTCGAGTTCCTCCCAGTGCATCAGGTGGATGTGCTCATAGGCCAGCGCCGGGCGGATCTGTTCGGCGTAGACCCGGGCGTGGCGCTGCTGCAGCCGGTGGGCCTCCTCGCCGATCTGCTCCAGGACCTGCATCGGGCTCAGCCCGGCGGGGGAGGGGACGGCAAGCCCCGTCGCGATCCGCCGCTTCAGTCCGGCCACCCGGACCATGAAGAACTCGTCCAGGTTGGAGGCGAAGATGGACAGGAAGCTGACCCGCTCCAGCAGGTACAGGTTGGGGTCCTCGGCCAATTCCAGGACCCGGGCGTTGAAGGCAAGCCAGCTCAGTTCCCGGTCCAGGAACCGGTCGGGGCTGATGTCGCCTTCCGGCTCCAGGTTCGGCGCGAACTCCGGAATGTCGATCCGGTCCTGCGTGGCGCGTGAGGCCGGCACTTCGGAGGAGCCAAAGCGGGCACGTACCGGACGCGCCCCCTTTTCCGGCGTTGCTGGTTCAGACGTGGATGTCCGGGCGGTATCCCGTGGCATGGTGTCTCCTCAATGCTGGCGCGATGTAGCTTCAACCTTACAAGCAATCATGGCCGGATGACCCCAGATTTCGGCCCGGTCGGGGCGGTCATCCGCCGACTTGACTAACGCCGTCCGGCGCGGGAGCGGCGGCCGGTGTTTGCGGCTGCGGCAGCGGCGCGTACATCACATCGACATCCCAGCGGGTGAATCCGAGCCGGCGGTAGAGGGCGACGGCGGGGGTGTTGTCGGCGTCGACGTAGAGCATGACGGCGCGGAGCCCCAGGCCCTGCAGATGACGGATGCCGGCGACCGTGAGGGCCTTGCCCAGCCCGGAGCCCTGGGCATCCGGGGTCACGCCCACCACATAGACCTCGCCCATGGCGGGGTGATCGCCGTGCCGGGGGTGCACCTTGGTCCAATGGAATCCCAGGAGCCGGTCCGCCGGGTCGACGGCCAGCAGGAAGCCTGCGGGATCAAACCACGGTTCGGCCATGCGGGCGTCCAGATCGGCCCGCGTCATGTTGCCCTGCTCCGGGTGGTGGGCGAAGGCGGCCTTGTTGGCGGCCAGCCAGGCGTCCTCATCCCGGCCGGGCACGAAGGCGCGGAGCTGTACGCCCTCCGGGAGGTGGACCTCCGGCAGGGCCGCCGCTGCTGTCATCAGCCGCATTTTCCACAGCTCACGGACGGCGCCGTAGCCGTAGCGGGCTGCGAGGTCGGCCGCGGCCTGGTGGTTTCCATGGGACCAGGCTTTCAGGCCGGCGAAGCCGCGGACGCTTTTCAGTTCGCCCACCAGGCGGTCGCCCACGCCCTGGTTGCGATAGCTGGGGTGGACGGCGACCTCCAGGACCCCGGTGCCGTCGGGCCCCTCGATGACGACGGCGACGCCGGCGAGGTCCTGCGCCGTCGCCGGATCCGACTTCTCGTCCGGGGCGTAGAGGGCGAGGGCAAGCACCGAGTGCTCGCCCGCATCGGCGGCGCGCAGCGTGACAAGGGTCTGTTCGGACAGTGGCGGATTGCCGTCCGACTCTTCCGCCGCGGCGACAAGGGCAGCGACGTCCCGCAGCAGCGCGCCGTCCACGGTTCCTTTGACAGTGTGTACGGGCCAGTTTTCCGGGTGCGCAGGGCTCATGGTGCAAGGCTATCGGGTGCATGGCGGTCGGCGGCCGATTTTGTTGAACTCCGGACGGCCGCGTATAGTCGTTTCTCGTCCGGCGTTGAGCCAGATGCGAGGGGGATCCACCACTGGGGTGGCCTCGATACGTTCGACCCGTATGTCCTCCACTCAGAAGTACTGAGAAGTACTGATAAATACTGAGAAGTTCCGTGCCGAGGGATCGGTGCACCAAGAAAGCCCCGGACTCTGGATTCCAGAGTCCGGGGCTTTCTGCGTTCAGTGCTTCGGGCACCGGCGCCTGCTTACCGGCGCTGCCGCGTCCTGGCGGCCGCAGTGCGCTCAGGCCTCGGTGAGTTCGTCCTCGGGCTGGCGGACCAGGGTCAGGCGGTAGCCGACGTTGCGGACGGTGCTGATCAGGTTCTCGTGGTCGGCGCCCAGTTTGGCCCGCAGCCGCCGGACGTGGACATCCACGGTGCGGGTGCCGCCGTAGTAGTCGTAGCCCCAGACTTCGGTCAGCAGCTGCTGGCGGGTGAATACCCGGCCGGGGTGCTGGGCCAGGTATTTCAGCAGTTCAAATTCCTTGAAGGTCAGGTTGAGCGCGGCGCCGTTGACCCGTGCGGTGTAGCTGGCCTCGTCAATCACGACGCCGGCGGCCCGGATTTCGGTCGGCACGTCCTCTTTCTCCGGGACGGCGCGCGCGATCCCGAGCCGGATCCTGGCTTCAACTTCTGCCGGGCCCGCGGATTCCAGGAGGATGTCGTCCACGGCCCACGCCGAGGAGACCGCGGCCATGCCGCCCTCGGTGAGGATCAGCATCAACGGGGCGCTGAGGCCGGTGGCCTTGAGCAGCTGGGTGAGGGAACGTGCGCCGACCAGGTCCTTGCGGGCATCCAGCAGGACGATGTCGCAGGGGTCGGTCTCGAGCAGGGCAGTGGGCTCGGCCGGAAGGATGTGCACCCGGTGGTTCAGCAGTTCCAGAGCAGGCAGGACGTCCACGGATGTTCCCGTGCTGTTCGTCAATAGCAGGATGTGCGACATTGTTCCTCCAAGGGGTGTCCGCGCATCATTGAGCGTCTTGTTGCTGATGCTGAGTATACCTAAAGGCCCCATTCCGGCCATGGTCCCGTCACCTCCAGCCCCTCCTTTTGCGACACATACCGGTCACATAGGGCAGGATTGAACCGTCAGGGCCCGCGGCCCGTCGAAATTGAGCCGAGTCGAATTGGGGTCCGCAGTGAGCGAAGGTCTGGCCATGGTGGGTCTGCCGATGGCGAGCAGACAGTGAAGCCGTGGAGCGTCGGGATCATCGGCCTGGCAGGTCTCGCGGCTATTGTCGCCGGCGCCTATTCCTCGCCGGAGGTCCTCCTGGCAGTCGCGGCGCTCGCCGCCGCAGGCATCGGTATCGGCTGGCCCTACTTTCTCGGCATCCCCGCCAAGAAGACCCTCGCGGTCCTGATTGGCCTGCCCGGTGTGGGGTCGGCGGTGGCTGCGACGTATCTCCCGGCTCCCGGCTTCCTGGACTGGACGCCGTCGTTCATGGCCGTCGGGGTCATAGCAATCTTCGTCATGCAGCTGATCCGGGGCACCGGCCAGGCCCAGCGCCTCGAATCCACCCTGGGCTCGTGCGCGGGTGTCCTGCTCTCCTGCCTCGGCGCCGGCTGGATTGCGAGTTCGCGCTTCAACGGGGTCCGCGAAATGATCCTCGTGGCGGCCATCAGCGCGGCGATCGCCCTGCTGGCGGGGCTGATCCGCTGGCCGGACCGGATCGTGGCGCCGCTGGGCATCGTGAGCGCCGGCCTTGCCGGGCCGCTCGCCGGCCTGGTGTTCTCCGACATCGCCGTGCTGCCGGCCGCGCTCGTCGGCGTCGTCGTGGGGGCGGTGCTGGTGAGTTTCCGCCGCCTCGTCATCCTCAACGGCGAGGGCCTGAATATTTTGGCGGCCGTGGGCATGGGGCTCGGGCCGGTGTCTGCGGTCGGTTCCCTGGCCTACTTCATAGACAAACTACTCATCTACTAAGCGTTAGGATGGCATCATGTCCGTACTTGCATATGAGATCTTTTTCCTTGTCCTGCTTGGCGTGGCCAGCCTGTCCATGGCGTGGTTTGCCGGCTTTGTCGTGTACCGCCTCTTCAAAGGCCAGAAGTAACACGTTCCAGACCCCGTAGCTTCCAGAGGTAGATGCTGTGCCGATTGAAATCCCTACTGATCTGACCCCCGAAATCGTTCCGCTGTCCTGGCTCATTGGTGAGTGGGAGGGCAGCGGCCGGCTGGGGGCCGGGGACGAGGACTCCGAGCACTTCCTGCAACACGTCTCGTTCACGCACAACGGCCTGCCGTACCTGCAGTACCGGGCCGAGAGCTGGCTGACCGACGACGAGGGCACCAAGCTGCGTCCCCTCACCGTCGAGACCGGCTTCTGGGCGCTGGAACGTAAGCAGCGTGACGAGGACGGCGGCCCCGGCCTGATCCCGGCGGACATCGTCCCGGTGCTCAAGAGCGCCGACGAGGTGGAGGCCCTGCGCAACAGCGACGGCGGTTTCGACATCTCGGTCTCCATCGCCCACCCCGGCGGGATCTCGGAGCTGTACTACGGCCAGATCAAGGGACCCCAGATCCAGCTCAGCACCGACATGGTGATGCGCGGCAGCCACTCCAAGGAGTACACGGCGGCCACCCGGATCTTCGGGCTCGTGGAAGGGAACCTGCTGTGGCGCTGGGACGTGGCCACCGGCAAGAGTTCGACGTCGGGCGGCGGCCTGGAGGCCCACGCATCGGCCATCCTCGCCAAAGTAGGCTAATTACCAGGTCTCACTGATTTTTCCGTTGTCAGCACCGACCCAGGAGAAATGCCGTGAACGACGCAGTCACCACAACAGCCGCCAGCACAGCCCCCGGTAACGCCGGCTACGCCGGCCTCAAAGCCGTGTTCTTCAACGGCACGCTCAAGAAGTCCCCGGACGTGTCCAACACCCAGGGCCTGATCGAGGTCAGCCGCCGGATCATGGAGAAGCAGGGCGTCACCACCCGCGTGATCCGCACGGTGGACCACGACATCGCCAGCGGCGTCTATCCGGACATGCGCGAACACGGCTGGGCCACCGATGAATGGCCGGAACTCTACCCGGCTGTCCAGGAAGCGGACATCGTCGTCGTCGCCGGGCCCATCTGGCTGGGGGACAACTCCTCGCAGACCAAGAAGCTCATCGAGCGCCTCTACGCCCACTCCGGGCAGCTGAACGCGAAGGGCCAGTGGGCCTACTATCCGAAGGTGGGCGGCTGCCTCATCACCGGCAATGAGGACGGCATCAAGCACTGCGCCATGAACGTCCTGTACAGCCTCCAGCACATCGGCTTCATCATTCCGCCGCAGGCCGACGCCGGCTGGATCGGCCCCGTCGGGCCAGGACCGAGCTACCTTGACGAGGGGTCCGGGGGGCCGGAGAGCGATTTCACCAACCGCAACACCACCTTCATGACCTGGAACATGCTGCACCTGGCGCGGATGCTCAAGGACGCGGGCGGCATTCCCGCCTACGGAAACCTGCCCGACGCCTGGAAAGCCGGCACCCGCTTCGACTTCGAAAATCCGGAATACCGCTAGGGCCGGCCTGCCCCGCAGTGGGGCCGGAATACGCACAGAGCTAAGGACGTTCCTTTCAATATGACTATCAAAAGCCCCCTGTTGTCGCGCCCGGCCGCGGTTGAGGCCGGCGGCGCCGACGCCGGCGTCGCCGCCCACTACGGCGAGCCGCTCCGGGAGCAGCGGGCGCTGGCCGCCGGCACCGCCGTCGTCGATCTCTCACACCGCGGCGTGGTCACGGTCAGCGGCCCGGACCGCCTGAGCTGGCTCAACACCCTCTCCTCCCAGCAGCTCACTTCCCTGGCCCCGGGCCAGTCCACCGAACTGCTGTTGCTGAGCGTGCAGGGCCGGATCGAATTCGACGCCCGGGTGGTGGACGACGGCGCGACCACCTGGCTGATTGTCGAGGCGGCCGAGGCGGCCCCGCTCGCCGAATGGCTCAACAAGATGAAGTTCATGCTCCGGGTCGAAATCGCGGATGTCTCCGCGGACTGGGCCGTACTCGGCTCCACCCACCGCATCCCGGAATGGGCGGCGCTGCAGGCCTGGGAAGACCCGTGGCCGCACGTCGGTGCCGGCGGCTACTCCTACGCGGTGGTGGGCGAGGACGCCCATCCAGGACTGGAACGGCCGTGGTTTGAGTACCTGGTCCCGGCGGACGAGCTGGTCGCGACCGTGGGCGAGCGTGCCCTCGCCGGCACCATGGCGTCCGAGGCGCTGCGGATTGCGGCGTGGCGGCCCCGGTGGGGCGCGGAAACGGACGACAAGACCATCCCGCATGAGCTCGATCTCCTGCGCACTGCCGTGCACCTGGCCAAGGGCTGCTACAAGGGCCAGGAGACGATTGCGCGCGTCCACAACCTGGGCCACCCGCCGCGCCGTCTCGTGTTCCTCCAGCTCGATGGTTCCCAGCACACCCTGCCCTCGGCCGGCAGCGAGGTGCGTGCGGGCGAGCGCAAGGTGGGCGCCGTGACCTCCGTGGCGCAGCACTACGAGATGGGCCCCGTGGCCCTGGCCGTGATCAAACGCTCCGTCGCCCCGGACGAGGTCCTGACCGTCGTGGACGGCGACGAGCCCTACTCCGCGGCCCAGGAAGTCATTGTGGCCCCCGACGCCGGCCAAGTGGTGGGACGCCAGACCGGCTTCCTGCGGGGCACCCGATGAGCGGCGGTGGCGCCGCGCCCGACGACGAGACACTCGCGCTGGCCCACGCGCTCTTCGACGCGGCCCGCGAGGGCAACTCTGCGCTGCTGGGCAGCTACCTGGCCGCCGGCGCCCCGGCCACGCTGACCACTTCCTCCGGCGACTCGCTGGTGATGCTGGCGGCCTACCACGGCCACGCGGGCACTGTCCGGCTGATCCTGGACCACGGCGGCGACGCCAACACGCCGAACGACCGCGGCCAGACCCCGCTGGCCGGTGCTGTCTTCAAGGGCTACACAGACGTGGCCCGGGAACTGCTGCAGGCCGGGGCCGACCCTGACGCCGGCACCCCCACCGCGCGGGCCGCCGCGCAGATGTTCGCCCGGACGGACATCCTGGCCCTCCTCGGCTGACCAAACCTGGGCCGGAACCGTTGCCCGGCCCGCCCGGGGCCGGGAGGATTGCCGCCAAATACTCCACGTGGAATAATCTTCAGTGGAGTAACCGCCGTTTAGTCCGAAAAGGACACTCTTAGACCGAAAAGGACTGCACCATGGCCCGGGCAACCGCCTTGACACCCCTGGGTGTCGCCGCACTTTCCCTGCTCGTGGAAGAACCGATGCATCCCTACGAGATGTACCAGCTCCTGATCGCACGGCACGAGGACCGGCTGGTCAAGGTCCGGCCGGGAACGCTCTATCACGCCGTCGGGCGGCTCGAAGAACAGGGGCTGGTCGCAGCGACGGGAACGGACCGGGGAGGCAACCGTCCGGAGCGCACGACATACACCATCTCGGCTGCCGGCCGCGAAGCGTTCACGAAGTGGCTGCAGGACATGCTCGCCGCCCCGGTCAACGAATACCCGGCCTTCCCGCTGGCCATCTCCGAGGCCTACAACCTGCCCGCCGGCGTCGTCGTCGAACTCCTCGACCGGCGCCTTCAGGCGTTGCAGGAGCAACTCGATTTCCTGGTCTCCGGCGAGGAACTGCTCGCGAAGAAGGGCGTGGAGCGCAAGTACTGGATCGACGTCCAGTTCCAGCAGAGCACGCTGCGCGCCGAAATCGCCTGGATCCGCAGCCTTCAGGACCAGCTCCGCTCCGGCGAACTGCCGTGGTGACCCCGCGCAGGACCCCCGGCCGGGACCCGGCCGCCCGCACACACAGCCCATCCACCGTTTCACACCAGCCCCTAAGGAACCGCATGGAAAACGTAGCCCGGCCATGGCCGGCACTCTGGTCCCTGGTGATCGGCTTCTTCATGATCCTGATCGACACCACCATCGTCTCGGTGGCCAACCCCAGCATCATGGAGGGCCTCAACACTGACATCAACTCGGTGATCTGGGTGACCAGCGCCTACCTGCTCGCCTATGCCGTGCCGCTGCTCATCACAGGCCGGCTGGGGGACCGTTTCGGACCAAAGAAGCTCTACCTCTCCGGGCTCGTCGTCTTCACCATGGCATCGCTGTGGTGCGGCCTCTCCGGCAGCGTCGAGATCCTCATCGCGGCCCGTGTGGTCCAGGGCCTCGGCGCCGCCATGATGACGCCGCAGACCATGGCCGTCATTACCCGGATCTTTCCCCCGGACCGCCGCGGCGCGGCCATGGGCATCTGGGGTGCCACGGCGGGCGTCGCCACGCTGGTTGGCCCGATCCTCGGCGGCGTGCTGGTGGACGGCCTCGGCTGGGAATGGATCTTCTTCATCAACGTTCCCGTCGGGATTGTCGGCTTCATCCTCGCCCAGCGTTTCGTCCCTTCGCTGACCACCCACCCGCACAAGTTCGATATTCCCGGTGTGCTGCTCAGCGCCCTCGGCCTGTTCCTCCTGGTCTTCGGCATCCAGGAGGGCGAGACGTACGACTGGGGCACCATCGCCGGCCCCATCACCGTCTGGGGCCTGATCATCAGCGGCATCGCCGTGCTGGTGGTCTTTGTCCTGTGGCAGCGGTTCAACACGGGTGAACCGCTGCTGCCCCTGTCCCTTTTCAAGGACCGGAACTTCTCGCTCGCAAACATTGCCATCACCACGGTGGGCTTCACCGTCACCGCGTTCAGCCTGCCGCTGATCTTCTACTACCAGATCGTCCGAGGCCTGACGCCCACCCAGTCGGCGCTCATGATGGTGCCGATGGCGCTGATCTCGGGCGGCCTCGCCCCCGTCGTCGGCCGGATCATCGACAGGGTGAACCCGAAATTCATCACCGCGGCCGGCCTGGTCCTGATGTCGGTGGCGCTGTTCTGGAACGCCCTGCTCATGCACCCGGATACCGCCATCTGGCTGTTCCTGCTGCCGAGCGCAGTGCTGGGCTTCGCCAATGCGGGCATTTGGGCGCCGCTGAGCTCCACGGTCACGCGGAACCTGCCGCCGCGGCAGGCCGGCGCCGGCTCGGGCGTCTACAACACGACCCGCCAGATCGGCGCCGTGCTCGGCAGCGCCGCCATCGCCGTCCTCATCCAGGCGCGGTTGGCGGCCGAGCTCCCCGCCCGGCCCGGAGCAGGCGCAGACGCCAGCCCGATGGGCTTCGGCGGCGCCCTGCCCGCGGAGCTCCAGGAGGGGTTCTCGACGGCGATGGGCCAATCCATCCTGCTGCCGGCGGCGGTCATCCTGCTCGGCGCAGCCGTGGCGCTCTTCTTCGCCAAGCCCAAGCCGGTCCAGGGTTGGGGCGAACCCGGCTCCGCCGCGGCTGCGGGAACGGGCACAGCAGACGCGGGCAAAGCAGCCCCGGGCACGGCAGACCCGGCTACGGCAGACACAGACAAGGCCGCCGCGGAACGCGGCTAGCCTGGCGGCATCCGGATCAGCCCAGCAGCACGCTGGTCTGGATGCCGCCCGCGGAGAATCCCAGGCTCCGGGCCAGCGCCAGCGAGCCCTTGTTGCTGACTTCTGAACGCCACTGCAGCGTCAGGCCGGCGGCGAGGGCCTCGTGGGCGGCTATCGAGGCGGCCAGCTTGCCCAGGCCATGGCGCCGCCATTCGGGCGCAACCAGCACGCCCATATGGGCCAGGAGCCCTTCCCATTCGGCATACGCCCCGCAGGCCACCGGTGTCCGGCGCCCGTCTTCCAGATGCAGGACGGTGAAGCGGTGTTCAAGGTCGGCGAGGCCCACCTCGTTGACGTCATCTGGAGGGCAGAACGTCTCCAGTTCGATCGCTTCCGGGTTCCCGTGCGAGACCGTCAGTTCCCCGGAGGGCTGCTGCAGGGGGAGGTCGTCGGCGAAGAAGAGTGCGGCGGCGCCGAGCCCGTGGCCCCCGTGTCCGCGGGTGATGGTCAGCAGGGTGACGTGCTGGGCCAGTTCCTCGTCGGAGAGACCGTCGGCGGCGTCCAGCGCCCATTGCGGGCCCACCAGGGCGGAGTTGCCGAACAGGCGGACGAACTGCAGGGACCGGGCTGCCTCGTCCGCCCGGGTGAGCCGCACGCCGGCGGCGGCCGCGAAGGCGCCGTCGTCGAACCCCAAGCGGCGCGCCCATGCGAGCTGGACAATTTCGGCGGAACCGGGCTCAAGAGTCATAAATCAACCCTACCCACCGCGGCCGGGCTTCCGGCCGCGCGGGCCGGCAGTCCGCACTCCTGCCTGCGGGGCCGGGCCTGATCCGGGGCCCCCGCCGCCGGCCTGCCTAGCCAAAGAGGACGGCGGCCTCGTCGTAACGGCTCTGCGGAACGGACTTGAGGTTGCCGAGAGCGGCGTCGAAACCGACGTGCACAATATCCGTGCCGTGCAGCGAGACCATGGTGCCCCAGCGCTTCTCCACCACCGAGTCGATGGCGGCCATGCCCAGGCGGGTGGCCAGGACGCGGTCGAACGCCGTCGGGACGCCACCGCGCTGGATGTGGCCAAGGACCGTCGCGCGGGTCTCGATGCCGGTGCGTGCCTCGAGCTCGGGCGCAAGCATTTCGGCGATGCCGCCGAGGCGGGGGCGGCCAAAGGTGTCGAGGCCGCGCTCCGAGTGCGGGGATTCCTGGCCCTCGGGCACGAACCCCTCGGCGACGACGAGCAGCGGGGCACGGCCACGGTCGTGGGCGGAGACGACCCACTCGGCGATCTGTTCCATGGAGGCCTTCTGCTCCGGGATCAGGATGGCGTGGGCGCCCGAGGCCATGCCGGCGTGCAGGGCGATCCAGCCCACATGCCGTCCCATGACTTCGGCAATCATGCAGCGGTGGTGGGACTCTCCGGTGGTGCGCAACCGGTCGATTGCCTCGGTGGCGATTTCCACGGCCGTGTCGAAGCCGAAGGTGTAGTCCGTGGCGTCGAGATCGTTGTCCACCGTCTTGGGCACGCCCACGATCTTGAGACCGGCGTCCGTGAGCCGCTTCGCGGCGGCCAGGGTGCCCTCGCCGCCGATGGCGATGATGGCGTCGATCCCGAGCCGGTCCATGTTGGCTTTGATGACCTCGGGGCCGCCGCCGTTCTCAAACGGGTTGGTGCGGGACGTGCCGAGGATGGTGCCGCCCTGCTTGGCGATGCCGCGGACCATGGTGCGGGGAATCTCCACGATGTCGCCCTCGACGACGCCGCGCCAGCCATCCTTGAATCCTACGAACTGCTGGCCGTGGACTGCGATTCCTTTGAGGACGGCGCCACGGATGACGGCGTTCAGGCCGGGGCAGTCTCCGCCGCTGGTGAGGATTCCAATTTTCATGTCTTGGCTCAAATCCTGGTTTGAAGGGGTACAGGCAGAGCGCCACGCTGAGCTCACCCTAGAGTCTAGTGGCGGGTGTGGGGCAGGACACAAACGGTTACAAAAGGTGCCCCCGCCGTGGAGGCGGGGGCACCTTTTCGTGGTGCGGCGCGGCTGCCGGGCGCCGGTAGCCGCCAGGCCGGGACGGCCACAGACGGTCGGCCTGTGACGGTCGGCCTGTGACAGATGTCAGGGCCGGGAGGAACGCTTCGAGAGGAAGCTTTCGAGGACGATTGCGTTGCGCTGGTCCGGGAGGAGGAGCCAGGCCGCGACGTAGAACACGAACGCCGGCCCGGGGAGCAGGCTCAGGAGCAGGTAGGCGATCCGGACATAGGCCACATCAACGTTCAGTTTGGCGGCAATCCCGCCGCAGACGCCGCCAACCCAGCGCTGCGGACCACGTTTCAGGCCGAGGCCCCGGACGGTGTCGAAGAATTTATCCATGGGTCAAGCCTTCCCTGTAGTCGACTTATTGTCACGCCTGCCTGCCGAGACCAGGCCGCCCACGACCAGGGCGGCCCCGGCCCCGATCATCAGGCCGATCAGCACATAGGTGCCGTTCAGGGCCACGAGGCCGAGCCCGGAAATGATGATCAGCGCGGCCAGTGCCACCACTATCAGTCCCCAGACCACTGTGCCCACCCGGGCGGGGGACGCGGCTTCCGGGTCCTGCCCGACGTCGGCCGGCCGCGAGTCGTCATAGATGCTCATGTCAGTTGCCTTCCTTGATGGTCACGTTGCTGACGGTGCCGGAGATCTCCAGGACCAGCCGGGCGCCCGGCTTCGAGGCGTTGTAGTCACTTTGCTGCTTCGTGATGCCGCCGCGGTCCTGGTTGCCGTCGTGGAGGTTGCCCATGGTCATGTCCGCCTGGACGTGCACCGGGACAGTGGTGGGGATGACGACGGTGAGGTTGCTGGCCGTCGCGTCGATCGGAACTACGACGTCGGAGCCCAGGGGCGGATTCAGCGCCAACTTGGTCAGGTCGGCGGTCCCGGTGCCTCCGGTGATCTCGAAGCCGCCTTGGGCCTCTTCAATGCTCGCGGGCGTCCAATCGGCGTTCTGGAAGCGGAACCTGTCCCCGTGCGGGACCACGCTGAAGATCGCGCCGATCAGCAGGGCCACGATCGCGAAGAAGCCCAGGATCCCGGAGGTCCGTCCCCGCAGCCCCGCGACGAGGATCCCGAGACCCAGGATGGCCGCGCCGAAGGCCCAGACCAGCGCATTGCCGGCATCGCCGAGATCGATCACGTTGGCGGCGTCGAGGGCCTTGATGCCGCCGCCCACCAGGAGGGCGGAGCCGACGGTGATGGCCACCGCCGGAGTGCCGGGGCCAAGGTTGCGCGCGGCCGGAGGGGGCGGTGTGGCGCCGGACCCCGGGCCATAGCCGCCCGGGGGAACGGGGCCGGACGCTAGGGGTCCTGACGGCGGAGGCGTACCCCAGTCCGGGCCGGCGCCGGTGGCTCGAGAGCTGTCAGCGGGGTCGCCATATGCCTGGCCGCCGCCCTGCGGGAAGCTGCCTGCGGATTGCGGCCCGGTGTCGGTGCGGGGGTTGACCACGAAAGCCGCGCCGCCGGCCGGGCTGCCGGAGTCGTAACGCGAGGACATGGGAGTGGCTCCGTTCCGGATCTTGTTGCGCTGGGTCAGGTAATAGACGAGGTAGATGGCGCCGCCCACCCAGAAGACGGTCCAGACGAAGGCGCCGAAGCCGAAGCGGTCCCAGCCCCAGACCCCGGTGCCCAGGCTGGGGAAACCGATGACCGAGGTGATGAGGGCGCCGGTCATGCCGGCCGTCCACCGGCCCGCGGCGGCCTCCTGGACGTGAATGCGGCCGTCAGGCTCAGGCAGCAACGCCCAGGCCAGGCCGTAGGCGAGCACGCCAACTCCGGCGAAGACGGTCAGGACAATCAGGACACCGCGGATAATCAACGGGTCGACGCCGAGCCGGTGGGCTATGCCACTGGCCACGCCGCCGATCCAGCGGTCGCGTCCGCGGTAGATGCCCTGGCTGCGGATCCAGTCGAAGAAATTCTGGGTTTGCCGGCCGGGCAACGGTCCATTCGGGTCCCCGGGCGGGTAAAGCGGCGGCGGCTCCGGCGGCGCGCCGCCCGGCCCGGAGAAGGCCGGCGCGGGCTGGCCCGTGCCTGGAAGCTCTGGGGCCGGAAGATCCGTGGCGGGACGTTCCGGGTTTGGAAGTTCCGGTTCCGGAAGATCCGGGTTTGGACGTTCCGGGTGGGATCGATCCGTGGCCGGCCGGTCTGCGGAGGCCGTGCCTTCATCGGGGTGCGGAGTGTGCGGGTTCATGCTTCGATCCTTCCCGTTCCCGGCGCCGGGCTCTACTGGGGAACACCCTGAACGGTCCCTGAGTGGCCCCCGGGTTGGGCCCTCAAACGCGTCCGGGGAACCCCGATCCATGCTTGGATTGATCCATGACAACCGCGCCCGCCCGCCCGCCGCTGGTCCGCAGCAGCGATCGCGTGATTGCCGGCGTGTGCGCAGGCCTCGCCAACCACCTGGGCTGGCCGGTGCGGATGGTCAGGATCGGCATGGTGGTGGCTGCGCTCGCTGGCGGGGCCGGTGTGGCCTTCTACGCCTGGCTCTGGATCATGGTCCCCACGGCGGATGAAAGCGCCCGGCGCAACGCCCGCCGCCCTGCGTCGCCCATCGCTCCGGCAGTGAGCTTCCCGGAGACCCCCGACGTCGCAAACAGGCCCGACGCGCCGGGAGCCCCTGATCCCCGTGGCACGCCCGCAACAGGGCCGACGGGGCCCTGGCGGACCAAATTCTCCGGCATGCCGTTCGGCAAGGAGATCCTGCTGGGCGCAGGCCTGCTGCTGGCCGCCGGGATCCTGATCGCACGCCTCCTGGGTGTTGACGTGCCGCTGGGCACCCTGATCCCGGTCGCGGCCATCCTGGGCGGAGCCGCGATCGCCTGGATGCAACTGGACGAGACCCGCCGGGCAGGGCTCGTGGACAAGACCAAGGCGGACCAGGCCGGCGGCTGGGCCCGCCTCGCGGCCGGGCTCGCCCTCGTCGTGGCCGGAGTGCTGGTTATGGTTTCCGGCTCGGGGTCCTGGGAGCAGACCTGGCTCGCCCTCCTGGCCTCGGTGGCCGTGCTGGGCGGCGTGGCCCTGGTGCTGCTGCCATGGGGGCTGAAGTTCTGGCGCGACCTGGAAACCGAGCGCGCGGGGCGGGTCCGCGCCACCGAGCGTGCCGAGATCGCCGCCCACCTCCATGACTCCGTGCTGCAGACCCTCGCCCTGATCCAGCGCCGTGCCGGCAACGAGCACGATGTCATCAGGCTGGCCCGCGCGCAGGAGCGCGAACTGCGGGGCTGGCTGTACCGGGACGCCGACAGGGAATCCGGCCAGCTGTCCGACGGCATCAAGGCCGCCGCCGCAGAGGTTGAAGACGCCCTGGGACACGCGGTTGAGGTGGTCAGCGTGGGGGACTGCGTCATGTCCCAGCGCCACGAGGCCCTCGTCCAGGCATCCCGCGAGGCCATGCTGAACGCCGCCCGGCACGGCGGCGGCGCCGTGTCCGTGTACCTGGAAGTCACCGACGCCGCCGCGGAAGTTTTCGTCAAGGACCGGGGACCGGGCTTCGACACAGATTCCGTTCCCCCGGACCGGCTCGGCGTCCGGGAATCGATCATCGGCCGGATGAACCGCCACGGCGGCACCGCCGCCATCATCAGCAGCCCGGACGGTACCGAGGTGCGGCTCCGGCTGCCCGCCACCGCCGCCGCACCTGCCGCTGCCAACAACGCCAACGGAGAGGCCAAACCGTGACCAGCCCCGCATCAGGAAACCCTGCGCCAGGAAGCCCGACACCGGGAAATCCTGCACCGGTCCGGGTGGTGATCGTGGACGACCACGCCATCTTCCGCTCCGGGTTGAAAGCGGACCTGGACCCGGACATCGTCGTCGCGGGGGAGGCCGGAACCGTGGAGGAGGCAATCGCCGTCATCGCAGTCCAGCGCCCCGACGTCGTGCTGCTTGACGTCCACCTTCCCGGCGGACGGGGTGGCGGCGGACGCGAGGTCCTGGCCGGCTCGGCGCCGCTGCTGGGCGCCACGCGGTTCCTGGCCCTGAGCGTCTCCGACGCAGCGGAAGACGTGGTGTCCGTGATCCGGGCCGGCGCACGCGGCTATGTCACCAAGTCAATTTCCGGCGCGGAGATCAGCGGCGCCGTCCGCCGCGTGGCCGGCGGCGACGCCGTCTTCTCACCCCGGCTCGCGGGCTTCGTCCTGGACGCGTTCGGCACGGCCCCCGCGGACATCGCCGACGACGAGCTCGACAAGCTCTCGGCACGGGAGCTCGAAGTGATGCGCCTTATCGCCCGCGGCTACAGCTACAAGGAAGTGGCCAAGGAACTGTTCATCTCGATCAAGACCGTTGAAACCCACGTCTCGGCCGTGCTCCGCAAGCTTCAGCTTTCCAGCCGCCACGAGCTGACCCGCTGGGCCGCCGAGCGCCGCCTGCTTTAAACCCGCCCGAACGCTCCCTCAGTTCCGGTGGCCGAACGACGAACGCTCCCTCAGTTTCGGTGGCGGGATGATGGACGTTCCCTCAGTTTCGGTGCGGGAGTACAAACGCTCCCTCAGTTTCGGTGGCGGGAGGACAAACGCTCCCTCACCCGTGAACCTGCACGGGTGAGGGAGCGTCTGGGTTTTTTCTGCGAAAAGTGAGGGAGCGTCCTATATGGCCTTGCCGAGGAAGTCCTGCAGGCGGCCGACGCCCGTGGCCAGGTCGTCGTCGCCGAGCGCGTAGGACAGGCGCAGGTAGCCGGACGGGCCGAACGCTTCGCCGGGAACCACGGCCACTTCGACCTCGTCAAGGATCAGCGCCGCGAGTTCGGCAGAGGTGGCCGGCCGCACCGGACCGTTCGCGGACGGGAACTCCTTGCCCAGCAGCGCGCGGACGTCCGCGTACACGTAGAAGGCGCCCTTCGGCGTCGGGCAGTCAACGCCGTCGATTGCGTTCAGGCCCGCGACGATCGCCTTGCGGCGGCGGTCAAAGGCCACCTTCATCTCATCGACGGCGGTCAGCGGCCCGGACACTGCCGCGAGGGCGGCGACCTGGGGGATGTTGGAGACGTTCGAGGTCGCGTGCGACTGCAGGTTGGTTGCGGCCTTGATGACGTCCGCGGGCCCGATCATCCAGCCCACACGCCAGCCGGTCATGGCATAGGTCTTGGCGACGCCGTTGAGGATGACCACCTTGTCGCCCAGCTCGGGAACTGCGGTGGCGATCGAGGTGAACGGCACGCCGTCGTAGGTCAGGTGCTCGTAGATCTCGTCTGTGACAACCCAGAGGCCCTTGGACGCTGCCCACTGGCCGATCTCCCTGACCTGCTCCGGCGAGTACACGGCGCCGGTGGGGTTGGACGGGGAAACGAAGAGCAGGATCTTGGTGCGCTCGGTCAGGGCCGCTTCCAGCTGGTCCACGGTGACCAGGTAGCCCTGCTCCGGGCCCGCGAAGACCTCCACCGGCACGCCGCCGGCCAGCCGGATGGCCTCCGGGTAGGTGGTCCAAAACGGGGTGGGAACAATGACCTCGTCGCCCGGATCCAGCAGGGTGGCGAAGGTGTTGTAGACGGCCTGCTTGCCGCCGTTGGTCACCAGCACCTGGGACGCCGCCGCCTGGTACCCGGAATCCCGGAAGGTTTTGTCCGCGATGGCCTGCTTCAGCTCGGGAAGCCCGCCGGCGGGGGAGTAGCGGTGGTACTTCGGCTGGCTGGCGGCCTCGATGGCGGCCTGCACAATATAGCCGGGGGTCGGGAAATCGGGTTCCCCGGCACCGAAGCCGATGACCGGCCGGCCGGCTGCCTTCAGCGCCTTCGCCTTGGCATCGACGGCCAGAGTGGCGGATTCGGCTATGGCGGAAATGCGCTGGGAAATGCGGGCAGCAGACATGGGCGGGTCCGTTCTTCGCTGGCAGCTGGAAGGCTGGATATGGGATTCGACGAAATCTACTCTATGCTGTTCAGCGGATCCCCCGGGGTGCCTGAACCCGAATGTGACTGGCGGCTGTCAGTTGGTTTTCGCAGGCACGCGGGGGTCCGGAAGAGGGCCGGTTCGACGTAGGCGCAGTTGTTGCGTAGACTGGTTCTCCGGTGTTGAAAACACGATGATGGCCTGCGCCTCAGGGAAGCCTGTGGGACGCGTCGGCCGGAGCGAATTTTCTCCCCGAAGGGTAGTGGCGCAATTGGTAGCGCAGCGGTCTCCAAAACCGCAGGTTGCAGGTTCGAGTCCTGTCTGCCCTGCGCATGCTGTTCCGGATCATCCGGAACCAGCGCAGCAACCATGGTTCAGTTCAGAGCCGGGTATCCGATCATTGCGAGGATGAGTGAGGACCAGGTGACCGAAACAGCTGCCAGCAGCTCCAAAGGCCGCCCCGCCAAGAATGCCGCCAAGCCCGGCTTCTTCGCTCGTATCGCGATCTTCATCCGCCAGGTCATTGGCGAACTGAAGAAGGTCGTCGCACCGACCCGTAAAGAACTGATCAACTACACACTCGTGGTACTGGTGTTCGTGACCATCATGATGGTGATCGTCACCTTGCTGGACCTGGCCTTTGGGACCGCGGTCAGCTGGGTCTTCGGCGGCAGCGCCCCCACGGACAGCTAAGGCGACCGGTCCGCAGACTGCGTGGATTCCCCGGGAAACCGGAGATTCCACGGGGTGTGCGGAATTGAGTCATTTAAATAGGCATGTTAGGCAATGAGGAAGCAGGAGACCAAGTGTCTGAGCAGGAGCTCGAGGTAACTGAGACTGAGCTGGATAAGAGCCAGGACGCCGCGGTGGAAGCCGCGGAAGAATCCGAGGCTGTGTCTGCTGCGCCCGAATCCGACGTCACTGACGAGGCCGTAGCCACGGAAGAAGCGGCAGACGACGCAGAAGCAGGCGACGCTGACGACACCGACGCTGATGAGGCTGACGCTGACGACGCCGACGTGCTGGCAGCGGCGGCCGCCAAGGCCGACGTCGACCCCGCCGACGAGTTCAAGGCCAAGCTGCGCCGCCAGGAGGGTGACTGGTACGTCATCCACTCCTACGCAGGCTACGAGAACCGCGTCAAGGCCAACCTTGAGACCCGCATCCAGACCCTGGACATGGAAGATTACATCTTCGAAATCCAGGTTCCGATGGAGGAAGTCGTTGAGATCAAGAACGCTCAGCGCAAGGTCATCAACCGCGTCCGCATCCCCGGCTACGTCCTGGTCCGCATGGACCTGACGGACGCTTCCTGGGGCGCCGTCCGCCACACTCCCGGTGTCACCGGCTTCGTGGGCAACGCCCACAACCCGGTCCCGCTGCGCCTCGATGAGGTCTTCTCCATGCTCGCGCCTGTCTTCGAAGAAGAGCAGGCCGAGAAGGGCAAGCCGGTCAAGCACGCCGCCGCCCAGGTCGACGTCGACTTCGAGGTTGGCGAGTCGGTCATCGTCAAGGAAGGCCCGTTCGAGACCCTCCCCGCCACGATCTCCGAGATCAAGATCGATTCCCAGACCCTCGTGGTCCTGGTGTCCATCTTCGAACGCGAGACTCCGGTCACCCTGGCGTTCAACCAGGTCAGCAAGATCTAGCTGAACCGTAAGTTCCAGCTGGACTACAAGAATTCGCCCCGGGCTGCCCGCTTAGCAGCCACGGGGCGGCCGGCCGCCTCGCCATGGCGGCCACCAACCTGAGGCACGCTCCTGTGCCCCAGGACGTATTTGAGAGAAGGACCTACATTGGCTCCCAAGAAGAAGGTCACCGGCCTCATCAAGCTGCAGATCCAGGCAGGTGCCGCTAACCCGGCCCCGCCGATCGGTCCTGCGCTTGGCCAGCACGGTGTCAACATCATGGAATTCTGCAAGGCGTACAACGCTGCGACGGAAGCCCAGCGCGGCAACGTTATCCCCGTGGAGATCACGGTCTACGAAGACCGTTCCTTCACGTTCATCACCAAGACCCCGCCGGCTGCAGAGCTCATCAAGAAGGCTGCAGGCGTCGCCAAGGGTTCGGCTACCCCGCACACCGTCAAGGTTGCCAAGCTGACCCAGGCCCAGGTCAACGAGATCGCCACCACCAAGATGGAAGACCTCAACGCCACCAGCCTCGAAGGCGCAGCGAAGATCATCGCCGGCACCGCCCGCTCCATGGGTATCACCGTCGAGGGTTAATTCCCCACCGCTGATGCGCCGGGATCGGGAAACCGGTCACGACGCCGTCAGCACCGCCGGCCAGCCGGCACCACCTAAACAATGAAAAGCGGAATTCCGGAACGGCTACACCAGCCGGAATGCCGCCTGTGGCAGGGCCCAGCGCGGTCCGCAGACCACAACTGCACAAGGAGAAATAAGCAGCATGGCAAAGCGCAGCAAAGCATATGAGGCAGCCGCGGCCAAGATCGACGCGGAGAAGTTCTACGCGCCGTTCGAGGCAGTGACGCTCGCCAAGGACACCAACCCGTCCAAGTTCGACGCCACCGTTGAGGTCGCTTTCCGCCTCGGCGTTGACCCGCGTAAGGCCGACCAGATGGTCCGCGGCACCGTCAACCTGCCGCACGGCACCGGTAAGGTCGCCCGCGTCCTCGTCTTCGCAACGGGCGACAAGGCTGAGGCTGCAATCGCAGCCGGCGCCGACTTCGTTGGTTCCGATGACCTGATCGAAAAGATCGCCGGCGGCTGGACCGACTTCGACGCCGCCGTCGCCACCCCTGACCTCATGGGCAAGGTTGGCCGCCTCGGCAAGGTCCTGGGTCCGCGTAACCTGATGCCGAACCCGAAGACCGGCACCGTGACCGCTGACGTCGCCAAGGCCGTCAACGACATCAAGGGCGGCAAGATCGACTTCCGCGTCGACAAGCACTCGAACCTGCACTTCATCATCGGCAAGGTTTCGTTCGACGCCATCAAGCTGGCCGAGAACTACGCAGCCGCACTGGAAGAGGTTCTTCGCCTCAAGCCGTCCGCTTCCAAGGGCCGCTACATCCAGAAGGCCACCGTGGCCACCACGTTCGGCCCGGGCATCTCGGTTGACCCCAACGTCACCAAGGTCCTGACCGAGGTCTAGTCCTCACCGGATCAACGGATCCACGGATCCACGGATCAACGGTTCCGTCAGCCACGCTGGCGTCGCCGGTTCCAGCGAAAGGCCGTCCCGCAACTGCGGGGCGGCCTTTCGCCGTCCTGCCCCGGGGACGCCGGACGCCCGGGGACCCCGGGAGTCCGGGAATCCCGGGCGTCCGGGACCCTTGGAGCCGCCGGACTTGCCGGTTAGGCTGTCCCGGTGACTACGCCGTCGTACCTCATCGAGGAACTCTCCCTGCCCGCCGGCCTTGATCCCGCTGACCCCGATGCCGCTGACACGGCGGAGTTCCTCGAATTCATGGGCCTCTGCGATGAGCTCATCCTGCAGACCTGGGGCAACCTGGACCGGGCATCGTCCGCGGCGGCCCGCCTGCAGTACTGGCGGGACACTGCGTACTCCCGGCTGCGGCTCTTCTTCGTCCGCGTCGACGGACGCATGGCGGCCAACTCCTGGGTCCGCTGCGAACTGCAGGAGAACCTGGGCAGTGCGCTGCTGCACGTGAGCGTCCTGGATGCGTTCGCCGGGCGGGGGATCGGCCGGGCACTGCTGGAGCACGCCGAGGCGCTGGCCGCCGCCGATGGGCGGACAATCCTGCAGACCTTCACCGAGCACCCGGCCGATTTCGACGTCGATGGCCCCAACCTCATTAGGCCCGCCACGGGGACCGGGGCGCTGCCCGCCGGCGCGCCGGGAGTCCGTTTCGCCGGAAAAGCCGGCTACCGCCTGGAACAGGTCGAACGGTTTAGTGCGCTCGACGTCCCGCCCGCTGCGGACCTCGACGCCCTGGAACGGGACGCCCTGGCCCGCTCGGCGGACTACGAACTGCTGCACTGGACCGATTCCTGCCCGGAGGAACATGCCGCCCAGCTCGCGGTGCTGATGTCCCGGATGAGCACCGATGCCCCCTCCGGAGCGCTGAGCTACGAACCGGAAATCTGGGACGTCGCCCGGGTCCGCCACGTCGAGGACACCTGGCGGCGGGCCGGCCAGTCATCCCTCGTGGTGGCGGCACGGCACCGGTCCAGCGGTGAACTGGCCGCCTATACCGTCCTGCAGACAACAGCCGACAAGCCATGGCTGGCCAACCAGGACGACACCCTGGTCGCGGTGGGCCACCGCGGCCACCGGCTTGGCATGCTCATCAAGATCCGCAACCTGCGCCTGCTGCGGGAGGCGTACCCCGCAGTCCGGCGCGTCCTGACCTATAACGCGGCCGAAAACGATCACATGCTCGGCATCAACATCGCGCTGGGCTTCAAGCCGGCGGGCTACGACGGCGAGTGGCAGCGGACCGCTGCCGCCGCGGGCGCAGCCGGGAACTGATACCCCGGGACTGACGTTGGGGGCTGGCATGCTGCTCCGCACGTTCTAGGGACATGCTCGTTCGTCACGCGCAGCTTGGGGGACATGCTCATTTGTCGCCCTGACAAAGGGGCATCAAGGCATGATGTCCATCGCTCGCGATCAGGGCCGGGCATGTCCGCTCTCCGTCGGCCATCATGCGGAGCATGCTCATTTTTCAGGCGAAGCTTCGGGGCATGCTCATTCTTTGCCTTCAGCTTTGGGGGACATGCTCATTCGTTGCCCTGACGATGGGGCATCAAGGCATGATGTCCATCGCTCACGATCAGGGTTGGGCATGTCCCGCGGACGCCCTGCCAGCCAAGCCCGGCGCCCCACCCGGTCAGCCTCATCAAACCCAGCCCCTCCGCACCCCGCGGGGGCCGCACGCCGGGCGCGACGAAACTGCCCGGCGTCACCAATGGAACAGCGGCCCAAACCGGCATATGCTGGCGGTTGAAAGCCCGGCTTGAGCCGGGCCGTACCGAGGGTGGGTGGCACGACGGCTGGGAAGATGCCCTCTATGGCAAACGATGTACGGATTGAGCAGCTGTGGATCCCCGATTCCCTTGACGCGCCCGATGCCGCCGACTTTCTCGCCGCCATCGAGGTGGGGCGCAGGGTCCGGATGCAGACCTGGGGCACCGACGACCTCGCCTACGCGCCACAAGAAAAGCTTCTTGAGATGGCGGACCCCTACGAACGCCAGGTGATCCTCGTCGCCAAGATCGACGGCGTGATTGTCGGGACGGCGGACATCGCCCTGCCGCTCGTGGACAACCTCGATCTCGCCGAATTTACGCTCGACATCCTGCCCGAATTCCGGCGCCAGGGCGTGGGGAGGCAGCTGCTGGAGGCCGCCGAACATTTCGCCCGGGACGAGGGCCGCCACACGATCCTGATCGACACCAACCACCCGGGATCAACCCTGACGGACCCTGAGGCCGAACAGCTCGTGCCCGGCAGCGGTGTCGGGTTCGTCCCGTTGGGCAGCCGTGACGTGGAATTTGCCCGCCACACCGGCTACACCCTGCAGCACATCGAACAGTTCAGCTCCTGCGCGTTGCCGCTGGACACCAAACTCGTCGCCGACCTTGAGGCCGAGGCCGAGGAAGCCAATGCCGGCCGCTACCGTCTGCACCACTGGACGGACCGGTGTCCTGACCAGTGGCTCGAGGCCGTCGCCGCCCTGGAAAACCAGGCAGGCGAGGACGAAGTGCCGGGGCCGGATGCCCAGGAGATGGTGTTCGACGGCGGCATCCTCCGGGAAGCGGAGGAAGTCACCATTGCCCAGGGCCGCCGGACGGTGGTCACCGCCGTCGAGCACATCGCCAGCGGGACGCTCGTGGGCCTGACCACCATCAGTGTCCTGGCACTGCGCCCGGACGTCGTCTTCCAGGACGACACCGTGGTCCTGCAGGAACACCGCGGCAACAAGCTCGGGCTGCTGATCAAGGTCGCCAACATGGAACGGCTCAGCGAGCAGTTTCCGGACGCCCGTGTCCTGTACACATGGAACGCCCCGGAGAACCGCTACCTCCTGAAGGTCAACCAGCAGCTCGGCTTCACGACGGCGGGCGTGACGGGTCTCTGGCAAAAGGAACTCCCCAACTTCGGACCAGCCGTCAGCTGAGGCTCCGGGCCGAATTCCACCGCGACCCCTGCCCGACCCCTGTCCGACGGGCGTCGTCCGGCCGCCGATTTGGAACACGCGCGCCGCGTCCCGTAAGCTTGGAGGACCAAAGACCGTCGGTTGTTGGAAATCCACTCTCCCAAGCAAGACTCACTTCTGCAGTCGCGCCGGGAGAGCGCAGTGGATTTCCGGACGAAGGACCCTGAACATAGGGCGGCCGGCGCAGGTGAACGAAGCAAAGCTCCGCGGTCATGGACCGCGTCGAGACAAGCCCCGTGCATCTGCGCGGGGCGTTTTTTAGTTTTAGCTCTTTTGAGCGGGGACCCGGACATACCGGCACTATCCCCGGAAGGAGGGTTATGGCAACGCCTAGCAAGGTTTCAGCAGTAGCTGAGATCACTAACGATTTCAAGGAATCGAACGCCGCTGTCCTGACCGAATACCGCGGGCTCACCGTTGCACAGCTCAAGCAGCTGCGTGTCTCTCTCGGCCAGGAAACCAAGTTCTCGGTCGTCAAGAACACCCTGACCGCCATTGCAGCCAAGGAAGCTGGTGTCGAAGCATTCGACGGTCAGCTCGCCGGCCCCACTGCAATCGCGTTCATCAAGGGTGACGCAGTTGCAGCTGCCAAGAGCCTGACGGATTTTGCCAAGGCCAACAAGCAGCTGGTCATCAAGACCGGTTACTTCGAGGGCAAGGCACTGAACGCCAGCGAAGTTGCTGCCCTGGCAGCACTCGAGTCCCGTGAGCTGCAGCTCGCCAAGGTTGCAGGGATCCTCAAGGCTCCTGCCGCCGCCGCTGCACGCATCATCGACGCACTGCGCCTCAAGCTTGAAGAAGAGAACGGTGCCCCGGCAGCAGCCGAAGCACCCGCCGCTGAAGAAGCTCCCGCAGCAGATGCAGCAGCCGAGGCCGAAGCACCGGCCGAAGCCGCAGCCCCCGAAGAGAACTAGTCCTCTTCTCCATAAGACTCCGGTGCGACAGCGAGCCTCAGGCCCGCCGGGCACCACTATAGGAAGGACGCCACACCATGGCGAAGCTCACCAACGAAGAGCTCATTGAAGCTTTCAAGGAACTGACCATCATCGAGCTCTCCGAGTTCGTCAAGCTCTTCGAAGAGACTTTCGAAGTTACCGCTGCCGCTGTTGCCGTTGCCGGCCCCGCTGCCGGTGCTGCTGAAGAAGCTGAAGAGAAGACTGACTTCGACGTCATCCTCGAAGCTGCTGGCGACAAGAAGATCGCAGTGATCAAGGAAGTTCGCGCCATCACCTCCCTGGGCCTCAAGGAAGCCAAGGACCTGGTTGACAGCGCACCCAAGGCTGTTCTCGAAGGCGCCACCAAGGAAGCTGCCGAGAAGGCAAAGGCTCAGCTCGAAGAAGCTGGCGCCCGCGTTACCCTCAAGTAATTCCCGCCGTCCGGATCAATCGCGGTCCGCACTGCTCGAAGGAAACCCCGTCCACTCAGTGGGCGGGGTTTCCTGCGTTCTGCGGCCGGACAGCGTAGTGGGCGCGCCGGAAACGGCCGCCGGTGAACTGTAACCAAGGATTGGGCAAAGTTTTTCTGATACCCCTGTCGCACTTGACGGCGCGACCCTAGACTTTGGATTTGTGCCCACCGGCCCCCAACGTCCAGGAGTTCACCCACAATGACGGACCCAATCACTTCCCCTTCCCGCCGCGCCATGCTCGCGGCAGCCCTTGTGGGCGGCGGAGCCGCCGCCGCCGCGCTGGCCGGAGCCCCGGCGGCACAGGCCGCCCCCGGCCAGGCAAACACAAAGAAGCCGTTCACCCTGACGGTGCTCGGCACCACGGACCTGCACAACAACGTCTTCAACTGGGACTACTTCAAGAACGCGCCCTATGCCGATGCCGCCGGGAACAGGATCGGGATCGCCCAGGCCGCGACGCTGATCAACGCCATGCGGGCCGAACGCGGCGCGGCCAACACGCTGACCATCGACGCCGGGGACACCATCCAGGGCACACCCCTGGCCTACTACTTCGCCAAGATCAACCCCGCCTCGGCAACCGTGAAACACCCCATGGCGCTGGCCATGAACGCGATCGGCTACGACGCCGTGGGGCTGGGCAACCACGAGTTCAACTACGGCATTGGACTGCTGCGGACTTGGGAGCGGCAACTGGACTTCCCCCTGCTGGGCGCCAACGTCCACGACGCCGTGACGGGCGGGCGCGCCTTCACCCCCTACGTCCTGAAGCGGGTCAAGACCGGCAGCGGCTGGCTGACGGTCGGCCTGGTCGGCTTTGTGACGCCGGGCTGCGCGCTCTGGGACCGCGACAACGTCCAGGGCAAGCTCGACTTCAACGGCATCGTCGAAGAGGCCCGGACTGTCATCCCGCAGGTCAAGGCGGCCGGGGCCGACGTCGTGATCGTCACGAGCCATTCGGGGGCAACCCCCGGATCCTCCTACGGCGACGCCTTGCCCTTCCCCGAGAACGCATCCACCCAGCTTGCCGAGGAAGTCCCCGGCATCGACGCCATCCTGGTCGGGCACGCCCACCTGGAGATCCCCGAGCGCTTCGTCACGAACAAGGAGACGGGCAGGCAGGTGCTACTGACCGAGCCGCTCAAGTGGGGCATGCGCGTCTCCGTCATGGACCTCGAGCTCGCCAGGGACAAGGGGCGGTGGACGGTCACCGCGGCGCATTCGCACCTATTGGACGCCAAGACCGCCGACGCCGATCCCGCCGTCGTCCGGGCCGTCGAGGCCGGGCACGACGCCACGGTGCGCTACGTCAACGAGGTGATCGGGACCTCGACGGCGCCGCTGAGCACGGCCACCGCCTGCTGGGAGGACTCTGCCGCGATTGACGCCATCAATTACGTCCAGGCCAGCACCATCAAGGCCGAGCTCGCCAACGGTCCGGCGGCCGGGCTGCCCGTCCTGTCCATTGCGGCGGCCTTCTCCCGTGCCGTCGACGTCAAAGCCGGACCGCTGACCATCCGCGATGTCGCGGGGCTGTACATCTTCGACAACACGCTGCTCGCCATCAAGGTCACCGGAGCGCAGGTCAAGGCCTACCTGGAGTGGTCCGCGCAGTACTTCAAGCCGGTGGCGGGCACCACGGCCAGGGCCCAGGACGTCACCAATGCCGTGACGGCCGTGGCCCCGAACGGCACGCCCGACTATAACTACGACGTCGTTTACGGACTCGACGCGCCGCTGAACTACGAGATCGACCTTGCCCGGCCGGTGGGGGACCGGATCGCCAACCTCAGCTACGGCGGCCAGGCGTTGCGGCCCGAGCAGGAATTCGCCCTGGCCATCAACAACTACCGGCAGAGCGGCGGAGGCAACTTCCCGGCCGTGAAGAGCGCCCCGGTGCTCTCGAACAGCCAGCAGGAGATCCGGCAGCGCATCATCGACTACGTAGTGGACCGCGGCACCCTGGACGTCGCCGTGTTCAGCCAGGCCAACTGGCGGCTCACCGTCAACGGGGCGCCGCTGACGGTCACCGCCTGACACCCGGTTAAAACGGCAACGCGGGGTCACTTCGCGCCCATCCCGACCGTCCGGATGGGCGCGAAGTGACCCCGCGTTGCTTTTAACCCGGGCGGGCTAGTTGGGTTCGGTGATGTCGGCGACGACGGCGCCCAGCGCCGCCGTCAGGGCGTCCGCGTCCACGAACGCGCTGTAGCCATGCTCCCCGGCGCCCATGGAGATCCGCCGGCCCATGATGGTCTGGTCGGCGTAGACCGGCCAAGGGCGGATGCTGCCAAGCGGTGTGATGGTCCCGCGCTCGTACCCGGTGGCCTCGAAGGCGGTATCCGCCGCCGGCAGCGAGAGCTTGTTGACGCCCAGCAGCGCCCGCAGCTTGGGCCAGGAAATCTGCCGGTCGCCGGGGACCAAAGCGAACAGGAAACTGCCGTCCTTGTGCTTGACCACGAGCGACTTCACGATATCCGCGGGCCGGATCCCGAGGATGCCGGCCGCCTCCTCAAGGCTGCGGGCGGTGAGGCGTTCTACGATCTCGACGTGCAGCCCGCGCGCCGCGGCGTCGGCAAGGAACCGCTCGCGGCCGTTGGCCGTTTTCTGCTCTGGCATCGCGTCAAACCTTCCTGACTCCTGGTGGGTTTCCCGGTCCGCCCCGTGTTCCCGGCCCGGGGGCCGGGTGTTCCCGCCGGCCCGGGCCGGTTGCCGGTTTTAGTCGCGGTACAGCAGCAGCGCCTCGCCCTGGCCGCCGCCGCCGCACAGGGAAACGGCCGCCTTGCCGGTACCCCGGCGCTTGAGTTCGTGGGCCGCGTGCAGGGCAAGCCGGGCCCCGGAAGCCCCGATCGGGTGGCCCAGGGCGATGGCTCCGCCATGGATGTTGCACTGCTCCAGCGGGTAGTTGAGGTCCTTCAGGGACTGCACCGCGACGGAACCGAAAGCCTCGTTGATTTCGATGAAATCGAGGTCCGCGGCGGACCAGCCGGCCTTGTCCAGGGCGTTCTTGATGGCGTTCGACGGCTGGGAATGCAGCGAGTTGTCCGGCCCGGCGACCTGGCCCGGCTTGCCGACCACCGCGAGGTACTCGAGGCCGTTGTCCTCGGCGAACTTCCGGCTGCTCAGCACCAGGGCAGCAGCGCCGTCGGACAGGGGAGAGGAGTTGCCGGCGGTAATGGTTCCGTCCGTGACGAACGCCGCGCGCAGACTGGCCAGAGATTCGACGGTCGTGTCCGGCCGGATGCCTTCGTCAGAGGTGACGGCGATCGGATCGCCCTTGCGCTGCTTGACGCTCATCGCGGCGATCTCGCCGTCGAAGACGCCGTCCTTCGCGGCCCGGGCGGCACGCTGGTGCGACTGGGCCGCCACCTCGTCCTGGGAGGCCCGGTCGATGCCGAGGGTCAGGTTCTTGCTCTCGGTCGACAGTCCCATGGACTGCCCGTCGAAGGCGTCGGTCAGGCCGTCGTGCGCGGCCACGTCGAGTGCCTGGACCGTACCGTACGCCCAGCCCTGCCGGGAGCCGGGCAGCACGTGCGGTGCGCGGGTCATGGACTCCTGGCCGCCGGCGACCACCACCGTGGCGTCCCCGCTGCGGATCATCCGGGCGGCGTCGATCACGGCTGTAAGACCGGAGAGGCAGACCTTGTTGATGGTCACCGTCGGCACGTTCCAGCCGATGCCGGCACCGATAGCGCTCTGGCGCGCAGGGTTCTGGCCCACTCCGGCCTGCAGGACCTGGCCGATGATCACGCTGTCCACCTGGTCGGCCTTGACGCCGCTGGCGGCCAGGGCCGCGCGGATGGCGTGCGTGCCGAGCTCGACGGCGGTGAAGCTGGCCAGCTGCCCGTTCAGGCGCCCCTGGGGGGTGCGGGCGGCGGCGAGAATGACAACATCGTTGTTGTCTGCAGGATTGCTCATGGTGTTTTCTTCCGATCTACTTCGACTTATATCTACGTTATCGTGAGCCCCGTCACCTATCCATTCGCCAGGGTGGAGGCCGCCGCCGCGAGGAGGCCGGGAAAATTCCGCCGAAAGTTCGTGCTTGCAATCCCGCCGGAAGTGGGGTAGACAAGTAGGTTGCTTTGCCGTATCGTAGATATTTGCGTCTTCCCTGTTTACCTTCAGCCTTCATATAGCGGTGGGCTTAGCCTGACAGCTGTTCCATCAATGTGCCGTCTACCACGTGCACCAGCCATGGACAGTGCGGGTCCCGGGTCATATAGCGGAACCGGACTGGTAGCGCTGCGGAGTCATTCTGCAGAGTGCATAACGGGGGAGATCTGACAACGCCTGAAGGTCTGTGGAAGGATCCCTCTTGGTCGCCTCGAGCACCTCTAATGTAAACAACGCTACCGCTATCAATGCCGACAGCACCGACGGTGCAACCCGCCGGCTCTCATTCGCAAAGATTCACGAACCCCTTGATGTTCCGAATCTGCTCGCCCTGCAAACCGACAGCTTTGACTGGCTGGTCGGAAACGAACGCTGGCAGGCGCGCGTTGCGAAGGCCGTCGAAGAAGGCGACCTCAGCGTCGCCACCTCCTCGGGTCTGTCCGACATCTTCGAAGAGATCTCCCCGATCGAAGACTTCCAGGGCACTATGTCCCTGAGCTTCTCCGAGCCGGAGTTCGCTGACCCCAAATACACCATGGCTGAGTGCAAGGACCGGGACGCAACGTACTCGGCTCCGCTGTACGTCAAGGCCGAGTTCATGAACAACAACACGGGCGAAATCAAGCAGCAGACCGTGTTCATGGGTGACTTCCCGCTGATGACCGAGAAGGGCACCTTCGTCGTCAACGGCACCGAGCGTGTCGTCGTCTCCCAGCTGGTCCGCTCGCCGGGCGCCTACTTTGAGCGCACCGCCGACAAGACCAGCGACAAGGACATCTTCACCGCGAAGATCATCCCCTCCCGCGGCGCCTGGTTCGAGCTCGAAATCGACAAGCGCGACCAGGTCGGCGTCCGTCTTGACCGCAAGCGCAAGCAGTCCGTCACCGTGCTGCTGAAGGCCCTCGGCTGGACCGAAGGCCAGATCCTCGAGGAATTCGGCCAGTACGACTCCATGCGCGCCACGCTGGAGAAGGACGCCACCGAGACCCGCGAAGACGCGTTGCTGGACATCTACCGGAAGCTGCGACCGGGCGAGCCGCCCACGGTTGAGGCTGCCCAGTCCCTGCTGGACAACCTGTACTTCAACTCCAAGCGCTACGATCTGGCCAAGGTCGGCCGTTACAAGATCAACCGCAAGCTTGGCATTGACCGCTCCCTTGGCGACAAGGAAGCTTCGGTCCTGCACGTTGAAGACATTGTGGCCATGATCAAGTTCCTGGTTGCGCTGCACGCCGGTGAGAAGACCCTCATGGGCAAGCGCGACGGCCAGGACCACGAGCTCCGCGTCGAGATCGATGACATCGACCACTTCGGCAACCGCCGCATCCGCGCCGTCGGCGAGCTCATCGAGAACCAGGTCCGCACCGGCCTGTCCCGCATGGAGCGCGTTGTCCGCGAACGTATGACAACCCAGGACGTCGAGGCCATCACGCCGCAGACCCTGATCAACATCCGTCCCGTCGTGGCAGCCATCAAGGAGTTCTTCGGAACCTCCCAGCTGTCCCAGTTCATGGACCAGAACAACCCGCTCTCGGGTCTGACCCACAAGCGCCGCCTGTCCGCGCTTGGCCCGGGTGGTCTGTCCCGTGACCGTGCCGGCATGGAAGTTCGTGACGTGCACCCGTCCCACTACGGACGTATGTGCCCCATCGAAACTCCTGAAGGCCCGAACATTGGTCTGATCGGTTCGCTGGCTTCCTACGGACGCATCAACCCGTTCGGTTTCATCGAAACCCCGTACCGCCTTGTCGCCGAGGGTGTCGTCTCCGATGAGGTCAAGTACCTCACGGCCGACGACGAAGCCGAGGTCCTGATCGCACAGGCCAACGCACCGCTGGACGAGAACAAGCGTTTCGCGGAAGAGACCGTCCTGGTCCGTGCCCGCGGTGGTGGAGGCGAGCCCGTGCTGGTTCCCGCCGCCGACGTCGAGTTCATGGACGTTTCCCCGCGCCAGATGGTGTCCGTGGCTACCGCCCTGATCCCGTTCCTCGAGCATGACGATGCCAACCGTGCACTCATGGGTGCCAACATGCAGCGCCAGGCCGTGCCGCTGGTCCGTTCCGAGGCACCGTTCGTCGGTACCGGCATGGAGCGCGCCGCAGCCGTCGACGCCGGTGACGTTGTCATCGCGAAGAAGGCCGGTGTGGTTACCGAGGTCTCCGCTGAGCTGGTCATCATGCTCAACGACGACGGTACGGAAACCAACTACCGCATCAACAAGTTCGCCCGCTCCAACCAGGGCAACTGCTACAACCACCGTGTCCTGGTGAACGAAGGCCAGCGCCTGGAGGTCGGCGGCATCATCGCTGACGGCCCGGCAACGGACCAGGGCGAGCTCGCCCTGGGTAAGAACCTGCTCGTGGCATTCATGTCATGGGAAGGCCACAACTTCGAGGATGCCATCATCCTGTCCCAGCGCATCGTGGCCGAGGACGTCCTGTCCTCCATCCACATCGAGGAGCACGAGATCGATGCCCGCGACACCAAGCTTGGTGCCGAGGAAATCACCCGTGACATCCCCAACGTGTCTGAGGAAGTCCTGGCAGGCCTGGACGAGCGCGGCATCATCCACATCGGTGCCGAGGTTGAGGCCGGCGACATCCTGGTCGGTAAGGTCACCCCCAAGGGCGAGACCGAACTGACCCCGGAAGAGCGCCTGCTGCGCGCCATCTTTGGTGAGAAGTCCCGCGAAGTGCGCGACACCTCCCTGAAGGTGCCGCACGGCGAGTCCGGCACCGTGATCGGTGTCCGCGTCTTCGACCGCGACAACGACGACGAGCTGCCCCCGGGCGTCAACCAGCTGGTGCGCGTATACGTCGCTGCCAAGCGCAAGATCACCGACGGCGACAAGCTCGCCGGCCGCCACGGCAACAAGGGTGTCATCTCCAAGATCCTTCCGATCGAGGACATGCCCTTCCTTGCCGACGGCACCCCCGTTGATATCGTCCTGAACCCGCTGGGTGTTCCGGGCCGCATGAACGTCGGCCAGGTGCTGGAAACGCACCTCGGCTGGGTTGCCAAGACCGGCTGGAAGATCGAGGGCGAGCCCGAGTGGGTCAAGCAGCTGCCGAACCTGCCGCGCGAGAGTGGCCAGACCACTGTGGCGACGCCGGTCTTCGACGGTGCGCGTGAAGAAGAAATCACGGGCCTGCTCGATTCCACCAACGTCACCCGCGACGGCGACCGCCTGATCAACTCCTCCGGCAAGACCCGTCTGTTCGACGGCCGCTCCGGCGAGCCGTTCCCGGATCCGATCTCGGTCGGCTACATGTACATCCTGAAGCTCCACCACCTGGTGGACGACAAGATCCACGCGCGCTCCACCGGCCCGTACTCCATGATCACGCAGCAGCCGCTGGGTGGTAAGGCACAGTTCGGTGGCCAGCGCTTCGGTGAAATGGAAGTCTGGGCGCTCGAGGCTTACGGCGCCGCGTACACGCTCCAGGAACTGCTGACGATCAAGTCGGATGATATCCACGGTCGTGTGAAGGTCTACGAAGCCATCGTCAAGGGCGAGAACATCCCCGAGCCGGGCGTTCCTGAGTCCTTCAAGGTCTTGATCAAGGAAATGCAGTCGCTGTGCCTGAACGTGGAAGTGCTTTCCACGGACGGAACCACAATTGAAATGCGTGACTCTGATGACGCAGTCTTCACGGCTGCGGAAGAACTGGGCATCGATCTGTCTCGTGCAGAGCCCAGTTCCGTAGAAGAGGTTTAGCAGGCGGGGTTCGACGGCGGGTCACCACTCGCCGTCGAACGCCACCTCCCTCTTCCCGTAACCCAAGACTTCAGAATTTAGAGAACAAGAGAGAACAGGGACCATATGTCCAGCGAATCCTCCTTCGGCCTCATGCAGATCGGCCTCGCCACCGCGGAAGACATCCGTGGCTGGTCGTACGGCGAGGTTAAGAAGCCGGAAACCATCAACTACCGCACGCTCAAGCCCGAGAAGGACGGCCTCTTCTGCGAGAAGATCTTCGGCCCGTCCCGCGACTGGGAATGCTACTGCGGTAAGTACAAGCGCGTGCGCTTCAAGGGCATCATCTGCGAGCGGTGTGGCGTTGAGGTCACCCGTGCGAAGGTCCGCCGTGAGCGCATGGGCCACATCGAGCTCGCCGCCCCGGTCACGCATATCTGGTACTTCAAGGGTGTTCCCTCCCGTCTGGGCTACCTCCTTGACCTGGCACCGAAGGACCTCGAAAAGGTCATTTACTTCGCCGCCTACATGATCACGAGCGTCGACGCCGACAGCCGCCACGAAGAACTGCCCAACCTCCAGGTTGAGCACGACATCGAGAAGAAGCAGCTGATCGACAACCGCGACTCGGACATCGCCACGATCGCCCGCGACCTCGAGAACGAGCTTGCCCGTCTCGAAGGCGAAGGCGCGAAGGCTGCCGACAAGAAGAAGGCCCGCGACTCCGCTGACCGCCAGATGGCGAACGTCCGCAAGCGCGCCGACGCCGAAATCGAGCGCCTCGAGCAGGTCTGGGACCGCTTCAAGAACCTCAAGGTCGCAGACCTCGAAGGTGACGAAGGCCTGTACCGCGAACTGCGCGACCGCTACGGCATGTACTTCGAAGGCTCCATGGGTGCCGAGGCCATCAAGAAGCGTCTTGAGAACTTCGACATGCAGGCCGAGTCGGACATGCTGCGCGACATCATCGCCAACGGCAAGGGCCAGCGCAAGACCCGCGCCCTGAAGCGGCTCAAGGTGGTCAACGCGTTCCTGACGACCAACAACAGCCCGCTCGGCATGGTGCTGGACGCCGTCCCGGTGATCCCGCCGGAACTGCGCCCGATGGTCCAGCTGGACGGTGGCCGCTTCGCGACCTCCGACCTCAACGACCTCTACCGCCGCGTGATCAACCGCAACAACCGCCTCAAGCGCCTGCTTGACCTCGGTGCTCCGGAGATCATCGTCAACAACGAGAAGCGCATGCTTCAGGAAGCTGTTGACAGCCTCTTCGACAACGGCCGCCGCGGCCGTCCGGTCACCGGACCGGGCAACCGTCCGCTGAAGTCCCTGAGCGACATGCTCAAGGGCAAGCAGGGCCGTTTCCGCCAGAACCTCCTCGGCAAGCGCGTCGACTACTCCGGCCGTTCGGTCATTGTCGTCGGCCCGCAGCTGAAGCTGCACCAGTGTGGTCTGCCCAAGCAGATGGCCTTGGAGCTCTTCAAGCCGTTCGTGATGAAGCGCCTGGTTGACCTCAACCACGCCCAGAACATCAAGTCGGCCAAGCGCATGGTGGAGCGTTACCGTCCGCAGGTCTGGGACGTCCTCGAAGAGATCATCACCGAGCACCCCGTGCTGCTGAACCGTGCACCTACCCTGCACCGCCTCGGCATCCAGGCGTTCGAGCCGCAGCTTGTTGAAGGCAAGGCAATCCAGCTGCACCCGCTGGTTTGTGGCGCCTTCAACGCCGACTTCGACGGCGACCAGATGGCAGTCCACCTGCCGCTGAGCCCCGAAGCCCAGGCCGAGGCCCGCATCCTGATGCTCTCCTCGAACAACATCCTGAAGCCGTCTGACGGCCGCCCGGTGACCCTGCCGTCGCAGGATATGATCATCGGTCTCTACCACCTGACCACCAAGCGTGTCGGTTCAGCTGGCGAAGGCCGGATCTTCTCCTCGGTCGCGGAAGCCATCATGGCCTACGACCTCCACGAGCTGCACCTGAACTCCAAGGTCAAGATCCGCCTCGAGGGCTTCGTGCCCTACGCCGGCTGGGAAGCCCCGGAGGGCTGGGAGCCCGGTCAGACCGCATTGGTCGAGACCTCCCTCGGCCAGGTCATCTTCAACCAGACGCTGCCCGCGGATTACCCGTGGGTTGAGGATGTTGCCGACAAGGGCGAGCTGTCCCGGATCGTCAACGACCTCGCCGAGCGCTACCCGAAGGTGATCACGGCGGCAACGCTGGACAACCTGAAGGATGCCGGTTTCTACTGGGCCACCCGGTCCGGCGTGACCGTTGCCATCTCCGACATCGAGGTGCCCACGGACAAGCCGCGGATCCTCGCCGGTTACGAGACCATGGCCGCCAAGATCCAGGGCCAGTACGACAAGGGCCTGATCGACGACGACGAGCGTCGCCAGGAACTGATCGAGATCTGGAACAAGGCAACGAACGAGATCGCCCAGGCGATGCGTGACAGCCTGTCCCCGATGAACACCATCAACCGCATGGTGTCCTCCGGTGCCCGTGGTAACTGGATGCAGGTCCGTCAGATCGCGGGTATCCGTGGCCTGGTGGCCAACCCTAAGGGTGAAATCATCCCGCGTCCGATTAAGTCCTCCTACCGTGAGGGCCTCTCGGTGCTGGAATACTTCATCGCCACGCACGGTGCCCGTAAGGGTCTGGCCGACACCGCCCTGCGTACCGCCAACTCGGGTTACCTGACCCGTCGTCTGGTGGACGTTTCGCAGGACGTCATTGTCCGCGAGGAGGACTGCGGTACCGAGCGCGGCCTGATGACCGCCATCGCGGTGGCCGACGCCAACGGCGTCCTCGTCCTGGACGAGAACGTCGAGAACAGCGCCTACGCCCGCACCCTGGCCGTCGACGTCGTCGACTCCAAGGGCAAGGTCCTGGCAGCTGCCGGCACCGACTGCGGTGACGTCGTCATTGCCGAACTGTTCGCAGCCGGCATCACCGAGGTCAAGGTCCGCTCCGTACTCACCTGTGAGTCCAGCGTCGGCACCTGCGCCCTGTGCTACGGCCGTTCGCTGGCCACTGGCAAGACCGTCGACATCGGTGAGGCCGTGGGCATCATTGCCGCACAGTCCATCGGTGAGCCGGGTACCCAGCTGACCATGCGTACGTTCCACACCGGTGGTGCTGTTTCCGCCAGCGGCGGCGACGACATCACCCAGGGTCTGCCCCGTATCCAGGAGCTCTTCGAAGCCCGTACTCCGAAGGGTGTCGCACCGATTGCTGAAGCAGCCGGCCGCATCACCATCGAAGAGTCCGAGCGCCAGATGCGCCTGGTCATCACCCCGGATGACGGATCTGAAGAGATCGCCTACCCGGTGCTGCGCCGTTCACGTCTTCTCATCGAAGACGGCGATCACGTCAGCGTTGGCCAGAAGCTCATCAACGGCCCGGTCGACCCCAAGCAGGTGCTGCGCATCATGGGTCCCCGTGCCGCGCAGAAGTTCCTGGTGGACGAAGTCCAGGGCGTGTACCGCAGCCAGGGCATCGGTATCCACGACAAGCACGTCGAGGTTATCGTCCGCCAGATGCTGCGCCGCGTCACGGTCATCGAGTCCGGCGAATCGGATCTGCTGCCCGGCGAGCTCGCCGAACGCAGCCGTTTCGAAGAGGCCAACCGCCGTGTTGTGTCCGAGGGCAAGACGCCGGCATCCGGCCGTCCCGAGCTCATGGGCATCACCAAGGCGTCCCTGGCGACCGAGTCCTGGCTGTCCGCAGCTTCCTTCCAGGAGACCACCCGCGTCCTGACGCAGGCGGCCATGGAAGGCAAGAGCGATCCGCTGCTCGGCCTCAAGGAAAACGTCATCATCGGTAAGCTCATCCCGGCCGGCACGGGTCTCCCGCGCTACACCGAGGTCACGGTGGAACCCACTGAAGAAGCAAAGGCCAACCTGTTCACCGGCCCCAGCGCATTCAGTGACTTCTCCTACGACAGCCTGGGCGGCGACGGAGCTCCCGAGTTCCACGCCATCCCGCTGGATGACTACGATCTCGGCAGCGACTTCCGCTAGCCGCTAGCTCGACGTCGGGCCCCGTCACCACTCCGCATTTCTGCGGAGCGGGGGCGGGGCCCTTCCGTTTGACCCCATTCAACGATCGACTGCTGAGGTGCCGCCCTTTTGGAGCCCCAGAACGGCGTTATCGGAGCAATCGATGGGGGAGGGGCCGGACGTCGGGAGGACGCCTCCCGCCCGCCGATTAAGGGCTGGGACCCGTCCGTGTTAGACTTGAGACTAATTGTTATTGTGGCAGTGGATGAGTGCGCCGGTTTGGGTCAGACAGCTTGCAGCTGAAAGGTTCAACCAGGACGACGTTTCCGGTTTGCAGGGTTCTTGTGCAACGTATGCCACATTTTCGCATGCCTAGGGGCAGTTCGGGTCGAAAGTCCTTGGACCCCGGCGTGCGGTCCGACTATTAAGGCTTCGCCTCAGCTGCTCTGGAGAGAACTTCAAAGCTCGGGCGGCGAGGCGCAGCGACAAGAGAGCGGCCGCCAACGGCCGCTCCGGATAAAACGGAGAACACGAGAGTGCCTACGATTAACCAGCTGGTCCGCAAGGGCCGCACGCCTAAGGTCAAAAAGACCAAGGCTCCCGCGCTTAACGGCAGCCCGATGCGCCGCGGTGTTTGCACCCGCGTTTACACGACGACCCCGAAGAAGCCGAACTCGGCTCTGCGTAAGGTTGCTCGCGTGCGCCTCAACGGCGGCATTGAAGTCACCGCATACATCCCCGGTGTAGGCCACAACCTGCAGGAGCACTCCATTGTGCTCGTCCGCGGCGGCCGCGTGAAGGACCTTCCGGGTGTCCGCTACAAGATCGTCCGTGGCGCCCTCGATACCCAGGGTGTCAAGAACCGTAAGCAGGCTCGCAGCCGCTACGGCGCAAAGATGGAGAAGAAGTAATATGCCTCGCAAGGGTCCGGCCCCCAAGCGGCCGCTAGTTCTAGATCCCGTTTACGGCTCCCCGCTGGTCACCCAGCTCATCAACAAGGTGCTGGTTGACGGCAAGAAGTCCACCGCAGAGCGCATCGTTTACGGTGCCCTCGAGGGTGCTCGCGCCAAGTCCGGCGGCGACCCCGTTGCAGCCCTCAAGAAGGCCATGGAGAACGTCAAGCCTTCGCTTGAGGTCCGCTCCCGCCGTGTTGGTGGCGCCACCTACCAGGTTCCCGTTGAGGTCAAGCCGGGCCGTTCCACGGCCCTCGCCCTCCGCTGGCTGGTTGGCTACTCCAAGGCCCGCCGCGAAAAGACCATGACCGAGCGCCTCCAGAACGAAATCCTGGATGCCTCGAACGGTCTCGGTGCCGCTGTGAAGCGTCGCGAAGACACCCACAAGATGGCCGAGTCCAACAAGGCCTTCGCACACTACCGCTGGTAATACTTCCCGGACGCCGCCGGCTCGACTGAGCCGGCGGCGAACGTGCAGTCCATCCGAAAGGGAGACACCGTGGCACAGGACGTGCTTACCGACCTTAGCAAGGTCCGCAATATCGGCATCATGGCCCACATCGATGCCGGCAAGACCACTACTACCGAGCGCATCCTGTTCTACACAGGTGTGAACCACAAGATCGGCGAAACGCACGACGGCGCTTCGACGACTGACTGGATGGAACAGGAAAAGGAACGCGGCATCACCATCACGTCTGCCGCCGTGACCTGCTTCTGGGAAAACAACCAGATCAACATCATCGACACCCCCGGCCACGTTGACTTCACGGTCGAGGTTGAGCGCTCCCTGCGCGTCCTCGACGGCGCAGTCGCCGTGTTCGACGGCAAGGAAGGCGTGGAGCCGCAGTCTGAGACTGTTTGGCGCCAGGCTGACAAGTACAACGTTCCGCGCATCTGCTTCGTCAACAAGATGGACAAGCTCGGCGCTGACTTCTACTTCACCGTCGACACCATCATCGGCCGCCTCGGTGCCAAGCCGCTCGTCATGCAGCTGCCGATCGGCGCCGAGAACGACTTCATCGGCGTCGTCGACCTCCTTTACATGCGTGCGCTGGTCTGGCCCGGCGACGCCAAGGGTGACGTCACCATGGGTGCCAAGTACGAGATCCGCGAGATCCCGGCTGACCTCCAGGCGAAGGCCGAAGAGTACCGCGCAACTCTCGTTGAGACTGTTGCCGAGGCCTCCGAGGAACTCATGGAGAAGTACCTCGAGGGCGAAGAGATCAGCATCGATGAGCTCAAGGCCGGCATCCGCAAGATGACGATCAACTCTGAGCTGTACCCGGTGTTCTGTGGTTCCGCATTCAAGAACCGCGGCGTCCAGCCGATGCTCGACGCAGTGGTGGACTACCTGCCGAACCCGCTCGACGTCCCGCCGATGATCGGTCACGATCCCCGCGACGAAGAGAAGGAACTTACCCGTAAGCCCTCCTCTGAAGAGCCCTTCTCCGCACTGGCCTTCAAGATCGCCGCGCACCCCTTCTTCGGCCAGCTGACCTTCATCCGCGTGTACTCCGGTCACGTGGAAGCAGGCTCGCAGGTGGTCAACTCCACCAAGGGCAAGAAGGAGCGCATCGGCAAGCTGTTCCAGATGCACGCCAACAAGGAAATGCCCGTCGAGGGCGCTACCGCCGGCCACATCTACGCAGCGATCGGCCTGAAGGACACCACCACGGGCGACACCCTGTGCGATCCGGCCAACCAGATTGTCCTCGAGTCCATGAGCTTCCCGGAGCCCGTGATCTCGGTTGCGATCGAGCCGAACACGAAGGGTGACCAGGAGAAGCTCTCCACGGCCATCCAGAAGCTCTCCGCTGAGGACCCGACCTTCCAGGTCTCCCTCAACGAGGACACCGGCCAGACCATCATCGCCGGCATGGGCGAGCTCCACCTGGACATCCTGGTGGACCGCATGCGCCGCGAATTCAAGGTCGAGGCAAACGTTGGCAAGCCGCAGGTTGCTTACCGCGAAACCATCAAGCGTGCTGTAGAGCGTCACGACTACACGCACAAGAAGCAGACCGGTGGTTCCGGCCAGTTCGCAAAGATCCAGATCGCGATCGAGCCGCTGGACACCTCGGGTGGCGAGCTGTACGAGTTCGAGAACAAGGTCACTGGTGGCCGCGTTCCGCGCGAGTACATCCCGTCGGTCGACGCCGGCATCCAGGATGCGCTTAACGACGGCGTCCTGGCCGGTTACCCGGTTGTCGGCATCAAGGCGACGCTGATTGACGGCGCTTACCACGATGTTGACTCCTCGGAAATGGCGTTCAAGATCGCCGGCCGTATGGCTTTCAAGGAAGCCGCACGCAAGGCGAACCCTGTCCTGCTCGAACCGCTGATGGATGTCGAGGTCCGCACCCCTGAGGAATACATGGGTGAAGTTATCGGTGACCTCAACTCCCGCCGTGGCCAGATGCAGTCCATGGAAGATGCGCAGGGCGTCAAGGTTATTCGCGCACACGTCCCGCTGTCCGGCATGTTCGGCTACATCGGTGACCTGCGCTCGAAGACCCAGGGCCGCGCTGTGTACTCCATGACGTTCAACAGCTACGCCGAGGTCCCGAAGGCAGTTGCCGACGAGATCATCCAGAAGAACCGCGGCGAGTAGTCCCTAGGACGCCTCGCAGCAACAAGAAACTCGGGTGCGTCTCCGCCAGCGGAGATACATCTGGTGCAAGTGGCCGGGCTCCGGTCAGCTGTAGTCCGGCCAGGCCGGAGTCAGGCCGCCTGCACGAACAGGCTCTAGGCACTAGCATTAGTACCTGAATCTGCAATTTCATCAATCCAAAGCCCCCCAAGTAGACTTACTGGAGTTTCTGCCGCGACAAGCGCGGCCGAAGGGTAAGTCATTTGAAAACGTTCTAGGAGGAACCTGTGGCAAAGGCAAAGTTCGAGCGGACTAAGCCGCACGTTAACATCGGTACCATTGGTCACGTTGACCACGGTAAGACGACGCTGACGGCCGCCATTTCCAAGGTGCTGTACGACAAGTACCCGACTCTCAACGAGAAGCGTGACTTCGCGTCGATTGACTCTGCTCCCGAAGAGCGTCAGCGCGGCATTACCATCAACATCTCCCACGTTGAGTACCAGACCGAGAAGCGCCACTACGCACACGTAGACGCTCCGGGTCACGCTGACTACATCAAGAACATGATCACCGGCGCTGCTCAGATGGACGGTGCAATCCTCGTGGTTGCCGCCACTGACGGCCCGATGGCTCAGACCCGCGAGCACGTTCTGCTCGCCCGCCAGGTTGGCGTTCCCTACCTGCTGGTCGCGCTGAACAAGGCTGACATGGTTGACGACGAAGAGCTCCTCGACCTCGTTGAAATGGAAGTTCGCGAGCTGCTCAGCTCGCAGGGCTTCGATGGCGACGAGGCTCCGGTTGTCCGCGTTTCCGGCCTGAAGGCCCTCGAAGGTGACCCCGTCTGGGTCAAGTCCGTTGAGGACCTCATGGCAGCTGTCGACGAGTCCGTTCCGGACCCCGTACGTGACCGTGACAAGCCCTTCCTGATGCCGATCGAAGATGTCTTCACGATCACCGGCCGTGGCACCGTTGTTACGGGCCGCGCCGAGCGTGGAACCCTCGCCATCAACTCCGAGGTCGAGATCGTCGGCATCCGCCCGGTCCAGAAGACCACGGTTACCGGTATCGAGATGTTCCACAAGCAGCTCGACGAAGCATGGGCTGGCGAGAACTGTGGCCTCCTGCTCCGCGGTCTGAAGCGCGACGATGTCGAGCGTGGCCAGGTTGTCGTCAAGCCGGGTTCCATCACCCCGCACACCGACTTCGAGGCTAACGTCTACATCCTCTCCAAGGACGAAGGCGGACGTCACAACCCGTTCTACTCCAACTACCGCCCGCAGTTCTACTTCCGCACCACGGACGTAACCGGCGTTATCACCCTGCCGGAAGGCACGGAAATGGTTATGCCCGGCGACAACACTGAGATGACCGTTGCGCTCATCCAGCCGATCGCAATGGAAGAGGGCCTCGGCTTCGCTATCCGCGAAGGCGGCCGCACCGTTGGTTCAGGACGCGTCACCAAGATCATCAAGTAATTACTTGCCGATCTGATGCTTTGCCCCTGATCAGCCCGCCGTCCGGCAGCTGACCAGAGGATCGGGAACAGCCCCGCTGCACTTGCAGCGGGGCTGTTCCTTTTAAGTTCCTGATACCTTTGCAGGAAGGGAAAGGAGCTCACCATGGGCTGGATCATTTTTCTGCTGATCGCCGCAGCGGTCGTCGTCGCGTTCTTCTGGGCGAAGAAGCACTTCCGCCAGGAAATCGAGCGCGCCAAGCGCATCAACCGGGCCAACCGCAACCAGTAGCAGCGGCCGGGCGGGACTCAGGCCCGGCGTGCCCGCGCGAGGGCCTGGTACCAGTAGTACGAGTCTTTCGGCGTGCGCTTGAGGCTCGTGAAATCGACGTGCACCAGGCCGAAGCGCTGCGAGTAGCCGGCCGCCCATTCGAAGTTGTCCATCAGCGTCCAGACGTAGTAGCCGAGCAGCTCGACGTCGTGGGCCACGCCCCCGGGGGAAGTGGCCTCCACCGCCTGGCTGAGGTGCGCGGCGAGGTAGCTGATCCGCCCGGCGTCGGGGATGGGACCGGTGACGTGGTCCGGTTCGGGGAAGCTCGCCCCGCTCTCGGTGATGTAGAGCGGCGGCAGCGAGGCACCGTACCGGTCCTTCAGCTCCCGGAGCAGGATCCCCAGGTGGTCCGGAGCGACCGGCCAGCCGAATCCCGTGCGCTCGTATTCCGGGAACGCGGCCATGTGGAACGGAACTTTGAGCATCGCCTCCGCGGTTGCCGAAGGGCTGTCGACGCCGCGCCCCGTGGCCACCTTGACGGGGTAGTAATAGTTCAGGCCATAGAAATCCAGCGGCTGGTGGATCGTGGCCAGGTCCGCGTCGCTGATGGTCCGCATTGAACGGAACCACGGCCGGGCGATCAGCGGCAGCCGGGGAAAGCGGCCCAGGAGGATCGGGTCAGCGTAGAGCCGGTTCAGCACGAAGTCGAACACCCTGGCCAGCAGCCTGTCCGTTGGCGAACCGGAGGCAGGCCTGACGGGGGAATGCAGGTTCGTGACGCCGACGGCGCCGGCGACACCCTCCGCGCGCAACGCCTGAACCGCCAGCCCGTGCCCCAGGAGCTGGTGCCGCACCGACGGCAGGGCATCGAAGAGCAGGCCGCGGCCGGGCGCGTGGACGCCCAGGGCGTAGCCGTTCAGGGTAACCGAGGCAGGCTCGTTCAGCGTCACCCACTGCGCCACGCGGTCGCCGAACCGCTTGCCTGCGGCCGCGCTGTACTCGGCGAACCGCTCCGCCGTCGAACGGTCCATCCAGCCGCCCCGGTGCTCGAGGGGCAACGGCGTATCCCAGTGGTACAGGGTGGCCATGGGGGAGATGCCGGCGGCGAGGAGCCGGTCGATCAGGCGGTCGTAGAAGTCCAGGCCGGCCGCATTGAAGCGGCCGCTGCCCTCGGGCTGGACCCGCGGCCAGGAGATCGAGAAGCGATAGGAATCGATCCCGAGATCGCGCATCAGTTCGATGTCTTCCTCGGCGCGGTTATAGTGGTCGCAGGCGACGGCGGGGGAGTGCCCGTGCAGGATGTTGCCGGGCTTTTCGGCAAAGGCGTCCCAGCCCGAGGGCCCGCGGCCGCCGGCGGCGAGGCTCCCCTCGATCTGGAAAGCCGCGGAGGAAACACCCAGGGTGAATCCCGGGCTCAGGCGCGCGGCGAGGGCCTGAACTGCCACAGAGTCCTGCACAGTCATGCCCCTATCATCCATTCGACGGCGATTCAGGACAATGGCCCCCAGCGCAGCGATTGCAGCACGGGGATTGCACCACCGCGGTTGCAGTGCGGCGACTGCAGTGCCTGCTATGGGCTGATTCGCTTCTGCCCGAATATTCCGGCATACTAGATGAGTTGTTCAAGCGCTCTTTCGCGTCCCGATCCGGATAATGCCGGGTGCCAGGGTCCAAGTGAGAGACCAAACATAACCCACTCCCCATGGAATTGCGGACGCGTACGTGTGAAAACATGCGACACGCCCGACCGCGGGGGTCGGTTGCGTCGGCAGGTTGAGGAACCCGGATCTTTCCGGATTCAGCTTGTGCGGCGGATGGTAGTCACGACTTCAAATGCTTCGGCAGCCATACAACTAGTAAGTGAACAGGGCAGCCCTAATCAGGGGAAGCACAGACTGAAAGAGAGTCAGGCGACATGGCGGGACAAAAAATCCGCATCCGGCTGAAGTCATATGACCACGAGGTCATTGACGTTTCAGCACGGAAGATCGTTGAGACGGTCACGCGCGCAGGCGCAACTGTAGTTGGCCCCGTGCCGCTGCCGACGGAGAAGAACGTTTACTGCGTTATCCGCTCTCCGCACAAGTACAAGGACAGCCGCGAGCACTTTGAAATGCGCACGCACAAGCGTCTTATCGACATCATCGATCCCACGCCCAAGGCTGTTGATTCGCTCATGCGTCTCGACCTGCCGGCCGACGTGAACATCGAAATCAAGCTGTAGGGAGGTGCTGAGAGACTATGACCGCAACCCGTAACGTAAAGGGCCTGCTGGGCACGAAGCTCGGCATGACCCAGGTCTGGGACGAGAACAACAAGCTCATCCCCGTCACTGTGGTCCAGGCTGACTCGAACGTCATCACGCAGCTGCGCAATGCAGAAACTGATGGCTATGTCGCCGTTCAGATCGGCTACGGCCAGATCGATCCCCGCAAGGTCACCAAGCCGCTGGCTGGTCACTTTGAAAAGGCAGGCGTCACGCCTCGCCGCCACGTCGTAGAACTGCGCACTGCAGATGCTGACTCTTACGAGCTGGGCCAGGAGCTCTCCGTAGAGCTCTTCGAAGCCGGCCAGAAGATCGACGTCGTTGGCACCACCAAGGGTAAGGGCTTCGCCGGTGTTATGAAGCGTCACGGCTTCCACGGCGTTGGAGCTTCCCACGGTGCCCACAAGAACCACCGTAAGCCCGGTTCAATCGGTGGCGCATCCACCCCGAGCCGCGTCTTCAAGGGCATGAAAATGGCCGGCCGCATGGGCGCCGTTCGTCACACCACGCTGAACCTCACGGTCCACGCGGTTGACGTCGAGAAGTCGCTGCTCCTGATCAAGGGCGCCGTCCCCGGCGCCCGCGGCCAGGTCGTACTCGTACGCACCGCCGTGAAGGGAGCCTAGTTCAATGACTAGCACTGTCAAGGTTGACCTGCCTGCAGAGATCTTCGACGTACAGACCAACGTGCCGCTGCTGCACCAGGTCGTCGTTGCCCAGCTCGCTGCTGCTCGCCAGGGTACCCACAAGACCAAGACCCGCGCCGAGGTTTCCGGTGCAGGTCGCAAGCCGTTCAAGCAGAAGGGCACCGGCCGCGCCCGTCAGGGTTCCATCCGTGCTCCTCACATGACCGGTGGTGGCGTTGTCCACGGCCCCACGCCGCGTGACTACAGCCAGCGCACCCCCAAGAAGATGATTGCTGCTGCACTGCGCGGCGCACTCTCGGACCGCGCCCGCAACGGCCGCGTCCACGTCGTTGCTGACCTGGTTGCCGGCTCCAAGCCGTCCTCCAAGGAAGCACTGGCAACCCTGCGCGGAGTTTCCGAGCGCAAGAACCTGCTCGTTGTCATTGAGCGCGCCAACGATGTTGCTGCACTGTCCGTGCGCAACCTCGAGGAAGTTCACGTTCTGTACGCAGACCAGCTGAACACCTACGACGTTCTCGTTTCCGACGACGTAGTCTTCACCAAGGCTGCCTACGAAGCATTCGTTGCTGACAAGGTTGCAAAGAACGAGGAGGATGCCAAGTGAGTGCAGCCACCATCAAAGACCCGCGCGACGTCGTGCTTGCACCCGTCGTCTCGGAAAAGAGCTACGGCCTGATCGATGAGGGCAAGTACACCTTCCTGGTGGACCCCCGCTCGAACAAGACCGAGATCAAGCTGGCCGTGGAGAAGATTTTCTCCGTCAAGGTCGAATCGATCAACACCATCAACCGTGCCGGTAAGCGCAAGCGCACCAAATTCGGCTGGGGTACCCGCAAGAACACCAAGCGTGCCATTGTGAGCCTCAAAGAAGGCACTATCGACATCTTCGGCGGTCCGCTTTCATAGCGGAGACCACTTTAACGAGGAAATAAATTATGGGAATCCGTAAATACAAGCCGACTACCCCGGGCCGTCGTGGCTCGAGCGTAGCGGACTTCACTGAAATCACGCGGTCGACGCCGGAAAAGTCGTTGGTACGTCCCCTCCCGAAAAAGGGTGGCCGTAACAACTCCGGTAAGATCACGACCCGTCACAAGGGTGGTGGACACAAGCGCCAGTACCGTCTGATCGACTTCCGTCGCCACGACAAGGACGGCGTCAACGCCCGCGTTGCCGAAATCGAGTACGACCCGAACCGCACGGCTCGGATCGCCCTCCTGCACTACGTTGATGGCACCAAGCGTTACATCATCGCCCCGAACAAGCTGTCCCAGGGCGACTTCGTAGAGGCCGGCGCCGACGCTGACATCAAGCCCGGCAACAACCTTCCGCTGCGCAACATCCCGGTCGGTACCGTAATCCACGCAGTCGAACTGCGTCCGGGTGGCGGCGCCAAGATGGGCCGCTCCGCCGGCGCATCGATCCAGCTCGTTGCAAAGGAAGGCCGTTTCGCCCAGCTGCGTCTGCCTTCCGGCGAAATCCGCAACGTTGACGTGCGCTGCCGCGCAACCGTCGGCGAGGTCGGCAACGCCGAGCAGTCGAACATCAACTGGGGCAAGGCCGGCCGTATGCGGTGGAAGGGCGTTCGCCCGACCGTCCGTGGTGTCGCCATGAACCCGGTTGACCACCCCCACGGTGGTGGCGAGGGTAAGACGTCCGGTGGACGTCACCCCGTCAACCCGAACGGTAAGCGCGAAGGCCGCACCCGCCGTCCCAACAAAGAGAGCGACAAGCTTATTGTTCGTCGCCGTCGTACTGGCAAGAACAAGCGATAGGAGCCTGGACACATGCCACGCAGCCTGAAAAAAGGTCCTTTCGTTGACCAGCACCTCTTTGTAAAGGTAGCCAGGGAAAACGAAAAGGGCACCAAGAACGTCATCAAGACCTGGTCCCGCCGTTCGATGATCGTCCCCGACATGCTCGGCCACACGATCGCCGTACACGACGGACGCAAGCACATCCCCGTGTTTGTCACTGAGTCGATGGTCGGGCACAAGCTCGGCGAATTCGCTCCCACGCGGACATTCCGCGGCCATGTCAAGGACGACCGTAAGGGCAAGCGCCGCTAGGCGCCTGCACTTACGTCAAAGACGAGAGAAGGAAAGCAATGGAAGCCAAGGCAATTGCGCGTCACATCCGCGTAACGCCTATGAAGGCCCGGCGCGTCGTCAACCTTGTTCGTGGTAAGCAAGCGAATGAGGCTCTGGCAATTCTGAAGTTTGCCCCCCAGGCAGCTTCGGAGCCGGTATTCAAGGTAGTTCAGTCGGCAATCTCCAACGCCCGGGTCCTCGCGGACCGCGACGGCGTGGCGTTTGACGAAGGTGACCTCATCATCAGCGAAGCGTTTGTTGATGAAGGCCCGACCATGAAGCGGTTCCAGCCGCGAGCCCAGGGTCGTGCATTTCAGATCAAGAAGCGCACGAGCCACATCACCGTGGTAGTCGCTACCCCGGAGAAAGAGGAGGCTCGCTAAGTGGGACAGAAAGTTAACCCGCACGGGTTCCGACTCGGCATCACCACCGATCACGTATCGCACTGGTTTGCTGACAGCACCAAGGCCGGCCAGCGGTACAAGGACTTCGTTCGCGAAGACATCCGTATCCGCCAGCTCATGTCCACGGGCATGGAGCGCGCCGGTATCGCCAAGGTCGAAATCGAGCGCACCCGCGACCGTGTCCGTGTGGATATCCACACGGCACGTCCGGGCATCGTCATCGGCCGCCGCGGCGCTGAAGCAGACCGCATCCGCGGCGAGCTTGAGAAGCTCACGGGCAAGCAGGTACAGCTGAACATCCTCGAGGTCAAGAACCCCGAGATGGAAGCCCAGCTTGTTGCCCAGGGCGTTGCTGAGCAGCTGACTTCCCGCGTGGCTTTCCGCCGTGCGATGAAGAAGGCCATGCAGTCCGCACAGCGTGCCGGTGCCAAGGGCATCCGGATCGCTTGCTCGGGTCGACTGGGCGGCGCAGAAATGTCCCGCTCGGAGTTCTACCGCGAAGGCCGTGTGCCCCTGCACACCCTGCGTGCGAACATCGACTACGGCTTCTACGAGGCCAAGACCACCTTCGGCCGCATCGGCGTGAAGGTCTGGATCTACAAGGGCGACGTCACTGCCAAGGAACTGGCTCAGCAGGCAGCTGCTGCTCCGTCCCGTGGCCGTGCCGGCGACCGCCCGGGCCGCCCGGGTGGCGCCGACCGTGGTGACCGCCGCCGTCGTCCCGACCGCCCCGCAGCTGAGGCAGCACCTGCCGCCGAAGCTCCGGCTGTCGAAGCAGCAGCTGCACCGGCAGTAGAAGGAGGACAGGCTTAAATGCTTATCCCACGTCGAGTCAAGCACCGTAAGCAGCACCACCCGGGTCGTTCCGGCGCTGCTACGGGCGGCACCCAGGTCTCCTTCGGTGAGTGGGGCATCCAGGCGCTGAGCCCGGCCTACGTCACGAACCGTCAGATCGAATCTGCCCGTATCGCGATGACCCGCCACATCAAGCGTGGCGGAAAGGTCTGGATCAACATTTACCCGGACCGTCCGCTGACGAAGAAGCCGGCCGAAACCCGCATGGGTTCCGGTAAGGGTTCTCCGGAATGGTGGGTCTCAAACGTCAAGCCGGGCCGGGTTCTCTTCGAACTCTCCGGTGTCAGTGAAGAGGTAGCTCGCGAGGCCCTGCGCCTGGCAATCCACAAGCTGCCGTTGAAGGCACGCATTGTGCGTCGCGAAGGTGGTGAGTAGAAATGGCAGTAGGATCCAAGGAACTTGCATCCGCACAGCTGGACGGTTTCGACAACGAGCGTCTCGTTGAAGAACTCCGCAAGGCCAAGGAAGAGCTGTTCAACCTGCGTTTCCAGTCCGCCACCGGTCAGCTGGAGAACCACGGTCGTCTGCGCGCGGTAAAGAAGGACATCGCCCGCATCTACACCGTTCTCCGTGAGCGCGAGCTCGGCATTCGTGCCGAGGTTGCCGCACCGGTTGTGGAAGCCAAGGAAGAGAAGAAATCCAAGAAGGCTGCAACCAAGAAGGCCGAAAAGGCTGAAACGGTTGAATCCGAGGAGGATGCCAAGTGAGTGAAAAGGACGAGAACGTGACGGAAACTGTTTCCGACGCAGCCAAGGCTGACGAGCGCGGTTACCGTAAGACGAAGCGCGGCTACGTCGTCTCGGACAAGATGGAAAAGACCATCACTGTCCAGGTCGAAGACCGCGTGAAGCACGCCCTCTACGGCAAGGTCATCCGCCGCAACGCCAAGATCAAGGCTCACGACGAAGAGAACAGCGCCGGCATCGGCGACCTCGTGCTCCTCGCCGAGACCCGCCCGCTCTCCGCTACCAAGCGGTGGCGTCTGGTCGAGATCCTCGAGAAGGCCAAGTAACACCTGCACCTGGTGCCTGGTGATACAGCAGAAGCCCTCGTTCCCCTCTGGGGGAGCGGGGGCTTCCGCGTTGCCGGCAACAGCCCGTGCCGGCCGCCTGCGCCCGGCGGCAGCCGTTTGCCGGGCGCGTCACGCGGAGCAGCCTTTGGGAGGCCTGCGACGGCGGCCGGCCGGGTTCCCGGGTTTGCCCGGCAGCGGGCGCGCCCTAAAGCCTGTCCGGCGTGACGGCAGCGGGCCGGGGTGTGCAGGCGCCATGGCTGTGATATGGGGATACGCCCAAAACGTGCTAAGATTTTGAGTTTGTATGGCGCCTTTTGCGCGCCGTCATCAACCTCGTAAACAATCGTGCCACGGCATAGTGCCCCCTTGCGCCCCGACTCGTCGGGAACCGCCTGGGAAGCAAATGTTTTTGGCACGGGCGTTTAGGCCTGGTCTGGCAAAATCCAGGCAGGTCAAGAGACACCCCGATCAACCGTTCCGCAAGGCTCATTCCGTAGGAAGATTTTCGGTCTGAGAACCAGCGCGACGCAAGGAGTAAATAGTGATTCAGCAGGAGTCGCGACTCAAGGTCGCCGACAACACGGGTGCTAAGGAAATCCTTACCATTCGCGTTCTCGGTGGATCTGGCCGTCGCTACGCAGGCATTGGCGACGTAATCGTCGCTACCGTCAAGGACGCAATTCCGGGCGGCAACGTAAAGAAGGGCGACGTCGTCAAGGCTGTCATCGTCCGTACCAAGAAGGAACGCCGCCGTGCGGATGGTTCCTACATCAAGTTTGACGAGAACGCAGCCGTCATCCTGAAGAACGACGGTGACCCCCGCGGTACCCGTATCTTCGGACCGGTTGGTCGTGAACTTCGCGACAAGAAGTTCATGAAGATCGTTTCTCTGGCTCCGGAGGTGCTCTAGTCCATGGCTAAGATCAAAAAGGGTGACCTCGTTCAGGTCATCACTGGCGCCAAGGCTGAGCGCGGCGGCGACAAGGGTAAGCAGGGCAAGGTTCTGCGCGTCTACCCGGAGACCAACCGCGTGTTGGTTGAAGGCATTAACCGCGTAACCAAGCACACCAAGGTCGGTCAGTCGCAGCGCGGCACCAAGACCGGTGGCATCGAGGTCGTCGAGGCTTCGATCCACATCTCCAACGTGGCTCTGGTTGACCCGTCCACCAAGAAGCCCACCCGCGTCGGTTTCCGCACCGAGACCGTTGAGCGCGATGGCGTGAAGCGTGAAGTGCGCGTCCGCGTGGCCAAGAGCTCAGGGAAGGACATCTAATGACTGAGACTCTCGAGACTCCGGCAAGCAAGATCGTTCCTCGTCTGAAGACCAAGTACGCCGATTCCATCAAGAACACGCTGACTGAGGAATTCAAGTACCAGAACGTCAACCAGGTTCCCCGCCTGGTGAAGGTCGTTGTGAACATGGGTGTTGGAGATGCCGCCAAGGACTCCAAGCTGATCGACGGCGCTGTCCGCGATCTGACCCTGATCACCGGCCAGAAGCCGCAGGTAACCAAGGCCCGCAAGTCGATCGCACAGTTCAAGCTGCGCGAAGGCATGCCGATCGGTGCACACGCAACTCTGCGTGGGGACCGCATGTGGGAATTCCTGGACCGTCTGGTCACGCTGGCCCTGCCGCGTATCCGCGACTTCCGTGGCCTCAGCGGCAAGCAGTTCGATGGCAACGGCAACTACACCTTCGGTCTGACCGAGCAGGTTATGTTCCACGAGATCGACCAGGATTCCATTGACCGCGTTCGCGGTATGGACATCACCGTCGTGACCACTGCCAAGACCGACGACGAAGGCCGCGCGCTGCTGAAGGCGCTTGGCTTCCCGTTCAAGACCGAAGACTAATCTAGCTACGTAAAAGGTCCGCCCGCGCACTTTTCCGAATTCTGTTCGGGACCATCGGCACGGCGGAAACCGTTATGAGGAAGGGCAAGAGCCCACATGACAATGACAGATCCCGTCGCAGACATGCTTACGCGTCTGCGCAACGCTAACTCGGCATACCACGACTCCGTGACCATGCCGTACAGCAAGCTCAAGGCACGCGTTGCCGACATCCTGAAGGCTGAAGGTTACATCGCCTCCTGGAAAGAAGAAGACGCTGAGGTTGGCAAGAAGCTGACCCTCGAGCTCAAGTTCGGTCCGAACCGCGAGCGTTCAATCGCTGGCGTTCGTCGTATTTCCAAGCCGGGACTGCGCGTTTACGCAAAGTCCACCAACCTGCCGCACGTGCTCGGTGGCCTGGGTGTCGCAATCCTGTCCACCTCTTCCGGCCTCTTGACTGACAAGCAGGCCGGCAAGAAGGGCGTGGGCGGCGAAGTCCTCGCTTACGTCTGGTAACGGGAAAGGAAGAGAATAATGTCACGTATTGGACGTCTCCCCATCACCGTTCCTGCCGGCGTTGAGGTCAAGGTTGACGGCTCTGTCGTCAGCGTCAAGGGTTCCAAAGGCGAGCTGAGCCACACTGTGGCCAGCCCGATCGAGGTTTCCCTGGAAGATGGCACCCTGACTGTCGCCCGCCCGAACGACGAGCGCGCCTCACGTTCGCTGCACGGCCTGACCCGCACCCTGATCGCCAACATGATCCAGGGTGTCACCGCAGGCTACGAGAAGAAGCTTGAGATTGTCGGTACCGGTTACCGCGTCCAGGCCAAGGGTTCTGACCTGGAGTTCGCTCTGGGCTACAGCCACCCGGTTAACGTCTCGGCACCGAACGGCATCACCTTTGCAGTTGAGACCCCGACCAAGCTCTCTGTTTCAGGTATCTCCAAGCAGCAGGTCGGCGAGGTTGCTGCCAACATTCGCAAGCTGCGGAAGCCGGACCCCTACAAGGGCAAGGGCATCCGTTACGCAGGCGAAGTCATCCGCCGCAAGGTCGGAAAGGCTGGTAAGTAACCATGGCGATCGCAATTAACAAGAAGCGTACGAACAAGAGCAAGTCTGCCCAGCGCAGCCGCCGCCAGCTTCGTATCCGCAAGCGCATCTCCGGTACGGCTGTACGCCCGCGTCTGGTCGTCAACCGTTCCGCACGTCACGTATTCGTCCAGGTTGTCGATGACACCAAGGGCCTGACCGTGGCAAGCGCCTCCACACTGGAAGCCGACCTTCGTGCATTCGACGGTGACAAGACCGCCAAGGCCAAGCGCGTTGGCGAACTGGTCGCCGAGCGTGCCAAGGCTGCCGGTATCGAAGCAGTTGTCTTCGACCGCGGTGGTAACAAGTACCACGGCCGGATCGCCGCCGTCGCTGACGGCGCACGTGAAGGTGGGCTGGCACTGTGACCGAAAATAACGAAAAGGACATTCAGGTGACTGAAGCTGTAGCTGCTCCGGCAACTGAGACCGCTGCGCCTGCTACCACTGACGACCGCCGTGGTGGCGCTCGTCGTGGCGAGCGTGGCGACCGCGGCCAGGGCCGTGGCGACCGTGGCGGCCGTGGTGGCCGTGACGGCGGCCGCGAGGCCGAGAAGAGCCAGTTCGTAGAGCGCGTCGTAACCATCAACCGCGTTTCCAAGGTCGTCAAGGGTGGTCGTCGCTTCAGCTTCACCGCCCTCGTCGTCGTCGGTGACGGCAACGGCATGGTCGGCGTTGGCTACGGCAAGGCAAAGGAAGTTCCTGCCGCTATCGCGAAGGGCGTTGAAGAGGCCAAGAAGTCCTTCTTCCGCGTTCCCCGCATCGGCAGCACCATCCCGCACCGCGTTCAGGGTGAGGCCGCCGCAGGCGTCGTCATGCTGCGCCCGGCTTCCGCCGGTACCGGTGTTATCGCCGGTGGCCCGGTCCGTGCAGTACTGGAGTGCGTGGGCATCCACGACATCCTCTCCAAGTCGCTCGGTTCTTCCAACGCCATCAACATCGTTCACGCGACCGTTGACGCGCTGAAGCGCCTCGAAGAGCCGGCAGCAGTGGCAGCACGCCGCGGCCTCCCGCTCGACGAGATCGCCCCGCCGGCAATGGTCAAGGCGCTCCTGAACCAGAAGGCAGGTGTCTGAGTCATGGCTAAGAACGTGCTTGTCTCCGACGCAAAGTTGGAGATCACTCAGATCAAGTCCGCCATTGGCGGCAAGCAGAACCAGCGCGACACCCTGCGGTCCCTCGGCCTGAAGCGGATCGGACACACCGTTGTCCGCACCGCCGACGCCGTGACCGTCGGGATGCTCAACACGGTTCCGCACCTGGTAAAGGTAGAGGAGGCGAAGTAAATGGCAGAGAAGAACACCGCCGAAAAGGCACAGGGCGCCGCTGAGAAGCAGAACGCACTGAAGGTTCACCACCTGCGTCCCGCCCCGGGTGCCAAGACCGCCAAGACCCGTGTTGGTCGTGGTGAAGGTTCCAAGGGTAAGACCGCCGGTCGCGGTACCAAGGGTACGAAGGCCCGCTACCAGATCAAGGCTGGCTTTGCCGGCGGCCAGCTGCCGCTGCACATGCGCCTGCCGAAGCTGCGCGGCTTCAAGAACCCGTTCCGGGTTGAGTACCAGGTTGTAAACCTGGACAAGCTCAACGAGCTGTTCCCGGAAGGTGGCGCTGTCACCGTGGAGAACCTGGTCGAAAAGGGTGCCGTTCGCAAGAACCAGCCCGTCAAGGTGCTGGGCACCGGCGACATCACCGTCAAGGTTGACGTCACCGTCCACGCATTCTCGGCCAGCGCTGCTGACAAGATTGCTGCAGCAGGCGGAAGCACCACCGCCCTCTAACGAGGCGGCGGGGCAATTGCCCGTTGTTGAAACTCCCGGTACCAGGGGCTCACGCCCCCGGTGCCGGGAGTTTTTTTCATTTTCCGGGCCCCGCCGATTGTTCGCCGGGCGCATCCACCCGTTAGACTCGGTTGTTGGGTTTATTTGACCTGTCTCACACGACTTTACTTATTACTCAGGAGGACGCTTGCTTAGCGCATTTGGCCGGGCCTTTCGCACGCCTGATCTGCGACGCAAGTTGTTGTTCACGCTGGGAATCATCACAATCTTCCGCTTGGGTGCCTTCATCCCCTCGCCTGGTGTGAGCTACCAGAATGTCCAGCAATGCTTGCAGAACGGTCAGACCTCGGGCGGGATCTACCAGCTCGTCAACCTGTTCAGCGGCGGTGCATTGCTGCAGGTGTCCATCTTTGCCCTCGGCATCATGCCGTACATCACCGCCAGTATCATCGTCCAGCTGCTCCGGGTGGTCATTCCCCGCTTCCAGCAGCTCTACGAAGAGGGCGCCTCGGGCCAGTCCAAGCTGACCCAGTACACCCGTTACCTCACGATCGCCCTCGGCCTGCTCAATGCCACGACGCTGGTGTCGCTGGCACGGTCCGGCCAGTTGCTGCCTAACTGCCAGCTGCCCATCATCCCGGACAGCTCGATCGTCACCACGGTCCTGATCATCATCACGCTCACGGCCGGCACCGGCCTGATCATGTGGATGGGTGAGCTCGTGACGGAGAAGGGCGTCGGCAACGGCATGTCCCTGCTCATCTTCACGTCCATCGCCGCAGGTTTCCCCGGCTCTCTCGGTGCGATCTGGAAGGCCCAGGGCCCCGGCACGTTCTTCCTGGTCCTGATCATCGGCCTGCTCACGGTGGCCCTCGTGGTCTTCGTGGAGCAGTCCCAGCGCCGGATCCCGGTGCAGTACGCCAAGCGGATGATCGGCCGCCGCACGGTTGGCGGAACCAGCACCTACATCCCCATCAAGGTGAACATGGCCGGCGTCGTGCCCGTCATCTTCGCCTCGTCCATGCTGTACCTGCCGGGGCTGATCTCACAGTTCAACCAGCCCAAGGCCGGCGAGCCGGTGCAGCCCTGGGTTGAGTGGATCAACAACAACCTGACCAAGGGCGACCACCCGATCTATATGGCACTGTATTTCGCCATGATTGTGTTTTTCACCTACTTCTATGTTGCGATTACTTTCAACCCTGAAGAGGTCTCGGACAACATGAAGAAGTACGGCGGCTTCATTCCGGGCATCCGCGCCGGCAAACCGACCGCGGACTATCTTCAGTACGTCCTATCCCGGATCACCCTGCCCGGCGCCTTCTACCTTGGCTTCGTGGCACTGATCCCGCTGGTTGCACTGGTCCTGATCAACGCGAACCAGAACTTCCCGTTCGGCGGCACCTCGATCCTGATCATGGTGGGCGTCGGTCTGGAGACCGTGAAGCAGATTGATGCGCAACTACAGCAACGTCACTACGAAGGGCTTTTGCGATGACGAGAATGTTGATTATCGGACCTCCCGGGTCCGGCAAGGGAACGCAGGCGGAACGCATTTCCGAACGCCTCGGCGTCGTTGCGATCTCCACCGGAGACATCTTCCGCGCCAACGTCAAGGGTGAGACTCCGCTCGGCGTCGAAGCCAAGAAGTACATGGACGCCGGCGACTTCGTCCCGGACAGCGTCACCAACAAGATGGTGCGCGACCGCCTCAGCGAGGACGACGTGGAGGCAGGCTTCCTGCTCGACGGGTACCCGCGCACGACCGCGCAGGTGGACTACCTCGAAGACATCCTCGCCGGCGCCGACCAGAAGCTCGACGTCGTGCTTCAGCTCACCGCTGACGACGAGGAACTGGTCACCCGCCTCCTGGGCCGTGCCAAGGAAACCGGCCGCAGCGACGACAACGAAGGCGTTATCCGTCACCGGCTGGACCTGTACCACGAGCAGACCGAGCCCGTGGTGGCCAAGTATGCCGAGCGCGGCATCCTCACCCAGGTGGACGGCATCGGCGGCATCGACGAAGTCACCGAGCGCGTCATGGAAGCGATCAAGTCGGCCCAGGCCGCCTGATCCACACCCACTGATCCACGCTTGCAGTGCCACTTGCGCACTCCCGAAGGGCGCGTTCCGTACCATCGTGTACGGGACGCGCCCTTCGGCGTGGGCGGCCCGCCGCGGGCCCGTTCCGAACCGTTGAGCCGGTGCGGGAGAATAGAGCTTGAAGACTTGGGTTGATGACCCATGGTGGAGGCCCGGGTTCTAGCGCGCCCGGACCGCGAGAGAAAACACTGAGGTAGCGATGGCATTCGGCCAGGCACGCATTGAATACAAGACCAACGCCCAGATGCGCACGATGCACGAGGCCGGGCTGGTCCTGAGCCGGGCACTGGACGCGGCAGTGGCCGCCGCGGCCCCCGGCGTCACCACGGCCCGGCTGGACGAGGTCTTCGCCGCCGTGCTCCAGGACGCCGGCGCCAAGTCCAACTTCCTCGGCTACCACGGGTTTCCGGCCACGATCTGCACCTCGGTGAACGAAGAGGTGGTGCACGGCATCCCCGGCGGCCGGGTGCTCCAGGACGGCGACATCATCTCGATCGACGGCGGCGCGATCGTGGACGGCTGGCACTCCGATTCGGCGCGGACCGTGATTGTCGGCACCGCCGATCCGGAGGACGTTCGCCTCTCCGAGGTCACCGAGGAAGCCATGTGGCGTGGCATCGCAGCCCTGGCCACCGGAAAATTCGTGGGCGATATCGGCAACGCGGTGGACGACTACGTCTCCTCCGTGCCGGGCAAGCCGCTGGGCATCCTGGAGGACTATGTGGGCCACGGAATCGGCTCCGAGATGCACATGGCGCCGGACGTGCTGAACTACCGTACCGGCCATCGCGGGCCGAAGATCCGCCCGGGGCTGTGCCTCGCAATCGAGCCCATGCTGGTCCGCGGCAGCATCGAAACCGCAATCCTCGACGATGACTGGACCGTTGTCACCACGGACGGCAAGCGCTCCTGCCAATGGGAGCACTCGGTCGCCGTGCACGAAAAGGGGATCTGGGTCCTCTCGGCACCGGACGGGGGAGCGGCGAAACTGGCGCCGCTCGGCGTCGTGCCCGTCCCGATCCCCTAAGCCCGAAGCACGCGGCGCCTCGCAAGTTTTTTGGCGACGCGCAAATCCCTGGCGACACCGGAATGCCGTAGCGCCAGGGATTTTGCGTGTCGCAGGTCAGCTGGGGCGCACAATGGAGCCATGGGAGTAACGGGAGCAACGGGAGCCATCACCGACGTCGCCGGGATCCGGGTAGGCCATGTCCAGAAGTCCGGCGACGGCTGGCTGAGCGGGGTGACGGTGGTCCTCCCGCCGCCGGGGACGGTGGGCTCGGTCGACGTCCGGGGCGGCGGTCCCGCGACGCACGAGACTGACGCGCTGGATCCCACCACGCTGTCCCAAACCGTGGACGCCGTGGTCCTGACCGGGGGGAGCGCCTTTGGCCTCGCCGCGGCGCAGGGCGCCCAGCGCTGGTGCGAGGAGAACGGCCGCGGCTTCCCGGTCCCCGGCGGGCTTGTGCCGATCGTGCCGGCGGCCGCGATCTTCGACCTGGGCCGCGGCGGCGATTTCTCCGCCCGCCCCGGCGAGGCGATGGGCTACGCGGCGACGGCCGCCGCCGCCGGGCAGCCGGATGGGCACGACGTGGAGCGCGGCAACGTCGGCGCCGGCACAGGAGCAGCGATCGGCCGGGGCACGTACAAAGGGGGAGTGGGCACAGCCTCCCGCACGCTGGAGAACGGAGTCGTTGTAGCGGCGCTAGCGGTAGTCAACGCGCTGGGACTTCCATTCGGCACATCGCCGCAGCAGGCGGAACCCGGCAGCGCTCCGCCGTCGCAGCCCCCGCCGCTCAACACCACGCTCGTCGTCGTCGCCACGGACGCCGTCCTGGACAAGGCGGACTGCAAACGGACGGCCTCCGCGGCCCACGCCGGACTGGCCCGGGCTCTGAATCCAAGCCACACCCTCGCCGACGGCGACACCGTGTTCGCCCTGGCGACGGGCGCCGTCGCGCTCGACCGCAGCACCCCGACGGCCCGGCAGATCAGCCTCATTACCCTGCAGGGCGCGGCTGCCGACGTCGTTCGGCTGGCCATCCTCGACGGGATCTCGCAGGCGGAAGCAGTGACGACGGCGGCCGGGACGCTAGGTGCGTACGGACGCTGAGTGCGCTACGATGGGCGGATTTAACTTTGGATTTAACAATCGGGCCGTGATGGCGTAGTGTTGTCTGTTGGTTGTCTGCCCCGTTGTGCCCTTTTGGGGTCGGGTGGCACCAGCCAATCAATCAAAAACGTCCGCGGTCATGACCGGTGCAAACCGGGAGGCTGCGGCAACAACAGTTAGCGGAGGGTATGGCCAAGAAGGACGGGGTCATTGAGATCGAGGGCGTTGTGACCGAGGCGCTGCCCAACGCGATGTTTCGCGTTGAGCTCACCAACAAGCACATCGTTCTGGCACACATCTCTGGAAAGATGCGCCAGCACTACATCAGGATCCTCCCCGAGGACCGCGTAGTGGTGGAGCTGAGCCCTTACGACCTGACACGTGGTCGTATCGTCTACCGCTACAAGTAAACACTGGGCGGCCAGGGCGACAGCCGAGGGCCGGTCCAGCTGACCAACTGCAACACGCAAAGGAACGCCATGAAGGTCAAGCCGAGCGTCAAGCAGATCTGCGAAAAGTGCAAAGTGATCCGCCGTAATGGCCGGGTCATGGTGATCTGCGAGAACCCGCGCCACAAGCAGCGCCAGGGCTAATTTCCTTCACGGGAAACCCTGGGTTGCTAACCCACGCAAGTAAATAAAGGCAGCACAAGCTGAACTGGGACGTATTGAGCCCGGACAGCTAACCCCCGGTCGGAGGCTGGGGCCGCACTGTAAGTGCGGGTGTACTGCCTACGACCTCCGGTTTATACAAGGAGTACTGCCAATATGGCTCGTCTCGCTGGCGTAGACATTCCCCGCGAAAAGCGGCTGGAAATTGCGCTTACTTACATCTACGGCGTGGGCAAGACCCGTGCACACGAAACCCTGGCTGCTACCGGCATCAGCGCTGACGTTCGGGTCAAGGACCTGACGGACGCGCAGCTGGTTGAGCTGCGTGACTACATTGAAGGCAACTACAAGGTTGAGGGTGACCTTCGCCGCGAAGTGGCCGCTGATATCCGCCGCAAGGTTGAAATCGGCAGCTACGAAGGCCTGCGTCACCGCAAGGGCCTGCCCGTACGCGGTCAGCGTACGAAGACCAACGCCCGTACCCGCAAGGGTCCGAAGCGTACCGTCGCCGGCAAGAAGAAGGCCCGTTAATCCCTGAGGGATTAACTCGGCTTCCCCCGATAACTTTCTGTAGGAGAAAAAATGCCCCCGAAGACTCGTGGCGCGGTTCGCAAGCCGCGTAAGAAGGACAAGAAGAATATCGCGCTTGGCCAGGCGCACATCAAGAGCACCTTTAACAACACCATCGTGTCCATCACGGACCCGAACGGTGCTGTCATCTCCTGGGCTTCGTCCGGTGAGGTTGGCTTCAAGGGCTCGCGTAAGTCCACCCCGTTCGCTGCCCAGATGGCCGCCGAAGCCGCCGCAAAGCGTGCACAGGAGCACGGCATGCGCAAGGTTGACGTGTTCGTCAAGGGACCGGGTTCCGGACGCGAAACCGCCATCCGCTCGCTGCAGGCCGCTGGCCTCGAGGTTGGCTCCATCCAGGACGTCACCCCCAGCGCCCACAACGGCTGCCGTCCGCCGAAGCGCCGCCGCGTCTAAGGCTTTCCAGCGCCCAGGAGCTTGCCCGGACCCTCACCGGTCCGGGCAGGCCCGGCCGCGTTAAGTCTTCAGACCGATCTTTCCACCACCTGTGTTGCGTCATATAGCGGATGCTCGCCGAAAGGAAACCTAAGTGCTCATTGCACAGCGCCCCACCCTCTCCGAAGAGGTCGTCTCCGAAAACCGCTCACGGTTCATCATCGAACCGCTGGAGCCGGGCTTTGGTTACACCCTCGGAAACTCCCTCCGCCGTACCCTGCTCTCCTCCATCCCCGGTGCCTCTGTAACGAGCATCCGGATCGATGGCGTGCTGCACGAGTTCACCACGGTTCCGGGTGTCAAGGAAGATGTCACCGAGATCATCCTGAACATCAAGAACCTGTCGGTTTCCTCCGAGCACGACGAGCCGGTTGTTGCTTACCTGCGCAAGCAGGGCCCGGGAGTCGTCACCGCCGCGGACATCGCTCCGCCGGCCGGCGTCGAATTCCATAACCCGGATCTGCACATTGCCACGCTGAACTCGAAGGGCAAGTTCGAACTCGAACTGACCATCGAGCGCGGTCGCGGCTACGTTTCGGCAGCTCAGAACAAGTCCGGAGACTCCGAGATCGGCCGCATCCCGGTCGACTCGATCTACTCGCCGGTCCTGAAGGTTACTTTCCGCGTGGAAGCTACCCGTGTTGAGCAGCGCACTGACTTCGACAAGCTCATTGTCGACGTCGAGACCAAGCAGGCAATCGCCCCGCGCGACGCCGTTGCTTCGGCAGGTACCACCCTGGTGGAACTGTTCGGTCTGGCCCGCGAGCTGAACACCGCAGCTGAAGGTATCGAGATCGGTCCGTCGCCGACGGACGCTGCCCTGGCAGCCGACATGGCACTGCCGATCGAGGATCTGGACCTGACGGTCCGTTCCTACAACTGCCTCAAGCGTGAGGGCATCCACACCGTGGGTGAACTCGTTGCCCGCTCCGAGGCTGACCTCATGGACATCCGCAACTTCGGCGCGAAGTCCATCGATGAGGTCAAGGCCAAGCTGGTCGAACTGGGTCTGTCCCTCAAGGACTCCCCTCCCGGTTTCGATCTCGCAGCGCGTGCCGCAGCCATCGAAGAGGACGACGCCGCGTTCAGCGACGACGAGCTCTAACCAACAGATCTTGGCCGGCTGGCTGATGCACCCTGGCGTGCACAGCCCAACGGCTTCCTATGAGGAGAAACTATTATGCCTACCCCCGCTAAGGGTCCGCGCCTCGGAGGCGGAGCGGCTCACGAGCGTCTTATGCTCGCGAACCTGTCCGCCGCACTGTTCGAGCACAAGCGGATCACCACCACGGTGACCAAGGCCAAGCGCCTGAAGCCGTACGCCGAGCGCCTGGTGACTTTCGCCAAGCGTGGCGACCTCGCTTCCCGCCGTCGTGTACTCGGCCTGATCAGCAACAAGGGCGTCGTCCACGAGCTGTTCACCGACATTGCACAGGCAGTGGAGAACCGCGATGGCGGCTACACCCGCATCACCAAGATCGGCAACCGCAAGGGCGACAACGCTCCCATGGCTGTCATCGAACTGGTTCTCGAGCCGGTTTCCGCGAAGCAGGCCGTTGTAGCCGAGGCTACCTCCGCTGCCCAGCGGGACGCTGCTAAGAAGGATGCTGACAAGAAGGACGCCGAGAAGGCCGAAGCAGCTCCGGTTGCCGAGACCGAAGAGGCTGCTGAGACCGAAGAGGCTCCGGTCGCCGAGACCGAAGCCGTTGCCGAAGAGGCTCCGGCCGCTGAGGAAGCAGCCGCTGAGTCCGAGAAGGACGCGAAGTAATTCGCTAAATCTTTCTTATAGACTTAAGTCTATGAACGAGCTCAAACCCGCTGCCCCCGTCATGGGGGGCGGCGGGTTTTTGCGTATCAGGCTTGATGTGGCGTACGACGGCGGCCCGTTCAGCGGGTGGGCCGTGCAGCCGGGACTGCGCACCGTCCAGGGCGTCCTGGAGGAGGCCCTCGCGCTGCTGATCCGCCGCCCCGTCCGGGTCACGGTCGCGGGCCGCACCGACGCCGGGGTGCATGCCCGCGGCCAGGTGGTCCACCTGGACCTCAGCGAAGCGGAGTGGCAGGGCCTGAACCGGGGCGCCGAACTGGACCCCGCCGTCGCCCTGCTCCGCCGCATCCGCGGTGCCCTGAGCCGGGGCCTGGGCGACCTCAGCGGGGCCATCGAGGTGCACCGGGTGAGTGTGGCGCCCGAGGGCTTCGATGCCCGGTTCTCCGCCCTCTGGCGCCGCTATTCCTACCGGATCGCGGACGGCCCCGCGCTGTGGGACCCGCTGGGACGCGCCTCGACCCTGTGGCACAAGGTTCCGCTGGACGTTGGGCTGCTCAACGAGGGCGCCGCACCGCTGCTGGGCCTGCAGGACTTCCGCTCGTACTGCAAGCCCCGCGAGGGCGCCACGACCATCCGGGAGCTGCAGCGCTTCGAATTCGCGCGCGGCACCGACGGGGTCATTGTTGCCACCGTCCAGGCCGACGCGTTCTGCCACAACATGGTCCGCTCCCTGGTGGGCTCGGCGCTGTACGTGGGGGAGGGCGAAGAGGCCCCGGGATGGCTTTACGAGCGGCTCCTTGCCCGGCAGCGCGACGCCCGTTCCGTGCTGGCAGCCCCGCACCCGCTGGTGCTCGAGGAAGTGGCCTACCCGACTGACGGCGGCATGCTGGCCCGCGCCGAGCTGACGCGGGCCCTGCGGGCGTAAACTACGCGGGCAGCTCGAGGGTGAAGGTGCTGCCGTGTCCCGGACTGGTGCGGCACGAGATGGAGCCGCCGTGCCCCTCCACGATGGCCTTGGTAATGGACAGCCCCAGGCCGGCGCCCGGAATGGATCCGTCCCGGACGGCAGGGCTGCGGAAGAAACGTGTGAAGACCCGCCCGGCGTCGGCAGCGGTCATGCCCATCCCGGTGTCCGCGACATGCAGGCGGACCAGGCCGTCGCCGGCGCTGGCGGAGACCCGCACCGATCCGCCGTCGGGTGAGTACTTGATCGCGTTGGAAACGAGGTTGTCCAAGGCCTGGCTGATCCGGAGCGGGTCCACGTGTGCCCAGAGCGGTCCCTGGACGTCCATGGCGAGGCAGACACGGGACGCCTGGGCGTGGGCCTGGGCTGAGCCCAGGCTCGCCTCCACGAGCCCGGCCAGGTCGGTCCGGCGGGGATGGAGGTGGACGGCGGCGCTGGCGGACATGAGAAGGTCCGAGACCAGGGCCAGCAGCCGCTCCGCGTTGCGCTGCGCCACTTCGACGCGGCGGACCACCGGGCTGTCCAGGCCCTCGGTGTCGGCGAGCACCAGGTCCAGGTTGCCGATGATGGACGTCAGCGGCGTGCGGAATTCGTGGGAGACGGTGGAAACGACCTCGTCCTTCGCGGCCAGGGCGTCCACCAGGCCGGTGACCTCGTTGAAGACCACGACGGCGCCGCGGAAGTCGCCGGCGTCGTCCTTCAGGGGCCGGGCCCCCGTCGAGACCACGCGGCTGGCCTCCGCCTCACCGAAGCAGACGAGGTAGTCGGCAAAGGACTCGCCGGCCAGCGCCCGCCGGATGGGACGGCGCTCCAGCGGCAGCGGGGTGCTCCGGTCCTGCCCGGTCAGCAGGAGCTGGCCCTCTTCCTCCGGCCGTGCCTGCCCCGCCGGTTCGGCCGTCAGCCGGGGCGCCGCGGCCGCGGATTCCTCCAGTTCGGCCTGCCACGTGTTCGTCAGCAGCCGGCGGCCGTTGGCGTCCACTGCCACGATCCCGACGTCGACGGTGTCAAGAATGGTGTTCAGGAGCCGTTCGCGCTCCCTGCTGTCCGCGAGCAGGACCTCCAGCTCGGCCTCCTTGGACTTGATCCGCCACTGCTCGTGCCGCAGGCGCGCCCGCGCGAAACGCATGGCCAGGGAGACCGCGAACATCATCAGGGGCACCAGCAAGGCTTCGGCCGTGCGGGCTGCAAGCGGTGCCGACCGGTCCGCCAGGAGCCAAGGCAGGGCGGCCAGCAGGGGCACCGAGAAGCTCAGTGAAAGGCTCGCGGGCGCGGAGAGCCTGGACGCCGAAATCCACACCACGGGCAGGACGGAGAGCACACCGGGATCCGGCAGCCCGGCGGTGATGCCGTCCCGGAGCAGCCCAATCGCGACCAGGTCCAGGACGGGGATGACGAGCGGCGCCAGCGGCCCAAAACGCTGCCAGGGGACCAGCACGCAGGCCGCAAGGAGCCCGGCCTGCAGGCCAAAGGCATACCGGCACAGGATGCTGTCCGGAAGGCCGGGCCAGGCGGCCGGGGCAGCAAGGACGATTCCGACCAGCATCACGGCCAGCGGCAACTGGCACACGAGGACCCGCCCGCGCGGCCCCAAAGCCTTGCCGTATCGATCCACACCGCGGATCAGCCGCTGTCTAAGCAAAGACGCCGTGCCCCCTTCCCGTTGCTCCAGTTTTACACCTTGTGTCACGCAAATTTGACATAAATCGAAGTTTTGCCATTTCTGTTACCGGGCCGCCGCGAATTTGCCCCCTAGGGTAGGTATTCTGACATTGCCGGTGGGGGCCGGCGGGATCATTGCTGCCGCCGCATCCGCGAACGGCAGCGTAGCGTGACACATGAGGGGGGCCATGACCGACCTGGGAGTCGCCGTCGTAGTAGAAGACGACGAAGATGTTCGGAACCTTGTCGAAGCCGTATTGAGCCAGGCAGGGTTCGAAGTCCATTCGGCGGCCGGCGGGCGTGAAGGGGTCGACGTCGTCAGGGCACGGGAGGCAAGCGTGGTCACCCTGGATGTCGGGCTTCCCGATATCGACGGGTTCGAGGTGCTGCGCCGGATCCGGCAGTTCAGCGACGCGTACGTGGTCATGCTGACGGCGCGGACCGACGAACTGGATACGCTGACGGCGTTTCATACCGGTGCTGATGACTTCTTGGCTAAGCCTTTCCGGCCCCGGGAGTTGCGCGCCCGTGTGGGCGCCATGATGCGCCGGCCCCGGCAGGACCTCCGCGCCGCGGAAATATCCGGGACGGATCCCGGGGCCGCTGCCGCCCCGGCAGCGTCCCAGAGTCCGGTGCTGCACCACAACGGCTTGGACCTGAACCCCGAGACCCGGTCCGTGAGTGTCGACGGCGTGGCGGTCAGCCTGACCCGCAGCGAGTTCGACCTCCTCCAGGCGCTCCTGAAGGGCGCCGGCGCCGTGCGGTCCAAGACCGAGCTGGTGCGCGTGGTCCGGGGCGATTACTACCGGGCGGACGCCTATATCAGCGAATCCGACGAACGCGCCGTCGAGGTGCATATCGGCAACCTCCGGAGGAAACTGGGCGAGGACCCGGTGCAGCCGCGCTGGCTGCAGACCGTCCGCGGCGTGGGCTACCGGCTGTCGCCGGCCCGGTAGCCCACAGCAGGGCGTCCGGTGCCCGGCGCCCGGGCCACCTGTAGGGGGCAGCGGTCCCGCCGGCCCTAGCTGTCCCACAGGACATAGCTGAACTGGAGCTCGTCCACCGTTTCCCCGCCGCGTGCGGCAACGTCGCGCAGGAGCGACAGGGCGAGGCCAATGTCGCCGGCCCTGAGGGCGTTCTCCAGTTCGCCGGCGAGCTGGGCCAGGCGCAGGCCGCCGACCATGGCCGAGGACGTCTTCAGGCTCAGCACAGCGTCCATCGAGCCCGCGAGATCCCCGCGTTCGAGGGCCGAGGCCAGCGTGCGGTAGCGCTGGTCCCACATCCGGGTGTAGTCCCTGGCAAATCCCTTCGCCACGGCTGGATTCTCGAGCTGGGCACCCAGGTCCTGAAGCGCGGCAGGGTCCACGAGCGGGGCCGGCGGCAGGTCCTCGGGGAGGACCTGCGGGAGGGTCACAGGCGCACTGTTTGCCGTGAGGGCAGGCGCCGGCAGTCCCGGAGAGGTTGTGGGAGCGAGGGCAATGCTCGCTTCTCCGTCGTCGGGGCAGGCGCTTGGAAGGGACATGTGACCACGCTACTTGCTGACGCGGCCGATGCCGTGCAGCCCGCTCTATCCTGCGGAAACCCTGAGGCTTTCCCGAGGGAACCAGCCACGTCCGCAGCTATTGCCGCGTCCCGTGGTTACTTCCCTCCATGAGAAGCCGCGGTACGGCAATGAGGATGGTCCACGGAACGACCGAGACGAGGACCGGCGAGGCCAGCACCATCGCCGGAGCGACGAGAAAGGGCCATTGCTTCCGGGCGCCGATGACGACCAGGGCCACAGCGATGAGGCACCGCACGACGAAGCTGACGCGGCTGTCAGGCGTTCCATCCCTGTTCTCGAACAGGAACCGAATCCAGTCGCTCCACGCTGTCGGGTCGACTGCATAGGACACGGCGACGATGAGCAGCGTTGCGCCAATTCCTTGAAGCAGTCTCTTCCATTCGCCACGAGTGGCGAACCAGAGGAGGCCTACGCCGGTGGTGACCTTCGTGAGGACGGCGAAAGACCAGGCGGCAGGCCTTCGCATGCCGACCACGGCGGCCGCGGCGAGCAAGATGTAGATGTTTCCGACGACGAGTTCGGGGAGGCACAGCAGGGACACCGGAATGGCCCACCGCGCCCGGAGGGGTCTCACCAGCCACGCCACTGCTGCTGCCTCGATCGCAAACCACGCCGCGCAGAACAGGGGCCAGGGAAGCAACGCCAGCGGCCAGATCGCCGCTGCAAACGCGGGCGAATACAAATACGCGTCCGGCTGTCCGGGACTTGAGCTATAGGAAAGCCCGCCCTGCGCCGCGAGCCAGTAGGCGTGCGAGTCGTACCCGATTGCGTTGCCGGTGACGACGTGCCGGACCGACACAAACACGGCCACAACGGCCAAAGGCCACAGCAGGAAGGGCACCGAACGGGCCAGCAGCGGAAACTTCCTTGCGAAGACGCTCCCCTGGCCCATTTCGGAGCGTGAAGGGGGCGTGTCCTCACGTGTGGTGTCGTTCATGGTCCAGATGTTGCCATAGATCCCGGCCAGATCCCGGAACCTGCGCTCCGATCAAACGGCACGTTCCGGTGTGTTCTCGCGGTGGCGGCTGCTACTGGCCGCTGAACGTGTCAATGGCGTTGATGACGGCGGGGCCCAGGATGGCGATGAACAGCACAGGGAAAATGAAGAACAGCAGGGGGAACAGGATGGTGACGGGCAGCTTCATGGCCTTCTCCTCGGCCCGTTGCCGGCGTTTGACCCGCATGACCTTCGCCTGCACCCGCAGCACCCGGCTGATGGCAATGCCGTAGGTGTCGGCCTGGACCACGGCCTGGACGAAGCTGCGCAGCTCGGGCACGTTGGTCCGTGCCGCCAGTGCCACGTAGGACTCGCGCCGGCTGCGTCCTACCTGCATGTCCTGCAGGGTCCGGATCAGTTCCTCCGCCAGCGGGCCCTTGCCGTTCTCGCCGGCCCGGGCCATGGCGCCTTCGAAGCCCAGGCCCGCTTCCACGGAGATCAGCATCTGGTCCAGCGTGTTGGCCAGTTCCAGCTGCATGGTCTTCTGCCGCTCCTGCCCCTTGCTGTACAGCAGGAGATCAGGGATGAAGTAGCCCAGCAGGAATACAAAGATTCCCACGAGCTTGAGGATCGGCGTCGGGCTGTTGGCGCTGATCCAGGAGCCCAAGAGGGCGCCCAGCAGCCCCAGGAGCGGCTTGGCCGCGAGCACGCGGCCCAAAGGCAGTGACGCGGGACGCCCGGCGAGGGACAGCAGCCGGTCCAGTTTGCGGACGTACGCTGCGGGAGTCAGCCGGTGGCCGGCCCGTTCCAGCAGGCTGCTGCGCTCCTGCTGGGTGCGTTGGGCAGGGTCCGTGCCCAGCGCGAGAATCTCCCGCATGGCGCGCTGCGACCTCCGGTCAACGGAGAGCAGCGACCATGCGAGATAGCCGAGCGGCAACGCCACCAGCAGCGTGGCAAGAAGTACAGCAGGTGCCATGGCCGCCTCAGAACTTCAGGTCGATGATTTTGCGCATCCACAGGCCACCAATGGTCATGAGGATGACGGAAGCGGCCATCATGCCCCAGCCCAGCGGGTGCGTGAACATGGCGTTCATGTAGCCGGGATTGACCAGCATCAGCATCACCACAATCCCGATCGGCATGGCCATGAGGATGTAGGCGGAGAACTTTCCCTCGGCGGCGAGGGATTTGATGTGCCCTTTGATCTCGCTGCGCTCGCGGATGGTCTCGTTGACCTGGTCAAGGACTTCGGCCAGGTTCCCGCCCACTTCGCGGTTGATTTGGATGGCCTGGGCAATCCAGACGAAGTCCTCGTTCCGCATCCGGTCCGCGGTGTCGGTCAGGGAGTCCAGGAGGTCCCGGCCCAGGCTGGTCTCCGTAACCACGCGGCGCATCTCTTCCGACGTCGGGCTTTGCGATTCGGACGCGGCGGCGTCAATGGCGCGCATGATGCTGTGCCCGGCCCTGAGCCCGCCGGAGAGCAGCTGCAGGGTGTCGCCGAGCTGCTGGTCGAACTTGGTGCGGCGCTTGCCGGTCAGGATGCCGATCACGAGGTGGCCCACGGCCGGCGCCAGCAGCACCAGCAGGACCGCCAGCAACGGCCCCGCGACGACGAACCCGGCAAGGCCCCCCGCAACAGCTCCGGCCAGGAGCAGGACGTAGAAGTCGGCCTGGCTCAGGCGCAGGCCGGCCTGTTCCAGCGACTCGCGGTTGAAGAGTCGGATCTTGCGGCCGGAGAAGAATCCGTCGACCAGGTGGACGGCCGAGCCGGCGAACCGGGTCAGCTGCGAGTCGGCCTGGCCCCGGACGGGCCTGCGCCGGTCCAGTGGGAGACTGGCCCCGCCGGGTGCGAGCAGCACGATCCCGAGGACCAGCACAGCGCTGAAGAGCAGGCCGACGCCGATGGGCAGCAGGGTCATGGACAGATCACGCCCTTCCGGCCGGCGTCAGCGGCGCGGCAAACACGGCGGGGGAGACGTAGATGCCCAGGTCCTCGAAACGGTCGATGAAGCGCGGGCGGATGCCGGTGGGGACCGGTTTTCCGAGGAACCGGCCATGGGCGTCGACGCCGGCGGCGTAGTCGAACACGAAGGCGTCCTGGAGCGTGACGATGTCTCCTTCCATGCCTTGGACCTCGGTGACGTGGGTGATCCGCCGGGTGCCGTCCCGCAGCCGGGAGATCTGGATAATCAGGTTGACGGCCGAGGCGATCTGTTCCCGGATGGCCCGCAGCGGCAGGTCCATGCCGGCCATGAGCACGAGGGTCTCCAGGCGGGCCACGGCATCCCGGGGCGAGTTGGAGTGCACGGTCGAGAGCGAACCGTCGTGGCCGGTGTTCATCGCCTGGAGCATGTCCAGTGATTCGCCGCCGCGGACCTCGCCCACCACGATCCGGTCCGGGCGCATGCGCAGGGAGTTCCGCAGCAGTTCGCGGATGGTCACCTCGCCCTTGCCCTCGGTGTTCGACGGCCGGCTTTCCAGACGCACCACGTGTTCCTGCTGGATCTGGAGCTCGACGGCGTCCTCGATCGTCACGATCCGCTCGTCGTGGGGCAGGAACGAGGAAAGGACATTCAGCAGTGTCGTCTTTCCCGTGCCGGTGCCGCCGGAGACGATGATGTTGAGCTTGGCCTTCACGCAGGCGTTCAGCAGTTCCGCCATTTCCGGCGTCAGCGTGCCGAACTCGATGAGATTCCGGACAGTCAGCGGCACCTTGCTGAACTTACGGATGGTCAGCGACGAACCGCCGACGGCGAGCGGCGGAATGACGGCGTTGACGCGGGACCCGTCCTCGAGCCGCGCGTCCACGAGGGGCGAGGACTCGTCAATGCGCCGGCCCACCTTGGACACGATGCGCTCGATCACCTTGCGGAGATGGTCCTCGGAGCTGAACCGCGATTCCGTCAGGGTCAGTTTGCCGTTGCGTTCCACGTAGATCTGGTCCATCCGGTTGACCATGATTTCCGTGACGGCGGGGTCGTCGAGGAGGCGCTGCAACGGGCCGTAGCCCAGGACGTCGTCGGCCACGTCGCGGACCAGCCGGGAGCGCTCCTCGGCGGACAGGGGGACCTGCTCGGCGTCGATGATGCGCGTCAGCTCCTCCCTCGCGGAGGTGCGGAGGTCATCTTCCGTGGTTGCCGAATCGTTGAAGCGGGTTCCCATGCGTTCGAACAACGCGGTGGCGGCCCGCTGCTTGAGGGCCGCGAAGGCGTCGACGGGCTGCTGGCCCCGGGCGCGGGAGTCCTGGTGCTCCGGGAAGCCCGGCACTGGTGGGCGGTTGCTTTTCTGGAGCACGACGGCGGCTGGCGGGGCCGCCGTCGTCCCACTTCCTCCGGTGGGGGACAGGGCCACCGGAGCTGCGGCCTGGGGCGAGACGGCCTGCGGGGCAACTGCAGCCGTTCCCTCGGCGGAGCGGAGCCGTTCGGAAAGCTTCATCTAGACCACCACCCGGCGGTGCAGCTTCTTCTGGGCGGTGGCGCGCCAGGCGGGATCGAACCGGTGGACGAGCTGTTTCAGTCCTTTGATGGCCGGATCCTTGCGTCCGTCCTGAAGGACCGGGACGCCGCGGTTGGTGGAGAACGCCACTGCCTTGGACCGGGGGATGCTGACGTCCACGGGCGCGCCGATGGTCGCTTCGACGTCCTGGACGCTCAGCCCCGACTTGGAATCCGCCATGTTCAGCACCACGTGGCGCGTCTCGGGAAGCAGGTCCAGGCGCCGGAGGATTTCCAGGCCGGAGCGCAGCCCGCGAATACTCGGCACGTCCATGGCAGTCACCCAGACGGCGTCGGTGCATTGTTCGAGGGCGGCCAACCCGACCTCCGGGAGCCCGGGCGCGGTGTCGACCACGACGTACTGGAACTGTTCGGCCAGTTGTTCGAGCAGGCGCGTGACCTGCTGCGGTGTGATGTCGTCAGCCTCCTCGGGCGTCCGGGGGGCGCAAAGGGCGTAGATGCTCCCGGGGTGGACGGTGAGGAAGGCCTTGAGGACGAGGGAATCCTGGCTGGCCGCGGACGAGACGGCGTCGGTCACCGTGTGTTCCGGGTTCAGGTACAGGCCCGAGGCCACGTCCCCGAACTGCAGATCCAGGTCTACGATCACCACGCCCATGGGCGCCACTTGGCCGAGTCCGATGGCGATGTTGGTGGCGATCGTGGTTTTGCCCACTCCGCCCTTGGGGGAGAAGACGCCGATCACCAATCCCTTGGGGCTGTCCGGCTGGCTGGCCGCGCTGGTCCGGTTGCGCGTGGCGAACGACTGGCAGGCCCGCTCCAGCAGCACCCGGATCTGGGCCGGGTCCGCCGCCGGGCTAAGGATGTCGCGGATGCCGGCCCGCATGGCCAGCAGGACGAAGTTCGGATCTGGCTCGCCGACCAGGATGACGCTGAGCTCGGGAAGCTGGACGTCGAACACCGTCGCCAGGCGCAGGGCGTCCTCCACCGGCACGTCGGGTCCCAGGATCAGGACCTCGGGCCGTTCCTGGTTGAGGCTGGCGAAGAGCTCCGCCGGGTTCGCCGGATTGACGAACGCGAAGGTCTGCAGGCCACCCGGAAGGCCGCCAGCCAGTGCCTGCCGCACGCGGGCATCGAAGTCCGTGTGCGGCGAAATCAGGACAAAGCGGCTCATTTGTACACCTCGGGTTTCGTCATGATTCCTGGCCGGCCGCTGTCCGTGGCGTTGAGCGGCTCCTTGCTCAGCCAGATGCTTGCGTATTCCGATGCGTAGACGATTTTCGTGGCATCCACATCGTTCACCGCGACGGTCAGCATCAGCAGGCCGGTGGGGAGCGAGGTATCTTCGGGCGGTGCGGTGGCGCCATCTGCTGAGGGCTGGGCAGGCGGGGTAGCGACGGGGGCGCGTTGCACGGCGGTCACCAGGACCTTGTGGATGGTCAGCTGGGTGGCTTCCTTCTCCGGTTTGGTCTCGATGCCGCCGCTCTTCAGCGATATGAAAATGCCGATGTGGTCACCCGCCACGATCCGGCCACCGACAACGCGCTGCGGCTCCAGCTGGAAAGAGACCTCCTGCAACCCCTTTGGCACGTCAACGGAACCGCTGGTCTTGAGTGCTTCCGGTTCAATCAGCCGCTCGGCCACGAGCTGTTCCCCAGGCAGGAGGTCGACGGCAGTGACTTTGCCTGCAAGGCCATCGAGATTCTTCAGCGCTGTCTTAGAGACAGCCTTGCCGGGAAGCTCCTGCGTGGTGACAAACGCCGACAGCGACGCCACCGGGGTACCGGCGGGGACGGCCTTTTGCACCATCATGACGGAGACCGGCGCCAGTCCTTGCACTGCCCGTGCGTCGGCCCCCTGCGCGTAGCTGACTACCAGGATGGCCCCGACGACGGCCAGCACCAGGGCCGCGATCCCTGCCAATAGGCGTGACTTCAAAAACTGCTCCTGAACTGGTTGGTGGACGGTGTGGCGACGGATGTCCTATTGCGTGAGCTTGACGACGCCGGCGCCGAAGTCGGGCGCAGGCCCGAGGGTGTAGGCGTTGTCCAGGGAAACGTAATGGACGAAGTTGCCGATGATGCCGGTGCAGCTGCCGTCGCAGGTCAAGGCGGCATCGACGAAGGGAGGCTTGTTGTGAAACGTAATGGGGAACTTGTTGCCGTTGAAGCTCCAGCCTTTTACGACGAAGGCCGCAAACGAGATGAGTTTGTAGGTGGTGCTGGAACCGGTACCGGCCACCTCATCAAAGATCGGGAGCAGGACTGTGACATCCTTTCCGGCCGTGATGTCTGCGGCCCAGGCCCGCAACTGGTCATCGCACACACCGGGATAGCTGTTTCCGGGATCGCTCGGGGACCAACTCGTGGCGTTGACGATTCCTGCACAGGTACCGGAGGGGCGATTGAGCCAGCCGAATCCACCCGGAACGACGGCGCCCGACGGCCCGTAATTGCAGGTCGCCTCGCCCTTGCTGCCGTGGCTCACCAGCAGTTGCAGACCGCCGTCGACGTGAGTCTTCACCTGGCAGATGGAGAAGGCGATGGGGAACGCCGTCGGACCAGCCACAGGCCGGCCCCACTGGACGGTGGCACGGGCGGTAACCGTGGCGTCGTTGAAGCCGAGGACGCGGGCGAAGAAGAGCGAGACCCGGTTCGGCGTTTTCCCGGCTTCCTGCGCCCCCGCGGTCACTTTCACTGTGCCGGCCGCTTTATCCAGAACGAGGTCCGCAATGTTGCTTTTCCCGTCGCCAGCATTGCTATTGGCGAGGCTCCGGGCGAGGGCGGAGGTGGTGGAGCAGTCGGCGTCGTTGATGTTCCGGGAGCACTTCTGAGCAATGGCCAGGGCTGCGGAGTCGGCTCCGTTACGCAGCTGGGTCCGCTCGGCGTACAGCATGCCGACATCCACGGCCAGAGCGGTGAAGCCGAGCAAAGTCACCATGAGGATGGCGACCAGGACGCTGATGGCCCCGCGCTCGCCTCCGGCGGGTGTGGTTCCTAGCCTCCGCACAGCATGACTCCTTTGCCTTCCATGGTGAACGGGCCTGCGATGCCGGTCATCGTGGAGAGCGAGTAGGTGATCTTGAGCGTCACTTGGGTACCGGCGGTGCAGGTGGCGGGGCTGATGGTGATGTTGGTGTCGGCCAGCGCCGGTTTCAGCGCCGTGGCCGCGTTCTTGGCCGCCGTTCGCGCGGCGCTGGGGCTGCTGCCAATGGCCATGACCCGGACGCCTTCGCGGGCGGCGCTGGAGAGTGTGACTTGCGCGTTGTACGCCCGGCCGAATTCCGTGATGCCGAGCAGTAACATGACCAGCACAGGCGCGAGAAGTGCGAATTCCACGGCGACGGCGCCCCGTTCGGATGTCTTGCACATGGGGACCGCCTTCCCGCGATGGTTGCCTGAGACGACCATGTGGTGGCGGCATGCTGCCGCCACCACACTGTCATTGGCCGAAGTACCGTGCCTGGTCTGAGGTGCCTACGGTGCGCAGGTGCCACCGCCGGCGTCAGCGCCGGCGGTGTAAGTGCCGCCGCTGACGGAGCACTGGACCTGTGTGAAGGTGTCGGTCAAAGTGCCGCCGAGCATCGTGACCGCGACGATGATCACGACGGCGATGAGGGAGACCATGATGCCGTATTCGACGGCGGTGGCGCCGCGCTGGTCGCGGCAAAGACGGGTTGCGAAAGCGGAGATGAAGGAACGCATTGGAGACTCCTGAGCGAGTTGGGAGGCTGGCCCTGCACCAGCACTGAGAGGAACATAGCAACGGACGACACGCCGACGATTCGCCTTTGACGCATCCTGTGCTAAGGCTTCCCAAACTGCACGTTTCCTGTAGATTCCCTGCGCCCATTCTGCGTCGAACACACAGGAGGACCCCCTCGGCTCTGGGTCCAAGGGGGTCCGGTCTGTGGAGCTGCCTGCAGAACGGGCAGTGGCGCGTTCGCCTGCCTAGCGGCCGGTGAAGACGTCCATGATGCTGAGGACGGTGGGTCCGAGCACCACGATAAACAGGGCTGGAAGGATGGAGACAATCAGCGGGAAAAGCATCTTCACGGGCATCTTCATCGCGTGCTCCTCAGCCCGCTGCCGACGCTTGACCCGCATAACTGTCGCCTGGGACTTGAGGACATTTGCGATCGCGATACCGTAGCTGTCCGCCTGGACGACCGCCCGGACGAAGGACCGCAAGTCAGGCACATCCACGCGTTGGGCCATGGCCAGGTAGGCCTCTTTGCGGGAGCGTCCCACTTGCATGTCCTGTAGGGTCCTGACGAGTTCATCGGCCAAAGGTCCCTTCCCGGTCTCGCCGACGCGGGCCATGGCGGTTTCGAAACCCAGGCCTGCCTGGACGGAAATGAGCATCTGATCCAGGGCGTTTGGCAGTTCCATCTTGATTGCGGTCCGGCGCTTCTCCGCATAGTTGCGAAGGAGGATGTCGGGGACGAAGTAACAGAGCGCGGTGACTCCCAGGGCGATGCCAAGCTTCATTGGCTTGGGATCAGCGGTGTAGAGCAGGATGCCCAGCACGGCTCCGGCCAAGGCCAGCAGGGGCTTGACCATGACGACACGGGCCAGCGGCCAGGCCTTTGGCCGGCCGGCGCCGGCCAATTGCTTGTCCAGCCATGCTGCGTAACCTTTCGGCATGGCCTTCCTCGCCAGCGACGCAAGCTGCTCGTTGGCACCGGCCGCCGCCGTCCCCGCCTTCGGCCGCTTGCCAAGGTTGGATTGGATGTTTCTGAGTCCGGCACGGTCGCCTGTCAGAACCAGCCACGTCATGACCGACAGCGGGGCGATGATCGCCAGGATGGCGGCATAAGCGATGGTTTGCACTGTTCTCTCCCTGCTTCCCTAGAACTTCGGTTTGATGAGCCGGCTGAGCCAGAAGCTGCCGATCCCGAGGAGGACCACCACGCCGGCGATCATGAGATAGCCGGGCAGCGTACTCGTGAACACCCTGGAGTAGAGGGGGTTGAACAGGGTCAGGCCAATGAACATCACGATCGGGAGGGCTATGAGGACCAAAGCAGAGATTCGGCCTTCAGCGCTAAGCGCCCTGACTTGACCTCGGATCTGGTTCCGGTCGCGGATAGTTTCGCCAACATGGTCCAGGACCTCGGCCAGGTCTCCGCCAACTTCCCGGTGGATCTCGACTGCCCGGGCGATCCAGCCGAAGTCCTCGTTGTCTGTCCGGCGCGCCACTTCGTCGAGGGACTCGCCGAGATCCCGGCCGATCCTGGTCTCATTGACCACCCTGTTCAGTTCCTCGGCCATGGGCGCTTCATTTTCCTGTGCGGCGGCGTCAATGGCGCGGAGCAAGCTGTGTCCGGCCCTGAGACCGCCGGAAAACATTTGCAGGGTGTCCGGCACCTGGTCGTCGAATTTCTTTCTCCGCCGGGAAACCATGATGTTCAGGAATGTCACGAGGGCTACAGGGGTGAGCACCAGCAGCAGAACCGCGAAGAACGCCCCGCCCGTCAGGAACCCGATCACCACTGCGACGAAGGTCAAAGCGCCGCCCATCAGCAGGTAATCGCCGGGGCCCTTCTTGAGACCGGCGGCGTCGAGCTTGTCGCTGTTGAGTATGCCGGTGCGGCCGCGGCGCACGCCCTTATTGAGGGCGTCGACCGCCTGGTTGGTCAGTCTGCTGAACGAGGAGGTCTGCGGCCCCATTTCCGGCCTGCGCCGGGATAGCGGTACCGCCGACCGGGACTTGAAGACGAACGTGAAGACGATCGCCAGCGCTGCATAGACCAGCAGCAGGCCGCCCACGAAGGCGAGGGGGGAAAGCTCCGGGAGCATGGTTACCGCCCCCTTGTCGGCTGCACGCCGAAGACCGCCGGGGAGATGGTAATCCCGAGATCGGCAAAGCGGTCAGTGAACCGTGGCCGGACGCCGGTGGGCACCGGTTTGCCCAGGAACCGGCCGCTGCTGTCCACACCGGCCGAGTAGTCGAAGACGAACGCGTCCTGGAGCGTGACGATGTCGCCTTCCATGCCCTGGACCTCGGTGATATGCGTGACGCGGCGCGAGCCGTCACGGAGCCGGGAGATGTGCACGATCAGGTTGACGGCCGAGGCCACCTGCTCGCGGACGGCCCGCAAGGGCAGGTCCATGCCGGCCATGAGGACCAGGGTTTCGAGCCTGGCGATGGCGTCCCGGGGGGAGTTGGCGTGGACTGTGGAGATGGAGCCGTCGTGGCCGGTGTTCATGGCCTGGAGCATGTCCAGGCATTCCCCGCCGCGGACTTCGCCGACGACGATCCGGTCCGGCCGCATGCGCAGGGAGTTACGAACGAGGTCCCGAATGGAGATCTCGCCCTTGCCCTCGATGTTCTGCGGCCGGCTTTCCAGCCGGACCACGTGGTCCTGCTGCAACTGCAGTTCCACCGCGTCCTCGATCGTGACGATTCGGTCCGACGCCGGAATGAACGAAGACAGCACATTCAGCAGCGTCGTCTTGCCCGTGCCGGTGCCGCCGGACACGATGATGTTCATGCGTGCCAGAACACAGGCCTGGAGCAGTTCGGCCATCTCGGGGGACAGGCTGCCCATCGAGATCAGATTGTTGACTGTCAGCGGGTCGCGCCCGAATTTCCGGATTGTGAGAGCCGGTCCATTGACCGCCAACGGCGGAATAATGGCGTTGACTCGTGATCCGTCGGCGAGGCGGGCGTCCACCAAGGGTGACGACTCGTCGATCCGCCGGCCCACGTTTGACACGATCCGCTCGATAACTCGCCGAAGCGCTTCATCTGAGGTGAATTTCGTTTCCGTCAGGTGCAGCTGCCCGCCGCGCTCCACGTAGATCTGGTCAAAGCGGTTGACCATGACTTCGGTGACGGCGGGGTCGTCCAGGAATCTCTGGATGGGACCGTGCCCCAACACATCATCGATAATCTCGCGGATCAGCCGCTGGCGTTCCTGGCCGGAGAGCGGAATCTGTTCCTCGTCGACGACGGCCTTGAGTTCGTCTTTGACCGATTGGTGGAGCTCAGCCTCGCCGATTGAGGAATCGGTAATCCTGGACCCGAGCCGTTCAAACAGGGCCTGGCTGGCCCGCTCCTTGAGCGTGTTGAGCGCCTCGCTGGCGATGGAAGCGGTCTGCTGGACTTCAGCGACGTCGCTGCGCGATTCCGCAGCGGTCTTGGCCTCATGTATGCGGCCGAGCGTCGACGGGGCCTGGAAGACGTCCACCGGGGCAGGTTGCGCTTCAGGCGACTTCCTGGCGGGGGCATCCCCGCGCAGTTGTGCGAATCGGTCGGTGAGGCTCACTGGAATACCGCCCTTCTGTGCAGCTGTTTGTGAGGTCTTGCTTCCCACCCGGGTTTGAAGCGATCCACGAGCTGTCGCAGTCCCTTGGACGCGGGATCCCTGCTGCCGTCCTGGAGGACGGGGACTCCCTTGTTGGTGGAGTAGGGAAGGTTCTTGGAACGCGGCAGCACCACATCCACGGGGACACCGACAGTAGCTTCGACGTCCTTCAAGGTCAGGCCCGCCCGCCGGTCCGCCATGTTCAGGACGATGTGACGGCGTTCGGGTGTCAGGTTGAGTTCATCCAGAATCTGGAAACCGGTGCGCATGCCGCGGATGCTGGGAACGTCCATTCCGCAGATCCAGACGGCATCCGTGGCCTGTTCGAGCGTCGCCAGGACGTGCTCTCCCAGCCCTGGGGCCGTATCCACCACGATGTATTGGAATTCCTGCCGCAGCTGTTCGAGCAGGTGGGAGACATGGGCAGCCGTGATCTTGTCCATGTCGATCGGACTAAGCGGGGCGCACAGGGCGTAGATACCGGCCGGGTGAACGGTCAGGTATGTCTTGAGGACCATCGAATCCTGGCTTGCGGCTCCCATCACGGCATCTGTGATGGTGAACTCCGGCTCCAGCAGCAGGCCGCTGGCCACATCGCCGAACTGTAGGTCGAGATCGACGATCACCACGCTCATCGGGGAGCTCTTGCCAAGTCCGACGGCGAGGTTGGTCGCCACCGTTGTCTTGCCGACGCCGCCCTTGGGCGACATCACCGCGATGACTCGGCCGTTGCCGCCGTGGTCTGCGTGCTCCGACGCCTGCGGGGCGAGCCCGCGCCGCCGGCCCGCAGCTGCAAGACTGGCCCGCTCCAGCATGACGCGAATGGTGTCCGCGTCGGCCGCCGGGTCGAGAAAGTCCCGGACGCCGGCCCGCATAGCCTGCAGCACGCTCTCCGGAGTCGCCGTGGCGGCGAGCACTACGCTGATTTCCGGGTACTGGAGGTCCATCACGGATGCGAGCTTGAGGGAACCCTCCACTGGCAGGCCGGGTCCGAGGATCAGGACCTCCGGAGGTTCTCCCTGCATCTGGCGCAGGATATCTGCGGGGCCTTCCGGCAGGTAGTCTGCCTGGAAGACATGCAGTGCACCGTGCATTCCGGTCACGGCAAGCCGGACCAGTCGCTCGAAGTCACTGTTCGGGGTGATGAGAACGTAGCGGCTCATCGGAACAGTCCCGCCGTGTCAACGACGCCGTTGCTCTTCTCGAGCGCGTCGCCAGGTTCCTTGGACAGGTAGATCTTGCCGAACTCCGCGGCAAACACGATGCGTTCGGCGTCGGCGGAGTTCCGGGCGAGCGTCACGAGATATGTGTCGTCCGTCTGCTCGTTGCTGCTGGACGTCGACGACGCCTGGGCCGTTCCTGCTGTGGCGTCCGAGCCCCCCGTCTGGGTGGCCGTGCCGTTGCTGAATTGCGCCGCCGTCACGAGGACCTTGTGGAAGGTCAGCTGGGTCCTGGCTTTGCTACCGGCCTGGGTGGCACCCGCGTCTTCCAGCGAGAGGAAGACACCCACGGTGTCCCCGGCCTTGAGGACGCCACCCGCGACACGTTCGATAGGAAGCTTGAGCGTGAGTTCCTGGAGTCCGGTGGGGATCTGAACCCGGGCCGGGCCAAGAAATGCGTTTTGTTCCACCATCCGCGAGGACAACAGTTGCTCGCCCGGCATGAGGGCTACGGCCGAGACCTTGGCGCCGAGGGACCCGAGGTCCGTGACGCTGTTTTGGGCGATGGCGAGCTTAGGCACTGACTTCCTGGCCACAGAATCGGCGATCGTCTCGGCGGAGGCGCCGGCAGGAATGGTTTTCTGGACGATGTAGATGTTTTCAGTTTCGGTACTGGCCAGTGCGCGTTTATCAGCATTTTGAACGTACGTCACCAGCAATACGGTTCCTATAATTGCCACAAGTAATGCGGCGATGCCCCCCAGCAGGCGTGTTTTCATGATATCCCCTTAGAAATTTGTCTATTTGATTAGCTTGATATCAGCCGTTCCAAGATTTGCTCCTGTGCCACCACCTGCCCCCGTCCAGGAGTCGATGGATTCAAACTTGATGAATTGGCCGATAAGGCAGCGGTCGTTGCCATTCGCGCAGGCGAGGTCGGCCGTCATTCCGGGATCGTTCTTTGTGTTGCGAAATTCGTACTCGTGGTTGTTGCCGAACTTCCAGCCCCAGATCTTGAAGGTGGCGTAGCCGATGATGTGGAAGGAGCCGTTCTGGCCCTTGTTGGTGGCGTCGTCGAAGACAGGGAACGCGACATGGACTTCGCCGCCGCCGGTGATTGTGTCGGCCCAGCCCTTGAGGATTTCGGAGCACCCAGAGGGCGGGTTGTTGCCCGGATCGGATCCGACCTGATTGCTGCCAAGTTCCGTGATCGCCACGCAGGGGGAGTCCTGGTCCAGCCAGCCCCAGCCGCCCGGGATCTCCGTTCCGGAAGGTCCCGTGCACGTTCCGCCAGGCTTGTAGGAGATCTTCTGCACCTGGCCGGTGGTGTCTGCGGTCGAGAGGTTGTAGCAGTTGTTCGAAATTGCCAACGGGAAACTGGAGCCACCTGTGGGTGGTGCCATGGAGGCTGTCGCATGCGCCCCTACGGTGACAGGCGGCGCATTGAGCGCGCTGGCAAACATTTTGGTGAGAAAGGCGTTAGAGCCGCTGCGGGTGGAGGTGACCACCGTGACCTGGCTGTTCGCCAGATCCACCTTCACAGACTCGATATCGGTGGCACCATCGTTGGAATTGCCGCCTGTGAGCTCCTTCGCCCAGACGAGTGCATTTGCAGAGCATGCGGCAGGAGTGCGATGACACTGCTGGGCGACGGCGAGTGCCCCCGCGTCCGCGGCGTTCTGCAGTTGTGCCCGTTCGGCGTAGATCTGGCCGACGTCCACGGCCATCGCGCCGGCACCGAGAAGGACCACCATCATGACGGCAACGAAGACGGCGGTGGCGCCGCGCTCCTGGTCGTCTCGCGCGATTAGCCTCCGCATCGCATTGCTCCTACGCCGGTGAGGGTGTAGAGATCACCGAACATGCCGGTCATGCCGCCGGCCTTGTAAGTGACAGTCACAGTTGCGTTCAAATCTTTCGCGCAGGCGCCGGAGAAGGCGAACCCGAAGTTTCCTGCCGTCAGCCCAGGAGCGCCGGCAATTGCGGCGGCTTTTGCAAGACCCACGTCGTTCTTGATCGCCATGGTCCGTGCCGCCTCGCGGGCGGCCTGCGTGACGGAAATCTGAAGGTTGTAGATGTACGAAAATTCGATGATCCCGCCGACCAGGGCGAGCAGGATGGGTAGAACGAGGGCGAACTCGACGGCTGCCGCGCCGCGCTGCCGGCCTTGCGCCCGAGACCGGGGCGACGGTGGACTGCTGCGCTTCATGGGATCCCCCCAGGGATAGATGCAGCTGGATGATTAAGAAAAATGTGCCGCGTCCGCGAGACACGGACGCGGCACATTGGGTGTTGCTGAGACCTGTTGTTGTGCTTTGACGCCGTGTCTAGTTCTTCCAGCCCTTCACGGTGGTGCCGAGGTCGTTGAACCAGGTGTTCAGTTCGTTTCCGAAGGCTGTGACACCCAGAATGATGCCGAAGGCGATAAAGGCCACGAGCAGCGAGTATTCCGTCGCGGTCGCACCCTTTTCGGAGGTGAGCTTGTCCTTGACGCCGGCAACAAAAGCGAGCATTGAGACCATGAGACCAGTCATTTTATTTGTCCTTTTCCAGAGATTGAGTAGTGAACGAATTTCCGGCAAATCCCCGATTGCTTATTTGCTGGAGCTTCGTTGGGACAACATTTGCACGGGCGCAATCGGCACGGCAATGATGTTCGATACTCGACTTTTTGGAAGGAAAATATGGGCACCACTCGCCCGCAAAGGGGGTGTACTCAGTTTCCAAGTAGGGCTCGGGTCCGATTACTTGGTTTGATAAGCCGTCTTACTTAATCTGCGGTCCAGGTGAAGGCGGAGACCACCTAGGGGAGCAGCAGAATGATTGCCAGTCCGGCGGCCAGCATCGAAGGCCCGTAGGGCACTTCCTTCGGCTTGTTTCCGCGGTTTTTTAGGACCAGAAGCGCGGAGGCAACGCCGCCGGCGACGAATCCCAAGGCCCCGCCATAGAACAAGTGGGACCAGCCTAGGTAGCCCAAGTACAAGCCAAGTGGTGCTGCGAGCTTCACATCGCCCATTCCGAGACCGTTTCGGCTGGTCAGGGCAAGAAAAAGGTACAAAACGAACAAAATTAAGGCCCCGGCCACCCCTCGCAGGAGGTTTCCGCCCTCGCCGGAAGCCACAGAGGCTATCCCGAGCAGCACAATTCCGGCCCCCAATAGCGGCAGGACCATCCGGTTGGGCAAAAGGTGGTGCTGCAAGTCGATCCGGGCCAGCTGGACGCCGGCAACTGCCAGCAGGACGTACGCGGGGAGCTCCGGGGAGGCGCCGAAGCGCCAGGCCAGCAGGGCGGACAGTGTAAAGGTGGCTGCCGCCGTCGTAAGTCTTATGCGTACCGTCACGGGTCCGCGCAGGCGGGGGAGCGTGCGCCGGAGGAGGAGCTCGGCCAACAGGGACAAGCATGCGCCGGCGAGAGCGACGCCGGCTATGAACAGGACCCCGGTGAGTGACCCGCTCGGCTGGGCAAGCAGCAGTGAGACGGAGCCGACGGCGGCGGGATCGGACACGGTTCCTCCAGGGATGCGACGGGCCGGCACGGGGCAGTCTGCGAAAAAGAGCAGACGGGATGCATCCGGACACCCTATTTTGACCCAAGAGGCCGCCGTCGGCTATTCTTGGTAGTCGTTGTGCGTGTCCTATCTCGATGGTGCGTGCCCGCTTGAGAATCCGGTTGCAGGATAGCTACTCAACGTGCACATTCGAGACCTCAGGATGACTGGTTACATGGAGCCCTCACCTCTGTTCCGGTAGCGCATAGATAGTAGGTGCACCGTAAGAGTGACGCCTAAAACAAGAACGCCAGAACAAGAACGAGGCAAACACCGTGCGTACGTACACCCCGAAGCCCGGCGATATCAACCGCCAGTGGCACGTCATTGACGCCACCGACGTTGTCCTTGGTCGTCTCGCGAGCCAGACCGCAATCCTGCTGCGCGGCAAGCACAAGGCCACCTTTGCGTCCCACATGGACATGGGCGACTTCGTCATCATCATCAACGCTGAAAAGGTTGCCCTCACCGGCGCCAAGCTGGAGCAGAAGCGCGCATACCGCCACTCCGGCTACCCGGGCGGCCTGACCTCCGTCAACTACGCGGAGCTGCTTGAGTCCAACCCGGTTCGCGCCGTGGAGAAGGCCATCAAGGGCATGCTCCCGAAGAACTCCCTCGCTGCTCAGCAGCTGGGCAAGCTGAAGGTGTACCGCGGTGCAGAGCACCCCCACGCCGCCCAGCAGCCCAAGACTTTCGAAATCACCCAGGTCGCCCAGTAGTCCTGGCCACCAACCAACTTTTTATCAAGGAGAATCGTGGCTCAGAACGAAGAACTGACCACCGAAGCCGTCGAGGCTGAGGAAAACCTGACCAGCTACACCTCGGAGAGCGGTGCTGCGGAAGCAGCTGCGCCGAAGAAGGAACGCCCGGCGCTGACCGTTGCCGGCGCTGCAGTTGGCCGTCGCAAGGAAGCCGTTGCACGCGTTCGCGTTGTGCCGGGCTCCGGCAAGTGGACCATCAACGGCCGCGAGCTGGCGAACTACTTCCCGAACAAGCTGCACCAGCAGGACGTCAACGAGCCCTTCAAGATCCTCGATCTTGACGGCGCCTACGACGTCATCGCCCGCATCCACGGTGGCGGCATCTCCGGCCAGGCCGGTGCCCTGCGCCTCGGCATCGCCCGTTCGCTGAACGAGATCGACACCGAGAACAACCGCGCCACCCTGAAGAAGGCCGGTTACCTGCGCCGCGACGCTCGCGTCATCGAGCGTAAGAAGGCCGGTCTCAAGAAGGCCCGCAAGGCTCAGCAGTACTCGAAGCGTTAATTTAGCTTCCGGGCGCGCAAAGCGCCTCTTCAAAGGCCCGTCCCGCCACTTGGCGGGGCGGGCCTTCGCTGTTTAAGCCGGACTTGCCCCGGCCATCGACTAAACTTGGTCCGATGTCTAGATTATTTGGAACCGATGGAGTCCGGGGCCTGGCGAACGGGTTGCTGACCGCCGAGCTCGCGTTGCAGCTGGCCCAGGCCGCCGCCGTCGTACTTGGCCATGACCGCAACACGACCGGGAAGCGGCCGCGCGCCGTGGTGGCGCGGGACCCGCGGGCCAGCGGCGAGTTCCTCGCGGCCGCAGTGGAGGCGGGGCTCTCCAGCTCGGGAATCGACGTCTACGACGCCGGCGTGCTGCCCACCCCGGCCGCCGCCTACCTCGTGGCGGACCTCAACGCCGACTTCGGCGTCATGATCTCCGCGTCCCACAATCCCGCGCCGGACAACGGCATCAAATTCTTCGCCCGCGGCGGCCAGAAGCTGCCCGACGACGTCGAGGATGCCATCGAAGTGCAGCTCGCCAAGGAGCCTGTCCGGCCCGTCGGCGGTGAGGTGGGACGGATCCAGCGCTTCTCCGACGCCGAGGACCGCTACATCGTGCACCTGCTCGGCACGCTTCCGCACCGCCTGGACGGCCTGAAGGTCGTCCTCGACTGCGCCCACGGCGCGGCCAGCGGCTGTTCCCCGCAGGTGTTCAAGGACGCCGGCGCCAACGTGATCGTCATTGGCGCCGAACCGGACGGGCTCAACATCAACGAAGGGGTCGGCTCCACGCACCTCGGCCCGCTCAAGCGCGCCGTCCTGGACCACGGGGCAGACCTCGGCATCGCGCACGACGGCGACGCCGACCGCTGCCTCGCCGTGGACCACGAAGGCAACGAGGTGGACGGCGACCAGATCATGGCCATCCTTGCCGTGGCCCTCAAGGACGCCGGGAAGCTCAAGGACGATGTCCTCGTGGCCACCGTCATGAGCAACCTCGGCCTGAAGCTCGCCCTGCGCGACGCCGGGATCAGCCTGCGCGAAACCGGCGTGGGGGACCGCTACGTCCTCGAGGAAATGCGCAACGGCAGCTACAGCCTGGGCGGCGAGCAGTCGGGGCACGTAATCTTTGCCGACTACGCCACCACCGGCGACGGTGTCCTGACCGGCCTGCAGATTGCAGCCCAGGTGGCCCTCACCGGGCGCCCGCTCAAGGAGCTGTCCACGGTGATGACCAAGCTGCCCCAGGTCCTCATCAACGTCAAGGGCGTGGACCGTACCCGGGTCAAGGGCGACGTGGTGGTGGCGCAGGCGGTGTCCGTTGCCGAAGCCGAACTCGGCGACACCGGACGCGTCCTGCTGCGCCCCTCCGGCACCGAGCCGGTGGTGCGCGTGATGGTGGAGGCCGCAGACCACGAGACCGCCCAGGGCGTCGCGGAGCGCCTGGCGCAGGTGGTCCGGACCGAACTGGCTTTGGAGCTCGTCCCCGAGTAGCCGGCCGGCAGCGGTTCCGTCCGCGAATCGCTGTGCCGGCGCCGCCGAATTTCCCCACCTACGCCCGCGTCCGACGGCGTGTCCGCCGATTGCGCCGGCGTGTCCCGGCGTCGTGGTGGCAAAGGTGGGGAATTCCGCCCGGACCGACGCCGCCTTACAGGTTGGCGGGCGCCGCGCTACAAGTACGCCGGGGCGGCTTCCAGGCCGAAGTACTGCTCGAGCGTGCCGATGCCGCGGGCACGCATGTCCGCGGCCGCCTCTTTCCCGACGAAGCGCAGATGCCACGGCTCGTAGAAATAGCCGGTGATTTCGTGCAGCATCCACGGGTAGCGGACCACGAAGCCGAAGCGGTGGGCGTTCGCCTTGGCCCAGATCGCCGCCGTACGGTCCTTGAACTGGGGCGTGAACGCGTCCGCCCCGCTGCCGTCGCCGATGTCGAATGCCCACCCCGTCTGGTGCTCTGAGTAGCCGGGCCGGGCCGATGCGGTGTCGGCCTCCGCCTGGCCGCGGGAATTCACGTAGCTGCCGTAGGTGGCCCTCTGCGTCGTGAACGAACGGTATCCGCTGGCCAGGGTGATGATGACGCCGTCGGCGGCCGCGGCCGCGAACATCTTTTCGGCGGCAGCCGCCGTCGTGCTGTTCAGCAGCGCCGCCTCGCCAGAGGTGGCCAAGCGGACGGCCGGCCGGACCAGATCCGGCGGCACAAAGGTGGCGGGGGAGAGCGGGCGGTGCTTGTTGACGATCACCCATGGGCTGGTGGGGTCCGAGAGGGAATGCTGCGGCCCCGGCGCCGCGGCCGAAGGAGGGCGCGCCGCGGCCGACGGCGGGACAGGCGACGCCGTCGCGGGTGCCTCTGGTGCCGACGGTGTGGAAGACTCCGGGGCCGGGCTTGTCGGAGGCGGGTTCGACGCCGCGGCGGCGGTCGGCGTCGCACTGCCTGTGCCCGGCGGCGGACCCGGCGTGCCGGACGGTGTGAAGGACTGGGCCGGGGTGCAGGCGGACAGCGCCGCGAGGCCGGTGCCCGCCAGCAGGAGGCGGCTGAAGGCCCGCCGGCTCGGCGATTCCGGGCCGGCGTCCTGCCGTCCCGCCGTCCCGTCCGCGTCGTCGTAGCACATCTGTGCTAGACCTTCCTCAGCAGCATCCGGCGGATGGAGTGGTCGGCGTCCTTGGTCAGGACCAGCTGCGCGCGGCCCCGGGTCGGGAGGACGTTTTCCTCGAGGTTGGGCTCGTTGATGCGCTTCCAGATCTCGCGGGCGGTCTCTTCGGCCTCGGCATCGGAGAGTGTTGCGTAGCGGTGGAAGTACGATTCCGGCTGGGCGAAGGCCGTGCTCCGCAGTTTGCGGAACCGGTCCACGTACCACTCCTCGATATACGAGGTCTTCGCGTCGACGTAGATGGAGAAATCGAAGAAGTCGCTCAGGGCCAGGCCCTGCCTGCCGTCCTGCCGCGGCCGGGCCGGAGCCAGGACGTTCAGTCCCTCGACAATCAGCACGTCCGGGCGGCGCACCACCACTTCCTTGCCGGGGACGATGTCATAGGTGACGTGGGAATACCAAGGGGCACGGACCTCCTCGGCCCCGCCCTTGATCTCGCTCACGAAGCGCAGCAGGGCGCGGCGGTCGTAGGACTCCGGAAAACCCTTGCGCTCGAGCAGTTGCCGGCGCTTGAGCTCGGCGAGCGGGTAGAGGAATCCATCCGTGGTGATGAGCTCCACGTTGGGGGTACCGGGCCAGCGCCGGAGCATTTCGCGCAGGACGCGGGCGATGGTGGACTTGCCCACGGCCACCGAACCGGCCACGCCGATCACGAACGGCGTGCGCTGGGTGCTTTCGCCGAGGAAGGTGGTGGTGGCCGCGTGAAGCTGGCCCGCGGCTTCCACATATAGGTGCAGGAGCCGGGACAGCGGCAGGTAGACCTCGCGCACTTCCTTGATGTCGAGGGGGTCCCCGAGGCCGCGAAGGCGGAACACATCCTCTTCATTAAGGGGCTGCTCCATCTGGGCAGCGAGCCGGGACCAGGTCTGCCGGTCCAGCTCCACGAACGGGGAGACACCTTCTCCGTTCGCTTCATTGCGTTGCAAAGTCACCCTAGAGATTCTGCCCTTCACAACGCCGAGAGCGAAATGGACTGGCCGGTGGGAGCCGGGGCCGGCCCTCCGCAGCCCCGCGCAGGGCCCTTCACGCCCCGCCGTCCCACGTCCTCCCTCCCGGAAACCCGCTAGGCTTATGACCATGTGTGGAATCGTTGGATATGTGGGCCACTCAGATGGCCGGGTAAATACTGGACACAATGCCTTGGACGTTGTCCTTGAAGGACTGCGGCGCCTGGAGTACCGCGGCTACGACTCCGCGGGTATTGCAGTAGTGGCCGACGGCACCATTTCTTCCCGGAAGAAGTCGGGCAAACTGAGCAACCTCATTGCGGAGCTGGACACCCGCCCGCTGCCGGAATCCCTCACGGGAATCGGCCACACGCGCTGGGCGACGCACGGCGGCCCGACGGACCAGAACGCGCACCCGCACCTGTCCGACGGCGGCAAGCTGGCCCTGATCCACAACGGCATCATCGAGAACTTCGCCGAGCTCAAGCTCGAACTCCAGCGCAAGGGCGTCACCTTCGAGTCCGAGACCGACACGGAAGTGGCGGCTGCCCTGCTCGGGGACATCTACCGTAACCAGCTCGGCGGTGACGCAACCAACGGCGGCCTCACCCGGGCCATGCAGCTTGCCTGCCAGCGGCTCGAAGGCGCGTTCACGCTCCTCGCCGTCCACGCCGACCAGCCCGACGTGGTGGTCGCGGCCCGCCGGAACTCCCCGCTCGTCGTCGGCCTCGGCGAAGGCGAGAACTTCCTCGGCTCCGACGTCTCCGGCTTCATCGACTACACCCGGCGTGCCGTGGAACTCGGCCAGGACCAGATCGTGACGATCACCGCCGACTCCGTGGAAATCACGGACTTCTACGGCGCCCCCGCCGAGGGCAAGGAATACCACGTCAACTGGGACCCCGCCTCGGCCGAAAAGGGCGGCTTCCCGTCCTTCATGGAAAAGGAAATCCACGACCAGCCGGATGCCGTGCTCCAGACCCTGCTGGGCCGCTCAGACATCCACGGCAAGCTGACGCTTGATGAGCTCCGTGTTGATCCGCAGCTGCTCAAGAACGTCAACAAGATCATCGTCCTCGCGTGCGGCACCTCCGCCTACGCCGGCCAGGTGGCGAAATACGCCATTGAGCACTGGTGCCGGATCCCCACCGAGGTCGAACTCTCGCACGAATTCCGCTACCGGGATCCGATCGTGGACGAGAACACGCTGATTGTCTCCATCTCCCAGTCCGGCGAGACCATGGACACCCTCATGGCGGTCCGCTACGCCAAGGAACAGGGCGCCAAGACGGTCTCCATCTGCAACACCAACGGGTCCACCATCCCCCGGGAATCGGATGCCGTGCTCTACACGCACGCCGGACCCGAGATCGCCGTGGCCTCGACCAAGGCGTTCCTGGCCCAGATCACCGCCGCCTACCTGCTGGGTCTTTATTTGGCACAGCTGCGCGGCAACAAGTTCCAGGGCGAGATCAAGGACATCCTGGCCGACCTTGGCAAGATCCCGGCCAAGATCCAGCGCATCCTCGACAACGAGGCCCAGATCAAGGAACTCGGCCAGTCCATGGCGGACGCCAAGTCCGTGCTGTTCCTGGGCCGCCACGTCGGTTTCCCCGTTGCGATGGAGGGCGCGCTGAAGCTCAAGGAGCTCGCGTACATCCATGCCGAAGGCTTCGCCGCCGGAGAGCTCAAGCACGGCCCGATCGCGCTGATCGAGGAAGGCCAGCCCGTCTTCGTGGTGGTCCCGTCCCCGCGCGGCCGCGACTCGCTGCACTCCAAGGTGGTCTCCAACATCCAGGAAGTCCGTGCCCGCGGCGCCAAGACGATCGTGATCGCCGAAGAAGGCGACGAGGCCGTCAAGGCGTACGCCGAGCACGTCTTCTACATCCCGGAGACCCCCACGCTCCTGGCACCGCTGCTCGCAACGGTTCCGCTGCAGATCTTCGCCCTCGCACTCGCCTCGGCCAAGGGTTACGACGTGGACCAGCCACGCAACCTGGCCAAGAGCGTGACCGTAGAATAACGCCATGATTGTTGGCATAGGCGTAGACGTCGTAGACATTGAGCGGTTCGGGCGCCAGCTCGAGCGCACCCCCGGGCTGCGCGACAGGCTGTTCGTCCCCGCCGAGCGGGAACTGAACACGCGCTCCCTCGCCGCGCGGTTTGCCGCGAAGGAGGCCGTGGCCAAGGTGCTGGGGGCACCGGCCGGCATGAACTGGCAGGACTGCTGGATCGGGCTGGACCAGAACGGCCCCACCGTGCAGGTCAAAGGCACCGTGCTGGCCGTGGCGGAGTCCAAGGGCGTCAAGCGCTGGCACTTGTCCATGAGCCACGACGGCGGGATCGCCACCGCGACGGTTGTCGCCGAAGGCTGAGACGGCCGTCCAGGCAGGACCGGCCCCAGTGCCAGGCATTCCCCAGCGACCGCGAATGGACTGAAACCATGATCAGCGCCTACACCGGAACCCAGGTGCGAGAGGCCGAAAAGCCATTTCTCGACGACAGCCTGGGCTCCGGTGCGGGCGCTGTTCTCATGCAGCGGGCCGCGTACGGGCTCGCCAACGCCGTGATCCGCGAACTGCGGAGCCGCGGGCAGCGGCTGTACGGCTCCAGCGTGGCCGTGCTGGCGGGCAAGGGCAACAACGGCGGAGACGGGCTCTTCGCCGCCGCGCTGCTGGCCCGCCGCGGCATGCGCACGACGGCGGTACTCACCGCCGGCGCCGCCCACGACGCCGGGCTGGCGGCGTTCCGGAAGGCCGGCGGCCATGCCGTGGCCCTGACCGGGGACAACGTGGCCGGACTCGCCGCGCTGGCCGGTGGCGCCGACGTCGTGATCGACGCAGTCCTCGGGACCGGGGCCCAGGGCGGGCTGCGGGGACCGGCCGCCGAGCTGGTCGCGGCCCTGGGGCGCTCCCGGCCGGGCTCCCGTTCCCCCTTGGTGGTGGCCTGCGACATCCCCAGCGGCGTCGACGCGGACACGGGGGAGTCGCACGCGCCGGTGCTGGCGGCCGACATGACGGTGACGTTCGGAGCCGCCAAGGCCGGCCTGTTGGCGGACCCGGGCGCGGACTTCGCGGGCATCATCCGGGTAGTCCCGATCGGAATTGAGCAGGCGCTGCCATGGCCGTCCCTGCGGCGGCTGGAGGCCGCAGACCTGTCCGCCCTCCTGCCACGCCCGCAGCGGCGGGCGCACAAGTACTCCAGGGGGGTGCTGGGGGTGGTCGCAGGCTCCGGCGCTTATCCGGGGGCCGCGGTGCTGGCCTGCCAGGGTGCCTTGGCTGCCGGCGCCGGAATGGTGCGTTACCTTGGGCCGCCGGACGTCGCCGACCTGGTCCGCCGGTCCTGTCCCGAGGTGGTGTGCAGCGCCGGCGCCGTGGCCGACACGCACGTTCAGGCCTGGCTCGTTGGCTCCGGACTCGATGACTCCGATGAGCAGCAGTTGCAGCGCGCACGTGACGCCGCAGACTCGGGCCTGCCGACGGTCGCCGACGCCGGCGCGTTACCGGCCCTGCCGGACGTTCTGGCTCCGCAAGTAATCCTGACACCCCACGCCGGTGAACTGTCGGCATTGCTTCAGCGCCTCGGGGCTCCAGTGGACCGTTCCGCGGTCGAGGCATCAACGCTCAGCGCCGTGCGGCGGGCTGCGGGCCTGACCGAAGCTACCGTGCTGCTCAAGGGTGCCACGACCCTTGTGGCCTCGCCCTTCCAGGACTTCTACAGCCAGGCCGAGGGCACGCCCTGGCTCGCCACGGCAGGCAGCGGTGACGTCCTGGCCGGAGTAATCGGTGCACTGGCGGCCCAGTTGGGCGCCGACGTCGGGCGCTTCGGCGAACATGACATCGATCCCGACGCCCGATGGGCGGCGATCGCGGCGATGGCAGCCAGTATCCATGGTCTCGCCGGGGTCCGGGCTTCCCACGGGGGCCCGGTGACCGCAACGGCCATTGCCCGTGCCGTTCCGGAGGTGATGCGGGAGCTGTAACAAACGGGGGCGCTCCGAGCGCCCGAACAATTACTAACCCTACTTACAAGTAGTCTGTCTAGAGAATATTCGTTCCGCACGAGGAGTACACATGGAAGTCTGGCCCGGATCGGCTTACCCGCTGGGAGCCACCTTTGACGGCACTGGCACCAACTTTGCCCTGTTCAGCGAGCGCGCCGAGCGGGTGGAACTGTGCCTCCTTGCTGACGACCTGACCGAGACCCGGATCGAACTGACCGAGGTGGACGGCTACGTATGGCACTGTTACCTGCCGCAGGTCCAGCCCGGACAGAAGTACGGTTACCGGGTCCACGGCCCGTACGAACCGGAGAACGGCAACCGCTTTAACCCCAACAAGCTGCTGATGGACCCCTACGCCAAGGCCGTCCAGGGCCAGATCGACTGGGACCCGGCGCTCTTCACCTACGAATTCGGCGACCCCGACTCGCGCAATGACAGCGACTCGGCGCCGCACACCATGCACGGCGTGGTCATCAACCCCTTCTTCGAGTGGGACGGCGACCGCCAGCTGCGGATCCCCTACCACCAGTCGGTCATCTACGAGGCACACGTCAAGGGCCTGACCGAGCTCCACCCGGAAATTCCCGAAGAGCAGCGCGGCACCTATGCCGGCGTGTCGCACCCGGCCGTGATTGAGCACCTGAAGAAGCTCGGCGTCACCGCGATCGAGCTCATGCCCGTCCACCAGTTCGTCAACGACGGCACGCTCGAGGAGAAGGGCCTCAACAACTACTGGGGCTACAACACGATCGGCTTCTTCGCGCCGCAAAACACCTACAGCTCCTCCGGCGACGTCGGACACCAGGTGCAGGAATTCAAGGCCATGGTTCGCGAGCTGCACAAGGCCGGCATCGAAGTGATCCTGGACGTGGTGTACAACCACACCGCTGAAGGCAACCACCTCGGCCCCACGCTGTCCTTCAAGGGCATCGACAACCAGGCCTACTACCGGTTGGTGGACGATGACCTGAAGCATTACATGGACTACACCGGCACCGGCAACTCCCTCAATGTCCGGCATCCGCACTCCCTCCAGCTGCTGATGGACTCCCTGCGCTACTGGGTGACCGAAATGCACGTCGACGGCTTCCGCTTCGACCTCGCCTCCACCCTGGCCCGCGAGTTCTACGACGTGGACAAGCTGTCCACCTTCTTCGAACTTATCCAGCAGGACCCGATCGTCTCCCAGGTCAAGCTGATCGCCGAGCCGTGGGACATCGGCCCGGGCGGCTACCAGGTGGGCAACTTCCCGCCCCAGTGGACCGAGTGGAACGGCAAATACCGCGACACGGTCCGCGACTTCTGGCGCGGCGAGCCCTCGACCCTGGGCGAATTCGCCTCCCGCCTGACCGGCTCCGCGGACCTCTACGAAAGCTCCGCCCGGCGCCCGGTGGCCTCGATCAACTTCGTCACGGCGCACGACGGCTTCACCATGCGCGACCTCGTGTCCTATAACGAGAAGCACAACGACGCCAACGGCGAGGGCAACAACGACGGCGAATCCCACAACCGCTCCTGGAACTGCGGCGAGGAAGGGGACACGGACAACGACCACGTCCTGACCCTCCGCGCCCGCCAGCAGCGCAACTTCATCGCCACCCTGCTGCTCTCGCAGGGCGTCCCGATGCTCCTGCACGGCGACGAGCTCGGCCGCACCCAGCAGGGCAACAACAACACCTACTGCCAGGACTCCGAGCTGAGCTGGATCCACTGGGACGCGATGGACCAGCCGCTGGTGGAGTTCACCGCCGTCGTCAACAAGATCCGGCACGACCACCCGACCTTCCGGCGCAGCCGCTTCTTCGACGGCCGCCCGGTGCGCCGCGGCGAGGGCGAGAAGCTGCCGGACATCGTCTGGCTGAAAACGGACGGCACCGAAATGCTCCCGGAGGACTGGGGCAGCGGCTTCGGCCGGACCATCGGTGTGTTCTACAACGGCCACGGCATCCAGGAACAGGACTCCCGCGGACGCCGGATCACCGATGACAGTTTCCTGCTCGGCTTCAACGCCCACGACGACGACGTGGACTTCGCCCTGCCGGCCGAGGAATACTCACGGTTCTGGGACGTGCTGGTGGACACCGCGGACCAGGCGGACACTGAGGCGCCACTGAAAGCCGGGTCCGTGCTGAAGCTGGCGGCAAAGTCGATGGTGGTACTCCGGGCCCACTCCGGCCCCGAGGTGGAAGTGGACTACTCCGCGGCCGCCTCCCTCGCCGCGATGGCCGAGCACGAGGATTCGGCGGGTGCCGATTCTGCGGTCCCGGCACCGGAAGCTCAGGCGGACCCCGCTCCGGAGGCTCCGGCCGAGTCGGCTCCGGCGGACCCGGCAGAGTCGGCTCCGGAGGCCCCGGCAACCGGCGCCTCCAAGGGCTCCGCGAAGGCCTCCGGTTCGAAGAAGACGGGGGCCGAGAAGCCGAAGACGCGGAAGGGCCGGGCTAAATGAGAACCCCCGTCTCGACGTACCGGCTGCAGATCCGGCCCGGGTTTACGCTGCAGGACGCCGCGCAGACCGTGCCGTACCTGAAGTCCCTGGGCGTGGATTGGATCTACCTCTCGCCGATCCTCACGGCGGAGCGTGGCTCGGACCACGGCTACGACGTCACCGATCCCTCCGCCATCGATCCGGACCGGGGCGGCGCGGACGGCCTGCTGGCGGCATCGGCAGCAGCGCAGGAGGCCGGCATGGGCGTGCTGGTCGACATCGTGCCCAACCACGTCGGCGTCGCGACCCCGGCCCAGAACCCGTGGTGGTGGTCCCTCCTGAAGGAGGGGCAGCAGTCCCGCTACGCGCAGGCGTTCGACGTCGACTGGGACTTCGGCGGCGGCCGGGTGCGGATCCCCGTGTTGGGGGACGACTCCGACGTCGACGCGCTGGAAATCAAGGACGGGGAACTGCGCTACTACGATCACCGCTTCCCGCTCGCCGAGGGCACGTACACCGAAGGTGACGATCCCCGCGAGGTCCACGACCGGCAGCATTACGAACTGATCGGCTGGCGCCGGGCCGACACAGACCTGAACTACCGCCGGTTCTTTGCCGTCAACAGCCTGGCCGGGATCCGGGTGGAGATCCCCGAGGTCTTCGATGAGGCCCACGCGGAGGTTGTGCGCTGGTTCCGGGAAGGTCTCGTCGACGGGCTGCGGATCGACCACCCGGACGGCCTCGCCGATCCGGAGGGATACCTGCACCGGCTGCGGGAGGCCACGGGCGGCACCTACCTGCTGATCGAGAAGATCCTGGAACCGGGCGAGGCCCTGCCGGCCGGCTTCGAGTGCGAGGGCACCACCGGCTACGACGCCCTCGCGGACGTGGACCGGGTGTTCGTCGACGCCGCCGGCCAGGGCCCGCTTGACGCGCTCGACGCCGAACTGCGCGGCGGCGCCGCCGACTACGAGGACATGATCCGCGGCACCAAACGGCGGATCACGGACGGAATCCTGCACTCGGAAATGCTCCGGCTGGCACGGCTGGTCCCTGCCGGGGCAGGACTGGGCCAGGAAGCCGCGGCGGACGCACTGTCCGAGATCATCGCCGCGTTCCCGGTCTACCGCAGCTATCTTCCGGAGGGTGCGGACGTCCTGAAAGAGGCATGCGAACTCGCGGTCCGCCGCCGCCCCGAACTCGAAGGCGCCGTCGGCGTGCTGCTGCCGCTGCTGCTCGACACTGGCTCTGCCCCCTACGCAGAGCTGGGCATACGCTTCCAGCAGACCTCCGGGATGGTCATGGCCAAGGGCGTGGAAGACACCGCATTCTTCCGCTACACCCGGCTGGGCACCCTGACCGAAGTCGGCGCCGACCCCACCGAGTTCGCCGTGACGCCGGAGGAATTCCACACCCGGATGACCCGGCGCCAGGCCGAATTGCCGTTGTCCATGACCACGCTCAGCACCCACGACACGAAGCGCAGCGAGGACACCCGCGCCCGGATCTCGGTCCTTGCCGAGCTCGCACCGGAATGGCAGGCATCCCTGCAGCGGCTGCAGAAGCTGGCGCCGCTGCCGGACGGGCCGCTGGCCAACCTGCTGTGGCAGGCCATCGCGGGCGTCTGGCCCGCAGACCGCGACCGGCTGCAGTCCTACGCGCAAAAAGCCGCCCGGGAGGCCGGGAACTCGACCAACTGGATCGATCCGGACGAGGCCTTCGAGGCGGAACTTTCAGCCGCCGTCGACGCCGCCTTCGACACCCCGGAGGTGACCGCCGAGCTGGAGTCCCTCGTGGCCCTGCTGGAGCCGTACGGGGCCGCCAACTCCCTCGGCGCCAAGCTCGTGCAGCTCACCATGCCCGGGGTGCCGGACGTCTACCAGGGCACTGAGTTCTGGGACCGTTCGCTGACCGATCCAGACAACCGGCGGCCGTTCGACTTCGGCGCCCGCCGGCGCGCCCTCGCCGCGCTCGACGCCGGTGAGCGTCCGGCGTCGTTCCTGGACGAGGCGGCGAAACTCCTCGTCACCTCGCGGGCCCTGCGGCTGCGGCGGGACCGGCCGGAGCTGTTCACGGGGTACACCCCGGTCACAGCCACGGGCGCCGCTGCTGCGCACCTGCTCGCCTTCGACCGCGGGACTCCCGCAGCCCCAGGCGCGCTGACGCTCGCCACCCGGCTGCCCCGCGGCCTGGAGCAGCGCGGCGGATGGCAGGACACGACCATCGAGCTCGCCGCGGCCATGGCCGATGAACTGACCGGGTCCACGCACGGTCCGGGCACCGTGGCCGTGGGGGAGATCCTGCGGGACTACCCCGTGGCCCTCCTGGTGCCCACCGCCTAAGCAGAACCTGTAGCACGAAGAAGTACCGACATGGGGAACGGAAGAATGCCATGACCTTGCCTGCACACGGAAGCGACCGCTTCGATCTCTGGGCACCGGAAGCGCAGGCGGTCACGCTCCTCGCTGACGGCCGGAAGTACGACATGACCCGCCGCGGCGCGGAGGCGCCCGGCTGGTGGACCGCCGCCGGGGCGCCCGCCGCCGGGGACGTGGACTACGGCTACCTGGTGGACGGGGATCCCACCCCGCTGCCGGACCCGCGCTCCCGCCGCCAGCCCGCGGGCGTGCACGCGCTCTCCCGCACGTTCGACGCCGGACGCCACCAGTGGGCCGACGGCCAGTGGGCGGGCCGGGAGCTCAAGGGCGCTGTCATTTACGAACTCCATGTGGGCACCTTCACGCCGGAGGGAACACTGGACGCCGCGGCAGGGAAGCTGGCGTACCTGGCGGAGCTGGGCATCGACTTCGTGGAGCTGCTGCCGGTCAACGGGTTCAACGGCACCCACAACTGGGGCTACGACGGTGTCCTCTGGTACGCCGTGCACGAAGGCTACGGCGGACCCGCCGCGTACCAGCGCTTCGTGGACGCCGCCCACGCCGCCGGCCTCGGCGTCATCCAGGACGTGGTCTACAACCACCTCGGCCCCAGCGGGAACTATCTTCCCCGGTTCGGGCCCTACCTGAAATCGGGGGAGGGCAACACCTGGGGCGACTCGGTCAACCTGGACGGCCCGGAGTCGGACGAGGTGCGCCGCTACATCCTGGACAACGCCGCGATGTGGCTGCGGGACTACCATGTGGACGGCCTGCGGCTGGACGCCGTGCACGCCTTCAAGGACGAGCGCGCCGTGCACCTGCTGGAGGACTTCGGCGCCCTCGCCGACGAAATAGCCGCCGAGACCGGACGCCCGGCCACGATGATCGCGGAATCGGACCTGAACAACCCGCGCCTGCTCTACCCGCGGGACACCAACGGGTACGGGCTGGCCGGGCAGTGGAGCGATGACTTCCACCACGCCGTCCACGTCAACGTCAGTGGCGAAACCACCGGCTACTACGCCGACTTCGACTCGCTCGGGGCGCTGGCCAAGGTCCTGGAGCGCGGCTTCTTCCACGACGGCAGCTACTCCAGCTTCCGCGCCCGCCACCACGGCCGGCCCATCGACCCGGCCCAGGTCCACCCGGCCGCGCTGGTGGTGTGCAGCCAGAACCACGACCAGATCGGCAACCGGGCCACCGGGGACAGGCTGTCCCAGACCCTGGGCTACGGGCCGCTCGCGCTCGCCGCCGTCGCCACCCTGACCTCGCCGTTCACGCCCATGCTGTTCATGGGCGAGGAATACGGGGCCACCACCCCGTGGCAGTTCTTCACCTCCCACCCGGAACCGGAGCTGGGCAAGGCGACGGCCGAGGGCCGGATCAGGGAGTTCGAGCGCATGGGCTGGGACCCCGCCGTCGTCCCCGATCCGCAGGATCCGGAGACTTTCACCCGGTCCAAGCTGAACTGGGCGGAGGCTTCCGGAGGCGACCACGCCCGCCTCCTGGAGCTGTACCGGGCACTCATCGCGCTCCGCCGCGCCACGCCGGACCTGACGGAACCAGGGTTCGAGGACACCGCCGTCGACATCAGCGAGGACGAGGGCTGGCTGCTGCTGCGCCGCGGCAGCACCGAGGTGGCGATGAACTTTTCCGCCGAGGCGCGACGGGTCCCGGTCCGCGGCGCGGCCCTGGCCCTGGCAACCGACGACGGCGTCCGGCTGGACCCGGCTTCCGGCGGCGCGGCGTCGGCGACACCGCTGCATCTACCCGGCCACAGCGCCGCGATACTCACCCACTAAGGCAGGATCTGACGTATGACATATTTGGCAGCTGACACCCGCTACGACTCCATGCCCTACCGCCGCGTGGGGCGCAGCGGCCTGAAACTCCCGGCCATCTCACTGGGCCTGTGGCACAACTTCGGCGACGACAAGCCGTTCGAGGTCCAGCGCGCCATCCTGCGCCGCGCCTTCGACCTCGGCGTCACCCACTTCGACCTCGCCAACAACTACGGGCCGCCCTACGGCAGCGCCGAGACCAACTTTGGCCGCCACTTCAAGGACGACTTCAAGCCGTACCGCGACGAGCTGATCATCTCCAGCAAGGCCGGCTACGACATGTGGCCCGGCCCGTACGGCAACTTTGGCTCCCGCAAGTACCTGCTGGCCAGCCTGGACCAGTCGCTGGGCCGGATGGGCCTGGACTACGTGGACATCTTCTACAGCCACCGCCCGGACCCCGAGACGCCCATGGAAGAGACCATGGGGGCCCTGGACCAGGCCGTCCGCTCCGGCAAGGCGCTCTACGCCGGCATCTCCTCCTACACCCCGGAACAGACTCTCGAGGCGGCCCGGATCCTGAAGGAACTCGGCACGCCGCTGCTGATCCACCAGCCCAGCTACTCCATGCTCAACCGCTGGACCGAGAACGGCAGCCCCAACCTCTTCGAGGCGCTGGAGCAGGTGGGCGCCGGGTCGATCGCGTTCTCGCCGCTGGCGCAGGGCATGCTGACCGACCGCTACCTGGCGGGCATTCCGGCCGACTCCCGCGCCGCCCAGGACAAGTCCCTGGACCAAGGCATGATCACCGAGGACAAGCTGGACCGGATACGCGGGCTCAACCGGATCGCCGAAAGCCGCGGGCAGTCCCTCGCGCAGATGGCCATCGCCTGGATCCTGCGCGAGCAGGGCAAGGGCACCTCGGTCACGTCGGCGCTGGTCGGCGCGTCCAGCGTCCGGCAGCTCGAGGACACCCTGTCTGCGATCAACAACCTGGGTTTCACCGCCGATGAGGTCGACGCGATCGATGAATTCGCCGTCGAATCCGACATCAACCTGTGGGCGCAGAAGTAGAAGGCACCCGCAGTTACGCAAGCGCCGGGGCCGCCGGGGAACAACCGCGGCCCCGGTGGCGTTGACTAGACTACTAAGGGCGCCTTACGGCGCCGTGTCCGCCTGCCGCCCGCACAACTGATGCAGTACACCAGAGTGCGGCCGCGCCGGTCACCCTTGTTTCTCAAAAGGAGTTCCGTGTCTTCACATCCGATTCGTGTTGCAATCGTCGGCGTAGGTAACTGCGCCGCTTCGCTGGTCCAGGGCGTCCAGTACTACAAAGACGCCGACCCCAAGGCCACGATCCCGGGCCTGATGCACGTGGAGTTCGGCCAGTACCACGTCGGCGACGTCCAGTTCGTTGCCGCCTTCGACGTCGACGGCAAGAAGGTGGGGCAGGACCTGTCCGACGCCATCCTGGCCAGCGAAAACAACACCATCAAGATCGCCGACGTCCCGCCGACCGGTGTCACCGTCCAGCGCGGCCACACCCTGGACGGCCTGGGCAAGTACTACCTCGAGACCATCGAGCAGTCCCCGGAGGAGCCGGTCGACGTCGTCCAGGCCCTCAAGGACGCCCAGGTTGACGTCATGGTCTGCTACCTGCCGGTCGGTTCCCAGCAGGCCGCCGAGTTCTACGCCCAGTGCGCGATCGATGCCGGCGTGGCGTTCGTCAACGCCCTGCCGGTGTTCCTGGCCGGCACCAAGGAGTGGGCGGACAAGTTCACCGCCGCGGGCGTGCCGATCGTGGGCGATGACATCAAGAGCCAGATCGGTGCCACCATCACGCACCGCGTCATGGCCAAACTGTTCGAGGACCGCGGCGTCACCCTGGACCGCACCTACCAGCTGAACGTCGGCGGCAACATGGACTTCAAGAACATGCTTGAGCGCGACCGCCTGGAGTCCAAGAAGATCTCCAAGACCCAGGCCGTCACCTCCAACGTCGAGGCCGAGCTCGCCGCCAAGGACGTCCACATCGGCCCGTCCGACTACGTCCAGTGGCTCGATGACCGCAAGTGGGCCTTCGTCCGCCTCGAGGGCCGCAACTTCGGCGACGCCCCGGTGTCCCTGGAATACAAGCTCGAAGTCTGGGACTCGCCCAACTCCGCCGGCGTGATCATCGACGCCATCCGTGCCGCCAAGATCGGCCTGGACCGCGGCATCGGCGGCCCGCTGGTCTCGGCGTCGAGCTACTTCATGAAGTCCCCGCCGGAGCAGTTCAACGACGACCTCGCCCGTGAAAAGGTCGAGGCCTTCATCCGCGGCGACCTGGAGCGCTAACCCGCCCCGCTGTCCCCGGACGCGCCCTCACGTTTGGCGTGTTCCAACCCGACGCTCCCTCACCAATGGTGGGGGAGCGTCGGGTTTTCGGATTGGGCCCCGGGACGCTCCCTCACTTTTGGTCGATACCGCCCCGATCCTCCCTCACGTTTTGCAGACATCGGGGGCTCGCTGCCTCAGATTGCGCTGGAAAAGCCAGCTGCGGCCGGCGGACTGAGGTATGACGTGCGGAGGATTCGCTTCATCTTGGCGACGGCGCCGGAGAAGCCGTCGGCGAGGTCATCTTTTGTCAGGACGAGCACCGTCCATCCCGCTGCCTCGAAGGCCTTGTCACGGCGGCGGTCGCTCAAGATCTGTGCGGTGAGCAGATGGTGCCCGCCGTCGTACTGAACCGCCAGCCGCCGACGGCGATACCCCAAGTCCGCCGTCGGCGCGGCAGGACCGTCCGATCGCAGCCGGAGCTGCAGTTCCGGTTCCGGGAGCCCGGCGTCGCACATCGCTAGGCGCAGCAACGTCTCCGGCGCTGAATCCGAGCCCACGCGCATCAAGTCGAGTGCGGCACGCGCGCGGACGATTCCCTGCAGGTTCGGGTGCCGGCCCACCATCCAACGCAGCTCATCGATGGTCGCAAAGGGATCACTACGCCCTTCCAACCCCAGCCGGGGAATCCGCACCAGCTCGTCACCCATGCAGACCAACTCCGGCAGGCTCAACCGCCGGGCGAGGTCGAGCCACGTGCGGGAGCGCGTGCTGATCCGGATCCCGTCCACTGTTTCGACCTCGCCCTCCAACGCAAGAACCGTGTGACCGAGGATGCCTTTGCGCCGGACCTCCGGGAGCGCCCGCGGCTTGCTCAGGTGTAGCTCCTCCGAGTCCGAGAGCCATGGAGGCAATATCTGGCATCGGAGCCTGGCGGCGGTGACGTGGGAGATCCAGGCGCCGGGCGACGCTGCGGCCAATGCACGCGCCGCCGTCTCCAGCTCGAAGTTCCAATCCGCGGGCCGGTAAAGACCTCGACTGACGTGAATTACGTCGGAGCTCCGGAGTCTGGTTCTCGGCACTCCCAAGGACCGTGCATCAGCGATAGTAAAGGGACCTGCGGTGAGCGGACCGGGAAGCTTCGTTAGTTTCTCCATGCTGGAATTTTGAAACTATTTGGAAAGCCGCGCAGAAGTTATCCACAGATGTCCCTGGCCTGCCGGCGGCGGGCGCGAGCGCCGCGCCGGAGGTGAGGGAGCGTCGGTTGGCGCCGCGCCGGAGGTGAGGGAGCGTCGGTTGGCGCCGCGCCGGAGGTGAGGGAGCGTCGGTTGGCGGCGCGCCGGACCTGCGGGAGCGTCGGGGGCTTTAGAAGAGGCCGACGGGGTTGCCGGCGTCGTCGACGTCCATCCGCATCGCCGCCGGCACCTTGGGCAGGCCCGGCATGGTCATCACGGCGCCGGTGAGGGCCACGATGAAGCCCGCGCCGGTCTTGGGGATGAGGTCCCGGACGTGGATGGTGAAACCCTTGGGCGCGCCGAGCCGGGTGGCGTCGTCGGTGAAGGAGTACTGGGTCTTCGCCATGCATACCGGCATCCCGGACCAGCCGTTCTTCTCGATCTCGGCCAGCCGTTTGAGCGCCGGCACGGAGAAGTCTACGCCGTCGGCGCCGTAGACCTCCTGCACGATGGTCCGGATCTTGTCCTCCACGGACATCTCCAGTGGGTACAGGTGCCGGAAGCCGTGCGGGGCATCGATCGCGGCGGCCACCTTCGCCGCGAGCTCGTCCCCGCCGTCGCCACCACCGCCGCGGCCCCAGACATCCGCCACCGCGGCCTGAACCCCCTCCGCGGCGCACCACTGAAGCAGCCAGTCCAGTTCCTCGGCGGTGTCCGTGGCGAATTTGTTGACCGCCACGACCGGGATGATGCCGAACTTCTCGACGTTGCGGATATGGCGCCGCAGATTGGCGACGCCGGCGGCCAGCGCCTCCACGTTGGGCTCCTTGAGCATGTCTTTCGGCACGCCGCCGTGCATCTTCAGCGCCCGGACGGTGGCCACGAGGACGACGGCGGACGGGGCGACGTCGGCCATCCGCGCCTTGATGTCCATGTACTTTTCGGCCCCGAGGTCCGCGCCGAATCCTGCCTCGGTGACGACGATGTCCGCCAGGCTGCGGGCCGTCTGCGTGGCGATGAGGGAGTTGCAGCCGTGGGCGATGTTGGCGAAGGGCCCGCCGTGCACCAGCGCCGGGGTGCCGGCGATGGTCTGCACGAGGTTGGGCTTGATCGCGTCCTTGAGCAGCATGGTCAGGGCGCCCTGGACGCCGAGCTCGGCCACGGTGACGGGCCGGCGGTCGTAGGTGTAGCCGAACGTGATCCGGCCCAGCCGGTCGCGCAAATCGTTCAGGTCCGTGGCGAGGCAGAACACGGCCATGATCTCCGAGGCCACGGTGATGTCGAAGCCGTCCTGCCGCGGCGTGCCCTGGGCCGGACCGCCGAGGCCGATCACGACCTCCCGGAGGGACCGGTCGTTCATGTCCAGGACGCGTTTGAACGTCATCCGGCGCGGATCGATGTTCAGCTCGTTGCCCTGGAAGATGTGGTTGTCCACGAGGGCCATGAGGGCATTGTTCGCCGAGGTGATGGCGTGGAAATCGCCGGTGAAGTGCAGGTTGATCTGGTCCATCGGCAGCACCTGGGAGTAGCCGCCGCCGGTCGCGCCGCCCTTCATGCCCAGGATGGGGCCGAGCGAGGGTTCGCGCAGCGCGATCATTACGCTGTGACCGGCCCGGGCCAGGGAATCCGCGAGCCCCACCGTCGTGGTGGACTTGCCTTCGCCGGCGGGGGTGGGCGACATCGCGGAGACCAGCACCACTTTGCCGGGCGCGCGGGCGCCCGCCGGAACGGTCAGCTTCGCCGGATCGATCTTGGCCTTGTAGGGTCCGTAGAGTTCCAGCGCGTCCGGGTTGATGCCGGCGGCCGCCGCAATCTCCCCGATCGGCTTCATGACTGCCCGCTGGGCAATTTCCAGGTCGCTGGGGACGGTGTTCCCGGCAGTGGTGGTCTCAGACATCGTTGTCCTTCGGCTCGTGGCGTCGGCGGGTTAGTCCCGGTCCGGTGTTGCCGGGCGGGGTTGGAGCGGGTCGAGGGGATGGATCCGGTTCAGGGTGTGTGGCCCACCGGGATGGTCAGGCTTCCAAAATACTGGCTCACGGCCGTGTGGTAGCTCTCCAGCGTAATCGCGGCGGTGCGCTGCCAGCCGAAATCCTGGGCATGGATCGCGGCGGCGCGCCCCATGTCGGTACGCGTTTGGGCATCGTCGAAGAGCGACTCGAGGGCGTCCGCCCAGTCGCTGGCCTTGTGGCCCTCGATCAGCATCCCGGTCCGCCCGTCCTGGACGGCGCGGGAGAGGCCGCCGACTTTCGTGGCGAGGACCGGCGTCCCGCAGGCCTGCGCCTCCAGCGCCACCAAGCCAAAGGACTCGCTGTAGGAGGGCATCACCACGACGTCGGCGGACCGGTACCAGCCGGCCAGCTCCGGGGCGTTCACCGGCGGGTGGTGGGTGGCGACGTCGTCCATTCCGGCGGCGCTGATCAGCGTCTTGAGGTTGAAGTCCTTGGCGCCGCTGACGGCCCCCAGAATGGTCAGCTGCAGGTCGATGTCCGGGCGCCGGGAGCGCAGGAGCGCGGCCGCCTTGATCAGGATCTGCGGGCCCTTGAGCCGCTGGATCCGACCCGCGAACAGCAGATGGAACTTGCCCGGGGCGATGCCGTGCTGGGCCCTGGCCCGGTTCCGGAAGGCCGGGGTGAAGACGGCCAGGTCCACGCCGGGCGGCGCGACGTCGATGCGGTCGATGTCGGCGTTGTAGTGCGAGACCAGCTCGGCCGCTTCGGTGCCGGTGTTGGCGATCAGCCGGGTGGCGCCGTCGACAATCCGGTGCTCGCCGTCCTCACGACGCCGCGGCTCGGGCTGTTCGCCGGACTCGAGGAGCTGGTTCTTGACCTTCGCCATCGTGTGCATGGTGTGGACGAGGGGCAGCCCCCACAGCTCCGCGAGCTCCAGCCCGGCCACCCCGGAAACCCAGTAGTGGGAATGGACGACGTCATAGCGGCCGTGCGGCTGGAGCTGGCGGATCCGGTTGATCTCGGCGACCATGCTGTGCAGCAGCCCCGGGAGCTCCTCCTTGGGTAGCTTCCGCGGCGGCCCGGCCAGGACGTTGTGCACGCACACGCCAGGGGACGGATGTTCGACGGCGGGCTGAGTGGCCGAGGTGGACCGGGTGAAGATCTCCACTTCCACCCCGGTCTCGGCGAGGGCTGCGGCCAGCGCCCGGACGTAAACGTTCATGCCGCCGGCGTCACCGGAGCCGGGCTGCTCCATGGGCGAGGTGTGCAGGGAAAGGAAGGCGACGCGGCGGATCAGCGACACGGTTCCCCTTTCCTCTGCCCATTTTTCTCTGCCAAATGCATGTCGATAAAACATTACTCCTGAAGTGCCGGCCGGTTCACGGTCCGTTCGGTTCGCAGACCGGGGCGTGCTGCTAACGTGGCCGCTGTGAACACAACGACAGGACCAGAGCCCGCAGCCGGCTGGATCATCCGCGAGGCCCGCCCGGAGGACTGGCCGGGCATCTGGACGATCCTGGAACCCGTCATCCGTTCGGGGGAGACCTTCACCTGGGACCGGGACACAGGAGAGGCCGAGGCCCGCGGGCGCTGGTTCAAGCAGGCGCCGGGCCAGACGTTCGTCGCGGTTGCCTCCGACACGGGTGCGGTTCTTGGCACCGGCGAACTGCACCCCAACCAAGGCGGCGGCGGCAGCCACGTCGCCAACGCGGGCTACATGGTTCACCCGGCGCAGGCCGGCCGCGGACTGGCCCGGGCCCTGTGCGCCTATTCGCTCGACGCCGCCCGCGACGCCGGCTTCCGGGCCATGCAGTTCAACGCCGTCGTGGAAAGCAACGTCCGGGCCGTGGCCGCGTGGAAATCCATGGGCTTTGAGGTGCTCGCGACCATTCCCGAGGCGTTCAACCACCCTGAACTGGGCTACGTGGGCCTTCACGTGATGTACCGAAAGCTGTAGGGCTGCCGGCCCCGGTGCCGCGGGACGCTCGTGTCGGCAGGACGCTGCTGCCGGCAGGGCCGTTAGGGCCCGCCGTGCCAGAGACGGCCCAGCTCCGGGAACGCCGCTTCATAGCCGGCCAACAGTTTGCCGGCGAGGACATCCGAATCCACGAGCGGATGCCTGGCGAACGCGGCGAGGGCCGCCTCCCGCCGGCCGGTCGTCGCCGCCTCCACCACGAGCCGTTCGACGTCCTTGACGCGCCGCAGCAGCTCCAGTTGCGCCGGTCCCGGACGGTCCTGCGGGACCGGCTCGGCGCCGTCGGGCGTCACCCGGCACGGAACTTCGACGACGGCGTCGGCCGGCAGCCCCGGGACAGCCGGGACAGCCGGGACAGCCGGCACCGCCTGCTCCGCCTGCGTTCCGGACCCGGCGGTGGACCTGGCGCCGGGCGCTTCCGGGACCGCGGACCCGGCAGTGGTGACGGTGTTGCGCGTATTCAGGATCAGGTCCGCCGCGCCGCCGCCGGAGAGGGCGCGCATGGCCGCCAGCGCCACCCGCTCGTAGCCGCCGCCGGCGAGGTCGGTCTCGTCGCGGCGTTCGCCCGAGACGCGGGCCTCCGCGAGGTAGCCCTCCTCGCGGGACCGGCGGGCGGCCTCCCACAGCGCAAAGGCCTCCGGCCCGGCGGCACCCAGCCCGGGATACAGTTCGGCCTGCTGCCGGGCGATGGATTCCCCCCGGGTCTGCCCTGCGGCACGCATGCCGGCCACCGCCCGAACGGTGTCGTAGTAGTAGAACAGGTATTCATTCGGCAGGCAGCCAAGGCCGGCCAGCAACCCGGGCGGGAACAGCCGGCCTTCCTCGAATTCCGACAGCGCCGCAGGGTTCGCGAGCAGTGCCGGGAGGGCGTCCCGGCCCCCGGCCCCCAGCCGGTACAGCCAGCCGAGATGGTTCAGGCCGTAGTAGCCCACGCCGTCGAGCGTGCCCTCCGGCAGCGCGACGCCGGCGGCCCGCGCCGCGCGGTGCACCAGGCCGCTGGCGGAGTCGCAAATCCCGATCACCCTGGGACCGAGCACCGGGAGCAGGGCCTCCGTGACCATGCCGGCGGGGTTGGTGAAGTTCAGCAGCCACGCCCCGGGGCAGCGGCTCCGCATTTGCTCCGCGAGCCGCAGCATCGGCGGAATGGAGCGCAGCGCATAGGAGATCCCGCCGGCGCCGGTGGTTTCCTGGCCCAGGAGTCCGAGGTCCAGGGCGATCCGTTCGTCGGCAATCCGCCCGGCGGTGCCGCCGGGCCGGATGGCGGCGAAGACCACGTCGGCGCCGTCGAGGGCCTCGGGGAGCGAGGAAACGGCACGGATCTGCGGGCCGGAACCCGGCAGGCCCTGCCGGGCGAGGGAGGTCAGGACCGCCTCGATGGCCGCCAGCCTGGCGGGGTCGACGTCGTAGAGCACCAGCTCCCGCACCAGCCCCGCGAAAGGCCCGGCAGAGAGCGCCCGGTAGACCAGGGGGACGCGGAAGCCGCCCCCGCCGGCGATCGTGAGCCGCATGCGGACAGTCTATTCCCCGCCGCATTTTCCGCCGGCCGGGGCGTCGGAAGGGGCGCCGTTTCCCCTGGTTTCCCTCGACGGCGGTACAGCGTAGTGTGCCGTATATGGACGCGACACCGGCGCGGCGATTTGATCCGCTCTCTGCCGTCCGCAGCCCGGCCGCGGACGGGTTCGACCTGCTCCTGACCGGGACGGTGTTCCAGGACATCATCTTCACCGGGCTGCCCCACGCGCCGCAGCCCGGGACGGAAATCTGGAGCGACGGGATGGGCAGCTGCCCCGGGGGCGTCGCCAACCAGGCCATCGCCGCGTCCCGGCTGGGACTGCGGACCGGTCTAGCCGCCGTGTTCGGCGATGACGGCTACGGTGACTACAACTGGAAGATCCTCTCCGCCCAGGAACACGTGGACCTGTCCCTGTCCCGGCGTGTTCCGGGCTGGCATTCTCCGGTCACGGTGTCCTTGAGCGTGGAAAAGGACCGCTCCATGGTGACGCACGGGCACCCGGCGCCGGTGACCTCCACCGAGCTGGTCGGATGCCCGCCGCCGGCGCTCGCAGCCGTTGCGGAGCTGGGGGAGGAACTCGAACCGTGGGCTGTCGACGCGCACAAGAACGGCGTCCAGCTGTTCGGCGACGTCGGCTGGGATCCCACCGGCGCATGGTCCTCGACCCGGCTGGACAACCTGAAGTATTTCCACGCCTTCATGCCGAACCAGCACGAGGCCATGAACTTCACGGGCCGCGACGACCCCTGGTCCGCCCTGTACTCGCTCGCGGACCGCGTTCCGGTGGCGGTTGTCACCCTCGGGGCCCAGGGATCCATGGCCGTGGATTCGGAATCGGGGGAGGAGGAGTGGGTCCCGTCCCTGCCGGTCCGGGCCTACGACCCCACCGGCGCCGGTGACTGCTTCGGTGCGGCCTTCATTGTCGGCTCCCTGGCCGGCTGGCCGCTGGGAGACCGGCTTCGCTTCGCCAATCTGTGCGCCGCCCTGGCCGTCCAGGAGGTGGGAGGCTCGCTGGCCGCGCCCGGCTGGGGCGACATTGCCGACTGGTGGCAGCGGGCCAACGCCCGGAAGGAACGGCAAAGCAGCCAATGGCTTCGCCGCTACCGCTTCCTGGAGGAGATCGTGCGCGATGTCCCGCCCGAGGCGCAGCGGCGCGCGACGGCGACGATCGCCCACCTGTCCGACGCGTAGCCGGGCGCGGCAGCCGGGGCTTTCGTGGCTGGCACCAGTGGGCATGTCCCGTGGTGGGTGCCGGCCGGGTTTAGGCCACCAGTGGACATGTCCTCCGTTGGGGCCAGGGTTTGGGCATGGACCCGTTGTGCGCGGCCTTGGGTGTGAAGATTGGGCATGTCCCGTGGTGGGTGCCGGCCGGGTTCGGGCCACCAGTGGACATGTCCTCCGTTGGGGCCAGGGCTTGGGCATGGACCTGTTCTGCGCGGCCTTGGATGTGAAGATTGGGCATGTCCCGCGGGGAGGAATGGGCATGTCCCGCGGTGGGCGGCCCGGCCGATTATTCGGCCCGCAGCGCCCGCGCCTAGAATCGTTAGGTGACTTACCAAGCAGCAACAGGCGATCTCCTGCCCGGTTCGGCGGCAGCGCCGGCCCATGCTGAGGAGCGCTCAGCCGTAATCGACCTCGACGCCATCCGGCACAACGTCCGCCGCATCGCAGCCGTGGCCTCACCCGCGCAGGTCATGGCCGTGGTCAAGGCCGACGCCTACGGCCACGGCGCCGTCCAGGTGGCCCGTGCCGCCCTCGGCGCGGGGGCCAGCTGGCTGGGCGTCGCCCACATCTCCGAGGCCCTCACCCTGCGCGCCGCCGGGATCGAGGCGCCGCTGCTGGCCTGGCTGCACACCCCGGACAGCAACTTCGCCGCCGCGGTGGCCGCCGGAATCGACATCGGCTGCTCGGGCTGGGAACTGGACCGGATAGTGGCCGCGGCCCGCGAGCAGGAACGGCCCGCCCGCGTGCACCTGAAGGTCGATACCGGGCTCGGCCGCAACGGCGCCACCCTCGACGCTTGGGACAGCCTGGTCGGCGAGGCCATGGAACACCAGGACCAGGGCCTGCTCCGGGTCGTAGGGATCTTCTCCCACCTGGCGGTTGCCGACGAACCCGAACGGCCCGAAACCGACGAGCAGCTCGCCGCGTTCCGCCAGGTCCTCGCCGTCGCCCAGGACGCCGGCGTGGACCCCGAGGTCCGCCACCTCGCCAACACCCCGGCCACCCTCTCCCGGCCGGACACCCACTTTGACCTGGTCCGCGTGGGGCTGGGCCTGTATGGGCTGTCCCCCTTTGAAGGGCAGAGCCCGGCCGAGCTCGGGCTGCGCCCGGCCATGACGGTCCGCACGGTGGTCTCGCACTGCAAGGACGTGCCCGCCGGGCAGGGCGTTTCCTACGGGCTGAACTACCGCACGGACGGTGTCAGCACCCTCGGGCTCATCCCGCTGGGCTACGCCGACGGCGTCCCGCGCATCGCCACCGGTGGCCCCGTCCGGGTCGAGGGCACGAACTATCCGGTGGTGGGGCGCATCGCGATGGACCAGATGGTGATCGACCTCGGACCCCGCCACGTGGCGGCCGGAGGCCCGAGCATCCTCGGCGCCGAGGCGGTGCTGTTCGGTGACGGCGCCGACGGCGGACCCACGGCAGATGACTGGGCCAGGGCCGCCGGTACCAATAACTACGAGATCGTCACCAGGATCAGCCCGCGCGTGCCGCGCCGCTACCTGAACGAAGAGCCCTCCACCGGCGAAGAGCGGCCGTGAGCGGGCCCGCGTGGGAACGGAGCCTTGAGGTCCACACGGCGGCGCAGACGCATGCGCTCGCCGCGGCTCTCGGCGCCGTGCTGGAAACCGGAGATCTGCTGGTCCTGACCGGCGAACTGGGTGCCGGCAAGACCACGTTCACGCAGGGGCTGGGGGAGGGACTGGGAGTGCGGGCCGGCATCATTTCGCCGACCTTTGTCCTGGTGCGCATCCATCCCAACCTGCCCGAAGGACCTCGGCCGGGCGGACCGGACCTGGTGCATGTGGACGCCTACCGGCTGGAGTCGGCCGCTGAAATCGACGACATCGATCTGGAAAACACCATGGACAGCGCCGTGACGGTGGTCGAGTGGGGCCGCGGCCGGGTTGAGCACCTCAGCGACAGCCGGCTGGAGGTGGAACTCCACCGCACCCGCGGAGGTGCCGCCGCGCCCGCCGAAATGCCCGCCGCCGCGCCCGCCGCCGGTCCCGTTCTGGACTTCGACACGGACGACGACGACGAGCTGCGGACCGTCGTGATCCGCGGCTTCGGCCCGCGTTGGGCCGAAGCGCCGGCGCTGCCCGGCACCGCGCCGCTGCCGGAGACCACGCCCGGCACCGCGGCGCTGCCCGCGACCACGCCCGGCGCCGAGCTGCCCGCGACCACGCCCGGCGCCGAGCCCCTGCCCCAGACCCCGGAACGGAATCCCTGATGCTGATCCTCGCCATCGACACCTCAGCTGTCGCCAGCGCCGCCCTGGTCTCCGATGACGCACCGGAATCCGTGCTGGCCAGCTTCGCCACCGAGGACACGCGCACCCATGCGGAGGTCCTGGCCCCGGGAATCGACGGGCTCCTGGCCGAGGCCGGCGTCAGCGGGCGCGACGTCGACGCTATTGTCACCGGCGTCGGCCCCGGACCGTTCACGGGACTGCGCTCCGGGATCGTCACGGCCCGCACCCTCGCCTTCGTCTGGGGCAAGCCGCTGTACGGCGTCATGAGCCTGGACGCGATCGCCCTGGAAGTAGCCGAATCCACCGACTCGGCCGCGGAGTTCATTGTCGCCACCGATGCGCGCCGCAAGGAGGTGTACTGGGCCCGGTACACCCTCTCCGATGCCCAGCTGCCGCACCTGGAGGACGGCCCGCACGTGGGATTCGCCGCGGATCTGCCGGATCTGCCCGTCTACGGTGCCGGGGCAGGAATCTACTCCGACGTCGTCAAGGCGGTCGCCGAATTCAGCACCAGCCAGCCGGAGGCCCTCTCACTCGGCCAGTTCGCACTTGCCCGGCTCTCCGCGGGGGAACAGCTCCTGGACTCCACCCCCCTGTACCTGCGCGAATCCGACGCCCAGGTGCCCGGACCCCGGAAGCGTGCCCTGTGAGCGCGGCGCGAGCCGTCCGGCTGCCCGGCGGGGTCACCTTGCGGGACATGGACGCCGCGGACATCCCCGCCGTCCACGCCCTGGAATGCCGGCTCTTTCCCGTGGATGCGTGGCCGCTGCAGATGTTCCACGACGAGCTGGCGCAGGCGGATACCCGGCGCTACCTTGTGGCGGAGATCCACGGCGGGATCGTGGGCTATGCCGGGCTCATGTGCATCGTACCGATCTCGGACGTCCAGACCATCGCCGTGGTGCCCGAGCAGGAAGGCAAGGGCATCGGCTCGGCCCTGCTCACCGAACTGATCGCGGAAAGCCGGCGCCGCCACGCCCAGGACGTGCTGCTCGAGGTCAGGGCGGACAACCCCCGGGCCCAGCAGCTCTACCAGCGCTTCGGCTTCGAACAGATCCACGTCCGGCCCCGCTACTACCGCGACGGCGTCGACGCCCTGATCATGCGGCTCCAGCTGCCCCGCGAACCGCTCAGCCCCCAGCCAACGGAAGCAGGCCGATCATGAACCGCACCCAGCCGCTCGTGCTCGGCATCGAGTCCTCCTGCGACGAAACCGGCGTCGGCATCGTCCGGGGGACCACCCTGCTGACGAACACCGTCTCGTCCTCCATGGACGAACACGTCCGCTTCGGCGGCGTGATCCCCGAGATCGCCTCCCGCGCCCACCTCGACGCATTCGTCCCCACCCTCGAGGAGGCCCTCGCGGAGGCGGACGTGACGCTCGCGGACATCGACGCGATCGCCGTCACCTCCGGGCCGGGCCTGGCGGGGGCCCTCATGGTGGGGGTCTGCGCGGCCAAGGCGCTCGCCGTCGCCACCGGCAAACCGCTCTACGCCATCAACCACCTCGTGGCGCATGTCGGCGTCGGGCTCCTGCAGCAGGGCGGCGGCGCAGTGAATCCGATGGGCAACGCGACGCCGGTCGGCGCGCCGCAGCAAACCACTCAGCAGACCGCGCAGCCAACCCTGCCCGAGAACATGGGCGCGCTCCTGGTCTCCGGCGGCCACACCGAGATCCTGCGGATCCGGAGCATCACAGACGACGTCGAACTGCTGGGCTCCACGATCGACGACGCCGCCGGCGAAGCCTACGACAAGGTGGCGCGGCTCCTGGGCCTGGGCTACCCGGGCGGTCCGGCCATCGACAAACTGGCGCGCACAGGCAACGCCAAGGCCATCCGGTTCCCGCGCGGGCTCACCCAGCCCAAGTACATGGGGACCGCCGAGGAACCCGGACCGCACCGCTACGACTGGTCCTTCAGCGGACTCAAGACCGCCGTCGCCCGCTGCGTGGAGCAGTTCGAGGCCCGCGGCGAGGAGGTCCCCGTCGCCGACATCGCCGCGGCCTTCCAGGAAGCCGTGGTGGATGTGATTACCGCCAAGGCGGTGCTCGCCTGCCGCGAAAACGGCATCACAGAGGTCCTCCTGGGTGGGGGCGTTGCCGCCAACTCGCGGCTGCGCCAGCTCACCGAGCAACGCTGCAGCGCGGCCGGGATCCGGCTGACAGTGCCGCCGCTGCCGCTGTGCACGGACAACGGCGCCATGGTGGCCGCGCTCGGGGCGCAACTGGTGATGGCCGGCGTGAAACCGAGCGGGATCGGCTTTGCGCCGGATTCCTCGATGCCGGTCACGACAGTCTCCGCCTGAGGCTGCGTCCGCCTGAAGCTTGGACGGCCTGCGGCTTCGTCCGCCTCTGTGCTGGCTCTTGGCGCCGGAGCTAGGCGTCCGGGCCCTGGCGCATCTGCTTCACCAGGTCCAGGACGACGGCGCGCAGGTCCCCGCCGTGCTCGGCGGCGACGCGGCGCTGCCGCTGGTAGCCGGCGCCGCGCTCGATGATCTTCTCGACGTCGGCCAGTTCGGCGCTGCAGCCCAGCTTCGCCGCCACCGGCTCAAGCCGCTTGAGCGTCTCGCGCAGGTGCTCCGTCACGAGCTGCTCGTTGCCCGCGGCGTCGAGGATGATGATTGCGTCCAGGCCATAACGGGCCGCCCGCCATTTGTTCTCCTGGACATGCCAAGGCGGCATGGTGGGTATGGTGCCGCCGTTGTCCAGCGTCGTGGAAAACTCGTCGACGAGGCACTGCGTCAGGGCGGCGATGGCGCCGACTTCCTCGAGCGTGGCCAGGCCGTCGCAGATGCGCATCTCGATGGTGCCGAAGTGCGGGACGGGCCGGATGTCCCAGCGGATCTCCGAGAGCGAATCGATCACGCCGGTGGTGAACATGTCCTGGGCGTATGCCTCGAAGTCCTCCCAGCTGGAGAACTGGAAGGGCAGCCCGGCGGTCGGCAGCTGCTGGAACATCAGCGCCCGCTGGGAGGCGTATCCGGTGTCCTCGCCGCCCCAGAAAGGGCTGGACGCGGAGAGCGCCTGGAAGTGCGGGAAGTAATTGACCAGGCCGTCCAGCACCGGAAGGACCTTGTCCCGGCTGTCGAGTCCGACGTGCACGTGGACGCCGTAAATGACCATCTGCCGGCCCCACCACTGGGTCCGGTCAATGAGCTTGGCGTAGCGTTCCTTGTCCGTGACGGGCTGCAGCTGGGGCGGGCTGAAGGGGTGGCTCCCGGCGCAAAAGATCTCCACACCCATCGGATCGGTCACGTCCCGGACCGCCGCGAGCGAGCTGCTCAGGTCCGCCTTGGCCTCCGCAACAGTGGTGCAGATGCCCGTGACGAGCTCCACGGTGTTCAGCAGCAGCTCCTGCTTGATGTGCGGGTGCTCGTCGTCCTCATTGAGTTCGGGATGCCGGGCAGCGACGCCGCGCAGCACCTGGTTCGCCACGGAGGCCAGCTCGCCGGTCTCGGCGTCGACGAGCGCCAGCTCCCATTCCACGCCTAGGGTCGACTGCCTGGATGAAGCGAACTCGATCTTCATGTGGTCCCTTCACTGTTTTGCTGTCCCTGGCCGTGGTCCTGGTGGGGAGATGCGCTGGCAAACACCCTCGGACATGCCCCTGGACGTGGCACCGGCGGTGTCACGTGCAATTTCCCACATACCAGGGCGCCGGCCGGGCGGCTGGCAGGGCTACGGGTGGTCCAAGTCTAGTGCAGGGCCGGCCCCGGGACGGTGTCAAAGTTGCCGCTGGTGCGTGAGTGTATTCACAACGTGGCTGGTCAGCGACGGCGCGGGCAGTCGCGCGGTGAGCCGCGGGTGGCCGGACGCATCCTGGCGTTTAATGGAGCTGTGCCCATACTGAACAAAGACATGACCCTGTGTATCTCGCTCTCGGCCCGGCCCAGCAACAACGGGACGCGCTTCCACAACCACCTGTACGAACAGCTGGGCCTGAACTGGATCTACAAGGCCTTTGCCCCCACCGACCTCGCCCAGGCGATCGCCGGGGTGCGCGGCCTCGGCATCCGCGGCTGCGCGGTGTCCATGCCTTACAAGGAGGACGTGATCGCCCTCGTTGACGTCATGGACCCGTCGGCGAAGGCCATCGACTCGGTCAACACCATCGTCAACGACGGCGGCCGGCTCACGGCCTACAACACCGACTACACCGCAATCGAGCAGCTCCTGCAGAGCAATGCGGTCCCCACGGACTATTCGGTGCTGGTCCTGGGCTCCGGCGGCATGGCCAAGGCCACCGTGGCCGCGCTGCGCGATGCCGGGTTCAAGGACGTGACCGTCGTGGCCCGCAACGAAGAATCCGGCCGCGCCCTGGCCGAACAGTACGGCTTCGCCTGGAGCGCCGAACTGGGCTCTGCGGCGTCCGGTACCGGCAGGGCCGACATGCTGATCAACGTCACCCCTATCGGTATGGCAGGCGGCCCGGACGCCGCCGCGCTGCCCTTCCCGCAGGAGGCCATCGACGCCGCCAAGGTGGTGTTCGACGTCGTCGCGCTCCCCGCCGAGACGCCCCTCATCAAGGCCGGCCGCGCGGCCGGCAAGACCGTGATCACCGGAGCCGAGGTGGCCACGATCCAGGCGCTCGAGCAGTTCGTGCTGTACACCGGCGTCCGGCCGACCGACGAGCAAATCCGGGCCGCCGAGGAGTTCACGCGGGCCCAGTAACCCGGCCGCCCGCCCCCTTCCCTGGGATCCTGCCGGCGGGCCCAGCGCCCGTGGGATTTCGCTGGCGGGGCTAGACGGGCTCGACCGAGATGGCCACCCGGTCCTCGCCGATCCTGGTGAGGACCAGGGTGGCCGATTTCTTGTCCTTGTGTTTGGCGTTGCCGCCGGGCAGGAGTTGCTTGCGCAGCTCTTCCGGCGTGACAGCCGTGCCGCGCTTCTTGATGTCCAGGACCCCGATGCCTTGATCCTTGACCCAGGACTTGAGTGCCTTGACGTTGAACGGCATGACCTCCAGGACCCTGTACGCCCTGGCGAACGGGGTGTCGTGCAGCTCCGGGGCGCAGATGTAGGCGATGTGCTCGTCCACGAGGTGCCCGCCGAGCTGGAGCGCGACGTCGGCCACCAGGCCGGCGCGGATCACCGCGCCGTCGGGCTCATACAGGTAACCCTCCACGGGTCCCACGGGCGCCACCGGGCCGGCGCCGAAGTCCTCGCCGCTGGTGAGCTCAGCAGAGCCAAGGGGTCCGAGTACGAGGGCCGCGCGCCGCACCCCGGGACGCCGCACCGCGTTGAACCACAGGGCCACCTCGGTCACGTCCCCGCCCACGGAGACCCACTGCGCCTCGCAGCCGGCCGGCACGGAATCGTGCGGCATGCCCGGGCCCATCTTCACGCCGACGGCGCGGCCGGAACCGGCGAGTGACTCCACGAAGGACAGCGGCGGGGAGAAATCCTCCGGATCCCAGATCCGCTTGGTTCCCGAAGTGGACGTCGTGCGCCGGGCGGGGTCGAGCCAGACGCCGTCGATCCCCTCGAGCGATACCGACGTGGCATCGGAATGCACCACGGTGGCATTGCGGAACGGGATCAGGTTCATCGTGGCGCAGGCGGCCGTGGCCTCGTCCATTTCCACGGAGGTGACCACCAGGTCCAGGGACGCCAGCGCCATCGAATCCGCCCCGAGTCCGCAGCCGAGATCCGCGACGTGGCCGATCCCGGCCTCCGCGAACCGCTGCGCGTGCCGTGCCGCCACGGTTAGCCGGGTGGCCTGTTCCAGGCCGGCCTTAGTGAAGATCATCTGCCGGGCGAACTCGCCGAACTTCGCCTCGGCCTTGGTCCGCAGCCGGGACTGGGTGAGCACGGCCGAGACCATTTCGGGGGAGTGGCCGGCCTTGCGCAGCGCCGCCGTGAGGCGGAAGGCCTCGTCCTCGTGGTACGGCCCCAACGACGCCAGCAGCTCCCAGCCCTCGGGGGTGAGGATCGGGGCAATATGTTCCTGCGGTGCGTCAGTCATGCCATCCAGCGTAGTTGAGGTCCGCGGGCGCGCTGTGACCGGACGGCGGGGGCTAGGCTTGACGGCATGGAAGACAGCGGCACAGGCGACAACATTTCAGCGGACACGGCCGGACGGGGCACGGTCGGGAACGACGACGCCGGGCAGGAGCGCCGGCGCCCGCAGGGGCTGGCCCGCTACGCAAAACCGGCGCTGATCGCCGGCGCGGTGATCGCCGTCGTGTCCGTCGCACTTTTGGTGATCATCTTCTTCCTCGACTCCTTTAACGCCACCGTGTATTCCGTCGGTGGCAAGAACGTCCAGGACGCCACGGACGAGGCCCGGGCCATCCGCGACACCTATACCGCGGCCCGGCTCGGCGGCATCATCTTCCTCATCGCAGGGATCCTGCTGGCCGCCGCCGGTGCCGTGCTGATGTACCGGCACCGGAACGACGAAGGCCAGGACACGGACGAAGACGACGGCGAGGACGTGGACTTCGACGACCTCGCAGGCCAGTAGCCACCGAGTAGGCGCCCGCGGGGGCGCAACGCGTGGGCCCAGCGCCCGTAACGCCAAACGGTGCCACAGGCCACAGGACATGCCCAGCCTCCTGCGCCACGAATGGGCATGTCCTCCCGGGCAGCCCGCAACCGTTGGGCATGTTCTCCGGCGTGGCCCGCGCACGCTGGGCATGTCCATCGCTCAGCGCGGGCAGCGAACATAATGCCCGAGTGTCCTCTGGCTGTGGCGAAGATTGGGCATGTCCTCCCGGGTAGCCCGCGCACGCTGGGCATGTCCTCCGGCGTGGCACGAGCACGCTGGGCATGTCCATCGCTGAGCGCGGGCAGCGAACATGATGCCCGAGTGTCCTCTGGCCGTGGCGAAGATTGGGCATGTCCTCCGGCGTGGCCCGCAACCGCTGGGCATGTCCCCTCGGCGTAGCCCGCGCACGCTGGGCATGTCCATCGCTCAGCGCGGGCAGCGAACATGATGCCCAAGCGTCCACCGGCGGCAGCGAAAAATGGGCATCTCCCACGGGGAGGCATGTTCACCCGGAACGAATTTCTGGCACTCGCCTTGACCGAGTGCTAACCATTTACATAGAGTCGTCATTAGCACTCTCCCTAGGAGGGTGCTAACACATGAAGCGCGCTCCGCCAGGCACGCTGCCGGCACCGCGACGACGGTCTGTGCGCCTTGGCATCACCGCTTCATAGTCCACAAATTTGCTGACGAAAAGGAGAGGTCCGAGTGTCGGTCTCTATTAAGCCTCTTGAGGATCGTATTGTTGTCCGCCCGCTCGAAGCCGAGCAGACCACGGCTTCCGGCCTGGTTATCCCGGACTCCGCGCAGGAGAAGCCGCAGGAAGGCGAAGTTGTTGCAGTAGGCCCCGGTCGCTTCGATGACAACGGCAACCGCGTTCCCATCGACGTTGCCGTCGGCGACGTCGTCATCTACTCCAAGTACGGTGGAACCGAAGTCAAGACCGGCGGCACCGAGTACCTCGTGCTCTCCGCCCGCGACGTTCTGGCGATCGTCGTAAAGTAACTCTCTTGGACCCCCGCGCAGCCGATCCTTACGCATTGTCTGGATCAGTTGCGCGGGGTTCTGTCTTGAAAGGACAAAACCATGGCAAAGCAGCTTGCGTTTAACGACGCTGCCCGCCGGTCGCTTGAAGCCGGCATCGATAAGCTCGCCAACACCGTCAAGGTCACGCTGGGCCCCCGCGGCCGCAACGTCGTACTGGACAAGAAGTGGGGCGCCCCCACGATCACCAACGATGGCGTGACCATCGCCCGTGAAGTCGAGCTGGACGACCCCTACGAAAACCTTGGCGCGCAGCTTGCCAAGGAGGTCGCCACCAAGACCAACGATGTTGCCGGCGACGGCACCACCACCGCCACCGTCCTGGCCCAGGCCCTGGTCAAGGAAGGCCTCCGCAACGTAGCGGCAGGCGCCGCTCCGGGCGAAATCAAGCGTGGCATCGAGGTCTCAGTCGAGGCCGTCGCTGCCCGCCTGCTGGAGAACGCGCGCCCGGTTGAAGGCACGCAGGTCGCCAACGTGGCCGCGATCTCCGCTCAGAGCGACGAGGTCGGCGAGCTCCTGGCCGAGGCGTTCGGCAAGGTCGGCAAGGATGGTGTGATCACCATCGAGGAATCCTCCACCACGCAGACCGAGCTGGTCCTCACCGAGGGCATGCAGTTCGACAAGGGCTACCTGTCCCCGTACTTCGTCACTGACGCGGAACGCCAGGAGGCCGTCCTCGAGGACGCGCTGATCCTGATCAACCAGGGCAAGATCTCCTCGGTGCAGGACTTCCTGCCGCTGCTGGAAAAGGCGCTGCAGAGCTCCAAGCCGCTCTTCATCATCGCCGAAGACGTCGAGGGCGAGGCCCTGTCCACGCTGATCGTCAACCGCATCCGCGGCACGCTGAACGTCGTTGCCGTCAAGGCACCGGGCTTCGGTGACCGCCGCAAGGCCATGCTGCAGGACATCGCGACCCTCACCGGTGCGCAGGTTGTCTCCGCGGAGCTGGGCCTGAGCCTGGACACCGTTGGCCTTGAGGTGCTCGGCACCGCACGCCGCATCACGGTCACCAAGGACAACACCACGATCGTCGACGGCGCCGGTTCGGCCGAGGACGTCGCCGCCCGTGTTGCCCAGCTGCGCGCCGAGCTGACCCGGACCGATTCGGACTGGGACAAGGAAAAGCTGCAGGAACGCCTGGCCAAGCTGGCCGGCGGCATCGGCGTGATCAAGGTCGGCGCTGCCACCGAGGTTGAGCTGAAGGAAAAGAAGCACCGCATCGAGGACGCCGTGTCCTCCACCCGCGCTGCCCTCGAAGAAGGCATCGTGGCCGGCGGCGGCTCCGCCCTCATCCACGCCCTGAAGGCGCTCGACGAGGACGCTGTCGTCCAGGCCCTCGAAGGTGACGCGGCTGCCGCCGTCGGCATCGTTCGCCGGGCCCTGACCCAGCCGCTGCGCTGGATCGCCCAGAACGCCGGCTTCGACGGCTATGTCGTCGTTGCCAAGGTCGCCGAGTCCGCCGTGAACCAAGGTTTCAACGCCAAGTCCGGCGAATACGAAGACCTGATCGCCGCCGGCGTGATCGACCCCGTCAAGGTGACGCGTGCGGCTCTGCGCAACGCGGCCTCCATCGCAGCACTGGTCCTCACCACGGAAACCCTCGTGGTGGAGAAGCCGGCTGACGAAGACGAGCACGCAGGGCACAAGCACTAGGCTCTGCCCGCAGGGGGACGGTCCGGCAACTTGCCGGGCCGTCCTTTTTCTGTCGAGTCTCTGCTGCCGTTCTGCCGTGTTCTTGGCCGGAAGGTGCCGTCATTCTGGCAGAGTTAACCCGTCAGGCGCCGCTCCAGCGTCCCAGGTTCACTGGAAACTCCCACGTTGGCATGTCTCAATGGGGATCAGTGGCCGCCGCGGCGATTGGCCATCAAAATTACGTTTTGGTAACATGGAGGCTTTGGTTATCTGGTTGAGGGATAGTTCTATGACACAGCAAGGAACCTTGCCCCGGCCTGCCCGGCACAATGCCGCGGCGGGGCACGATCCCGCACCCAAGGCCGGCCGAAAATCCACCTTCAGGCCCGAAATCCAGGGACTCCGGTCCCTCGCCGTGCTGATGGTCATGAGCTATCACATCTGGCTGGGCCGGGTCTCCGGCGGCGTGGACGTTTTCCTGCTGATCTCGGCCTTCCTCATGACGCTGCAGTTCGTGGGCCGCTACGAGCAGGGCCGGTCCATGGCCCTCATCAAACACTGGCTGCACCTTTTCCGGCGCCTCGTCCCGGCCGCCGTCACCGTCCTGGTGGCCATACTCGCCGCAACTGTCCTGTTCCTGCCCCGGACCCGGTGGATGGAAATCATCAACCAGGGCTGGGCCTCCTTGGTCTATGCCGAGAACTGGTTCCTGCAGACCCAGGCGACGAACTACTACGCCGCGGACCACAGCCAGGCCAGCCCCTTCCAGCATTTCTGGTCCCTTTCGATCCAGGGCCAGGTCTTTATCCTGTGGCCGCTCATTTTTGTGGGGGCCGCGGTCGTCGCCAAGCGCTTCAAGCTCCGCTACCGGGTGCTGCTGTGCTACGTCTTCGCCGGGATCTTCGTTGGTTCGCTGCTCTACTCCATCGTCTTCACCCAGGCGAGCCAAACGGAGGCGTACTTTGACACATGGGCCCGGCTGTGGGAGTTTGCCCTGGGCACCCTGGTGGCTTTGGCCCTTCCTGCCCTGCGGCTTCCGCGCGGCTGGCGGATCGGGCTTGGCTGGCTTGGCATTGTGGCCATGCTCAGTTGCGGCCTCCTGCTCAATGTCCAGGCCTCCTTCCCCGGGTTCGTGGCACTCTGGCCCACCCTGGCGGCAGCCTGCGTCATCGCCGCCGGACAGTCGGGCAGCAAGTTCGGCGTCGACCGGATCCTGAGTTCGAAGCCTTTGGTCCGGCTGGGTGACATTTCGTACGCCCTGTACCTGTGGCACTGGCCGGTTCTGGTCATCTCGCTGGCCGTGCTGCACAGGGAAAAGGCGGGTCTGATCACGGGCGCCGTCATCGTTGCCGTTTCGCTGGTGCTCGCGTACCTCACCACCCGCTTTATTGAGAAGCCTTGGCGTGAGTGGCAGTGGCCGGAGGTGCGGCGGCGCCGCGCCCTCGTTGCCATCGCCGTGGCCGTGGTCACCGCAGCCGTGCCGCTGGCCGGGATTCAGATCCAGCAGCACCTCGAAAGCGAAGCAGTCCTGGCACAGGCCCCGAAGAACAACCCGGGCGCCTTGGCGCTGACGCCGGGCTTTGTGGACCAGGCCGATGCCAACGCCGTCCTGCTCCCCACCCCGCAGACGCTGCCACAGGACTGGGCGAGCCTGCCGAATTCGTGTTCCGGTGACCTGCAGCCGAAGGACAAGACGCTTCAGAAGGACTGTTTCCAAAACAATCAATCCGACACCGGAGCGAAAAAGGTCCTGGTGATCGGTGACTCCCACGCCCAGCAGTGGCTGGGCTCGATCGGTCCCCTCAGCGATGAGAAGGGCTGGCGGCTCTACGCCATGCTCAAGGGCGCCTGCAAACCCAACATTGCGCCGCAGCACGTCTCCGAGGATTGCGACAATTTCAATGCGGCGGTCGCGTCGGAAGTGAAGAACAACCCGCCGGACGCGATTATCATCGTGGGCACCGAAGCGGCGCCGTCGTCGCCGCACGAGACCGTGATTCCGGGCTTCGAAGCCACCGCGAAGTCTTGGGCGGACGAGGGCATCAAGGTCGTGGCGCTCAGGGACAATCCGCGCTTTTCCTTCAACATGGCAGAGTGCGTGGCGACCAAGGGTGCCGACGCGCCGGACTGCAGGCCGCGCGAGCAGGGGCTCCTGGCGGCGACGAATCCCCTGGCCGCGCTGGATGGCAAGCTGCCGGGTGTTGCGTTCGTGGACATGACGGACCTGATCTGCAACGGCACGGAATGCCCGGGCGCGGTCGGCAACACCTACGTCTACCTGGACAACAACCACCTCAGCCGGAGCTATGCGGCCAGCATGGCCCCCATGTTCAGCGAGAGGCTCCTCGCGGCAACCGGATGGGGCCCATAAGCCCGTCGGTCCCCGGGCCGGCCGGCCCGGGGCGGGCACCTGCGGCCCATATACGTCAACGCTGGGAGCGGTCCGCCTTGCGCCGCAGCTGCCGGGCGGCGTCCGGCGCCAGCCGCTTGGTCACCAGCCGGTAGAACAGCAGGACGGCGACGGCGGCCACCACGATTCCCAGCAGGTTCAGGAACAGCTGCAGGGCGGAGCCGGCCGCCTTCTGGTACTCGCCCAGGACCAATGCCACGGCGACAAACCCGGCTGCCGGCACCGTGGTGACGGAGATGAACACCCCGATCAGCGCCGCCGAGCGCCGGCTGATGACCGACAGCATCCCGGCCGTTCCGGCGAGGACGGCGACGATCAGGGAATAGGGGCCGGGGTGGTAGATGAATTCAACTGCCGAACCGTGGTCCAGCGCGTCTGTAGGGAACAGCCCGAGTGGTATGGAGAGCCACGCGGTCAGCGCGGCGGCCAGCATCGCGACGGGAAAGCCGACGCCGAGGGCCAGCGCCGCGTCACGTCCGAGCCGCCGCTGGCGCCGCACCAGGGCCACGGCCAGGGCAGCCAGCGGACCGAACTCCGGGCCAACGGCCATGGCGCCGACGATCGCAATGGTGGAGTCCGTCACGATGCCGATGGCCGCGAGTTGCGTCGCCAGGACCAGGAACGCCAGGAAACTCCACGTCAGGCGCGAATCCTCGCCGGTCTGCCGCGACACCTCGTCCCAGATCACGGCGTCCGCGCCCTCACCCGGAGCCTCCGCCTCCGCCCGGTCGGCGCGGTCCGAGAGCACAAGGTCCGGCGCGATGACCGTAATCGATCCCCGCTGCTGGACATCGAGGGCGTGCAGCTTCTCCACGAGCCCCTCTACGGATTCCCGGGCCAGCAGAACCTCGATCACGTCCCCGGGCGGCGTGACGGACGAAGCCTTCGCCAGCGCCACTTCCGAGACGCCGACGTGATTTGTACAACTTTCGAGAACAACTCCGGACAATTCACCCGGAACACAAATGCGCAGCTGCACGATCACTTGGCGGCCTCCTCAGACTCGTACCAGCCTAGCTTCCGCCGCGCGGCCGACGACGCGGCCCACCACGACGCCGGCCCCCCGAGAGCGCCGCCAGCCGGGCGCACGGAGGCCGCCGCCCCGGCCCCGCGGAGCCCCCCGAGGCACCTGCGCGATTGGCCAAGAAAATTACGTTTCGGTAACATTGATGTTTTGGAAACCGGCCGGAAGGGTTATTTGTGTCGAACGAGCGAACCATCGTCACCCCGCCAAGGGCGGATGCAGGTTCCCCGGCGACCCGAAAAACCAGCTACCGCCCCGAAGTCCAGGGCCTTCGCGCCCTCGCGGTCCTCATGGTGGTCACGTACCACGTGTGGCTGGGCCGGGTCTCCGGCGGCGTGGACATCTTCCTGCTCATTTCCGCCTTCCTGATGACGCTCAGCTTCACGCGGAAGGTCGAAAGCGGCGCGCCGCTCCGGCTGCTCAGCCACTGGCTGCATCTGCTCAAGCGCCTGCTGCCCGCCGTCGTCGTGGTCATTCTCGGCGTCCTCGCCGGCACCTGGGCCATCCTGCCGCAAAGCCGCTGGCCCGACGTCCTTGAACAGGCCTGGGCGTCCCTGCTGTACCGGCAGAACTGGCTCCTGGCGGACAGCGCGGTGGATTACTACGCCCAGGACCATTCGGGGGCGAGCCCGCTCCAGCACTTCTGGTCACTCTCGATCCAGGGCCAGGTGTTCGTGCTCTGGCCGCTCGTCTTCGCCGGCACGGCGCTGCTTTCCCGGCTGCTCCGCCGCTGGACCGGCCAGGACCATATCCTGCTGCGTTACCGGTCACTGCTGGTTGCGGCCTTCGGTGCCATCTTCGCCGTGTCCCTGGCGTACTCGATCCAGCAGACCGCCACGAACCAGGCCCACGCCTACTTCGATACCGGCGCCCGGCTCTGGGAGTTCGCGCTTGGCTCGCTCCTGGCCCTTGCCCTGCCGTATCTGAAGCCGGGCAGGATCCTGCGCGTCGTGCTCGGCTGGGCCGGCCTCGCCGCCATGCTTTCCTGCGGGCTGCTGCTGACCGTGGACCGTTCCTTCCCCGGCTTCATCGCGCTGTGGCCCACGCTGGCCGCCGCCGCGATCATCACCGCCGGTCAAAGCGGCAGCCGATTCGGCGTCGACCGCTTCCTGACCTGGAAACCCCTGGTGGCGCTGGGGGATAACTCCTATGCGCTCTACCTCTGGCACTGGCCGCTGCTGGTCCTGGCCCTCGCCGGGGCGGGCATCACGGCGCCCAACCTGTTCCAGGGTCTGTGCATCGTTGCCGCATCCGTCGTCCTGGCCGTACTCACCACCCGTTTCGTCGAGAAGCCGCTGCGCGAATGGCACTGGCCCAAGCGCCGCGCCTGGCGTACCGCCGTCGTGATTGCCGCCTGTGGTGCCTTGCTGGCGGGTCCCGTCGCCGTGTGGCAGAGCCAGCTCCTGGCCGACGAAGCCGAGGCGGCGTCCCAGCCGAAGGAACTGACCCCCGGCGCGGCCGCCCTGGCACCGGAAAACGCCGGCAAGCCCACGCCGGAAGCCAAGATCATCCCCGCGCCGGCGGCGATGAAGAACGAGTGGGCGGACATCGACGGGCTGTGCACGGACGGAAACGTCCCCAGCGACCCCCTGCTGCAGGGCTGCCTGCAGAACAACAAGCCGGACAAAGTCACCAAGCGGATTGTGGTGCTCGGTGACTCGCACGCCCAGCAGTACATGGCGGCGCTGGGCCCCATCGCGAAAAGCCACGGCTGGGAAGTTGTCACGCTCCTGAAGGGCAACTGCCGCTTCGGCGGGGAGTCCCCGGAACGGGACGCGGACTGCAACGCCTTCAACCGGGCCAGCGCGCAGTACGTCCTGGACCACCGCCCCGACGCCGTTTTCACGGTTGCGTCCCTGACCCACAAGGAAGCGCCGTTCGAGACCGAAGTGCCGGAGTACCTGGCGGGCATCAAGCCCTTCACCGACGCCGGCATGGACGTGGTGGGCATCCGCGACAACCCCCGCTTCAACATCAATATGCCCGAGTGCGTCCAGAAGAACGGCGAGGATGCCTCGGAGTGCAACGTGCCGGAGCAGGAATCGCTCGCGGGGTCCTCGCCGCTGGACGCGTACCGCGGCAAGGTGCCCAGGCTGCACCTCATGGACATGAGCGATTTCATCTGTGCCAACGGAACGTGCCCCGCGGTGGTCGGCAACGTGTACGTCTACAAGGATGACAACCATCTGACCAAGACGTACGTCCAGTCCATGATCCCCATGTTCGAACGGCGGCTGCTCGCCGCCACCGGCTGGAAGTAAGCCGGCCGCCACCGGCCGGAAGCAGGACGGCCGGCCGGGGGAGCGCTCCGGGCATGGGGCGGCTCACATTGAAGCCGGACATTACCGCCCGGAATATGGCTATGGCCGCCAAGGTTCTACTATTTATTGAGGACTTCTGCACGAATCAACTGCACGAACCTTCTGCATGGCCTTCTGCACAGGCCAGACCCGTAATGACGGGCTGGTCATCTGTTGCAACCCCTACCCGTGACCCCGTAACCCAAGGTAAGAGGCGCACTCATGACCCAGCCCGAACACGATCCCTTCGGCTTCATCGGCCTGACGTACGACGACGTCCTGCTCCTGCCCGGCCACACCGACGTGATCCCCTCGGAAGCGGACACGTCTTCCCGGATCTCCAAGCGCATCACGGTCCAGACCCCGCTGCTCTCCGCCGCGATGGACACCGTCACGGAGTCCCGGATGGCCATCGCCATGGCCCGCCAGGGCGGCCTCGGCGTCGTGCACCGCAACCTCTCCATCGCCGACCAGGCCGACCAGGTGGACAGGGTCAAGCGCAGCGAATCCGGCATGATCACCAACCCCCTGACCATCGGCCCCGAGGCCACGCTGGCGGAACTGGACGAAATCTGCGCCCGCTACCGCGTCTCCGGCCTGCCGGTCGTGGACGAGGGCAACAGGTTGCTGGGCATCGTCACCAACCGCGACACCCGCTTCGTGCCCGAATCTGACTTCCCGCTGCGGCTGGTCAGCGACGTCATGACCAAGATGCCGCTCGTGACCGGACACGTCGGCATCAGCCGCGAGGAAGCCTCGCACAAGCTGGCCACGAACAAGATCGAAAAGCTCCCGCTCGTTGACGAGCAGGGCCGGCTCAAGGGCCTGATCACCACGAAGGACTTCACCAAGGCCGAGCAGTACCCGCTCGCCACCAAGGACGACGAGGGCCGCCTGCGCGTCGGCGCGGCGATCGGCTTCTTCGGCGACGGCTGGGAACGTGCCATGGCGCTCATCGATGCCGGTGTGGATGCCCTCTTCGTGGACACCGCGAACGGCCACTCCCAGGGTGTGCTGGAAATGATCCGCCGGCTCAAGTCCGATCCCGTTGCCGCGCACGTGGACATCATCGGCGGCCAGGCCGCCACCCGCGAAGGTGCGCAGGCACTGATCGACGCCGGTGCCGACGGCATCAAGGTCGGCGTCGGTCCCGGGTCCATCTGCACCACCCGCGTGGTGGCCGGCGTCGGCGTTCCGCAGATCACCGCCATCTACGAGTCGGCGAAGGCAGCCATCCCGGCCGGCGTCCCGCTGATCGCCGACGGCGGCCTGCAGTACTCCGGTGACATCGGCAAGGCGCTCGTCGCCGGCGCCGACACCGTCATGCTCGGCTCCCTGCTGGCCGGTTGCGACGAATCCCCGGGCGACCTGATTTTCGTCAACGGCAAGCAGTTCAAGAGCTACCGCGGCATGGGCTCCCTCGGCGCCATGCAGACCCGCGGCAAGAACACCTCCTACTCCAAGGACCGCTACTTCCAGGCCGACGTCTCCGGCGATGACAAGCTCATCCCGGAAGGCATCGAGGGCCGGGTCGCGTACCGCGGTCCGCTGTCGTCGGTGGCATACCAGCTGGTCGGCGGGCTCCGCCAGACCATGTTCTACACCGGCGCCCCGACCGTGGCCGAACTGAAGGCGCGCGGCAAGTTCGTCCGCATCACCGCCGCCGGGCTCAAGGAATCGCACCCGCACGACATCCAGATGACGGTCGAAGCCCCGAACTACGGGTCGCGCTAAACCCTCCGCTAAAACCGGGTGAGCCCGCCGAAACCACGGTTTCGGCGGGCTCACCCGGTTCCAGGGCGGCCCGATTCCCAGCAGCGGTGCCGCTCACGCCGGCTCCGGGTCCCGGAACTAGGCTGGAGGCATGTCCGAACTCCTGCCGGCCCGCGCGCCCAAACGCAAGCTCGCGCTCAAGCCCTACGCCCGGGCCGTGGCGCAGGTGCTGCGGGTGAGCTTCCGGGCCTCGCCCGCCGCCGTCGTCATGAAGGTCCTGGGTTCCCTGATCTCGGCGCTGCTGCCGCTGGTCACAACGTATTTTGCGGCCCTGACCACCACGTCGCTGGCCGCCGCCTACGCGGGCGACGCCGACGCCGGCCGGCAGGCCGTCGTGTACGTCATCATCACCGCGGCACTCGGGCTCTTCTGGGGATCGTTCAGCAGCGTGGACCGCTACATCCAGCAGCTCATGAGCTTCCGGGTCGGCGCGATCGTCGGGGACCTGATGTACGAGCGCTTCCTGTCCCTGGACTTCTGGCGCTACGACGACAAAGAGACCGTGGACCTGTACGACCGGGCGAAGCGTTTCTCCGACTCCTACGCCCGCGTCCTGGACCGGATCGCCGCCATCTTCACCCAGTTCATCTCCGTGCTGCTCGCGATCGGCGCGCTGCTGCTGGTCAGCTGGTGGATCGCCGTGATCGTCCTGATTGCGATCGTCCCCAGCGTCTACCTGCAGTTCAAGCTCTCCCGCGAACAGATCGCGCACTGGAACACCCAGGTCGATTCGCGCAGGCAGCGCAGGATGATCGAAACCAACCTCCTGCGCCCGCAGCACATCGCCGAGATGCGGCTCTACGGGATCGTCGGCTACCTGATGGGCCTGCGCTCCCGGCTGCGGGACGCCGATGAAAAGCGCCGGCTGGACTTCCAGAAGCGCTATATCCCCAAACAGCTCGCGGCCGATGCCCTGCAGTACGGCGCGGAGGTGGTGTCACTGATCTGGGTGGTGGGCCAGATCATCGCCCGGGCCCAGCCGGTGGGGCAGTTCCTCTATGTCCAGCAGATTGTCAGCCGCGCCCTCTCGACCGCCAACAGCCTCGTCTCCTCACTGAGCTCGATCGACGAGGACCTGGCGAACCTCACGGACTACGAGCTCTTCATGGCCCTGCCCGTGCCGTCCGGCCACGCCCCGCCGCTGCTGCAGGCGCCGAAGACGGTGGAACTGCGGGACATCCGCTTCACCTACACCGGCAGCGACCTGGAGGTGATCCGCGGCATTTCGCTGACCATCCGGCAAGGCCAGCACATCGCGATCGTGGGGGAGAACGGCGCCGGCAAGTCCACCCTGATCCGTATCCTGGCCGGGCTGTACCGTCCCGATTCCGGGCAGGTGATGCTCGACGGCGTGGACCTCGCCGCCGTCGACGTCACCTCCTGGCACCGGCACCTGGCGGTGCTCAGCCAGGAGTTCCTCAAATACGAATTCGCCACCGCGGCGGAAAACATCTTCTTCGGCGACGTCGATTCGCCCCGCGACGACGGACGGGTCCGCCGCTCCGCCGCGGATGCCGAAGCCCTCGAATTCATCAACAAACTGCCCAACGGCCTGGACAACCACGTCAGCAACTGGATGGAGGACCCGCGCGGGCGGAAGGGCTCCGGCCTTTCCGGCGGGCAGTGGCAGCGGCTGGCGATGGCCCGGAACTTCTACCGCGGCGCATCATTCATGGTGATGGACGAGCCGACGTCGGCCATCGACGCGCTGGCGGAGCACCGGATCTTCACGCGGCTCTTCGCTGACCGCAGCAGCACCATCATCGCCATCAGCCACCGCCTGGCCACGATCGAGAAGGCCGATGTGGTCTACATGCTCGAGGACGGCCGCATCGTGGAACAAGGCACCCACAAGGAACTGGTGGCACGCCGCGGCCGGTACTTCCGGATGTTCGAGTCCCAGCTCACCGTCCCGGACACCGAGAACGTCAGCGGCGAGTAAGCGGAGCGCCCTCGATGGTCGTCCGCACCCGGGCCAGGCTGGGTTCCGGCGGGACACTGCTGAAACCGAAGCCGACGGCGGGGCGGACGGCGGCGAGCGGGCCGGCGTCGGCGCCGTTCCAGCTGACGGTCGCGGAGTCGATGCGATGCAGATCGGTGACCCCGTAGTATTCCCGCCGGCCGCCCTTGGCCGTGCCCGCAGTGCGTACGCCGGGGAGGACCCTGGCCGCAACGGGGCTGACCGCGCGCAGCCAGCGCGGATGCACCGCCAGAGCCCGGGGGACCAGCCGCGCCACGGCGCCCAGCCGGGTGCGGGACCCGAGCCGGGCGCGGATCCGCAGCGGGCCGGCGTCGAGACCGAGCTGCCCGGACCGATGCTCTGATGCCAGGGACACGATGCAGGTCTCGTCGAAGTTGTAGACCGCGCTGATGAAATCGGCGGCTTCGACGCTCGGCGCGAGCAGGATCCGGTGGCCGGAGGGCAGCTGGACCATCGCGTCGGTGAGGGGCCCGAAGGGGGACTGCGTCCACAGGCCCACGACCGCGCGCAGGCCCGACCCCGTGCCGATCCCGGCAATGTGTCCGTCGAATATCCAGCGCTGGTCCATGACGTTCACAGTACGTCGAAGCGGAGCCGCGCGTCCGCTGGGATAACCTAGAGCAGTGACTTACGAGATTGAGATTGGCCGAGGCAAGCGTGGGCGTCGTGCCTACTCCCTGGATGACATTGCGATCGTCCCCAACCGGCGCACCCGTGACCCCAAGGACGTCTCCGTCTCCTGGCAGATCGATGCCTACAAGTTCGACATGCCGGTCATCGCGGCGCCGATGGATTCGGCCATGTCGCCGGAGACGGTCATCGCCCTGGGCCGCCTTGGCGGACTCGGTGTGCTCGACCTCGAAGGCCTGTGGACCCGGTACGAGGACCCTCAGTCCGTACTGGACGAAATCGCGGGCCTGGCCGACGAGACCAACAGCCCGGCCGTCACCCGGCGCATGCAGGAGCTTTACCAGGCGCCGATCCAGCCCGAGCTGGTCACCTCCCGCCTCGCCGAGATCCGCGCCGCCGGCGTCACGGTGGCCGGCTCCCTGACCCCGCAGCGCACGCAGGAACACTACAAGACCGTGGTGGCCGCCGGCGTCGACATCTTCGTCATCCGCGGCACCACTGTCTCGGCTGAGCACGTCTCCAAGGACCACGAGCCGCTGAACCTCAAGCAGTTCATCTACGAACTCGACGTTCCCGTGATTGTCGGCGGGGCAGCCGGCTACACCCCGGCCCTGCACCTGATGCGCACCGGCGCCGCCGGCGTGCTGGTCGGCTTCGGCGGCGGAGCCACCACCACCACCCGCCGCGCCCTGGGCATCCACTCGCCGATGGCCTCCGCGATCTCCGACGTCGCGGCGGCCCGCCGGGACTACATGGACGAGTCCGGGGGACGCTACGTCCATGTGATCGCCGACGGCGGCATGGGATCCTCCGGTGACATCGTCAAGGCCATCGCCATGGGCGCCGACGCCGTGATGCTGGGCAGCGCCCTGGCCCGCGCCGACGAAGCCCCCGGCAAGGGCTGGCACTGGGGCCAGGAAGCCCACCACCTCGAACTGCCCCGCGGCGACAGGGTCAACGTGGGAACGGTCGGGCCGCTCGAAGAGGTCCTGTTCGGGCCCGGCCACCACACCAACGGCACCTCCAACCTCGTCGGCGCGTTGCGCCGTTCAATGGCGACCACCGGCTACTCGGACCTGAAGGAATTCCAGCGCGTCGACGTCGTCGTCTCGCCGTACGCCGGCAACTGAAACCGCACGCCGGGCGTTGATTGGCCCTGCCCATCCGGGAAACTTGGACGTAGTCTGGTGCCCTACGAGGTTCGATCCGGATGGAGGCGTGACATGAACAGTTTTCCCGGCGGTTCTGCCGAGGCCGGAGGTGCCCTCGGGCCAGCGGCACGCGAGGCTTCACTCACTGTGCTCAGGGGCAGCACCGCCCCCGGCAAAGAACTCGACATCCTGATCGTGGGCGGAGGCATCGTGGGTGCCGGCGCCGCCCTCGACGCCGTCACCCGCGGGCTCAGCGTCGGCATTGTCGAGGCGAACGACTGGGCCGCCGGGACGTCATCGCGGTCCTCCAAGCTCATCCACGGTGGCCTCCGGTACCTCGAAATGCTCGACTTCGGCCTGGTCAAAGAGGCACTGCATGAGCGCGGCCTCATTCTCTCCGTGCTGGCACCGCACCTGGCCCGGCCGGTCCCGTTCCTGTACCCGCTCCACAAGCCGTTCCTGGAGCGGCCCTATGTCGGCGCCGGAATCGCCCTGTACGACGCGATGTCCATCACCGGCGGGCACAGCCGCGGCGTCCCGTTCCACAAGCACCTGAGCCGGCGCGGAACCCTGCGCGCCGCCCCCAGCCTCAAGGACGACGCCTTCGTCGGATCCATCCGCTACTACGACGGGCAAGTCGACGACGCCAAGTACGTCGCCAACCTCGTGCGGACCGCGGCGCACTATGGCGCCCACGCGGTCAACCAGATGTCGGTTGTGGACTTCGTGCGCGAAGGCGAGCGCGTGGTCGGCGCCAAGGTGGTCAACCACGAGGACGGCTCCAGCTTCAAAATCCGGGCCAAGCAGGTCATCAATGCCACCGGTGTCTGGACCGACGAAACCCAGGCCATGGTGACAGACCGCGGGCAGCTCAAGGTACGGGCCTCCAAGGGCATCCACCTCGTGGTGCCCCGCGACCGGATCCAGTCCACGGTGGGGCTGATCCTGCGGACCGAGAAATCCGTGCTGTTCGTGATCCCCTGGGGCAGGCACTGGATCATCGGGACCACTGACACCGACTGGCACCTCGACAAGGCCCACCCCGCGGCCTCCAGCAAGGACATCGACTACCTCCTCGAACACGTCAACAAGGTCCTCAAGCGCCCGCTGACCCGCGAGGACGTCGAAGGCGTCTATGCGGGGCTGCGGCCGCTGCTGGCCGGGGAAAGCGATTCCACCGCCAAGCTCTCCCGCGAACACGTGGTGGCCCACCCCGTGCCGGGTCTGGTGGTGGTGGCAGGCGGTAAATGGACCACCTACCGGGTCATGGCCAAGGACGCGGTCGACGAGGCAACGCGCAGCATGGACGAGCGTGTCCCGGCCAGCTGCACGGAGTCCGTCCCCCTGCTGGGGGCGAGCGGTTTCAAGGCCGCATGGAACCAGCGGAACCGGATGGCGGAGGAGACCGGCGTGCACGTTGCCCGGATCGAACACCTCCTCAACCGCTACGGTGCCATGACGCCGGAGGTGCTGGCGCTCATCGCGGACAGTCCGGAACTGGCCGAGCCGTTGCCGGGCGCTGACGACTACCTGGCCGCCGAAGCCGTCTACGCGGCCACGCACGAGGGCGCCCGGCATGTCCAGGACGTCTTGACCCGCCGCACCCGGATTTCGATCGAAGCGTGGGACCGCGGTGTGTCCGCCGCTCCGGTAGTCGCTAAACTAATGGGAGACGTTCTCGGCTGGAGTGATGCGCAGCGCGAGGGCGAAATCAAGCACTATCTGGCCCGGGTTGATGCCGAGCGCCTGAGCCAACAGCAGCCGGACGACGAATCCGCCGATGCCGCACGGCTGGGCGTGGAGGACATTGTGCCCCTGCGCTGAGACTCAGCGCCGGCCGGCAGTGCAGGATCATCACGCTAGTCATTGGACTGCCGGCCGGCGTCACTGACGCCACTTCGAAGGGACATCTCTTGGCGGAACCACTGGACCGGTACGACGCCGAGCTCACCACACCCGAGATGGTGATCCTCGAAATGGATGCCACGGACAAGCTCGACGCCACTTCCCAGCTCGCGGAACGCATGCATGCTGCCGGACGCATTTCCGATCTCGAGGGCTTCCTCAAGCAGGTCAATGCCCGGGAGCACCAGCTCGCCACCGGCCTGCCCGGCGGTGTGGGCCTGCCGCACGCCCGCAGCGAGCTCGTGTCACAGACATCCATCGCGGTCGGCATCACGAAGTACGGCAGGGCGCTGGACTTCGGCGCGGCGGACGGCCCGGCCACGGTGATCCTGCTCATCGCCACACCGGCGAGCTCCTTTTCCGATCACCTCGAAGTGCTCGCGACCCTGGCACGCTCACTGTCGAAAGAGTCCTTCCGTGAGTCGCTCCGCCGCGCCTACGACGCCGAAGTGATCGCCGAGCTGATCAATTCCAGCCTGGTGTTCTTCGACCACTGACGACGGCCCGTTTCGGTGTTCTACACAGGGACGAAGTACCTTTAAGGGGTGCTGAAAACTGCCCTCAAACCCCGCTGGATCGCAGGACTCGTGTTCGCGATCGCCATTTCCGGGGTCTTTGTGCTGCTCAGCCAGTGGCAGTTCGGCCGTTCAACGCAGGCCGAAGCCCCGGTCTCCACCACAACGGAGGAAACGCGGCAGCTCACCTCGGTCCTGCAGCCGGGCGGCTTTTTCCCCGGATCCGTGGCTGACCAGATGGTCACCGCCACGGGAAGCTACGACCCCCAGAAGCAGGTCCTCGTCGCCGGCCGCCTCAATGACGGCGCGCAGGGCTACTGGATCGTTTCGGCTTTCGCGGTCAAGGATGCCCCGGTCCTCAAGGGCGGAGGGGCCACACCGCAGACCTGGATTCCGGTCGCACGCGGCTGGGTGGCGGATCCCGCGGACGCCGTGGCGCCGCCGTCGGGCACCATCGAGCTGACCGGGCGGCTGTTGCCGTCCGAGTCCCCGCTGCCGCAGACCGATCCCGGACCCGGCCGCGCCAGCGCCGTCTCGGTCGCCGAACTCATCAACGACTGGAACGTCAGCAGCTACCCGGGCTTTGTCGCAGCAACCACCGAACTGGTCGGCGGCACCGACGTCGGGGCTGCGGCCACCGGCGGCGACGTCAAGCCCCTCCGGATCGGTCCGCAGCCGCCCGCGCAGCAGGTCAACTGGCTGAACCTCTTCTATTCCGTGGAATGGGTGGTCTTTGCCGGCTTCGCGCTGTTCATCTGGTGGCGGCTCGTGAAGGACGACTACCGCCGCGACCTCGAAGACGCGCTCGACGAGGAACCGGCCGGGGAAGAACCCCCCAACGACCGCCACGCGGCCTCCCACGACGCGGCCGACGAGCCCACCGACTCCCACCCCACAGCCCCCCACCCCACAGACCCGAGAGTGCAATCATGATCGAGCCCCAGCCCGCCATCCAGCCGCAGACCACCAACGGCACGGGGAAAGCCGGGAAGAAGCGCCGCTTCGGCGGCACCGAGGCCCAAATCCGGTCCGCCCTGAAGTTCTACAAGGTGCTCGCCTACCTGACGGGCACGATGCTGCTGCTGCTCTGCGCCGAACTGATCGCCCGGTACGGCTTCGGGCAGTACCTCTTCGCCGGCGGCACCAACGCCGTCACCGGCCAGCCGTTCGGCCTCGGATTCGCCGACGCCGAGCCTCCCGGGGTCATCGGGGGCGTCAACCTCTCCGTCACGGTCCTGATCGTGCACGGCTGGATGTACGTCGTGTACCTGATTTCCAACTTCCGGCTCTGGTCGCTCATGCGCTGGCCGTTCACCAAGCTGGTGGTTATGGCCCTGGGCGGCGTCGTGCCGTTCCTGTCCTTCTTCGTCGAGAAGAAGTTCCACGCAGAGGTCGAGGCCGAACTCGCAGCAAACCCGCAGGCGCCCCAGCGGTACTGAACACGCAGCCCTCCGGAGCAGCGCCATCCTGAACAGGAACCCGACGCCGGCAGCCGCCGTCGGGCATGTGAGTTCGCTTACCTCGGCCCGCGATTCGGGGCCGCACCGGCTTCTCAATGTGCGGGCGGGCGGCGGCGCAAAGTAGGCTAGTGGGGTGACTACTCCCACTGCATCCCAGACGTCCCACAGGCCGGTTCTGGTTGTTGACTACGGTGCCCAGTACGCGCAGCTGATTGCCCGCCGCGTCCGGGAAGCGAATGTGTATTCGGAAGTGGTTCCGCATACGTACAGCACCGAGCAGCTGCTGGCCAAGAACCCCGCCGCGATCATCCTCTCGGGCGGCCCCTCGAGCGTCTACGCCGACGGCGCCCCCAGCGTCGGTGCCGACCTCTTCGAGGCCGGCGTCCCGGTCTTCGGCATCTGCTACGGATTCCAGGCCATGGCCAACGCCCTCGGCGGCAAGGTGGCCCAGACGGGCCTGCGCGAATACGGCGCCACCGAGACCACCACCCTCGGCGAGGGCCGCTCCATCCTGGCCGGCATGCCCCAGCACCAGAGCACCTGGATGAGCCACGGCGACTCCGTCCACGAAGCCCCCCAGGGCTTTGAGGTCCTCGCGACGACGGCGGGCGCCGACGTCGCGGCGTTCGCCAATGAGGACAAGCGCCTCTACGGCGTCCAGTGGCACCCCGAGGTCAAGCACTCGGCCTACGGCCAGCAGGTCCTGGAGAACTTCCTCTTCAAGGGCGCCGGGCTGGAACCGAACTGGACCACCGGCAACATCCTCGAAGAACAGGTCCAGCGGATCCGTGACCAGATCGGCGACGCCCGGGTCATCTGCGGGCTCTCCGGCGGTGTCGACTCGGCAGTGGCCGCTGCCCTGGTCCAGCGCGCCGTCGGCGACCAGCTGACCTGCGTCTTCGTGGACCACGGGCTGTTGCGCGAGGGCGAAGCCGAACAGGTCGAACGTGACTTCGTGGCCGCCACCGGCGTCAAGCTCTACGTCGCCAACGAACAGGAGCGCTTCCTGAGCGCCCTTGCCGGCGTCAGCGATCCCGAGACCAAACGCAAGATCATCGGCCGCGAATTCATCCGCGCCTTCGAGGAAGCCGAACTGGCGATCATCGCCGAGGCAGCAGCTCACGGCGAGAAGATCAAGTTCCTCGTCCAGGGCACCCTGTATCCCGACGTCGTCGAATCCGGCGGCGGCGAAGGTGCGGCCAACATCAAGAGCCACCACAATGTGGGCGGGCTTCCCGAGGACCTGCAGTTTGAACTGGTTGAACCGCTGCGTGCCCTGTTCAAGGACGAAGTCCGTGCGGTCGGTGCCCAGCTCGGCCTGCCGCAGGAAATCGTCGGTCGCCAGCCTTTCCCCGGCCCGGGCCTCGGCATCCGGATCGTCGGCGATGTCACCAAGGAACGCCTGGACCTGCTGCGCAAGGCCGACGCGATCGCCCGCGCCGAGCTGACCGCGGCCGGACTGGATGACGAAGTGTGGCAGATGCCCGTGGTGCTGCTGGCGGACGTCCGCAGCGTGGGCGTCCAGGGCGACGGCCGCACTTACGGACACCCGATTGTCCTGCGCCCCGTGTCCTCCGAGGACGCCATGACCGCCGACTGGTCGCGGCTGCCCTACGAGCTCCTGGCCCGGATTTCCAACCGGATCACCAACGAAGTGGACGGCGTCAACCGCGTGGTGCTGGATGTGACCAGCAAGCCGCCGGGAACCATCGAGTGGGAATAGCAATCTGAATGGCCGGCCTTTCGAGGCCGGCCATTTCATTTTGTTCCTGACAATGTTTCTGACAATTCAGCCTGAATTTCGCACCGACCAGTGTTGCGGCCCCGCACCTGCGGGGGATTCGGGCTACCCTCGAAAGCATGCCGGTATGGTCCAAGGCGTCCCGCGCGAGCCTGGCAACCGCGAGCACACAAGATGCGGCCAGGGAAAGCGCGGACGCAACACAGACGAGCGTTGATACGACGAACGCGCCAGAGTCGAGCCCGCCGCGGTCCGGCACAGAGAAGTCGAGCACAGAAAAGAAGGCAGCAGTGTCAGTTGGTCAAGGCCACCCCGAGGGCTCCGAGGAGTTCAGGAAATGGCTGTCGGGGCTCAAGCCCGTCACCGGTGCAGATACCATGCTGCGCTTCACGAAGACGCCCGAAGGCTCAATTGACCTCACTCATGCCCACCCCTCGGGGCTTGCGCAGCTGATGGCAGGGCGGCGCACCCGGCTCTCGACCCTGATCCGCGACCGCCAGCAGTACGTTGTTGCGGCCAGGGCATCGCGGAACCTGCGCTCCAAGATCTTCGAACTCGCCAACGACCGCGGCATCGACGCGGGGTATTTCTCCGCCGGCACGGTCGTCTGGACGTCCGCCGTCGGCGGTAAACCGCAACGGATCTCGGCCCCGGTCATGCTCACCGCCATCTCCCTCACGGTGCGCCCCGGCGAGGACGACTACGAACTGCAGCTCACCGAACAGGCGCAGATCAACCCGGCGCTGGTCCGGCACCTCAAGACCGTCCACGGGATCGTTTTCGACGTCAACGCGGTGACACGGATGGCGTACAGCACGGCACGGTACGACCCGCAGCCCGTCCTGGACCGCCTGGGCACCCTGGTCCAGCCGATTCACGGCGCGGAGGTCGAACACAATCTGCTCGTCTCCACCTTCGCCGACCTCTCCGGCAACCTCGATGATCCGTGGATAAACCAGAACAACCCCCTTGTCACCGCGCTGGCACGGTCCGGTTCCGGCGAACTGGTCGACGTGCCTGCGCTGGAGCCCGGCCGCTTCCCCAGCACGGACGACCGGGACCCGGCCGAGGAGCTTCTGCTGCTCGACGCCGACACGGACCAGCAGTATGTGATCGACGCCGTCCGGGCGGGCGACTCGCTGGTGGTCAGCAGCCCGCCGGGCACCGGCCAGACCCAGACCGTCATCAACACCATCGGCGCCCTCGTGGACGAGGGCAAGTCCGTCCTGGTGGTTGGCGACCGGCGGGCCAGCCTCGCCGAGATCTCCGGGCAGCTGGACGGCCTGGGCCTGGACTCGGTCCTCTTGCAGCTCACCGGCAACGCCAGCCCGCTGCAGCTCAAGGGCCAGCTGGTCCGGGCGATCGTCCGCAACGAGAAGTCGCTGCAGCCGCAACTGACCAACCTGCACGCCACACTGACCGGGCACCGCCACGCCCTGATGGACCACGTGGCCTCCCTGCACAACGTCCGGGCGCGCTGGGGTTGCTCGCCGTATGAGGCCATGCAGTCGCTGGCAGAGCTGACCTCCATCCAGCCGGCACCGGCGACGACCGTCCGGCTCAAGCGCAGCGTGCTGGACAACATCCGGGACCGCGAGGAACTCGCGGGCCGGCTCCGCCGCGCCGCCGAGCTCGGCAGCTTCAGCCGCGCGTCGACCACCAGCCCCTGGCACGGCGCGCGCCTGCTGACCCGCAAGGAGACGCAGGAAGCGCAGGGCGTTGCCCAGTCCGTGGCGGAAAAACTGCCGTTGCTGCGCGGGCGCATGGATGCCGTGGCGGAACACGCAGAGATCCGGCTCGGCCGGACCTTCGCCGAATGGGGCGAGCAGATTGAACTTCTCGTGGCCGTCCGCGAAAGCCTGGACAAATTCACTCCCGACATCTTTGACCGGCCCGTGCACGACCTGATTTCGGCCACGGCGTCTTCCGCCTGGCGCAGGGAACGCGGGATCGAAATGCCGTCCATGCAGCGCTCACGGCTGCGCAGGGTGGCCAAGGAGTACGTCCGGCCCGGCGTGCACATCGCGGACCTGCACAGCTCCCTGGTCCTCGTCCAGGAACAGCGCGCCGCCTGGTCCGGCTACGCGACCACGCAGCGGCACCCGGCCGTGCCGTCCGGGCTGGGTGAAATCACCGGCCTGTACCGGGAGCTCGCAGCGGAACTGGCTGAACTCGGCCTGGCGGTCAAGCACACCGCCGCCGGCGGCGAGCTGGACCGCGCACCCTACGACGAACTCCTGCCCCGGGTGCGGCGGCTCGTCGCCGACACCGCGACCCTTGAGACCCTTCCGGAGCGCACGCTGCTCGTCGAAAGCATGCGTGAGCACGGCCTGGGCGAGCTCCTCGCCGACCTTGCCGAGCGCGAGGTCCCGGAAGGTTCGGTGACCGCCGAACTTGAGCTCGCCTGGTGGCAGTCGGCCCTCGAAGCCATGATCAGCGGCGATGACTACCTCGCCATGTCCGACGGCGACGCCCTGCGCCAGCTTGAGGCGGAGTACCGGCTCGCGGACAACGCCCATATCGCCAGCGGCGCTGCCCGGCTGCGGTGGAACCTGTCCGAGCGCTGGCGCACGGCCATCGCAGCCTACCCCCGCCAGGCCGAGCTGTTGCGCAGCCTGCTGAAGGACGGCCGGGTGACCCTGGCAGCCCTGAGCGGCCAGGCGCAGGAGCTGCTGCCCACACTGGTACCCGTGTGGTCCGTCAGCCCCTACCTCATGACCGGCCTCCTGCCGATCGAGCAGACCTTCGATGCCGTCGTGATCCTCGACGCCGAGACGACCTCGTTGCAGGCCGTCCTCCCGGCGATCGCCCGGTCCCGGCAGGTCATCGCGTTCGGCGACGAACAGATCGCCAGCCCGCGGACCTTTACCGTGGGCGTCGAACGGCTCGCCGCGGGGGAGAGCTCCTACCAAAGCGTGGAGAGCTCGTACCGGGCACTCTCTGCCGTGCTTCCGGTCTGGAACCTGAGGACCGTGTACCGTGCGGTCGATGAAGACCTGGTGCGCCAGCTCAGCAAGGGTTTTTACGGCGGGGAACTCACCCGCCTCCCGGAGGGGCAATCCGCCACGGGCCTTGACCGTACCCTCAGCGTGGAGTATCTCCCCGACGGCACGGGGCTGCCCAGCGCTGACCACGACGGCGTCGAATCGGTTGTTGCCGAGGTCAACCGTGCCGTGGAACTGGTCTTCGAGCACGCCCGGCTCCGCCCCCGCACGTCGCTGGCCGTGGTGACCGGCAGCCTCCGCCATGCCGCCCGGATCGGCGAGGCCATCAGGGCCCAACTGCCCAACTACCCCATGCTCGGCAGCTTTTTCACGGCGGGGGATGAGTCCTTCCGCGTGGTGGATCTGGAACGGGCCCAGGGCCTGGTCCGCGACCACGTCATCTTTTCCCCGGGCTACGGCCGCACCCCGCACGGGCGCACCCTCCACAGCCTCGGGCCGCTTTCCGCCGAGGGGGGCCGCGCAAAATTCGCCCTGGCGATGACGCGTGCGCGCCGGTCCCTGCACGTGCTCAGTTGCTTCCGCCCCGAAGACCTCGATGTCAGCCGCCTCAGCCACGGCGCCGTGGACTTCTACGAACTCCTGGACCGTGAGATCGCGGGCAACACGGACCTTGGCAGCCCCGCCTCCCGGGCCGCGGCCAGCGAGCAGGCGCTCGGCGCCGATCCGCTGGTGGCCGACCTGGGCGACCGGCTCCGGGCACGCGGGGCACGCGTGTGGCACCAGTACGACGGTGTCCTGAACATGGTGGCGGCCGCCGATCCGATGACCACCATCGGCCAGGACGACGCGGAGATTCCCCGTCCGGTGGCGATCGAGTCCGATGGCACCGGCCACTACCGGCGGATGAGCGTCCGGGAACGGAGCAGGCTCCGGCCGCAGCTTTTGGAGCGGCTTGGCTGGCGGTACATGCCACTATGGACCATAGAGGTCTTCACCGACCCCTCGGCCTGCGCCGATCGGATTGGCGGCTACCTCGGGCTGGAGAAGCCCACAGCGTCCAGCCGGCTGCGGACAGCGCACGGGTTCTTCGACGACGGCATCGAGCACCTGGCGATCGACGAGGCCCGGGCCGCCGAGTACCACGTGGCGGCCGAACCCGCGGGACAGGTATTCCGCGGCCACGAAACTGCCGGCCAGGAACTCCGCCGGCAGGCACCCGCATCAGCAATGACAAGCAACACAGGCAGTAAGGAGGCCGGCGGCATGAATGCGGACGGCATCACCGGCAACACCTCGAACACCGGCGACAACGGCAACACTGGCGACACCTCGAACACCGGCGACAATGGCAACACCGGCGCCCACGAAGCCGCCGCAACCAACGCCGCGGCGGGGGCCGCGGCCCACACCGCTGGGCCGACGACCGCTGGGCCAAAGCCCGGCGAATCGACCGGCGACGGGCCGGACATGGACCCCGCGAAGGGGACTTCCCGCCGTTCGGAGGCACAGGCCACCGTGGCCGAGGGTGTGCTGCCGAACAAGGCGGCGGAAGACGACCCCCGGCGCTGGGGTGACCAGCCTGATAATTACGATCACGACGCCTGGCTCCAGGAACAGAAGCCACCGCACTGGGGCTGACGCAGCCGTCCGCAGCAGAGCCTGTGGGCGCAGCAGGCGTCGGCCCGAGCCAACTGCCCGGGCACCCTGGCACGGCTGGCACGCTGGCACTGCGGGAACGCTAGCCCGGCGGTGACGCTACGAGCACGAAAAACAGCTTGCCCTGGGTAGACGCGCCCGCCAGCCTGCGTGCCTGGTCGGCCGGTGCTGCCACCACCACCAGCCCGTCAGTCTCCGCAGCGGCGGGCCAGGGGCCGGCCTTACCGCCCTGCGCCGACGTCCAGAGCACCGGCACGGCTTCGGCCAGGACTTGGCTTTCGCCGGGTTGTTCCGTGCCGTTGCCGCCGGTGAGCACCACGTTGACGAACTGCCCGGGTGAGACGAGCTGGATGGAGGCCGGATCCGCCATCCTCAGCGGCACGGCCGCAGAGCCGGGCGGGCTTCCGGCGAGCAAGCCCGGCCCAAGGATCTGGGCGTCGGTGAGGAGCTGGCCCTGGCGCAGCGGTGCGGCCAGCTGTTTGCCCTCGAACGCGGTCTCGCTGCCCGGGTTGCCGGCAGGAACGAGGCCGGGCGGCACGCTGATCCTGCTGACATCGCCGGGTTCCAGGGTCTTTCCGGCCGGCAGGTCGGCCGCTGCGGCGAAGGCTGCGACCGTGTCAGCGGGCGGGGGAGCCAGCTGCTGAACCGTCAGACCGGCGGGGATGCAGAACAGGAGGACCGCGATAAGGCGCCGGTTCCGGTTCAGCCAGCCGCGCAGGCGGCGCCGCGATGGGTGGCCACGGGGCGGTTGACTGCGGGGTTTCGCGGGACGGATCCGGCTCCGGAACGGACGGCCGGCGGTGGAAGACGTGGCGGGAGGAGGGCTGACGGGGCGGATCCCGGTGCGGGACCAGCGGCCGGAGGCCACTTCGGGCATTGCGACGCGGAACGGCCTGAACGAAGGCGTGGAAGAGGGCCCGGATGCCGCCGGGGCAGCCGTCCGGAACGAGGGCGGGAAAACCGCGCTGAGGAAAAGTGCCATGCCGCCACGCTACGGATCCGCCCAGGGCGGCGGGAGCTGGGGAGCGTCCTATGTGGACAACGGCCACAGCGGACAGGGCCCAGCGGTTCAGGCAGTGCCCAGGCTCAGCCGGCCGTGGCCCAGCTGGCAGCCGGCGCCAACCCGGCAGATGCCTTAGCTGGCCGCGGCTGCGGCTGCGGGGGTGGCCGCGGGCGCAGCAGGAGCCGGAGAAACCGTGCTGCCCTTGGCGTCGCGCGAATCGGTCCGGTAGAAGCCGGAGCCCTTGAACACTACGCCGACGCTGTTGAACTTCTTGCGCAGCGTGCCCTGGCACTCGGGGCAGGACGTCAAGGAGTTGTCGCTGAACGACTGCACGATCTCGAAGGCGTGGCTGCAGTCCTTGCAGGCGTATGCATACGTGGGCACTGGAAATCCTCCTCAGGGGCAAACGAGCAGGTCCCGTGCTGTCGAGTCCGGATCACCGCCGATATGTCTATCGACCGGTTCCGTCCTTAGCAGTCGCAGGGCCTGAGTGCCAATTCTATCACCTTGGCACGAGCCCGGATCAGTGGGGCGGGATCAGCCGAGCCGGATGATCCCGCCCGGTGTCAGCGCCGTGTCGACTTTCCGGTCGAACGACTCCGCCGGAATGCTGCCGGCGGGCAGCACCTCCGTGTCATACACGACGGCGGCAGTCGGCAACGCGACTCCCTCGAACGCCCCGCCGGGCGCCCCGCCGGACGCGGAGGACATGGCGGCCAGGGCGGCAAGAAACTTGTCGTAGTAGCCGCCGCCTTGTCCGATTCGGTTGCCCGAGAAATCCACCGCCGTGGCCGGGAGGAAGATGGCGGTGGCGTCCCGCATGACGTCGGCGCCGTGTCGCTCACCGACAGGCTCCTGGATGGGCGCGTAACGGCTGCGGACAAATCCGGACAAGGGAGTCCAGTACACCCAGCTGAGCTCGATATCGGGTTCGCAAACCGGCAGCAGCACCCGGTGACCGGCATCGACCAGGGCCGTCAGCAGCGGCAATGTGGGCGGTTCGGCGCCCACCCCGAGGTACGCCGCGAAGGTGCCCTGGCGGCCGCTGGCCAGCCCGGAGGCCCACTGGAGCCCATGGCTGGCGATGCCCGCCGCGGCGGCATCCTGCGCGGCCGGCGGCAGCACGGAACGCGCCGCCCTGTGGCCGGAGCGTATTTCTTCTTTTGACGCCATCTTGGCCCTTCCCCTGCCTCTTGCGGCCGCGCTGCACCGGGCAGGCCCGGCGGGCGGTTCGCACAATGATTACGCAATGATTCGTCCCTCCGTTAGATTAGTCGTGTGAATACACCCAACGCTTCCGTCCGCAAGGCCGTAATCCCCGCCGCGGGCCTTGGTACCAGGTTCCTCCCCGCCACGAAGGCCATGCCCAAGGAAATGCTGCCTGTCGTTGACAAGCCGGCCATCCAGTACGTCGTCGAGGAGGCCGTGAACGTCGGCCTGAACGACATCCTGATGATCACCGGCCGCAACAAGAGGGCGTTGGAGGACCACTTCGACCGCGTCCCCGCGCTGGAGTCCACCCTGAAGGCTAAGGGCGACACCGCGAAGCTCGAGTCCATCCAGGCCGCCAGCAACCTCGGCGACATCCACTACGTCCGCCAGGGCGATCCCATGGGCCTTGGCCACGCCGTCCTCCGGGCCAAGCAGCACGTCGGGCAGGAGCCGTTCGCTGTCCTCCTGGGCGATGACCTCATTGACGCCCGCGATGAGCTGCTCAGCACCATGATCGACGTCCAGGCCAAGACCGGCGGGTCGGTGGTCGCTCTGATCGAGGTGGACCCGTCCCAGATCAGTGCCTACGGCTGCGCCGACGTCGAGGCAATCGGCGGTGAGGACTACGTCCGCATCAACCAGCTCGTGGAGAAGCCCGACGCCGCGGACGCCCCGTCCAACCTGGCCGTAATTGGCCGCTATGTGCTGCACCCGGCCGTCTTTGAAGTGCTGGAGCGCACTGCGCCCGGCCGCGGCGGGGAAATCCAGCTCACGGACGCCCTGCAGGAACTCTCGGCCGGCACCGGCGAGGGCTACGGCGTATATGGCGTCATCTTCCGCGGCCGCCGCTATGACACCGGCGACAAGCTCAGCTACCTCAAGGCCTGCGTCCAGCTCGCCTGCGACAGCGAGGACCTCGGCCCGGGCCTGCGCGAATGGCTGCCCGGCTTCGCGTCCAGCCTGGCCCCCAGCCTCGCCAAATAACTCCCGTGGGGGGCAGCTTCACCTGGCCGGTGACCCTGGAGAGCGGCGACATCGTGTTGCGCCCGATCCGGTACCGGGACCGCAAGGAGTGGACAGCACTCAGGTCCCGCAACTGCGAGTGGCTGGCCCCCTGGGAGGCATCGAACCCGGTCCCCGGCGGCGGTCTGCCGGACTACCGGCAGATGGTGCGTTCGCTCAAGGCCCAAGCCGCGCAGGCGACGGCGCTGCCCTTCGTGATCGCGGAATGGACACCCGGCCATCAGGCACCGGTGATCGTGGGGCAGCTGACGGTGTCCTCGATCGTATGGGGATCGGCCATGATGGCGACGCTTGGCTATTGGGTTGACAAGGAACGGGCCGGCCGGGGGATCGCCCCCACCGCGGTGGCCATGGCGACGGACTATTGCTTCGGCACCCTTGGCCTGCACCGCATGGAGATCAACATCAGGCCGGAGAACGCGCCGAGCCTGCGCGTGGTGGAGAAACTCGGCTTTCGCGACGAGGGATTCCGGCCCAGGTTCCTGCACATCAACGGTGAATGGGCGGACCACCGGACCTTTGCGCTCACGGCGGAAGAAGTACCGGAAGGCCTCCTCGCACGGTGGCTGAGAACCCGCCAGTCCTGAAGCCCGCGACAGCCGCCTGACCAGCCACAACGCCCCGACGTCGGGCAGCGGCCGCCGCACGCACGACACACCCCTGACAATGCGGGCCAGCACCCCATATACCTCATACGGTTTTGAGTGTGGACTTCCCTCTTAGCAGCTCTGTGATCCTTGTCATTGCTGTTGCGCTCTGGATCGTGTGGGTGGCGCCTTACGTTCTCCGGAACGGACGCCACCAGCTGCAGCCTGCAGGCGAATTCCTGGCGGACGTCGTTGACATGGAACCAGCAGATCCACAGGCGGGGAAGGTTATGAAAATGGCGGCGCAGCAGGAGAAACCCATGATCAGCACTCAGCGCGCAGAACCGGCCGGCGGCACACCTGGGCCCGGTGCGGGCAAGGCGGCGACCCCTCAGCTGAGCCCGATTGCTGCGGAGGGCTCCCCGCCGTTCCGGATTCGGTGGGGGCGCCTGGTGCTGGCGGTAGCCGGGCTCCTGGCTCTCCTCACGGCAGTGGTATCCGGAGCCCTTCGACTTTTCGGCATCGGTTCAGGCTGGCTGCCGGTGACCGCCCTCCTGGGCGCCGTCGCCGCAGTGGCGCTGCTCCGCCGCCTGGCCGTCCGCGATCGCCGGCGGAAAATGAACGCTGCATTCCGTGCAGCCATGGCCAGCCCGGAACGCACTCCTGCGCGGCCGTCCGTGCCTGAACAGACCCCCTCGGTTCCCGCCGGCCGCCCCGGCACCCGGCCGGAAAGCCCGCTCTTCGACGCCGAAGCGGGCCGCAACACGCCCGAGCCCGCGCCGAAGCCACTGACCGCACTGGAACTCCGCCAGGCCGCCCTCGCCGAAGCCGTAGCCTCGGGGGATGCCTCGGCGGCTGCGGCCGCCGGCACGGGTGCAGTAGCGGAGGGCACCAGCTGGGAGCCCGTCGAGGTTCCCAAGCCCACCTACGTCGAAGCCCCGAAGGCCGAACGTGCAGCCCCGATGCCACTCGACCTTCCCGAAGCGCCGAAGGCCGTAGGAAAGCCGTCCCTCAAGCAGGCCTCAGCGCGGCCGGCAGCGTCCGATCCGCAGACCGCCGAGGATTCCGAGACCAAGCAGCTCAGCAAGGCCCAGAGCGCCTTGAGCAACCTGGATGACGTCCTCCAGCGGCGCCGCGCCTGATCCGGCCCGTCCTTCCCGAGATTACCCCGGGCAGCCAGCAATGGCTGCCCGGGGTTTTTCATGTCCCGGGGCTAGATCTGGTGCCGGCCGCGCGACACGGCACCGAGACTTTCCGGGGCTGGCTGGAAAACAGCGCAGATAGTTTGTAGCCTAGGGACACCGGCAACGCCGTTCCGTCAGGACCGGCGTTGCTTCGGGGCTATAGCTCAGTTGGTAGAGCGCTTCGTTCGCATCGAAGAGGTCAGGAGTTCGAATCTCCTTAGCTCCACAGATTTCAAGGGTTTTTGAACCTTTGAGTGCGTGGCCCGACTGTTTGGTCCGGCTGTAAGGCCGGATCATTCAGGATCCGCGGCCGTCAGCCCGACTGAGTACGGTGGGCCGCGTTGCCCGCGGACCCGTGACCGGTGCAGAGCAATACCATCATTCCAGGCCCCTGACCTGCGCAATCATTGTCGAAATGGTGTCTGGGTATTATGCTCGGCGACGGGGGAGCCGGGAGCCGGCTCAAAGACTTGGGGGAAAAATTGAACAAGAAGACCACCCGCTTAGGCATCGCCGGGGCACTCACCGCGCTCTCGCTCACCGCACTCTCGCTTGCGGGCCTCGCCGTTCCGGCGCAGGCCGATCCCGATCAGTGGGCCATTCCACCGAACATCGATTCCTGCGGCCCGGTGGTCGACTCAGTCAGGTTCTGCACGGCGCCGGACGGGCATCCGTACCCGATGTTGGTCAACGGCGGCGCCGTCGCCGGCCCGCGGCCCGGCATTGGCGGGCCCCCCCAGGTCGGCAGCACCCTGACCGTTGTTGACGGCGCCTGGGATCCTGCGGACGCCAAGCTCACGCACCAGTGGCTGCGCAACGACGTGCCTATCCCGGGCGCCACCGGCCCCACCTACCTGCTCACCACGGCGGACCTCGGCACGGGCCTCCGGGTCAAGACCACGGCGGCTGCGCCGAGCTATGCAAAGACGACCCTGCAGTCCGCCAAGACCGCCCCCGTCACGAACGCCGGCGGCGCTGTCCCGTCCGTCGTTGCGGGGGACGTTGTCATCGCTCAATTGGACACCCACCCGGATAGGCCCAGCCGCCTCGTGTTCGCTGGGGGGTCTTTTAGCGGGGCTCCGGTCATCTACCGCCAGTACCAGTGGCTTCGCGACGGCAAGCCCATCCCGGGTGCCACCGCGGAAATGTTCGACCCGAAGGGCTGGGGATCAACGGGGCTGCTGAGCGTCAGGATCACCGGCCACGCGCCCGGGTTCAAGCCGGCCGCCGCGACCTCTAAACAGCGAAAGGTTTCTGACTTCGACCCCCAGCCCGGCGCCGTAGTCACCGGCAGCACGGGCCTCGGGGAGGTCCTCACGGCGGCTGATGACGTTCCCTGGGCCGGTTCTACCCCGCACACCTACCAGTGGCTTCGGGACGGCGGCACGATTCCCGGGGCTACAGCGCTGACCTACAAGATCACGGCCGCGGACCAGGGCCGCACCCTGGTGCTCATGACCAATCCTTCCTGGTACGACACCAAAATCTACTCCAACCCGGTCGCCGTGCCGGCGGCCGGGGAGCTGAAGCAGCTGACCAACGTCACCAAACCGGTGGTGACCGGAGACGCCGTGACCGGCTCTCCGATGAAGGTGTCGACCGGAAGTTGGTCCCTACCCTCCGACAAGCTGAAGTTCACCTACAGCTGGTTCGCCCCGGACGGGACGGTAGCTGCCACCGGCTCGACCTATACTCCGAATGAGTCCCAGGTTGGCAAGACCCCGAGCGTCCTGGTGGCCGCCTCCGCCCCCGGCTACATCACCGCCCGGGTGAAAGTCACTGCGCCAAAGCCCGTGACCGCGCGAGTGTCGACGCGGGCCATTACCGGGACCCTGGGCGTCGGGTCGAAGCTGACCCTGACTCGCGATCCCTGGTACGACCGGGTCGAATCGGACGTAATTTGGCGGCGTGACGGCGTACCGATCGACGGGGCCTACGCCTGGAGTTACGTCCTGACGAGGGACGATGCCGGCAAGAAGATCTCGGTCAGTGTGTCCCCGATCGCGACGGGCGGCCTGTACCAGACGATCAGCGCGTCGGGGAGGGTGGCGGGTCTGCCCCTGATTTCGGCCACCCCGACGATTGCGGGCACCGTCAAGGTTGGAAACGTCGTGACCGTGCAGCGGGGCACTTGGTCCTGGGGCACTGCCTTCACGTACCGCTGGCTGCGCAACGGCGTCCCGATCTCTGACGCCTATGCATCCAGCTACAAGGTCCGGACCGCCGACAAGGGCACCAAGCTCAGCGTCCGCGTCACCGGCTCACGGTTCGGCTACACCACCGTGTCGCGGACCAGCGGAGCGTACCTCGTCGGCTGACCAACGGCTTTCCCGGTCCCGCCGCATGCGGGCGTGGTCCGGGAGGCCAGACTAGCCCGTCCGGGAAGAGGAGCAACATGGCAGCCACAGGGATCGTGACCCGGCCGGCGTCGAACGTAACCTTGCACGTCGGGGCACCAGGGTCCGCCGTGGCCAGAGAAACAGCCGCCCTCCTCAACGAGTCCCTCGGCTCCGGTTTCATCCAGCCATCAGCTCTGGCGGAACTGACAGCCGAGGGCGGGGGAGTCCTCATCCGCGCCCGCGGCAGGGGCGGTGAGCTCCTGGGCGCGGGGACCGCCCGCGTCCTGGACCAGGCGTCACGCGCCGTACTGCAGGACCGCCTGCGCTTTCCTGGGGTCGACGCCGGCCTGGTCGGGCGCCGGGTCGGGGAGCTGAAGTCCATTGTCGTCGCACCCGCAGCCAGGGGGATGGGCGTCGGCTCGACCGTGCTCGCGGCCTGCCTGGACTTTCTGAAGGCCCGCGGCTGCCACGACGTCGTGTCGGCGTCCTGGGTCTCGGCCGATCCACAGCATTCTTCCCTGGGGATGCTGGAGCGGGCCGGCTTTGCGCAGGTGGCCACGATCCCCGCCTTCTGGGCGGACGACCAGAGGGCGGTCGGCTACCTCTGCCCCCTGTGCGGCGCCGGGTGCGTCTGCGCGGCCGTCATCATGGTGCTCCCACTCATGGACAGGGCCAACCGCGGCTAGGGCGCTTCCTTGGCCAGGGCCGCGGTGCCGGGAGGCGTTGTGCGGCCGAGCCGCTCGTCGAGTCTGACGCGCAGTCTGGCGGCGGTGACCTGAACCCGGTGCTGCGAGACGGCCGCAGAGCCGGAAAACTTCGCAGAGACGTGCTGCCCGCTGCCGGTGCTCTCCTCGGCCCCGTTCACGGACTCCCACGCGATGTCCAGGAGCTCGAGCTCCTCGTCGCGGGCCAACTCGCTGCGGGCGAGCACATCCAGCGCTGCCAGCCCCAGGGCCTTGCTGTCCCGGTCCTCATCCAGGGCACGGTCCAGCGCCCACTGGGTCCGTTTCCACCACTCCGCCCGGTCGTCGGCGACGGCCTTCTGGCGCAGCGTCCGCCAGGCCATGAACGCTCCCACGGCTGCAGCAACGAGTACCGCAACCGGGGCAAGTGCGGCAACGATCTGCCACCACTCGGCCGTACCTGGCGGGACGAGGACTTCAACCGGGACCGGAGACGGGGCAGGCGTTGGTGGCATGCGACCAGCCTAAGCCGCGGGCCGGACAGTGGCAGGCGGCAAGGCAGGTGCGGTGCGGCGGCACGGCGGGTGCGGGGTGGTTCGGTGCTCCCGACCGGTCGCCGCGGCATCGGTAAACGTCCTGCGAAGGTTCGGCCAACAGGTGCCCAACGCCGCGTGAAACAGGCGGAATCGGCATGGCGGCTTGTCTACGGTGGACGGATGAAAGCCTCCCTACAGCACCGCGGCGCCCTGACCGGCGGCCTTGTTCTCGCCGTCTGTTCAGCGCTCCTCAGCCCCGTCGGCCCGACTCATGCGGAAGGCAGCCAGAAAGGTGACACCGGAGCGGCCCAGGGCGCCCACCTCGACCTTGGCCCCGCCGACCTGCCCGAGAACCGGACGGTGACCGCCCTCGCCCCGGGCGTTACCCGGACAAAGATCAGCCGCGGCGGAGCAGACCCGTCATTGTTCTGGACAGCCGAAGTGGCCATACCCTCGGATTCACCGGATCCTGACGCCCCAGCCTCGGCGCTCTCCAGCCAGGCCACAGCGCAGCACATCGCCGACAAACTCGATGCGGCAGGGGTCGATGCCCGCGTCGAACATGTCCAGTCCCCGCAGCTGGCCGACGCCGGCGGGGATCTGGGGTACCGGGTCCGTGCCGGTCACCTCGCCGCCAAGGCCGATGGCAACCCGGTGGTCGCGCAGATCAAGGCGGCCGGGTTTGCCTCCTCCGTGATCTATACGGGTTGGGACGGCGACGCCGACGCCAGCACGAACACTCGCGGGCCCTGGAACCTGGAGGTCATCACCATCGATCCCAAGACCTTCACGGGCCGGCTCGCCGGCTCCTTCGGCCCGGACCTGGAAAAACCGGAGACCACCAGCCAGCTCGCTGCTGACGCCAGCGCCATCGCCGCCGTCAACGCGGGCTACTTCGTCTTCGACCCGGCAGCCGGCGCCGAAGGTGACCCCGCCGGGGTCGGCGTCTACGGCGGCAAGACCCTCAGCGAACCAGTCGCGGACCGCCCGGCCCTGGTCATCGACGGCAAGAAGAACAGCACCAGCATTCAGCGGCTGACCTGGGCCGGTTCCGTCTCCTCCGCTTCCGGTTCGGCGGCTCTGGACGGCACTGACCGGGTGCCGGGCCTGATCCGCAACTGCGGCGGCGCCAACGGCCTGCCCACCCCGCTCGCACTCCACGACGTCACCTGCACGAACGCCAACGAACTCGTGGCCTTCACGCCTGAATTCGGGCCGTCCACCCCGGCCGGTCCGGGCCTTGAAGTGGCGGTGGACAGCCACGGCACCGTCACCGCAATTGCCGGGACACGCGGCACGGCCGTTCCTGCCGGCGGACGCACCGTCCAGGCAACCGGGACCAACGTCGCACGGCTGCGGACAATCGCCACGGTGGGCGCCAAGCTGAAAATTAACACCGGTCTGCTCGACCAGGACGGAAGGTCCTTCTCCACGGACAGGGCCACCACCGTCGTCAACGGCGGCCCGCTGCTGGTCAAGAACGGCAAGGCAGTGGTCACCGCCAAGCGTGACGGCATGGTCCACCCCAATGACGGGAACAGCTTCTACTACGGCTGGGTCCACAAGCGAAACCCGCGGACTTTCGCCGGCACCGATGCCCAAGGGAGAACCATGCTGGTGACAGCCGATGGACGCTCGACGGCCTCACTGGGCCTAAGCCTGAAGGAAGAGGCCGACGTCGCCGCGTCCCTTGGCATGGTCCAGGCGATTAACCTGGACGGTGGCGGTTCGACAACAGCAGTTGCCGGAGGGGCTGTTCTGAATATCCCCTCGGGCGGCGCGGAACGTCCCGTCGGTGACGCACTCCTCGTGCTTCCCACCCGAAGGGATGGGCCGAACAGCACGGACAAGTAGCGGCGGGTCTCCCTCCGACTCTCGACGGGCAGTCACAGCGAAGCGTACAGCCGGCCCAGTGAGGTCAGCCCGCCGTTCGTTTGATAGAGGGCTGACGGGCCCATGACGGGGTCACTGGGTTCCCTGGTTTTCCACGCAAACCGTTCGACGAAGGGCATCACTCGCATGCCGGCGACCGCAGCCTGCATGAAGTGGGCGGTCTCGCGGGTGGTGTACCGGGAGGGGCGTGCCGGGGTTGCCTGCCAGTCCGCAACCGCAAATTCGGTAACCCAGACCGGCCTTCCATACCGGTGATGCAGGTACCAGACTCTTGCGAGGAAACTCTCTGGGTTCGGCGGGCCGTAGTGATGCATCGTCATGAAGTCGATGCGGAGGTTCGCCTCCCGCGCCCTGGCCATGAAGTGGTCCAGCCACGGGCTCCTGACACCGACCGTGGCCGGAGACCCCAGACGCAGGCCGGTGGACTGAAGGTGGGGCCACAACCGGATGGCCTCATCGACGGACATGCTGGCCTGGCCCGGGTGGTCCGGCTCGTTGAAAGCGAGGAGGTGTTTGGTCCTCGTCTGGGGAAGTTGCCTGGCCACGTCGCCAAGGGCGTCCTTTCGGAGCAAAGCATTCGCGCTCCACACCATCGGGACAAAGGCCGGGTTGGTCGTGACGGTATACGCGGATCCCCAGGAGTAGTACCAGTTGGCGTTCAGACTCCGGATTTGTCTCAATGCCAGCGCATCATCTCCGCCGTGGGCTGCGCCTTTGAGAGCCCGGGAGGCAGAGGTGGCCGTACGGGCAAGGGATGGCGTGGAGGGGGCCGGACCCGGCCCAGGGGGTGTGGCAGCGGAACTGGCCCCGGCCGCAGCCAGGGCAGCCGCCATTGCAGCGAGAAAAGTCCGGCGATCCATGGATTCCTTCTTCCGAAGCGAAGCGGGCCGATACCAATCCTCAACCGGATGTGACGAGGGTCACGCTACGCCAGTCTCTCGCCATTTGGAACAGCCGCAACGTGTCGCATTGCCGGCGACCCCGGGTGGGGGCAAAAAGAGTTTTCATGAGATGGTGTGAACCTGCGTGATCGGCGCCGTGGCCGCGCCGGCGCAGCAATCCGCGCGGCAAAACCCAACCTAGTAACAGCGGCATGGCAACCGAATCAAGCGCAGGCATCCCAGATGGACATCCAGTGCAGACAAGGCCACCACCGATGAAGAACACCACCGCGATCGCACTGACCCTGCTCTCTGTTCTGCTGACCGCGGCCTGCTCCGCCTCCCCGAGCCCCGAGCCGTCCGCCGGGACCCCAACGGCGGGCCTGCCGGCGTCGCTGCCCAAGCCTGACCAGGCCCAGCGGGAAGCGCTCCTGGCCTCGCTCGCCAAGATCAACCCCCGCCTGCCAGGCGACCAGGCAGTCGACAAGGCCCGCCGCCTGTGCGGCCGCCTGGTGGGGCAATCGACGGCGGACCAGCTCATCGCCGCCGCAAAGGCGGAGTTCAGCGGGGACGTCCCCGCCCTCTCGGACGACGACGCCCAGCGGATCATCTCGGCGATCGGGGCCAACGGGTTCTGCCGCTAGCCTTGTTAACAACACGAGGAGAACTATGACCACCCTGAAAGAACGCCTGCACGCCGACGTCGTGAACCACATGAAGGACCGCAACAAGGTTGCCCTGACCACCGTGCGCAACGTCCTGGGCGAGATCGAAACCCGGGAGAAGTCGGGTAAGACGCCGATCGTGCTGGACGACGCACAGGTGACCGCACTCCTGCAAAAGGAAGCCGCCAAGCGCCGCGACACGGCCCGCATCTACACCGAGGCCGGCGAAGCCGAGCGTGCCGCCGCCGAGATCGCCGAGGCCGAGGTGATCGAGGCCTACCTGCCCAAGCCTCTGACCGCGGCGGAAGTCGAGACGATCGTGGACGAGGCCATCGCGGCGCTCAAGGCCGACGGCGTCGAGCTGTCCATGCGTCAGCTGGGGGCAGTGATGAAGCCCGTCACCGCCACGGTGGCCGGACGTTTTGACGGCAAGGCCGTTAGCGAAATCGTCCGCAACCGTCTCGCGCAGCAGTGAGCCTGATCCGGCTGCACGACGTCAGCGTCCGCTTCGACAACACACAGATCCTCCGCGAGGCGTTCTTCCGTCTGGAGCCCGGGGACCGGGTGGGCCTGATCGGCAAAAACGGCTCCGGCAAGACGTCCATCCTCAAGCTCATCCTGGACCAGGTCTCCCCGGACGCAGGAACGGTCACTGTGGAGCAGGGAACCCGGGTGGGGTACTTCTCCCAGTTTTCCGAGCTCGACGGCGAGGCAACCATCCTTGAGGTCCTTGACGGACTGTTCGTCGAGATCAAAGCTGCCGAGGCAGAGCTGGCGGCCATCGACACCGCTATTGCGGCGGACCCCGCCGGCGCCGAGCTCGACCGGCTGATCCGGCGCCAGGCCGAACTCTTCGAGGACATGGACCGCCTCGACGGGTGGGATTACAAGCGGCGCATCGACACAGTCCTGACCACGTTGGGGTTCAGCGACGCCCACCGCACGTGCGCGATTGACGAACTCTCCGGCGGGTGGCGCAACCGCGCCGCCCTGGCCAAGATCCTGCTGGAGGGTCCGGACGTCCTGCTGCTCGATGAACCCACCAACTACCTCGACGTGGCCGGCGTCGAATGGCTCGAAAACTGGTTCCGCGACTACCGCGGCGCCGCGATCATCGTCTCGCACGACAGGAAGTTCCTCGATGCGGTGGTCACCCGGATCATCGAAGTGGAAAACTTCCATCTGCACGAATACCCGGGAAACTTCGCCGAGTACGTGGTCCAGAAGCAGTTCCGGCTCAAAACGCTCGAGGCGCAGTTCGTCCATGAGTCCGAGCTCCTGGCCTTTGAAGCGGAGGGCATCGCCGACCGCCGCGAGGCCGCCAAAGCCGCCAGCCGCGGGTTGGGGAACCAGCTGGCCAAGATCAAGAAAGCGCGGACACCCCGTCCGGTGGACCAGATCGTCACCGAGATCTACGGCGGGCTGCACGTGAAGGATGTCCTCTGCCGGGTCGAAGGGCTGGGCAAGTCCTACGGCGACAAGGTCTTGTTCGAGGACCTGAGCTTCGAGATCCGCCGCGGCAACAGGATTGTGGTCCTGGGCTCCAACGGCAGCGGCAAGTCCACGCTGCTGAAAGTGCTGACCGGGGAGGAACCGACGGATTCCGGTGAAGTGGTCTGGGCGAAGGGGCCGGGTTTTGTTTCCTACAACAAAATGCTGGAAGAGCTCGACGACGCCGACACCGTCTCGCACGCGGTCAACGCGCTGCCGGACAGCCTGGCCTTCAGCGCCACGAAGAAGTCCGTCAACAGGTTTCTCGCCATGTTCCAGTTCTCGGAGGCCGATCTCAAACAGAAGATCGGGAACCTTTCCGGCGGACAGAAGGCCCGCGTCGCCATGGCCCAGTGCCTGCTGTCCGGGGCCTCGGTGCTGCTGCTTGATGAGCCCACCAACCATCTGGACATGTCCAGCACCCAGGTCATGGAGCGGGCACTGCTCCACTTCCCCGGGGCCGTCGTCGTGGTCAGCCACGACCGCTTCTTCAGCGAGAAAGTCGCCAACCGGCACCTGGTCTTCGGCAGCGACGGAGCGGAACCCGGCGAGGTCGACGTGCGCGCCGCCTAGAGCCGCGTGACGATCGCCCCGAGGCTCAGGGTTTGATCAGCATTGGCTCAGGATGTGGCCTAAACGGCTGAAGGGCCGACCATTGTTCTGTTGCGGGCGGTAATGTGGCGCTGGCTGCCGACCGGGGGGACGGCAGCGGTCTCTTAACCGCTTTGAAAGGAATCTCCCGTGGCAGGAATCATCGGCTGGCTCAGTGCGCTGGGCACTACCGGCAAGGCAGTAGTAGTCGCCTCCGTCGTCATCACTGGCGGCGCCGGCGCGGCGGCCGCCACCGCGACCGCCAATCTCCCGGCCGACCCGACGTCGACCACGACGGCGACGGACACGGCAACCTCTGAACCGGCCGACTCGGCCGATCCGGCCGACTCGGCCGATCCGGCCGACTCGGCCGATCCGGCCGACTCGGCCGATCCGGCCGAGTCGGAGACGCCGGGAGTGGACGACCAGGAAGCCGCTGATCAAGAATCGTCCGAACCCGGCGAACCGTCTGAATCCGGCGAACCGGTTGAGTCGGATGACCAGGAGTCGGACGATCAGGGTGCGGATGATCAAGGCGCGGATGATCAGGGCACAGCCGCGGGCACCGTTGATCAGGGCGCGGAAGACCAGGGTGCGGAAGACCAGGGCGCGGACGATCAGGGCGCCGAAGAGGGCCCGGACGCGCAGGAGCCTGTTGCCCCCGCTCCGGCCCCGGAAGCCCCCGCAGCACCGGCACCCGTTGTTCCGGAGTCCCCGGCACCTGCAGAAGATGATTCGCAGGACTCCGCCGACGCGCCGGAAGCCGACGGGTCCCACGTATCGAACGGCAATAGCGTTTGGGCGCACCAAAACGCCGCTGAACACCGCGCCGCCGGCCAGGCCAATGCCGCTGAACACCGTGCCGCGCCGGCCGGGCGCGGAAGCGAACACACCGGCAAGTCCAACGAGCAGGGCGACTCGCGCGAGCACGGCGACTCTCGCGGGCATGGCCACGACAAGTAGCCAACAGGTCTGCAATGACGGGGCCCGGACCACTGGTCCGGGCCCCGTCGTCGTGACAGCACGAAAATGTGACGGTACGAGAATCTTCCACCGACTCACATCGGATCGGTCTCAGCGGCGTGATGATCCGGTCCGCGGGATAATAAGAACATGACCAATCAGCAGCAGGACCGCGACCCCTGGGAAGAGTTCGATAAACTCCAGCCCGCCGGTCCGGACCGGGTTGCCGGGTACCCCGGTGGGGAACCGCAGGGCTTCGGCTTCCGCACGGGCGTCCGCAGTGCCCGGGTAGCCCTCGGATTTGCCGTCTACTCCCTGGCGCTGGGGAGCATTCTGGTCCTCACCGGGGCCATCGTTTTCATCAGCAGCGGGAAGTGGCTGCTGCTCGGGCTGATGGTGCTGATCGAGGTGGTCTTCGTCCTGGCGTTCCGCCGGCTCATGGTCCAGGTCCGGAACCGCCGCGCCGCTGGCTAGAGCCAGCCCTTCTTCTTGAATATGGCGTACATCAGCGCCGCCGTGCCGGCCATGAGCGCGATTGCCATCGGGTAGCCAAGGGTCCAGTGCAGCTCCGGCATATGGTCGAAGTTCATGCCATACAGTCCGGCCACAAATGTCGGCGCGAAGAAGATCGCCGCCCAGGACGAGATCTTCTTGACCTGCTCGTTTTGTTCCGCGCTGGCCTCGTTCTGGCGGTTGGCGGTCAGGGTTCCGTCCAGGGTGAGCGCATTCTGCAACAGGTCACGGAACGAATCGGCGCGGGAAATCAGCCGCTCCACGTGGTCCTCGACGTCGCGCAGGCTGTGCTGCAGTTCCGTGTCCACCCGGTACTTCTCGAAGCCCCGCCGGAGCTGTTGCATCATGGCCGGGAGCGGGTGGATGGCGCGCTGGAAATGGATGACTTCCCGGGCGAGTTCGTAGATCCGCCTGGACACCAGGGGGTCGCCGCTGAAGAGCTGGTCCTCGATCTCGTCGATGTCGTTTTCCAGCCCGGCCACCACGGGACCGTAGTCATCCACCACCTGGTCCATGAGTGCGTACAGGACGGCCTCGGGCCCGTGGCGGAGCAGATCGGGCCGGCCCTCCATCCGGCGCCGGACCTTGCCCACGACTTTCGTCTCGGCGTGCCTGACGGTGACCACGAAGTTGCGCCCCGTGAAGACGTGGAGTTCGCCGAATTCCACGGTCTCGGTCTCGTCCAGGTACCGGGCGGGCCGGAGCACAGTGAACAGGTTGTCGTCGTAGCGTTCGAGTTTGGGGCGCTGATGGGCAGAGATCGCGTCCTCCACCGCCAGCCCGTGCAGGTTGAATTCGGCCGCCACGGCCGCCATTTCCGCAGAGGTCGGCCGGTACAGGCCGATCCAGGCCATACCCCCGTGCTCGGTCAGGGTCTCGAAAGTCTGCTCGAGGTTCCGCGGCTCGGCGCTGCGGATGCCGTCAACGTAGACGGCGTTGTCGATGATAGTCACCGGGACATTATCCTTTGTTCACCTGGAATTCGGCGGAGCCGGCCCGTCGCGACGCGGACCGGCCGGGCGTCAGTGCGCTGCCTTGCGCGAGCCGGCTGATCAGCGGCTCCGTTCGGTAGGGGATATGGGTGTGCAGCGCCAGGACGGTCTCGGTGCGGATGACTCCCTTGACCCGAAGGATCGACCGGAGGGCCGCCTGGAGATTGTGCGTATCCGTCGCCACCACCCGGCACCAGACGTCGCCGCGCCCCGAGATCTCATGGACTTCCAGGACCTGGGCGATCAGCCGCAGGGCCCCTACGACGCCGTCGAGCTCCCGGTGGTTGACCTCGATCGTCACGAACGCGACGACGTCGTACCCCACCGCCTCCAGATCGATTTCACGGCCGCCGTCGTGCAGGACGCCCGAGCGCAGCATGCGCCGCACGCGCGACTGGGCGGTGTTCCGGGCGATGCCCAAGGCGTCACTGAGCTCGCCGATCTGGATCCGCGGATCCCGGATCAGCTCCAGCAGGATCTTCAGGTCGGTGGGGTCCAGACTGTTCAAATCATCACTCCGGTTCACTTCAACAGCCCGAGAATGACTGTTTTGCTCAATTTTGACACAGATTTTGGCCATGCAGATCACTGGTATTGCATTCTGTACATACCAATCTTTCAACCGGGCCGGGCGGTTCCCCCACAACAGGGAAAGCCCGGCCCTGCACTTTGCAAGGGCACGGCCATGACTGTCTTCAGCGAACTCCGCATGCGCCCGGCCACAGCTGACCGCTGGGGCTGGGACGCCTCCACCACCGCACGACTCGTGATGGCCGGGGTCGTGATCTTCACGCTGCTCGTCGGCGCCAATCTGGCGACGCCGCTGTACCCGCTGCTGCAGGCAAAACTCGGAATTACGGCGCTCGATGTCACGGTGGCGTTCTCGGCCTACGTCCTGGCGCTGGTGGCCACCCTCGTCCTGGCCGGCCACTGGTCCGACCATATCGGCCGCCGCGCCGCCCTCGTGCTGGCAGTCCTGGTGGGCCTGGCCGGCGGCTTTGTCTTCGCCACCGCGGGCAGCCTCGTGGCGCTCTCCGCCGGGCGCGCCCTGCAGGGCGTCGCCGTGGCGCTCGCCACCGGGGCCAGCTCGGCTGCCCTGCGCGAGCTGCTGCCCAGCCGGCCGGAGTGGGCCTCGCGGTTCACGCTCCTGGCCTCGGCCGGCGGCGTGGCGGCCGGTCCCGCAATCGGCGGAATGCTGTCCCTCCTGCCGGGCCCGACGTCGACGCCGTACTACCTGCACTCCATCGTCCTCGCCGCCGTGCTGGTGCCCCTCTACCTGCTCAAGGCGCGGCCCGCCATCAGCCTGCACGCCGGTCCCCAGACCCTGCGGGTCCTGGCGCCGCGGCGGCCCTCGGTCTCCAGCGACGCGCGCGGCGCCTTCTGGCTGGCCTCCTCCGTGGGCTTCCTGAGCTTCACCGTCTTTGGCTTCTGCCTCTCGCTCGCCCCCGGCTATTTCGCCCAGATTGTCCACGCCGATTCGCGGCCGCTGATCGGCCTGCTGGCGGGCCTGACGCTGGGGTCCTCAGCCCTGAGCCAGCTGCTGGCCATCCGCGGACGGTTTGCCGTGTCCGCCGGACTGGCCGTCCTGGGCGTCTCCGTCCTGCTGATCGCCGCGGCCGCCGCCTGGAGCAGCCCCTGGCTGCTGATTCTGGCCAGCATCACAGCCGGCGTGGGGCAGGGCGTGGCCTTCCGGACCGTGTTCAACGACGTTGCCGGCAGGGTGGAAGCCGCCCGGCACGCCCAGATCATCAGCACCGTCTATGTCATCACGTACCTTGGCAGCGCCTTCCCGGTGATCGGGTTGGGGCTCGCGGCGGGGATCGTCGGGCTGCAGAGCGCCGTCGCCGGCTTCGTCACGGTGTGCGCCGCCGCCGCGCTGACGCTGGCGGCCGTTACGCTGCGGAGCGCCCTGCGCCGGGTCTAAGGGCCCCGGCGGGTCCGGTGCGGAGCCGGGTCTAACTGCACTGCGTCTAGCTGCACCGGCGGGGCCCGCTAGGGCAGCGGACCGTGGTTGCCCTGGATGTGGTCGAAGACCAGCGTGGTTTCGGTGTGGCCCACCACGGGGTCGGTGGCCAGGTTGTCCAGAACCCAGTCCCGGAGGTCCTCAGTGGTGGCGACGGCGATGTGCAGCAGGTAGTCCACTGACCCGGATGTGTGGAAGGTCGAGAGCACTGCCGGCAGTTTGGGCACCCGGGCAGTGAAGCGGTCGATCTGCTCCCGGTCATGGGCGCGGAGCCGGACCGCAATGAGGGCCTGGACCGAACGCCCGATCGCGGACAGGCTCAGGTTGGCCTCGAAGCCTTCGATGATGCCGCGCTCGGACAGGGCGCGGGTGCGCATCAGCGCGGTCGACGGCGCGATCCCCACGAGCTCTGCCAGCTGTTTGTTCGAGATGCGGGCGTCCGCGACGAGGGCAGCGAGCAGGCGCTCGTCGATCGCGTCCAGCGGCTCGCTGGCCCCCGGCCGAACATTCTTCGCAGTGCTGCTCACGGATCCTCCTAGTAGTGTTCTCCGTTCATCATAAACGGCGTTATCCGACAGTTCCATTCAGAACCCCTACAAAAGCGCGAATTATTGCCAGATACTTGCGGAATTCAATGGTGAATATTCGTAAGGAGCTAGGGTGCTTTCTCAAGATTCATTGGCGGTCCACGCAGGCCGGAGCGGGCTCACGGAACTGGGCGTCCACGCGGTGCCTATCGATCTGTCCACGACGGCGCCCCTGCCGTCCGTGCACGACGGAGGCCTTGCCTACGAGCACATGGCCACCGGCGGCTCACATGTGGAGGGGCAAAGCACGGTCTATCAGCGGCTGTGGAACCCCACGGTGGCACGCTTCGAAGAGGGCGTCGCCGTCCTGGAAGGCGCGCCCGAGTCTGTCGCCTTTGCCACCGGCATGGCGGCGCTGAGCGCCGTGCTCCTGGCGGTTGTGGCCGCGGGCAAGAAGCACGTCGTCGCCGTCCGTCCGCTCTACGGAGGCAGCGACTACCTTTTGGCCTCCGGCGTCCTGGGCAACGAGGTCACCTTCACGACGCCGGAGGGCGTCGGCGCCGCCCTGCGCCCGGACACCGGCCTGGTGATCCTGGAGACGCCGGCCAACCCGACCCTCGAGCTGGTGGACATCACCCGCGTGGCCGCCGCCGCCGACGGCGTGCCGCTCCTGGTGGACAACACCTTCGCCAGCCCGGTGCTGCAGCAACCCTTCAAGCACGGCGCGGCCATGGTGCTGCACAGTGCCACGAAGTTCCTGGGCGGCCACGGGGACGCCATGGGCGGCGTGGTGGCCGCCGGCTCTGAATGGGCGGTGCGCCTGCGCCAGATCCGGGCCGTGACCGGCGGCATCCTGACCCCGTGGCCGGCCTACCTGCTGCACCGCGGCCTGGCAACGCTCCCGGTCCGGGTCCGCGCCCAGCAGGCCAGCGCCGAAAAAGTCGCGGTGGCCCTGGCAGGGCACGGGCTCGTGAGGCGGGTCTACTATCCGGGACTGGCCGAATGCGACCCGCAGGGCCTCGTGGGCACGCAGATGTCCGGGCCGGGATCGCTCATGGCCTTCGAGCTCGCCAGCGCCGAGCACGCCGAGCGGATCCCGGCCGCCGTCGGCATGATCACCCACGCCGTCTCCCTCGGCGGCATCGACACGCTCATCCAGCACCCGGCCGGCCTGACCCACCGGCCGGTCGAGGCCACGGCCAAGCCGCACGCGAACCTGCTGCGGATCTCGGTGGGGCTGGAGGACCCGGCCGATATCGTCGCCGACCTCGTACAGGCGATCGAGGCAACGCGGTAGCCCGCGGGCCCGATGCCTAGCCCGCTGCTGTGGCCCGGCCGCCGGCGGCTGTTGTTGCCGGCGCGGGCGCGGGCGCCGGAGCGGGATGCGCGACGGCGGTGATTGCCGCCGTCGCGCCGGCCAGTCCGATGACCGTCAGGGCAAGGGCCGTCCAGCCGAGCCGCTGGAAGATGAGGCCGCCGGCCCAGCCAAGCACGCTGGAGCCGAGGTAGTACGCCAGGTTGTACAGCGAGGCGGCCTGCGCCCGGCCCGTCGTGGCGATCAGCCCGGTCCAGCCGGAGCCGATGCTGTGCGCCGCGAAGAATCCGCCGGTGAACAGCAGTAATCCCACCAGGATCGCGGCCAGCTGTTCCGCGAGCGTCAGGGCCAGGCCGCCTGCCATCAGTGCGGTGCCGGCGATCAGGACGGTGCGCCGGCCGAACCGCGACGTCAGCCCCGCTGCCCAGCGCGCCGAGACGGTTCCGGAGAGGTAGGCCAGGAAGATCAGGCTGATCGCGGTGGCGGGCAGGCTGAACGGTGCCCCGGAGAGCCGGAATCCGAGGTAGTTGTAGACGGCCACGAAACCGCCCATGAGCAGGAACGCCTGGACGTACAGGGCCAGCAGCCGGGGATTGCGGCCATGGCCGGCCAGCGTGCGCAGGGCCCCGCGGAAGCCGCCCGCGGCCGCGGCGCTGAAGCCCTGGGCGCGCGGCACGAGAACGAGGAACAGGACTGCCGCTCCGGTGGCCAGAACGGAGACGGCCAGGGCCGCGGCCCGCCAGCCCCACAGTTCGCCCGCAGGCCCGGCCACCAGCCGGCCGGCCAGGCCGCCCAGGGTGGTCCCGGCGACATAACTCCCGGCGGCAAGGGCGGCATGGGCCTTGTTGACCTCCTCGTTGAGGTACGCGATCGCGATCGCCGGGATGCCGCCGAGGGCCATCCCCTCCAGCATCCGCAGGCACAGCAGCACGGGGAAGCTGGGGGCCAGAGGGACCAGCAGGCCCAGGACGGTGGCCGCGGAGATGCCCCACATCATTGCCCGGACCCGGCCGATCCGGTCGGCCAGGAAGGACCACGGGAGCACCGTCAGGGCCAGCCCCACCGTCGCCAGGGAAATCGTCAGCGCGGCCTCGGCGGCCGAGACGCGAAGATCCGCCGCCAGGAGCGGGAGCACCGCCTGGGTGGAGTAGAGCTGGGCGAAGGTTGCGACGCCGGCAAAGGCAAGCCCGGCGAGGATCCGGCGGTAGGCTGTGGAGCCCTTCGGATGGCCCGCCCACGCGGCAGCGTCAGCTGCAGGATCAGCTGCGGGCCGGGCTGCGGGCTGGGTTGAGGGGCGTGGGCCGGTGCCGGAGGGTGCGGAAAAACGTGGCATGCTTTCAGGCTAAAGCCTGCACGAGGGATGCTTCTAATGCATGATTTCCATAGGATAGATAGCAAATATGGATCAGTGCAGGGGAGCGGAACATGGACGTCGAACACAGGCAGCTGGTGCAGCTGCTGCCCCTGCTGCCGCTGCTGGCGGAACTGGGGCGGACGGAGCACATTACCGAGACGGCCGAGCTCCTGGGCCTGCCGCAGTCGACCGTGAGCCGTGCCATTGCCCGTGCCAGCGCCATTGTGGGGACGGAGCTGCTGATCCGGGACGGCCGGGGTGTGCGGTTGACGCCCGCGGCGAGGGCGCTCATGCCCCACATCGAGGCCGCCCTGGCCGAATTCCAGACGGGGCTGGACAGTGTCAGGCACGAATCGGAAGTGGTCCGCGGCCGGATCGCCGTGTCGTTCCAGCACACCTTCGGTGAGGCAATGCTGCCGCTGCTCATCAGTGCGTTCCGGAGCCGGCACCCGCAGACTGCCTTTGACCTTAGCCAGGGCGCACGGGACGGCTGCCTCGCGGAACTGGCCGCGGGCTCCGCCGACGTGGCGCTCACGGCACCCGTTGCCACGCCCAGCAAGAGGATCGGTTCGGCCGCGCTGTATCGGGAACCGCTGCGCCTGGTGGTCCACCACCGTCATGCCCTGGCCGGCCGCCGTCGTGCCCGGGTCGCCGAGATCCGGCAGGAACCGTTCGTGGCGATGGGGCCCGGCTACGGCATGCGCTCGCTGACCGACGCGTTGTTCCGGGAGGCGGGGTTCCGCCCGCGCATCGCCTTCGAGAGCCAGGACTCGCACACGGTCCGCGGCCTCGTCTCGGCCGGTCTCGGGGTCAGCATCCTGCCGCCCGGCGGCTCCGCACCCGGCAGGGCCGCACAGGACAGCCACAACCCCTCGCGGGGCATGGAAGCCAATGACGGCGGTCCCGGCTGGGTGGAGATTCCCCTGGAATCGGACCTGGCGTTCCGCGAGATCGGCCTCGCCTGGCGGGAGCCGGTTTCGCGAAATGCCAAGGCCGATGCCGAGCCCGATCCCGTGCGGTTGTTCCGCGAACTCGTGCTCCGTGACGGTCCGGCGCTCCTCGCAGGCTTCGTGCGCGAACGCTCGGCAGGCTGAGCCGGGCCGGCGGGTGCACCGGTGCGCTGAGGTCGCCGGTTGGCCCCGAAGTCGCCGTAAGGTGACGGCGGTTTGGCACGTTTCCGGCGACTTCGGGGTACGGGCGGGGTCAGCGGGCGGCGAGCAGCCCGTGCACGACGCCGGCCACTGGTCCGGCCTGTGCCTTCTGCCAGCCCGTGCCCGCCCACAGGTTCAGGCGTTCCGCGTCGCCGGCAGCGGCGGCCGCGGCCCGGAGGGGTGCCGTGAGGTGATGGACGGCAGGGTAGGCCCCCGGCGCCCCGGGGTGGTCGCGGACGAATTCGTTCTCCAGGGCCCGCGCCTGCCGGCCGGTGAAGGCGCGTGTCAGCCGGGTCCGGGTGAAATGCGGATCCGCCAGGGCATCCTTGTGCAGCTGCTTCGCGCCGCTTTGGTCCGTGCGGAGGAACGCGGTGCCGAGCTGGGCTGCAACGGCCCCGGCGCGCAGCACGGCGTCCAGCCCGGCCGCATCCATGATGCCGCCCGCAGCCACCAGCGGGAGGCCGACGGCGGACCGCACCTCGGCGAGCAGCTCCGCCGTCGTGCCGCCCGGCAGTGCCAGCTGTGACCCGCCCGGCGGCGCCAGATGCGCCTCCGGGGCCGGAAGGAACGCCGCGCTGTGTCCGCCGGCGCTCGTGTGCTGCACCACCAGGGCGTCCACGCCCTGCCCGGCTGCCTGCACGGCCTCGTCGGCGGTGGTGACAGTGGCAAGCACCGCCGATCCCGCCCGCTGCAGGGCCCGGACGACATCGGGGCCGGGCAGGCCGAAGGCGAAACTGACCAGCTCCACGGGGTCCGACAGCAGGGCATCGATCTTTCCCTGCCATTCGTCGTCGTCATCGAGCCGCAACTGCGGGAGCTCCGCGCCGTAGCGCCGGGCGTCGGCGCGCAGCTGCAGCCGGTAGTCCTCGAGCTCCGCCAGCACCGCCGCGGACGGCGGCAGCTGGGCCGGGTCCGGGACGAACACGTTCATGCCGAACCGGGCGCCGGACTCCCGGACGGTGCGGATTTCCGCCTGCATGGCGGCCACGCTCTTGTAGCCGGCCGCCAGGAAGCCCAGACCGCCGGCGCGGTGCACGGCCTCGACAAAGGCCGGTGTAGAGGTGCCTCCGGCCATGGGCGCCGCGATGACGGGTGTGCCGAAAAGATCGTGGGGCATTGCGGGCTCCTTGCAGCGATTCAGTAACCTGTTCCAGTGACTAACACTGACATGCCGCCGGCGGCGGACTCCGTTCCATCTTCCACCACGCCATCTGCCACGGCGGGGACGGGTGCCGTGATCGGCCTGGACATTGGCGGCACCAAAACCCGGGGCGTCCGGTTCGAGGACGGCGCGCCCGTGGCCGATGAATCGGTAGGCAGCTCCAATGTCCAGAACGTCAGCCCCGAGGAAGCCGCGGTCAACCTGGCGGAACTCTTCGCCAGGATCGGCGGGGGAGGCGTCGCCCAGGTCTACGCAGGAGCCGGCGGCATCGACACCGACGACGACGCCGCGGCGCTCGCGGCACTGATTGCCCCGCACGTGCCCGGCGCCCGGATCACGGTGGTCCACGACTCCCGTCTGCTGCTCGCCGCCGGAGGTGCCAGCACCGGCGTCGCCGTCATCGCCGGCACCGGTTCGGCCGCGTGGGGGAAGAACGGCCGCGGCGAGGAAGCCCGGGCCGGGGGCTGGGGCTACCTGCTCGGCGACGAGGGCAGCGGCTACTGGCTGGGCAGGGAGGCCGTCCGCCACAGCCTGCGCCGGATGAACCAGGGGCTGGAACCGGACGAGCTCTCCACGGCCCTGCTGGCATCCTGCGGGGTGGATGACCCGAACAAGCTGATCGCCATGTTCCATTCGCCCGAGACCGGGCGCCGGTTCTGGGCCCAGCAGGCCCGGCTCGTGGTGGAGGCCGCAGACGCCGGCCATGCGCCGAGCCTCGCCCTGATGGACCAGGCCGGGCGCGACCTCGCCGACCTCGCCGCGCAGACCGTCCGGCAGCTCGGCATCGAGGGCCCCGTCATCCTGGGCGGCGGACTCGGCATGAACGTGCCGCGGCTGCAGGAATCGTTCCGCGGGGCCCTGGCCGCCGCGGGGATCACCGATGTCCGGGTCCTGGCGCAGGAGCCGGTCTTCGGCGTGCTGCAGCTGGTGGCGGAACAGGACTAGCCGGCGGCAATCCGCAGGCCACTACGCTGGAGGGATGAGCATGCAATTCGATACCCGGCCCGCCGCCTACGCCGTCATCATCCGCGACGCCGGGATCCTCCTGGCGTACTGGAAGCAGGACGGACGCGAGGGCTGGACGCTGCCCGGCGGCGGCCTGGACCTGGCCGAACACCCGGTGGACGGGTGCCGCCGCGAGATCCACGAGGAAACCGGCTACGACGCCGACGTCGGCGCCATGCTGGGGATCGACGTCGGGCACTGGCCATCCGAAGTCCGGCTCGACGGCGGCGAGCGGGACTTCCAGTCGCTCCGGCTGGTCTACGAGGCGACGATCACGGGCGGGGAACTGCGCCACGAGGTGAACGGCAGCACCACCCACGCGGCCTGGATTCCGCTGGATGAGGTGGCGGAGCTGAACCGCGTCTCGCTCGTGGATGCCGGGTTGCGCCTGTACCGCGAGAGGCCGCTGAACGGAAAACTTTCCGGCTAAATCACTAGCCAGGCACCGGCACGATGGCTATTCTGTAGAAACCGCCGGCCGGAGCAGGCTGGCAATCGACGGGGAGGTGGAAGCAATGAATGCGATATTTCTGAGCGCGCAGCGCACCGATGCAAGCCATGTCATTACTCCTGCCCCGTCCCACGCCGCAGCCTAGCCATCAAACGCTGGTCGCTGGGCGGCATACAAGCCGCCGCCGCGCGCACGCGCCGCACCACGGGGCCCCACCAAAGGGTTTTCGTTGACCATTCATCCTGCATCCCCGGGCGCCGGCAGCGCCACCTTCACCAATACATCCGTACCTCCGTCATCTGCAATTAATTCATCCGTATTCATTTCGCCGGTATTCACTTCACCGGCATTCAATTCATTGGGACCCTCCGATGAGGCGTTCCCGGACGGTCCTGTCCACTACGGCTACACAGCCGGCGTCGCCAAGCGGTTCGCGGCCCAGCCGGTGCCGGGAGGCGACCGCCCGGGCCGCGTCATCCGGGTGGACCGCAACCTCGTCCTGGTGGCCGACGGCGGCGGAACAAACCACCTGCCCTACCCGCGCGGCGGGGAGCTTCCCGCCACCGGGGACTGGGTCTGGCTGGGCCCGAACGCGGCGGGGGAGCCCGCGATCGTGGGCATTCTGCCCCGCCACTCGGAGCTGAGCCGCAAGCGTGCCTTCGAGGCCTCGTCCGAGGCACAGGTCCTTGGAGCCAACATGGACGTCGTCGGGATCGTCGTTCCGGTGGATCGTCCGCTCACGCACAACCGGCTCGAACGGACCCTGGTCGCGGCGTGGGACTCCGGTGCCACGCCGCTCGTGATCATCACGAAGGCGGACATCGCGGACCTCGCTGGCGACGTCGTGGGGACGGTCGTGCGCCAGGCAGCCGGCGTGGACGTCGTCACCACCTCTGCCGAGAACGGCGATGGCCTGGACGAAGTGCTGGGCCATCTGCCGCCCGGCGGCACGCTGGTGCTGCTGGGGCCCTCGGGCGCCGGAAAATCCACGCTCATCAATGCCCTCGCCGGCGTCCCGGCCCAGGAGACGGGGGCAGTGCGCGCGGGCGACGGCAAAGGCAGGCACACCACCACGTCCCGCGCGCTCGTTCCCCTGCCCGGCGGCGCCGTCCTGATGGACACGCCGGGGGTGCGCGGCTTCGGGGTTTTCGACGCCGAGGGAGGAATGGAGGAGATGTTCGGCGACCTCGAAGAGCTCTTCGAGCACTGCCGCTTCTCGGACTGCGCGCACGGCCGGGAGCCCGGCTGTGCCGTGCAGGCCGCGCTTGCCGACGGCACCCTGGAGGACCGCCGGTGGGCCAGCTACCTGAAGCTGCAGCGCGAACTCGCCGCACTGGCCCGCCGCCACGACGCGGCCGCACGGCGCGCCTACCAGCGCGAATGGCACCAGAAGATCGCCGTGGCGGGCAAGAGCCAGCGGTCGGCCGAACGGGACAACCACGAGAACGGGCAGGGCCACGGCAGTGGCAAGAACAGCGGGAAGGGCCGCCACGGCGGAAACAGCAGTGGCGCGAAGGGTGGGCGGCGGCCGCGCTGAAGCACACCGCCCGGTGACACATTGGCCCCGGTGGCGCGCCGGAAGGAATTCCGGCGCGCCACCCATCCAAAATCGTTGTGCTTCCGAAGCCTTACGGGAGCCCCGTGCCGCTGACATAGTCTGGGGTGCTGGTTAGTCTATGAGCTAACTGCTTTATGGCCAGCACGCTGACTAACAGTGCGCTGCCCCGACCAATGTTGCCGCCAACAGTTAGGTAAGCCCGGAAATGGCCGAAGCCATGATCGAGTTCCAGAACGTCACTAAGCAGTACCAAGGCGGTCAGGCCGCCGTTGACGGGCTGACCATGTCCATCGATAAGGGCGCCATCACTGTCTTCGTCGGACCCTCCGGCTGCGGTAAGACCACGTCCCTGCGGATGATCAACCGCATGGTGGAGCCCACGTCCGGTGTCATCACCGTCGACGGGGCCGATGTCACTTCAATCCCTGCCGCGCAGCTGCGGCGGTCCATGGGCTACGTCATGCAGTCCTCGGGGTTGATGCCGCACCGCTCCGTGCTGGACAACATTGCCACCGTTCCCCGGCTCAACGGGGTGTCCAAAGCCGAGGCCCGCAAGCGCGCCCAGGAACTGCTCGACGTCGTCGGGCTGGCCTCCTCCCTCGGCAAACGGTATCCGTCCCAGCTCTCCGGCGGACAGCAGCAGCGCGTCGGCGTGGCCCGGGCGCTCGCGGCCGATCCTCCGGTGCTGCTCATGGACGAGCCCTTCAGCGCCGTGGACCCGGTGGTCCGCGATGAACTCCAGAAGGAGCTGCTCCGGCTCCAGCATGACCTGGCCAAGACGATCGTCTTCGTCACTCACGACATCGACGAGGCCACCGTCCTGGGGGACAAAGTGGCCGTGTTCGCCGTCGGCGGCAAGCTGGCGCAGTACGCCGCCCCGGCGGAGATCCTGCGGGCCCCGGCGAACGAGTTCGTGGCCTCCTTCGTGGGCCGCGACCGCGGGTTCCGGCACCTTGCGTTCAGCCCCTCGGACGGTGTCACCATCCACCCCGTCCCCACCCTCACACCCGATCAGCTCCGGGCAGAGGGCAGCTCCGATGAATGGCAGCTGGTGGTCGACGACGCGCTCCGGCCCCTGGGCTGGGCAGGGCCCCGCACCGGCACCGGAGCCGGTCCGGCGATGGTTCCTGGAGGATCCCTGTTCCGCAAGGGCGACACGCTCCGCCGGGCCCTGGACGCAGCCCTGTCCTCACCCTCGGGCCTCGGCGTCGCCGTGGACGACGACGGCCGGGTGGCCGGCGTCATCGCAGCCGCCGAAGTCCTCGCCGTCATCGAGTCGGACCGCAGCGTCCGGCACGGAGGGCTCTGATGGAATGGTTCCTGGCCAACAGGGCGGAAGTCTTCAACCTCGCCGGCCAGCACCTCATCCTGGCCATCCTGCCGATGGTGTTCGGGGTCCTCATCGCCGTTCCGCTGGCCCAGCTCGCCCGGCAGAGCCGCGGGCTCCGGTCCGTGGTGCTCACCGGGTCCTCGCTGCTGTACACGATCCCCTCGCTGGCGCTTTTCATCATCCTGCCGACCATCCTCGGAACCCGGATCCTGGATCCGGTCAACGTGGTGGTGGCCCTGACCATCTACGCCGTCGCCCTGCTGGTGCGCGCCACGCTGGATGCCTTTGACTCGGTGGATGAAGACCTCCGGCAGGCCGCCGTCGCCATGGGGTTCAAACCTTTCGCCCGCTTCATGCAGATCGACCTGCCGCTGTCCTTGCCGGTGCTGTTCGCCGGGCTGCGCGTGGTCTCGGTCAGCAATATCTCGCTGGTCAGCGTCGCGGCCCTGCTCGGCATCGGCAACCTCGGAATGCTCTTCACCTCCGGCCTCCAGCGTGACTTCGTCACCGAAGTGGTGGTGGGCATCATCGCCATCCTTATCCTGGCGCTGCTGATGGACGCCGTCCTGGTGCTGCTTGAACGCCTGCTGACACCCTGGACCCGGGCCGCGGCGGCCACGGGTGCCGGCGCCGGTTCAGATGCGGGACCGGACAAGACTGGCCGTGCCGCCGCGGCGCTGCGGTTTTCGCGTCCCAAGACCGGAGGGGGAAACGCGTGAATAACGTCGTCACGGACACCTTCGCTTGGCTCAGCGATCCGGAGAACTGGTCCGGCAGTGCCGGAATCCCGGTGCGGCTGGCCGAACACCTGTTCTACACGGGCCTGGTGATGGTGATCGCCATCGCCATCGCCGTCCCCATCGGCCTGTTCGTCGGGCACACGGGCCGCGGGCGGGTTGCGATCGTGTCCGTCGCGGGCGCGCTGCGCGCCCTGCCCACCCTCGGCTTGCTCACCTTGTTCGTCCTGCTCGCCGGCATCGGGCTGATGCCGCCGATCTGGGCACTCGTGATCCTGACCGTGCCGCCGCTGCTCGCCGGCACGTACGCCGGAATCTCCAGCGTCGACCGCAACGTGGTGGATGCCGCCCGCGCCATGGGCATGACCGAATGGCAGGTCCTGTTCCGGGCGGAATTCCCGAACGCGCTGCCGGTGATGTACGGCGGGTTCCGGACCGGGGTGCTCCAGGTGATCGCCACCGTTTCCGTGGTCGCCTACATCAACCTGGGCGGCCTGGGCCGTTACCTGTTCGACGGGCTCGTGCTCTCCGACTTCCCGCAGATGCTGGGCGGCTCGCTGCTGATCGCCGCCCTTGCCATCAGCGTCGACCTCGTCCTTGCCCTCATCCAGAGGCTGTTCCTGTCACGGGGCGCCTCGTCCAAGCCGAACCGCAGCCAGCAGGCTGCGGTTGATCTCACAGACCCCGTAATCGCGGAGACTGTTGTTCAAGGAGGTACGTCATGAAGGAATCCCGCCAACGAGGCCTTGGCCGGCGCGCATTCGGCGGCCTGGCCGTCGGCGTCGGCCTGGCCATGGCCCTGTCCGCCTGCGGAGGCTCATCAAACCCGCTGAGCTCGGCCCCGGCCAGCAGCGGTGCCGCCTCCGGTTCCGGCAGCGCCCTGGTGATCGGCTCGGCTGATTTCCCCGAGAGCCAGATCCTGGCCGAGGTCTACGCCGGCGCCCTGAACGCCGCCGGCGTCACCGCCAGCACCAAGCCGAACATCGGCTCGCGCGAGGTCTACATCAAGGCAGTCCAGGACGGCTCGGTGGACGTCGTTCCCGACTACAGCGGCAACCTGCTGCTGTATGTAAACAAGGACGCCACCGAGGTCTCTGCCGAGGACATCGCGAAGGCACTCCCGACCAAGCTCCCACAGGGCCTGGCCGTGCTCGAGGCCTCCAAGGCCGAGGACAAGGACGCCATGGTGGTCACCAAGGCCACGGCCGAGAAGTACCAGCTGAAGTCCATCGAAGACATGGCAAAGGTCTGCAGCGATCTCGTCATCGGCGCCCCGGCGACCTTCGCCGAGCGCGCATACGGCCTGCCGGGCCTGGCGAAGAACTACAACTGCGTGCCCAAGAAACTCGAGCCGTTCAGCGACGGCGGCGGCGCCGTCACGCTCAAGGCGCTGCTCTCGGATCAGGTCCAGGTCGCGGACATCTACACCACCACCCCGTCCATCCCGGACAACGACCTCGTGGTGCTGGAGGACCCGAAGAACAACTTCATCGCCCAGCAGGTGCTGCCGCTGTACAACTCGGCCAAGATGACGGACAAGGCAAAGGAAACGCTTAACGCCGTGTCCAAGGTCCTCACCACGGAAGACCTCATCAACCTCAACCGTGCCGTGAGCGGCAGCCAGAAACAGAACCCGAAAGATGCCGCCGAGGCGTGGCTGAAGGAAAAGGGCCTCGCCCAGCAGTAGACCACTGGCGACCCTGCGACGCCGGTGCCCGGGCTCACAGCCTGGGTGCCGGCGTCGTTGTTGTTAACGCGGCGTCCGCGTGTGAGTCATGTCTCAGCAGAAGTACATCCTCCATATGGCATATTTGATGAATGGCAGAATTCAAGCAGTCCACCAAGCTTCATAATGTCCTTTACGACATCCGTGGACCGATCCTTCAGGCCGCCCAGCAGATGGAGGCGGAGGGTCATCGCATCCTCAAACTGAACATCGGAAACCCGGCTCCGTTCGGGTTTGAAGCGCCGGACGCGATCCTGGTGGACATGATCCGCCATCTGCCGCATGCCCAGGGCTACAGCGACTCGCGCGGCATTTTTTCGGCCCGCACCGCCGTCTCGCAGTACTACCAGACCCGCGGGATCCAGAACATCCACGTGGATGACATCTACCTCGGCAACGGCGTCAGCGAACTGATCACCATGTCGCTCATGGCCCTGCTCGACGACGGCGATGAGGTCCTCATCCCCACTCCGGACTACCCGCTGTGGACTGCCTCGGTTGCCCTGGCCGGCGGGAAGCCCGTGCACTACCTCTGCGACGAGGAAACCGGCTGGCAGCCCGACCTCGAGGACATGGAAGCGAAGATCACGCCGCGCACCAAGGGCATCGTGGTCATCAACCCGAACAACCCGACGGGTGCGGTGTACCCGAAGGCGACGCTGAAAAAGATCGTCGCCCTGGCGGAGAAGCACGGCCTGGTGCTCTTCGCCGACGAAATCTACGAGAAGATCCTTTACGAAGACGCGGTACACGTAAACCTCGCCTCGCTCACGGGGGACGATGTCCTGTGCCTGACCTTCAGCGGGCTCTCCAAGGCCTACCGGGTCTGCGGCTTCCGGGCCGGCTGGATGGCCATTTCCGGGCCGAAAAAGGACGCCGCGGACTATCTCGAGGGCATCAACCTGCTGGCCAACATGCGCCTCTGCGCCAATGTTCCGGCCCAGCATGCCATCCAGACCGCCCTCGGCGGCTACCAGAGCATCAACGACCTGATCCTGCCCGGAGGACGCCTCCTGGAGCAGCGGAACAAGGCCTACGACATGCTCAACGCCATCCCGGGCGTCAGCACGCAACAGGCCCGCGGGGCCATGTATCTGTTCCCGAAGCTGGACCCCGAGGTCTATCACATCCGCGACGACGAGAAGTTTGTCCTGGACCTGCTGCGCGAGCAGAAGATTCTCCTGTCACACGGAAGGGCGTTCAACTGGGTCCGTCCGGACCACTTCAGGATGGTGACGCTGCCCAACGTCAAGGACCTCGAAGAAGCAATCAACCGCATGGCGGACTTCCTGAGCCGGTATAAGGGGAACTAGGCTTCGGTCAGCAGCGCAACGGGGCTCCTGCTCCGTCTACTGCGGCTGCGCCAACCGGAAAGAGGCATTGATGGCAGGCTCCGCGACATTCGATGACCGCCCCTGGAAACTCCTGAAGGTCGGGAAGGGCTTTAGCCTGGAGTCGTTGGACCCGGACTCGACGCCGGGCTACGACGGCGACAAGGCCGACGGCGAGCAGCTGCTCGCCGAACTTGACGGCAAGCTCACGCAACTGCAGGAGCAGCTGTTCGCCGAGTCCAGGACCGGCGGCAGGAAACGCGTGCTGCTGGTCCTGCAGGCCATGGACACCGCGGGCAAGGGCGGCATAGTCAACCACGTGATGGGCCAGATGAATCCGCAGGGCGTGCAGCTGAAGTCGTTCAAGGCGCCCACGCCCGAGGAGCAGTCCTACGACTTCCTCTGGCGGATCGAAAAGGAAGTGCCGGCGGCCGGCATGGTGGGGGTCTTCGACCGTTCCCACTATGAGGACGTCCTGATCCACCGCGTCCACCGCTGGGCGGACGCCGAGGAACTGGAGCGCCGCTACCGGGCCATCAACGAGTTTGAGGCCCGGCAGGCAGCTGCCGGAGCGAAGATCGTCAAGGTCATGCTGCATATCAGCCGCGACGAGCAGAAAGACCGGCTCCTGGCCCGGCTGGATGACCCCGCGAAACAGTGGAAGTACAGCAGTGGAGACCTGAAGGAACGGGCTTTCTGGCCCGACTACATGGACGCGTACCAGAAGGCCTTTGAGAAGACCAACACGGAGTCGGCGCCGTGGCATGTCGTGCCGGCCAATAAGAAGTGGTACGCCCGCATCGCGGTGCAGCAGCTCCTCCTGGAGGCCCTCGACGACCTGAATCTCCAGTGGCCGGTTCCGGACCTGGACCTGGACCTGGAACGCGAGCTGGTGCGGCGGTCCTGACCGGCGGTCCTGGAAGGCGGGCGCCTAGTTCTTGTCCGCAGCCTGGTCCCGGGCGGCGGCGAGCCGTTTGCGGGCGCCTTCCAGCCATTGTTCGCAGCGCTTGGCGAGGGCCTCGCCGCGCTCCCACAGCGCGAGGGATTCCTCCAGGCTGGCGCCGCCTGCCTCCAGCTTGCCCACGACGGCGACCAGCTGCTCGCGGGCGTCCTCGTAGCTGAGGGCCTCGATGTCGGCGTTCGGGTTGGGTTCTGCTGCCATGTGGGTGCTCCTTGGTTGTCGCGGTCTCTGCCGCGGTGCTGCTGTTCGGTGGCGCCGGTCGGTGGCGCTGACGTGTGGCCGTGTTCGAACGCGGAGGTTATTCCTCGGCCGGTTCCTGGCCGCCGGTGGATTGGGCGGTGAACCGGCCGCCGGCCACCCGAACCGTGAGGTCCGTGCCGGCGGGCGCCTGCGAGGGGTGCCGCACCACATCCCGGTGCGTCGCGGGGCCGGTTCCGGCGCCGGCGAGCTGGACCACCGCGTAGCCGCGATCCAGCGTCTTTTGCGGCGAGAGTGCACGCACCTGCGCCTTGAGGTGGACCAGTTGGTCCGCTGCCCGCACGACGGCGGCGCTGATCGCCGAATGCGAGCGGACCTTTAGCCGTTCGACGTCCTCGTGGCGCTGGCTGATCATGACGTCGGGGGAGAGCAGCACGGGGCGGGAACGCAGGGACGCCAGCCGGTCGCCCTCGCGTTCCACGAGCCGGGTGACCCCGCGGCGGAGCTGATCCCGTGCCTGCCGGACCCTGACAAGCTCCTCGGCGACGTCGGGAACAATCCTCTTCGCGGCGTCGGTGGGCGTTGATGCCCTGAGGTCGGCTACGTCATCGAGGATGGGCCGGTCCGCTTCGTGCCCGATCGCGCTCACCACGGGGGTGGACGCGTCCGCGACCGCCCGGATGAGCTCCTCGCTGCTGAACGGCAACAGGTCCTCCAGGGCGCCTCCGCCGCGGGCGATGACGATGACGTCGACCACCGGGTGGGCATCGAGCTCCCGCAACGCCGCGATCATCTGGGCCACGGCGGTGTTCCCCTGGACCGCCACTTCGCGGATCTCGAATTCGACGGCCGGCCAGCGCAGGGCGGCATTGCGCAGCACATCCTTCTTGGCGTCAGAGTCGCGGCCGGTGATCAGGCCGATCCGGTGCGGGAGTAAGGGGAGCCGCTTCTTGCGGGAATCGGCAAAGAGGCCTTCGGCAGCGAGGGCCTGGCGCAGCCGCTCGATCCTGGCCAGGAGATCGCCGAGGCCCACGGGCCGGATGTCCTTCACGGACATGTTCAGCCGGCCCGTCTTGAGCCAAAATTCGGCCTTGATCAGGGCCACAACCCGGGAGCCGCGTTCCAGCGGGGCGGCCTGGCGGTCCAGCACTGTGGTCCAGACCGATGCCGGCAGCGAGATTTCGGCGTCGATGTCCCGGAGCGTCAGGTAGGCGTTGCTGCCACGCCGGTTGAGCTCGATCACCTGCCCCTCAACCCATGCCGAGGGCGCGCGGTCGATATGCATTTTGAGCTTCTGGGACAGCAACTGCAGCGGCCAGGGATTGTCCGGACTGGTTTGGGCCGCGGTGGCCGGTAGCGTGGTGGCCGCCGCCGCGTCCTCAGGCATGCGTGGGCTCCATGGCCGGGAATGCCTGGTGGAGTGCCTTGTGCATATGCGTGCGTGTCCTTTGCTGCGTGCCGTTTACGGCAAGTCCTTTACCACCGGGACGGCCGGCGGCCCGGTCCCGGGCGGGTGGGCCGGCCGGCAGCCGGAAGTTGTCACGTTCAACTCTATCCATAGCTCTACCACCGGGGCCCGACTTTATGGCCGCGCCCGGCACCGCCCTAGGATGGGAGGGATGCCATCAACCTTCTAGGAATCCCTTGCGCACTTTTGTCTCTGCCGTCGCCGTCCTTGTCGGGCTCCTGATGACAGCCGTCGCCGTTCCAGCCATGTGGGTGGACCAGAACATCGTCCAGGAAGACGGCTTCGTTGCCTTGACCGCACCGCTGGGCAAGGATCCGGCGTTCCAGCAGCGGCTGGCCGCGGCCGCCGTCGACGGCCTGGCCGCCAGTGCCGGCATTCCCGAAGCCTTCACGGAGCTGGCGCGGCCGGTCCTGGACAGCGCGGCGCGCTCGCTGACGGGACTGCCCGGCTACCCCGAGGCCTGGGCTGAAACCCTGCGCAAGAGCCACCGCCTCACGTTCGCGGACCCCAGCACGCTGCCGCCGGAGGTGGACGGCACCTCCTCGCTCACCCTTGATGTCGCCCCGCTGGCCGGGCTGGTGGCCAAACAGGTCACTGAAGCGACCACCCTTCCGCTGGAGGCGCCTGGCCAGGTGCTGGTCCATATCGGGCAGTCTGACCAGCGCCAGATGATCGAACGCGTCACCGTCTATGCCCCGATGGGCTACGCCGTTGCGGTCGGCGCGGCCATCGCGTTCATGCTGGCGTTCGTTGCGGCCCGACGCCGGTGGACCGTGCTGGTCGGAATGGGCGTTGGAGCGCTGGTGCTCGCGGGGGTGTGGAAGCTGGCCAGCGATGCCGCCGGCGCCGCCGTCGCCGGGACCTCGAGCGGCAACGATGTGGCGGAACTGTTCAAGAACGAGTTCGTCGCGGCGTGCTCTGCCAGTTTCGGCCAGTGGATCGTCGCTGCGGCAGTTGCGGGAGCAGTGCTGCTGGGCACGGGAGTGGCTGTCCGGGCAGCCGGTGGCCGCAATCGGGGCAGGATCGAACACCGGTAGCATGGGAGCATGACCACCACCGCTGTTTCCGTTCCGATGCCCTCCGTTCCGCGCCGGCGGCGTTCACCGGAAGACGTCCTGGCGGCGGCCCCGGTCGCCGGTCCCAAGAAGGTTCTCCTGGCAGCCCCGCGCGGCTACTGCGCCGGCGTGGACCGTGCGGTCATCGCGGTGGAAAAAGCCCTGGAACACTACGGCCCGCCGGTCTATGTGCGCAAGCAGATCGTGCACAACGTCCACGTGGTCAGCTCCCTCGAGGAGAAGGGCGCCATCTTCGTCGATGAAACCGACGAGGTCCCGGAAGGCGCCCTCGTGATCTTTTCCGCGCACGGAGTCTCGCCCGCCGTCGTCCAGTCCGCCGAGGACCGCGGCCTGCGCACCATTGACGCGACCTGCCCGCTGGTCACCAAGGTGCACCGCGAAGCCGTCCGGTTCGCCAAGGATGACTTCGACATCCTGCTGATCGGCCACGACGGCCATGAGGAAGTCGAAGGCACCGCTGGCGAGGCTCCCGAGCACATCCAGATCATCAACGGCCCGCACGAGGTCGACAAGGTCACGGTCCGCGACCCGGAAAAGGTCATCTGGCTCTCACAGACCACCCTCAGCGTGGACGAGACCATGGAGACGGTGCGCCTGCTCAAGGAGCGGTTCCCCACCCTGCAGGACCCGCCCAGCGACGACATCTGCTACGCCACCACCAACCGCCAGGTGGCCATCAAGAAGATCTCGCCCCAGGCGGACCTGGTGATCGTGGTGGGCTCCGCCAACTCCTCAAACTCCGTCCGCCTCGTGGAGGTGGCACTGGAATACGGCGCCAAGGCCTCCTACCGCGTCGACTTCGCCAACGAGGTTGACGAGACGTGGTTCGAGGGCGTCGCCACGGTGGGCGTGACGTCGGGGGCCTCTGTCCCGGAAGTCCTCGTCAAGGACGTGCTGCGGCTCCTCGCCGACTACGGCTACGGATCGGTCGAGGAAGTCGTCACGGCCGAGGAAGACCTCCTGTTCTCCCTGCCGAAGGAGCTCCGGGCCACCCTGAAGCAGGCCGGCGACGTCACCCGCGCCCTCGGCGGCCGCGGCACCCGCCCTGAACAGTCCTAGGTACTGAACAGTCCTAGACGCTGGACAGTCCCAGGTACTGGACAGTCCTGGGCCCCGGACAGTCCTAGGCCTGAGACCTAAGCGCGCAGTACGCCTAGGCCGCGGACTCTTCTGACTCGTCACGGGGCTGAAGTTCCGGGGCCGCGACTGCCCGCGGCGTGACTTCGACGGCCGGGGGAGTGGCCAGTCCGGCGGCTTCCAGGGCGTTCAGCTTCCTCGCGGTGGGCAGGACCCGGGCCTCAAGGGTCCCGACCATGGAGTTGTACCGCTCCACCGAGGTCTTCAGCGAGGATCCCAGCTTGGTGACGTTTTCGCCGAGTGTGCCCATCCGGTCGTAGAGCTGCCGGGCGAGCTCAAAGAGTTCCCGGGCACTGTCCGTCAACACGTCCTGCCGCCACGTGAACGCCACCGACTTCAGCACGGCCAGCAAGGTCCCGGGGGAGGCCAGGACCACGTTCTTGGCCAGTGCGTAGTCCAGCAGGGCCGGGTCGGCCGTGAGGGCGGCGGCCAGGATCGACTCCGCCGGCAGGAAGCAGACCACCAGCTCCGGAGAGTTGCCGGGGATGTCCCAGTACTTCTTGCTGCCCAGCGCGTCCACGTGGGCCTTCAGGGCCTTGGCGTGGGCGGCGAGGTGCGCCTGCTGGCTGCCGGGCAGCTGCGAGGACTGCTGGCCGGCCTGGGCGGCGCCGAGGTCCTGGGCGGCGAGATACGACGCCAGCGGGACCTTTGCGTCGACTACCAGCTGCTTGTCGCCGGGCAGCTGCACCACGAGGTCGGGCCGGAGGGTGCCGTCCGTGCCGGAGCTGTGGGCCTGCCCGCTGTGGACCTGTTCGTGGAAGTCCACGTGCCGCAGCATGCCTGCCGCCTCGACCACCCGGCGCAGCTGGACCTCGCCCCACTGGCCGCGGGCGCTGTTGGAGCGCAGGGCAGACTCCAGCGCATGCGTGGACCGCAGCAGCTGCTCATCGGACAGGCGGGCCTCCTGCAGCTGCTGGGCCAGCTGGCCGTACTGCTCCAGCCGGTCGCGTTCAAGCAGGGCTACCTGCTGCTGCACGGCGGTGAGCTTTGCCGCCACGGGCGCCAGCGCACGGAGCACACTGCCGTCGTGGTTCCGGGACTCGCCGAGCTCGCGGTTCTGGGCCGCGAGCAGGCGCCTCTCGGCGTCGGCGGCGGCGAACTGGGCGCTGACGTCGGAGAGCCGGGCGGACACGGCGTCGAAGTCCTGTTCGACGGCCACGTAGCGCCGGCGCAGCAGGACATAGACGACGGCGGCGCCCGTTATGGCGCCCGTGAGCAGCATGAGCAGGGCGAGAATCAGTGAAAATGCTTCCATGCCTTCACTGTGGCATGCCCCTGTGACAGTTTTGGCTCCGACGCCCGGAACACCCGGGACTCACCCGCTACAACACACCCGGGGACACCCCGGGAACAACCCCCACCGCCCCGCACACCCGCCGGCACCATGCCGCCGCACGGGCGCACGCGCCGGCCGCCGCAACGGCCGGCGGCCGGTGCGGGTAGAATATATGCTCGTGGCTCTTACTATTGGCATCGTCGGACTGCCCAACGTCGGCAAATCAACCCTTTTCAACGCACTGACCCGAAACCAGGTCCTCGCGGCGAACTATCCGTTCGCCACGATCGAGCCCAACATCGGCGTCGTGAACCTGCCGGATGCCCGGCTTGAAAAGCTGGCCGGCATCTTCGGCTCCGCGCGCCTGCTGCCCGCCGCCGTGTCCTTCGTGGACATCGCCGGCATCGTCAAGGGCGCCTCCGAGGGCGAGGGCCTCGGCAACCAGTTCCTCGCCAACATCCGCGAGGCCGAGGCCATCGCGCAGGTTGTCCGCGTGTTCGATGACCCGGACGTCATCCACGTCGACGGCAAGGTCGATCCCAGCTCCGACATGGAGACGATCAACACCGAGCTGATCCTGGCCGATCTGCAGACCATCGAAAAGGCCATCCCGCGGATCGAAAAAGAAGTCAAGATCAAGAAGCGGGAGGCCGCCGAGCTGGCAGCCATCCTGGCGGCGCAGGCAGTACTGGAACGCGGCGACACCATCTTCTCGTCCATCAAGAGCGACAAGCTCGAGATGGAGCACCTCAAGGAACTCGGCCTGCTCACGGCCAAGCCTTTCATCTATGTCTTCAACTCCGACGAAGGAATCCTCGGCAGCCAGGAGAAACAGGCGGAACTGCGGGCCCTCGTGGCCCCGGCCGACGCCATCTTCCTGGACGCCAAGCTCGAGTCCGACCTGGTGGAGCTCGACGAGGCAGAAGCGCGCGAGATGCTGGAAATGAACGGCCAGGATGAATCCGGGCTGGACCAGCTGGCCCGCGTCGGCTTCCACACCCTCGGACTGCAGACCTACCTGACGGCCGGCCCCAAGGAAACCCGCGCGTGGACCATCCGCCAGGGCGACACTGCCCCGCAGGCTGCCGGCGTGATCCACTCCGACTTCCAGCGCGGCTTCATCAAGGCCGAGGTCGTCTCCTTCGATGACCTGATCGAGGCCGGTTCCATGGCCGAGGCGAAGGCCCGCGGCAAGGTCCGGATCGAAGGCAAGGAATACATCATGGCCGACGGCGACGTCGTGGAGTTCCGCTTCAACGTCTAGTTCCCCTGCTCATCCTGCTTAGACGCCGCCCGGTACTTTCGAGTGCCGGGCGGCTTTTTTTGGATGACTTGGCCAACTTGACTTGGAACGCCTAAGTTGACGGCGTCGAAGACGTTCCTGGCCGCGGGGATGAGGAGCATGCACGTTATATGCCAGCCCATACCGTTGGTCCGTGGCCTCAAGTTATCCACACACGGAAGGATTCTGGCCCGCGCAGCATGTTGCCCGCTCAGAATCGTCGCATGGGAATTAGATACTACGCATACGCGTTTGACAGCGATCAGACCGGGAAAGCACTTGCTGACCCACTCACGGTGATCGGTTCCGATCCGCTCGCGGACGCGTACGGTCTCGAACCTGGATTCAGGCAGGGCGTCACAGACTTCCGGCAATCCCTGCCGGAGCGGGACCTCCTCTACCTCGACAAGGCGTGACCGTACCTGCAGCGGCTCACTGCTCCGCGCTCTTCCGGTGCTGCAGCCAGAGCGGCCTACCGAATGTTTGAAGGGCAGGTGACATATGCCGACGATGGTTTTACATGGCGCCCGTGGGTGCGCGCACTCCCGCCTCACGACGTCGCGTTGATCGCCCGGGACCTTGAGACGATCAACGACCACGACATCAAAGCCGGCCTGAGCGGGACCTACTCGCTTGGCCAGGTGCTGGAGTCCGAGGTGGCCTATGCCACCGCGTTCCTTCATAAAGCCAGAGGCTTTGTCCACGCGGCGGCCTCAGGCGGGCGGGGATTCGCCTACATGATCGGTTGACGACGGCTCAGCAGCAACGTGCCCACGTTGGATGTTATCGTGACGGTTTTCGGCTCACGGAAGCAAACACTAAGACGTTGCTCGGCGACGGAACCGTGCTGGAGTTCCACTGCAACTAGTAAAAAGTTGGGGAAAATGACGTTCTTCCGAGATGGAAATCGCTCCCGAGGCGTGGGCTGCTCGAATTGCGCTAGCCTGAGCGGCATGGACCGCATGGAAATGTCTGACGCTGCGACGCTCATGACCCTGCTGCATGATGCGAAGCGGCCGTCGTCGATCAGGGCGCTGCTGTCGGGGTGGGACATGCTGCAGGCCGACGTTCCTTCACGGGATCGGGTAGAGACGGCAATAGCGATCCTGGTCGGTTCCAGCCTTGCTGAGGTCGACTCATCCTGGGGGATGCGGCTCACGGAGCAGGGCGTGCAGCTCAGGCGGTCCGTGAAAGGTGCTCGGGGGATGCGGGAGATCCCGGGGGCAATCAGCGATCTGCTGGTAGGACGCCAGTTGAGCCGTGCAACGCTGAGTTTGCCGCACGAGGTCTTTGATGCTGCCCGCGAGGACTATCTGGACGCGGCCCGCCTCAGGGCTGAGCGCCGATCGCGACATCGCTGGTGGTGGCCCGACCCATTTAGGCGCCCCGTCCAGTGAAGCCGTCATTCTCGACATCCCGTTCTGAGACGAACGAATGGCCACCCGTGACGTTGTTCGACTGCGGAATGTGGTCGAATTCCGTTTCAACGTTTGACGTCCGCCGCCCGGCAGCGCGGTCATTCTGCCAAGTAATTAAGGATTAACTGGAGGAGCCCCGATTCTCGGATCGGGGCTTTTCCTGTATACGGCCCTCTTATCTTTTTGTTACGCCGCCGTCAACGTTTTGTGGGAAAGCTCGCCCCGCGGAACCCGTCCAATGTTGCAGCTCCATAACGAACTTTACGGTGAGTCAACTTTGGTGGCTCCGAACGCTCTTTGGGGTTACGCTTCATGCCATGTGAGACGGGCCACACTGCCGCTGGGGGAGTGTGGACGTCTGTCTGGCGCCTTCGGCGCCGGTCTCACCCACACCACAGAAACAAGGAGGCGGAATGCGCTTGGGTCGTATTTCCAAAGCAGTGGGCGTGGCGGCAGCAGCTGCCATCGCCCTCAGCGCCTGCGCGGGCAACAGCGGCGGGACAACCCCGACGACTGCGGCGGCAGCAAGCAAGCAAGGCGGATCGGCAACCGTAGTAGAGGTCAACGCGTTTAATACGTTCAACCCGAATACGGCCGATGGAAACACTGACATCAACTCAAAGGTCAGCTACGCCACGCACTCGGGCTTCTTCTACATCGACAACAAGCTCAACGTTGTCCGCAATGAGAAGTTCGGCAAGATGGAAAAGGTCTCTGACGATCCGCTGACGGTGAAGTACACCATCAACGACGGCGTGAAGTGGTCCGACGGCACTCCCGTCACCGCGGCCGACCTCGTGCTGCAGTGGGCCGCCTTCTCGGGTTACTACAACGACGCCGATGCGGAAGGTAAGACTGGAACGTCCTACTTCTCCTACGCCGGCGACCCCACCGGCATCGCGCTCACCGACTTCCCGGAACTCGGTGACGACGGCCGCAGCATGACGCTGAAGTACTCCAAGCCCTTCGCGGACTGGGAAATCGCCATCGGCGGCCCCGGCATCGACATCCCCGCCCACGTCCTGGCAAAGAAGGCAGGCCTGGCGGACACCAAGGCGTTCATTGACCTGCTGAAGGGCATGCCCCGCGGCGATTCCAAGGCCCCCAAGCCGGCGAACGCCCAGCTCAAGGCTATGGCGGACATGTGGAACACCGGCTTTGACACCAAGACCCTGCCGGCTGATCCGAGCCTGTACCTCTCCAACGGCCCGTTCCTCGTCAAGAGCATTAACCAGGACCAGTCCCTGACCATGGTCAAGAACAAGGACTACAACTGGGGACCGGAAGCCAATCTGGACGAAATCACCGTCCGCTACATCGGTGAGGCACCCGCCCAGGTCCAGGCGCTCAAGAACGGCGAGGCCGACATCATCGCCCCGCAGGCATCCGCGGACACCGTGGAGCAGCTCAAGGCACTCGAAAGCCAGGGCGTGACGGTCGAGGTCGGCAACCAGCTCGCGTACGACCACATCGACCTGAACTACTCGGGCCCGTTTGCCGACAAGAACGTCCGCGAAGCGTTCATGAAGGCCGTCCCGCGTGCGGACATCGTCGACAAGATCGTCAAGAAGCTGGATCCGAAGGCTGCACCGCTTGACTCCCAGCTCTTCGTTCCGGACCAGGCCCCGTACGCCGAGTCGGCCAAGAACAACGGTTCCTCCGCCTACCAGGGTGTGGACATCGAGGGTGCCAAGAAGCTCCTCAACGGCGCCACCCCCGAAGTTCGCATCATGTACAACAAGGACAACCCCAACCGTGTTGACGCTTTCTCCCTGATCAGCGAGTCCGCCACCAAGGCCGGCTTCAAGATCGTCGACGGCGGCCTCGGTAAGTCTGACTGGGGCAAGGCCCTCGGTGACGGCAGCTACGATGCCACCATCTTTGGCTGGAGCAACTCGGGGGTCGGCGTGTCCGGCGTCCCGCAGATCTTCAAGTCCGGCAACGACTCCAACTTCAACCAGTTCAGCGACCCTGCAGCCGACAAGCTGATGGACGAACTGATTGTCACCACCGACAAGAGCAAGCAGGACGGCCTCGTCGCGCAGATCGACAAGATGATCTGGGATTCGGCCTACGGCCTGCCGCTGTTCCAGTCGGTTGGCGTGGACGCGTACAGCGACCGCATCACCGGTGTGAAGTACATGCCGAACCAGACCGGCGTTTGGTGGAACTTCTGGGAATGGGCTCAGAAGTAGCCCGCGACCCCAAGTAACACTGCTGGAAAGGCGTCGGGACCACAGCTTCTTCGGTCCCGGCGCCTTTCTGGCGATATCCTGGCGATGCCGTGGCCCGCCGCCACATCGGCGGGAACCGGCCAAACTCCGCGACCGGTCCGGGCAATCCCTGGACCCGAATTCCGAGGTTCTATTTCAATGGTGACCTACATCTTCCGGCGGCTCGTCACTGCCGCCCTCATCCTTCTCGGCGCGTCCTACTTCGTGTATCTCCTGACAGCGGCGTCCGGTGATCCCCTCGAGGAATTCCGCGCCAACCCCACGCCGCAGAAGCAGCAGCTCATGGACGCGAGGACCGAGCTCCTGCAGCTGGACACTCCGGCCCCGCTGCGGTACTTCAAATGGTTCGGCGGCGCTGTCCAGTGCCTCGTTCCGTTCGCCAACTCCTGTGACCTCGGGAAGAACATCGCCGGCCAGCCCATCACGGATGCCCTGGGCAACGCGCTGGTCCAGACCCTGACGCTCGTCACCGCGGCAACGGTGCTCGCCATCCTGATCGGGATCACCCTGGGCATCATTACTGCCCTGCGGCAGTACAGCACCCTGGATTACGGCGTGACGTTCATGGCGTTCCTGTTCTTCTCGCTGCCGATCTTCTGGGTGGCCGTCCTGCTCAAGGAGTTCGGCGCCATCGGCTTCAACAACTTCCTGCGGAACCCCGAGGTGCCGCTGCCTGTGGCGCTCGGGATCGGCGTCGTCGTCGGCGCAGTGACAGCCGTCGCGTTGGGCGGGCCCATGCGGCGCCGGCTGCTCGCCGGCGCCGTGGTCTTCGGCTTCGTCGCCGCGGTGCTCATTTACTTCTCCGCCACCGAATGGTTCAAGACCCCGGGCCTGGGCCCGGTGGTCATCGCCATCGCCGGCGTCGGCATCGCCTTCGCCGTGACCCTGCTCTCCGCCGGGCTGAAAAACCGCAAGGCCCTGCAGTCGGCCCTCATCGCCGTCGGCGTAGGGGTCGTGCTGTACTTCCTCCTCCAGCCGCTGCTCAACGAGGCCACCTTCCTGATGATCGTGGTGCTGTCGGTCGCCTTCGTCCTGATTGGCGTCGGGATCGGCTACCTGGTGGGCGGCTACGACCGCGGGCAGTCCATGCGGGCCGCGGGCATCACCTCGTTCCTCGTCGGTGTCCTGATCCTGCTGGACCGGTACATGCAGGCATGGCCCACGTACTTCAACAACAGCCGTGTGCGGGGCCGGCCGATCGCCACCATCGGCGCCAGCACGCCGAACATTGAGGGCGACTTCTGGGTCCTGGGCCTCGACTCCTTTACCCACCTGATCCTGCCCACCCTGGCCCTGATCCTCATTTCCCTGGCCAGTTACACACGCTTCACCCGGGCCTCGATGCTCGAAATCATGAACATGGACTACATCCGCACGGCCCGGGCCAAGGGTCTGAGCGAGCGGACCGTCATCATGCGCCACGCCTTCCGCAACGCCCTGATCCCGATCGCCACGATCGTGGCCTTCGACATTGGGGCATTGATCGGCGGTGCCGTCATCACCGAAACCGTCTTCTCGGTCCGCGGCATGGGCTTCCTCTTCCTGGACGGGATCGCGCACGTCGATCCCAACCCGGTCATGGGCGTCTTCATCTGCGTCGCCATCACGGCCATGGTCTTCAACCTCATCGCGGACCTCGCCTACTCCGCACTGGATCCGCGCGTAAGGGTAAAAGCATGAGCCAGCCAAGTCAGCAGGAAGTAATCATGGCCGAAGACGAAGCCTCGCGGATATCAGCCGCGGCCGGCATTGAGCCGGTCCTTGAGGCCAAGGGCCTCAGCCAGGGCCAGATCGTCCGGAAGCGTTTCCTCGGACACTCCGGCGCCATTATCGGCCTCGTGGTGTTCTCCTTCATCTTCATCCTGGCGTTCACTTCCGTGGGCTACCTGGGCATCCCGGGCTGGTGGAAGTACACGCACGAGGAAGTCTCCCCGCTCGTCAACGGCGGCGCGCCCACCTCATCGTTGTGGCCGCTGGCCTGGGGCGAGCATCCGTTCGGCCAGGACCGGATCGGCCGGGACGTCTTCGCCATGACCATGCGCGGCGCGCAGCAGTCCATCACCATCATGATCGTGATCGGCCTCATCGCCGGACTGATCGGTGTCGTGGTCGGTGCCATTTCCGGCTACTTCCGCGGCTGGTCCGAGGCCATCCTGATGCGCCTGACCGACGTCATCATCATCATTCCCGCCCTGCTGCTGGCCGCCGTCATGGCGCAGCTCGCCGGCCGCCGGGACCAGGGCAGCTGGTTCGCCTCCTTCGCCAGCACCAACGGCGTCCTGGCCCTCGGAATCTTCCTGGGCCTGATCAGCTGGGTCGCGCTGGCCCGACTGATGCGCGGCGAATTCCTGTCCCTGCGCGAACGCGAGTTCGTGGATGCGGCCCGGATTTCCGGCGCCAGCAACGCCAGGATCATCTTCAAGCACATTCTGCCCAACGCCGTCGGCGTGCTGATCGTGAACGTGACACTGACCATGTCCGCCGCGATCCTCACCGAAACGGCGCTGAGCTACCTCGGCGTCGGCGTCAAGGCGCCGGACACGTCCCTGGGCCTGCTCATCTCGCAGAACCAGCAGGCCTTCGCCACGCGGCCCTGGCTGTTTTGGTTCCCGGGCATGTTCATCGTGCTGATCTGCCTCAGCATCAACTTCATCGGTGACGGACTCCGGGACGCGTTTGACCCGCGGCAGAAGAAGTTCAACGCCAAGAAGGCAAAGGATCACGGGGATCCGGCCGTGCAGGCGGGCGCTGGCACTGGCCTCGACGCTTCCGCGCCAAAGGATCTCCGCGACGACGGGCCTGCTGACGGAACACGGGGCCAGTAGGTGCCGGCCCCCTGCAGGACCGATCTAGCCGGCGGTAATCGCCAGGTAGCTCGCCGCCAGGAGCAGTACGACGGCGCCAATCGCCACCCAATGGACGGTCACGGTTGCGGCCGTGCTGGCGGCGTCGCCGGCGGCGAGCTGCCCGCCTTCCACCAGCTCATGCCACCGTGCCCGCACCAGCATGGCAGCCTGGCCGGAGTCCGTGGTCTTCAGATCTCCCGGACGGACCGACTTGCCGGGACCGTAGGTGGTTGCCGGCAGGCCGTGGAGGTCCTCCGGACGGGCGTGGCGCCCGCCCCAGATGCCGGGGGCGGGCGCGGCCCAGGACGTGTAGCTCTTCTCGGCGGTGACAAGCGTCAGGGCAAAGCGCGTATCGACGTGCACCAGCGCGGCCCACGGCACCTCAATCGAGCGGAACGGATTCTCCAGGGTGACGCCCGCGTCGTGGACTATAACGGACGGCATCCAGAACAGTTGCCAGCCCATGAAAGCGATGAAGGCCAGCGGGGCGACGCCGCCCAGCGCCCCCGGACCGGCCATGACGACCGTGACCACGACACCGAACGCGGCCACCGCCCAGGACAGCAACGCGAACCACTTGTTGGTTCGTGCTTTGAAGACTTCAACATTTCCGGCGTGCGGCGTAGAGCTCATGCCCCCAATAATTCAGTATTCCGAGCCGCAGCACTAATCCCCGGTGCACCGGCGGCCCGGCGGAAGGATAGCCCATCATGACTGACTTCATCACCCTCGATCCGCCGGCCGCACCCGTGCCTGGCAAAGGTGAAACCGTCCTGGAGGTCCGGGACCTCAGCGTGGATTTCGGCGTGGACAAGAAATGGGTCCCGGCTGCGATCGGCCTGAACTACGAGGTCCGGGCCGGCGAAGTGCTCGCCATCGTGGGGGAGTCCGGCTCCGGAAAGAGTGCAAGTTCGATGGCTCTGCTGGGCCTGCTGCCGAGTAACAGCCGTGTGACAGGAAGTGTCAAGCTCGGCGGCCGTGAGCTGCTGGGAACCAACGAGAGCAATATCCGCGCAGTGCGCGGCAAGGACGTCGCGGTGATCTTCCAGGAGCCGATGACGGCCCTGAATCCGGTCTACACCGTGGGGTCGCAGATTGTGGAAACTGTGCGTCTGCACAATGAGGTTTCCCCGGAAGAAGCGAGGCTCCGGGCCCTGCGGATGCTGGAACTTGTCGAACTGCCCGATCCGGAGAAGGCCTTCCGGTCCTACCCGCACCAGCTTTCCGGCGGCCAGCGCCAGCGCGCCATGATCGCGCAGTCGCTCTCCTGCGACCCGAAGCTGCTCATCGCTGATGAGCCGACCACGGCCCTCGACGTAACTGTCCAGGCCGAAATCCTTGACCTCATGCGCAACCTGCGCAACAAACTGGACAGTGCCATTGTGCTCATCACCCACGACATGGGAGTGGTGGCCGACCTCGCCGACCGGATCGCGGTCATGCGCAGGGGCGTCATCGTGGAGACAGGTACGGCAGCCCAGATCTTCCACAACCCGCAGCACGAATACACCCGGGCGCTGCTGGCTGCGGTCCCTCACCTGGGACAGGGCAGCGCGGATTCCGCGGCGGACGTGGACGTCACCGCCGCCCTCGCCGCCGCGACCCACGTTGAGATCCTGTCCATTCCGGAAGACGAGCTGATCCGGCGCGAGCGCGAAAACGCCGCCGCCCTGGCCGCGGCCGAGGCGGCCAAACCGAAGGGGGAGCCGGTCCTGGAGCTCACCGATGTCGCCATCGAGTACCCGAAACAGGGCCGGGTTCCGGCCTTCCGTGCTGTGGAAGGGGCCAACCTGGTCATCTATCCCGGACAGGTGGTCGGCCTCGTCGGCGAGTCGGGTTCGGGCAAGACCACCATCGGCCGGGCCGCCGTCGGGCTGCTGCCGGTGGCGGCAGGCACCATGCGCGTCGTCGGGCAGGACATTTCCGCGGCCAAGAGGAACGGCCGGCAGCTCCATGAGATGCGCCGGCATGTCGGCATGGTGTTCCAGGATCCGTCGTCGTCCCTCAACCCCCGGCTGCCCATCGGGGAAAGCATCGGGGAGCCGATGTTCCTGGCAAAGGCCGCGAAGGGGGCCGAACTGCAGCAGCGGATCGAGGCGCTCCTTGACCAGGTCGAGCTGCCGCGGAACTACCGGAACCGCTACCCGCATGAGCTCTCCGGCGGGCAGAAACAGCGCGTGGGGATCGCTCGTGCCCTTTCGCTCAAGCCGAAGCTCATGGTCGCCGACGAGCCCACCTCCGCCCTCGATGTCTCCGTCCAGGCCAAGGTGCTCGATCTGTTCCAGAACCTGCAAAAGGAACTGGGGTTCGCCTGCCTGTTCGTCACCCACGACCTCGCGGTGGTGGACGTGCTCGCGGACCGGATCTGTGTCATGCAGCGCGGCAGGATCGTGGAGCAGGGTACCCGGGACCAGATCCTTCGCAACCCACAGGAACCCTACACCCAGCGGCTTCTGGCGGCGGTTCCGCTGCCGGATCCGGACAAGCAGCGCGAGCGCCGCGAACTGCGCGCGCAGCTGCTGTCCGGGGCGAGCTGAGGCCTATCCGCAGGGCTGGAAAATGGGGGAAACCCCAGCGGATTCCAGTTAACCGCGGGTAACCCAGGTCACACGGCGGGCGAATACTACCAGTCGGTAGCGTGTGACTTGAAATACACTCCGCTTGACGTTAATCGTCATGAGATTGTCGGATCACGGTTTGGCAACAGAGTTCCAACATTTGGACGGTTTAGGGCTAGGCTACTTCCATATGAAGCACGTCACAGGGGATACCCCTGTGCCTGCTTACGGGGAAGCATAAGTTTTTCCCTCACGAACTCCCACAACTCATAGGAGGCGGAATGCGTTTTTCGCGCACTTCCAAAGCACTGGGCATGGTGGCTATCGCCGCCCTCGCCCTGACCGGATGCGGTGCCAGTGGCTCCGCGACCGGTAGCGGCAGTACCGGCGGCGACACCAGCAAAGTGATCCTCGCCGACGGCTCCGAACCCCAGCGTCCCCTCATGCCCGCCGACACCAACGAAGTCGGCGGCGGCAAGGTCATCGACATGATCTTCGCGGGCCTGGTCAGCTACGACCCCAGCGGCAAGCCGGTCAACGAACTCGCCGAGTCCATCGAGGGCAAGGACGGCCAGCACTTCACCATCAAGGTTAAGAAGGACCAGAAGTTCACGAACGGCGAGGCCATCACGGCCAAGTCCTTCGTCGATTCCTGGAACTTCGGTGCCGCAGCCAAGAACGCGCAGCTCAGCGGTGGCTTCTTCGAAAGCATCAAGGGCTACGACGAAGCCAGCGCAGAAGGCTCCACCGTCGAGACCATGTCCGGCCTGAAGGTCGTTGACGACCAGACGTTCACCGTGGAACTGAAGCAGCCGGAATCTGACTGGCCGCTTCGCCTGGGCTACACCGCGTTTGTTCCGGTTCCCTCCGGTGCCCTGAAGGACCCGAAGGGCTTCGGCGAGAAGCCGGTCGGCAACGGCCCGTACAAGCTCGCGGACGGCGGCTGGCAGCACAACGTGCAGATCCAGCTCGTTCCGAACCCGGACTACAACGGCCCGCGCAAGGCCAAGAACGCCGGCGTGACGTTCAAGATCTACCAGAACGACGACTCCGCATACCAGGACCTGATGTCCAACAACCTGGACATCCTGCAGACGATCCCGACCAGCGCGCTGAAGAACTTCAAGTCTGACCTCGGCGAGCGCACCATCAACAAGCCGTACGCCGGCAACCAGACCATCGCCATCCCGGAATACCTGCCGGAATGGAGCGGCGAGGCCGGCAAGCTCCGCCGCCAGGCGATCTCCATGGCGATCAACCGCGAAGAGATCACCAAGGTGATCTTCAACGGCGCACGCCAGCCTGCCAAGGACTTCACGGCCCCCGTGCTTGACGGCTACAGCGACTCGATCGCCGGAGCTGAGAACCTGACTTTCAACGCCGACAAGGCCAAGGAAGCTTGGGCCAAGGCCGACGCGATCCAGAAGTGGGACGCGAACAAGACCTTCACCATTGCCTACAACGCCGACAAGGGCGGCCACAAGGCCTGGGTTGAGGCTGTAGTCAACCAGCTCAAGAACACGCTCGGCATCAAGGTTGAAGGCAAGCCGTACGCCACCTTCAAGGAAGCCCGCAACGACGCCACCGCCAAGACCCTCACCGGCTCCATCCGTGCCGGCTGGCAGGCAGACTACCCGTCGCTGTACAACTTCCTCGGCCCGATCTACAAGACCGGTGCCGGCTCCAACGACGCCAACTACGCCAACCCGACGTTTGACAAGGCCATCTCTGACGGCCTGAACGCCGCGTCGGTCAGCGACGGCAACAAGGCCATGAACAAGGCCCAGGAGATCCTCCTGACGGACCTGCCGGCCATCCCCCTGTGGTACCAGGTTGCCCAGGGCGGCTGGAGCGACAAGGTCACCAACGTCGACTACGGCTGGGACGGCGTCCCGCTGTACTACAACGTAACCGGTAAGTAACAACAAAACGACGGCGGGGGCCGCCCATACTGGGGCCTCCGCCGTCGTCGTGCTTCCCCTCCATTTATTCTCTTGATGCCCGGCTCTTTCGGGCGAACTTTTCGCAGCCCTGCCGCCGTGAGTGAACCGGCGCCGGCCTGCATCCATAGTGAAAAGGTTCTTTGATGAACAACTCCGCCGCATCCCTGGACAGGATGCCTGCCAACGAGGGTGTGACTCGCTGATGTCGACATACATCCTCAAGCGTTTCCTACAACTGATTCCCGTCTTCCTGGGCGCAACACTGCTGGTCTATTTCCTGGTCTTCAGCCTGCCCGGGGACCCCATCGTGGCCCTGTTCGGCGACAAGCCGGTGAACGAGGCGGTGGCAGCCAAGCTGCGCATGCAGTACCACCTGGACCAGCCGTTCTGGATGCAATACCTGCTCTACCTCAAGAGCATCTTCACGTTTGACCTGGGCCAGGACTTCTCCGGACGCCCCATCGCCGCCGTGCTCGGCGAGGTCTTCCCTGTCACGGCGCGGCTGGCCATCATGGCGCTGATCTTCGAGGCCTTTTTCGGCATCGTTTTCGGCCTCATCGCCGGCCTGCGCAAGGGCAAGCTCTTCGACGCCACCGTCCTGGTCGCGTCCCTGGTCGTGATCGGCATCCCGATCTTCGTCCTCGGCTTCCTGCTGCAGTTCACCATCGGCGTCCAGCTCGGCTGGGCCAAGCCGACCGTCAGCTCCGCCGCGACCATCCCGGACCTCATCCTGCCGGCGATCGTGCTGGGACTGGGATCGTTCGCCTATGTCCTGCGCCTGACCCGCACGTCGGTCATCGAAAACATGAACGCCGACTATGTGCGCACTGCCACCGCCAAGGGCCTCTCCCGGTTCCAGGTGGTCCGCGTCCACATCCTGCGCAACTCCCTGATTCCCGTCATTACGTTCCTGGGCGCCGACCTCGGTGCCTTGATGGGCGGGGCAATCGTCACGGAAGGCATCTTCAACGTCCCGGGCGTAGGCAACCGGCTCTACCGGGCCGTGCTGTCCGGGGAAGGGCCCACGGTGGTCTCGATCGTCACCGTCCTGGTGCTGATCTACTGCCTCTCCAACCTGCTCGTTGACCTGCTTTACGGCTGGCTTGACCCGAGGATCCGTTATGACTCCTGATAACACCACCACCGCACGGCACTCCGATTCCCGCCGCCCGGTCCGCCGGACCGAGCACTTCGTGGCCGATGTCTCCGAGACCCCGCTCCTGGTAACGGACCGGGTTAAGGACGAAGCCGCACCGCTGAGCCTGTGGGGCGCGGCGTGGAAGAATCTGCGCAAGCAGCCGCTTTTCCTGATCTCCGCGTTCCTGATCCTGGTGGTCGTCGCGGTCTCCGTCTTCCCGGGATTCTTCTCGCAGATCGACCCGACCTCGGAGGCCTGCCAGCTGGCCAACTCCGACGCGGGCCCCGCCGCGGGCCACCCGCTGGGCTTCACCCAGCAGGGCTGCGACGTCTACGCCCGCGTCATCTTCGGTACGCGGTCCTCGGTGACGGTGGGCCTCTTCACCACCATCGGAGTGCTGCTGATCGGCGGCATCCTCGGGGCCGTGGCCGGCTATTACGGCGGCTGGATCGACTCTGTCCTGGCCCGCATCAACGACATCTTCTTCGCCCTGCCCCTGATCCTGGGCGCGATCGTGCTCATGCAGCTGCCGATGTTCCGGACGAACCGGACGGTTTGGACGCTGGTGCTCATCCTGGTTGCCTTCGGCTGGCCGCAGATTGCCCGCATCACCCGCGGCGCCGTCATCGAGGTCCGCAACGCCGACTTCGTCACGGCCGCCCGCTCGCTGGGTGTCTCGAAGTTCGGCGCCCTCATGCGCCACGTGATGCCGAACTCGCTGGCCCCGATCATCGTCGTGGCCACCATCTCCCTGGGCACGTTCATCGTGGCCGAATCCACGCTGTCCTTCCTGGGCATCGGGCTGCCGCCCAGCGTCATGTCCTGGGGCAACGACATCCAGGCGGCGCAGGCCTCGCTCCGGTCCAACCCGATGCCGCTGCTCTACCCGGCCATCGCGCTGTCCATCACCGTCCTGAGCTTCATCATGCTGGGCGACGCCCTGCGTGATGCGCTCGATCCCAAAGCCCGCAAGCGATGAAAGGGGACACCATGAGCGCCTCTGTTGACTTCCAGGAAGCTGGGTACGCCACTGAGCGCCCGCTGCTTGAAATCAAGGACCTGGCCATCGGGTTCACCACCAGCAACGGCGAGGTCAACGCCGTCCGCAACGCCCGCCTCACCGTCATGCCGGGCGAAACCGTCGCGATCGTGGGCGAGTCGGGTTCCGGCAAGTCCACCACCGCGCTGGCTGCCATCGGCCTGCTCCCGGGCAACGGGCGCGTCACGACAGGCCAGATTCTGTTCGACGGCGAGGACATCTCCAACGCCAGCGAAAAGCGGATGATCGAACTCCGCGGCAACAGCATCGGCATGGTCCCGCAGGACCCGATGTCCAACCTCAACCCGGTCTGGAAGATCGGTGACCAGGTCCGCGAGACGCTGAAGGCCAACGGACTCCCCAGCGGCCCCGACGACGTCGCCAAGGTCCTTTCCCAGGCCGGGCTGCCCGACGCCGGCAGCCGCGCCAAGCAGTACCCCCACGAGTTCTCCGGCGGCATGCGCCAGCGCGCGCTGATCGCGATCGGGCTCGCCTGCCAGCCGCGCCTGCTCATCGCGGACGAGCCGACGTCGGCGCTCGATGTGACCGTGCAGCGCCAGATCCTTGATCACTTGGACAAGATGACCACGGAACTGGGCACCGCGGTGCTGCTGATCACGCACGACCTCGGCCTCGCCGCCGAGCGTGCCGACCAGGTGGTGGTCATGTACCGCGGCCAGGTTGTCGAATCCGGGCCCTCGCTGGAGCTGCTGCAGAACCCGCAGCACCCGTACACCCAGCGGCTGGTCGCCTCGGCGCCGTCGCTGGCGTCCCGGCGCATCCAGGCCGCGAAGGAACTCGGCGTGGAAACCGACGACATGCTCGCCCCGGGCGAGACCGGCGTGGTTGAGCCGGCCAAGTCCGACGACGTCCTGCAGATCCAGAACCTCAGGAAGGTCTTCAAGCTGCGTTCGGGCCTGGGCAAGTCCACGGACTTCACCGCCGTCGACGACATCTCCTTCAACGTCAAGCGGGGAACCACGACGGCGATCGTGGGGGAGTCGGGATCCGGCAAGTCCACAGTGGCGCAGATGGTCCTGAACCTCCTGACGCCGACCTCCGGCAAGATCATCTTCGACGGCGTGGACACCTCCACGCTGAACAGCAAAGAGCTCTTCGCCTTCAGGCGCCGGGTGCAGCCGATCTTCCAGGACCCGTACGGTTCCCTGGACCCGATGTACAACATCTTCCGGACCATCGAGGAACCGCTGCGGACCCACAGGATCGGGGACAAGGCCAGCCGCGAGAAGAAGGTCCGGGAACTGCTGGACCAGGTGGCACTGCCGCAGTCCACCATGCAGCGGTACCCCAACGAACTCTCCGGCGGCCAGCGCCAGCGAGTCGCGATCGCCCGCGCCCTGGCCCTGGACCCCGAAGTGATCATCTGCGACGAGGCTGTCTCGGCACTGGATGTGCTGGTGCAGGCGCAGGTGCTGAACCTGCTCGCCGAACTGCAGTCCCGGCTCGGCCTGACCTACCTGTTCATCACCCACGACCTCGCGGTGGTCCGGCAGATCGCCGACCGCGTGTGCGTCATGGAGAAGGGCAAGCTGGTGGAAACGGGCTCAACGGACGACGTCTTCGAGTCGCCCCAGCAGGACTACACCCGGGCGCTGCTCAACGCCATCCCCGGCGCCGGCCTCATGCTGCCGCCGGAAATGGACGTGGCCTGAGCGGCTGCCTTCCGTAGGGCTTGAACGAGTCCGCCGCCAGCAGCACCGCAGCAGCTGGCAGCACAGGAGCCGGTGTCCTCCCCTTGGGGGCGGACACCGGCTCCTTTGCTGTGATGTGGTCCGTCTACTGTGCTGTGGTCCGTCTGAAACTGGGGGCCGGTCCTGCGTAGTGGCCCGCCTGCGTTAGTGGCCGGTCCTGCGCTAGTGGGACAACCCGGCGCCGGCGGCCCGTCCCGCGTAGTGGGACAAGCCGGCGAGCATGCCCGGGTCAGCGTAGTCAAACCCCATGGACTGCAGCCGCTGGCCGAAAACGGCGCCCAGGGCCGCGTGGCCCTGCCGGTTCAGGTGGACACGGTCCGCCATCGAGCCTGTCAGGTTGTACCGGGTGAGCCAGTCGCCCGCGCTGACGAACGGCAGCCCGTGACGGTCCGCCACCCGCCCCAGAAGCGCGTCCACCTCGCTCCGGCGTCCTCCGCCGTAGTGGGCGCCGCGCCCGAGTGTGCCCACCATGAGTATCCGGGCCGCGGGGTAACGCTGCTGGATGCTCGCGATCAGCCGTTCCGCGTTGGCGACGATCTGCGCGTCGGAGGCGCCCCGTGCGGCATCGTTCCCGCCGCCTTCGATCACCACGAGGGGAGGAGCGCCGTAGGGGAGCTTCCAGTCGCCGCGCTGAAGCGCGTCAATGTAGTTGCCGGTCTTGCCGTTGGACGCCACGAAACCGGTGCCGCCCCGGCCACAGAAGAAGACCTTGTACCCAGCCGCGGCCAGACCCTGCCTGGGCCAGCCATAGGCCGGTTCCGACTGTGAGTCGCCAATCAGCACAGCGATGTTGCTGGTGTCCTTGACGATGATCTCGTTGCGGCCGTTGTCAGGATTGCGGTAGGTCGAGCCACTCGGCAGGGCGGCGGGGTCGATGGTGGACCCGATGCGTGTCTTCGCCACGGATCCCGCCGCGACCGGCACTCCCGCGCCCATGGCCGCTCCGGACCCGCTGCCGGTCAGTGGCGCGCCCAAAGATCCCGCCTCTGATGATCCCGCGTCGGAAGAGCCGACTTCGGAAGAGCCGAGTTCGGAAGAGCCCGAGTCGGGCGCAGGTGAATAAGAGGCCTGCCCGCAGCCGCCAAGAACCACGCCGGTGGCGATCATCATTGCGACGAAGCGGGACAGGGCCGAGGCGTTTCGCATGAATGTCTCCGGGCTTGCTTGCTGCTATCAGAGCAATGATGGTGCATGGGCCCCGGAAAATCCAGTGACTTTACTCACACGTAATAGACCACTTCCGTGCGCCCGTCACGCTCTGGCGACGGCCCGGCCGCCGGTCGCCGATCCGCATTTTAGGCCAATAAATGACCTAGCGTTTAGAATGGTAGTAGGTGCCCTGTGCCAAAGGGACTTATCTGTCGTGCGTTCCGGTTGGAAATGTCGCGATACCACAGCTGACTTCACCACTGAATCGAGCAATAACGCATGTCTGAAACCACCACCAACACCGCGGTAGCCACTGCATCGCGCAGTGACCTGCGCAACGTCGCGATCGTGGCCCACGTTGACCACGGCAAGACCACGCTGGTCGACGCCATGCTCAAGCAGACCAACTCCTTTGCCGAGCACAACCACCTCGAAGACCGCGTCATGGACTCCGGTGACCTGGAACGCGAAAAGGGCATCACCATCCTGGCCAAGAACACCACGGTGGCCTACAACGGACCGTCCTCCAACGGCGAAACCATCACCATCAACGTCATCGACACCCCCGGCCACGCCGACTTCGGTGGCGAGGTCGAGCGCGGCCTGTCCATGGTCGACGGCGTCGTCCTCCTCGTTGATGCCTCTGAGGGCCCGCTGCCCCAGACCCGGTTTGTGCTGCGCAAGGCCCTCGCCGCGCACCTGCCGGTGATCCTCCTGGTCAACAAGACCGACCGCCCCGACGCGCGGATCGAAGAAGTTGTCCACGAGTCCATGGACCTGCTCCTGGGCCTGGCCTCGGACCTCGCCGACGAAGTTCCGGACCTCGACCTGGACAAGATCCTGAACGTTCCGGTTGTTTACGCCGCCGCCAAGGTCGGCCGCGCCTCCCTCGAGCAGCCCGCCGACGGCAGCGCCCCCGAAAACGAGGACCTCGAGCCGCTCTTCCAGGCCATCATCGAGCACATCCCGGCCCCGACCTACAACCCGAACGGTGTCCTGCAGGCGCACGTCACCAACCTTGACGCCTCCCCGTTCCTGGGCCGCCTGGCGCTGCTGCGCATCTACAACGGCACCCTGCGCAAGGGCCAGACCGTCGCTTGGGCACGTGCCAACGGTGAGCTGAAGAACGTCAAGATCACCGAACTGCTGGCCACCAAGGCACTTGACCGTGTTCCCGCGGAATCCGCCGGCCCCGGCGAAATCGTTGCTGTTGCCGGCATCGAGGAAATCACCATCGGCGAGACCCTGACCGACGCCGAGAACCCGCAGCCGCTGCCGCTGATCACGGTTGACGACCCGGCCATCTCCATGACCATCGGTATCAACACCTCGCCGCTGGCCGGCAAGGTCAAGGGCGCCAAGGTCACGGCCCGCCAGGTCAAGGACCGCCTCGACAAGGAACTGATCGGTAACGTCTCCATCAAGGTTCTCCCCACCGAGCGTCCCGACGCCTGGGAAGTCCAGGGCCGTGGCGAGCTTGCACTGGCCATCCTGGTCGAGCAGATGCGCCGCGAAGGCTTTGAACTGACCGTCGGCAAGCCGCAGGTGGTCACCAAGACCATCGACGGCAAGGTCCACGAGCCGATGGAGCACATGACCATCGACGTGCCCGAAGAGTACCTCGGCGCCGTCACCCAGCTGATGGCCGCCCGCAAGGGCCGCATGACCAACATGGCCAACCACGGCACCGGCTGGTGCCGCATGGAGTTCATCGTTCCGGCCCGTGGCCTGATCGGGTTCCGCACCAAGTTCCTCACGGACACCCGCGGCGCCGGCATCGCCGCCTCCATCTCCGAAGGCTACGAGCCGTGGGCCGGCCCCATCGAGTACCGCACCAACGGTTCGATGATCGCCGACCGCGCCGGTGTTGTGACCCCGTTCGCCATGATCAACCTGCAGGAACGTGGCTCCTTCTTCGTCAAGCCCACCTCCGAGGTGTACGAGGGCATGATCGTGGGCGAGAACTCCCGCGCCGACGACATGGACGTGAACATCACGAAGGAAAAGAAGCTCACCAACATGCGTGCAGCCTCCTCGGACACCTTCGAGAACCTGACGCCGCCGCGCGACCTGACCCTCGAAGAGTCCCTCGAATTCGCCCGCGAAGACGAGTGCGTTGAGGTTACCCCGGATTCAATCCGCATCCGCAAGGTCATCCTGGACACCAACGAGCGTGCCAAGGCCAACCGCGCCCGCGCCAAGGTCTGATCCCGGTCTCCGGGCTTCCGCCACAACGTGACTAAGAGAGCTGCCGGTACGGCAGGCGGCATTGCCGCCGCCGTGCCGGCAGCTCTTTTTGTTGCCCTGGCCGGCACGGCCCTGCACCGCCACGACCTGGTCCTGGGCGGCGTGGAGCTCCCGTGGGGCGCCGTCGCGGCCCTCGTGCTGCTGGGCTCGGTCCAGTTGTGGCTGGGGGCGGCGTTCCGTTCGGTCGTCCCGACGGCGGCCTGCGGAGTTCTCTGCTACGCGCTGACCGGCTGGTGGTCCACCCTGGAAGCGGGCAAGCGCCTGGTCATCGGCGACGCCGCAGGCAATATCTGGGTCTTCGGCATCGCAGGCATCACTGTGGCCATGCTCGCCTGGTGCCGGCGCTACAGGAGGCCGGCCGGCCAGGACCGGTGATGACTGGCTCGGACCGGCCAGGACTGGCCAGAACGGGTGATGACTGGCCAGGACGGGTGATGACTGGCTAGGACTGGTAAAGACTGGCCAGGACGGGGCCCCATTGCCCCTGCTCCCCACGCGGGACTTGCCCATTTTTCGCTCGCTCGAGTGGGCACAATGGCATCATGTCCGGCGCAGGGCTTGAACTGGTCCCCGAAAGTTGGACTGGTTGGTAAGAGCCTAGGCTGCGAGGGCCTGGGTCCGGTATTGCAGCGGGCTCAGGCCCTCGAGCTTTGTTGAGATTCGTTCGGTGTTGTACCAGCGGATGTACTCGTGCAGCGCCGCTGCCAGTGCGTCGGTGCTGATGAACCGGACATGGTGGAAGAGCTCTTCCTTGAGGTGTCCGAAGAAGTTCTCGATCACCGCGTTGTCGTAGCAGTTGCCCTTACGGGACATCGATTGAACCGCGCCGGCACCCTCCAGAAGAACGCGCCAGGAGACGTGCCGGTACTGGAAACCCTGATCCGAATGCACCAGCGGTTGCTGTCCGTCCTCGAGCGTGGTCAGGGCCTCGCGCAGCGACGTGTTGGTCAGCTCCAGGTTCGGGGTTGAGCTGATGGTGTGGGAGATGATCTGCCGGTCGAAGAGGTCCATGACCGGTGAGAGGTAGAGCTTCCGGTCGCCGACGCTGAACTCGGTCACATCCGTCACCCACTTCTGGTT